>NZ_JAPVLU010000026.1 GCF_027158205.1 Streptomyces sp. H39-S7 | reverse complement strand
GCCGTGCACCGCATCCTGCGCGACACGGTCGTCGTGGAGAACCTCGCCGACGCGGAGACCCTCGTGGCCGCGCACCCGGAACTCACCGCCGTCACCGCCGAGGGGGACGTGCTCGCCGCGCACTTCGCGCACGGCGGCTCGGCGGGTGTGCCCAGCCTGCTGGAGGTGCGGGCCGCCGTCGACGACGCGGCCCGCGAACTGGAGCGGCTGGCGGTGCTGTGCGATGCGCTGGCTCGGGAGCAGCAGGAGACGAAGGAGCGGCGCGCCGCGTGCGCGGTGACCGTGGACTCGCTCGCACAGGCGCGGCGGGCGGCGGAGAAGGAGAAGTCCGCCGTCGCCCAGCAGTTGGGCCGGCTGGCCGGTCAGGCGCGCGCCGCCGGGGGAGAGGCCGAGCGCAGCGCCGCCGCCGTGGGGCGGGCCGAGGAGTCGCTGGCCGCGGCGATGGAGGAGTTCGAGGAGCTGTCGGTGCGGCTGGGGGAGGCCGTGGAGGCGCCCGGTGAGGAGGAGCCCGACACCTCCGTGCGGGACCGGCTCTCCGCCGACGGGGCCAACGCGCGGCAGACCGAGATGGAGGCGCGGCTCCAACTGCGGACCCACGAGGAGCGGGTGAAGGGGCTGGCCGGGCGGGCGGACGGGCTGGACCGCGCGGCCCGCATCGAGCGCGAGACCCGGGCGCTCGCCGAGCGGCGCCGGGCCCGGCTGGAGTACGAGGCCCGGGTGGCGGGCGCGGTGCTGGCGGGCGCGCGCGCCCTGCTGGAGTACGTGTCGGTGTCGCTGGCCCGTGCGGAGGAGGAGCGCGGGGCGGCCGAGCGGGCCCGCGCCGAGCGCGAGGCGCAGCTGGGGGAGGAGCGCCGGCAGGGCCGGGAGCTCAAGGCCGAGCTGGACAAGCTGACCGACTTCGTCCACAAGGGCGAGGTGCTGGGCGCCGAGAAGCGGCTGCGCATCGAGCAGTTGGAGACCCGGTCGCTGGAGGAGCACGGCATCGAGCCGTCCGGGCTGGTCGACGAGTACGGCCCGCACCATCCGGTGCCGCCGTCGCTGGCCGCCGAGGGCGAGGAGCTGCCCGAGGATCCGGAGCACCCGCGCAACCGGCCGAAGCCGTTCGTGCGCGCGGAGCAGGAGAAGCGGCTGAAGTCCGCGGAGAAGGCCTACCAGCAGTTGGGGAAGGTCAACCCGCTGGCGCTGGAGGAGTTCTCCGCGCTGGAGGAGCGCCACAAGTTCCTGACCGAGCAGTTGGAGGACCTGAAGAACACCCGGCTGGACCTGCTGCAGGTGGTCAAGGAGGTCGACGAGCGCGTCGAGCAGGTCTTCTCGGCGGCGTACCACGACACGGCGCGGGAGTTCGAGGGCGTGTTCTCCCGGCTCTTCCCCGGCGGCGAAGGCCGGCTGATGCTGACAGACCCGGACAACATGCTCACCACAGGTGTGGAGGTTGAAGCGCGGCCGCCCGGGAAGAAGGTCAAGCGGTTGTCGCTGCTGTCGGGTGGTGAGCGCTCGCTGACCGCGGTGGCACTGCTGGTGTCGATCTTCAAGGCCCGGCCGAGTCCGTTCTATGTGATGGACGAGGTCGAGGCGGCGCTGGACGACACGAACCTGCAGCGGTTGATCGGTCTCATGGAGGAGCTTCAGGAGAGTTCACAGCTTGTCGTCATCACGCACCAGAAGCGGACGATGGAGGTCGCCGATGCCCTGTACGGCGTATCGATGCAGGGCGATGGGGTCTCCAAAGTGATCAGCCAGCGGCTGCGGGACGGCAAGCGGAAGCTGGCCTGAGCTCTTATTCATTCAATTGATGAACTCAAACGGGTGAGCTCTGCGCCAATCGCTCTCAGAAGTCCGAACAGACCCGCTGTTGACTTCGAAACTTGAAGGCATAGTCTCTGCAGCGTCACTTTTACCTTCGAGTGGTGGCCGTCCCGTCGGCGGCTGACACTGAAGATCCAGTCCCTCATGCGAGGGGCTCACCGCCGAGCCCCAGGAGTACACGTTGACCAGCACCGCACCTGTGGCCGGTCCTGAAGGCCGGCAGGCCCATCCGGATCACCTCGGCCACGTCATCTTCATCACCGCCGCGGCCGCCATGGGCGGCTTCCTGTTCGGCTACGACAGCTCTGTGATCAACGGCGCCGTCGAGGGCATCCGGGGCAAGTACGACATCGGCTCCGGCACCCTCGCCCAGGTGATCGCGATCGCGCTGATCGGCTGCGCCATCGGCGCCGCCACCGCCGGCCGGATCGCCGACCGCATCGGCCGCATCCGCGTCATGCAGATCGCCGCCGTGCTGTTCACGGCCAGCGCGGTGGGCTCGGCGCTGCCGTTCGCCCTGTGGGACCTCGCCATGTGGCGGGTGCTCGGCGGTATCGCCATCGGCATGGCCTCGGTGATCGGCCCGGCGTACATCGCCGAGGTCTCCCCGCCCGCCTACCGCGGACGGCTCGGCTCCTTCCAGCAGGCCGCCATCGTGATCGGCATCGCCGTCTCGCAGCTCGTCAACTGGGGCCTGCTCAACGCGGCCGACGGCGACCAGCGCGGCGAGCTGATGGGCCTGGAGGTCTGGCAGGTCATGCTCGGCGTGATGGTCGTCCCGGCGGTCATCTACGGGCTGCTGTCGTTCGCGATCCCCGAGTCGCCGCGCTTCCTGATCTCCGTCGGCAAGACCGCGCAGGCCAAGAAGGTGCTCGCCGACGTCGAGGGCAAGAACGTCGACTTCGACGCACGGGTGGCGGAGATCGAGCACGCCATGCGCAGTGAGCACAAGTCGACCTTCCACGACCTGCTCGGCTCCCGCATGGGCTTCCTGCCGATCGTCTGGGTCGGCATCGGCCTCTCGGTCTTCCAGCAGCTCGTCGGCATCAACGTGGCGTTCTACTACTCGTCCACGCTGTGGCAGTCGGTCGGCATCGACCCGAGCAGCTCATTCCTGTACTCGTTCACCACCTCGATCGTGAACATCATCGGCACCGTGATCGCGATGATCTTCGTCGACCGGATCGGCCGCAGGCCGCTCGCCCTGATCGGCTCCGCGGGCATGGCCGTCTCCCTGGCGCTGGAGGCGTGGGCCTTCTCCGCCAAGACCGCCGAGGGGACGCTGCCGAACACCGAGGGCACCGTGGCGCTCATCGCCGCCCACGTCTTCGTGCTCTTCTTCGCCCTCTCGTGGGGTGTCGTGGTCTGGGTCTTCCTCGGCGAGATGTTCCCGAACCGGATCCGCGCGGCGGCGCTCGGCGTGGCGGCCTCGGCGCAGTGGATCGCGAACTGGGCGATCACCGCGAGCTTCCCGAGCCTGGCCGACTGGAACCTGTCGGGGACCTACCTCATCTACACCTTCTTCGCCCTCCTCTCCATCCCCTTCGTGCTCAAGTTCGTGAAGGAGACCAAGGGCAAGACGCTGGAGGAGATGGGCTAGGTCCCATCCGGCCCGTCCTCAGGCGGGGTCGCGTCCTCCGGCGGATCACGTCCTCACTTGAGGCGTGGCAGTACCTGCTCCGCCAGCAGGTGCAGGCTGCGCCAGCCCTCGTCGACCGGCATGCCCCCGCACAGGGGGTGCAGGACCAGGCTCGCCTGGTCCCCACCGGCTTCGGCGAGGGCGACGCATTCGTCGGGCGTGACGATCCGGTAGACCCCCTCGCTGCGCAGCTCCTCGACGCCGGTGGCGGCCGAGCGCACGGCGGAGCGGATGTCGGCCGACTGCCAGGAGGCGTACATCCGGGCCTCGTGCAGCAGGTGCTCGCCGTACTGCGCCCAGGCGCGGTCCGGGTCCTCGGACAGGTGCAGCAGCGGCACCTTCGCCGGCGGCATCATGCACCAGCCCTCGGTGCCGTACTCGGCGAGCCGCTCCCGGTAGTACGCCTCCAGCTCCGGCAGGTACGCGCTGGGGAAGAGCGGCAGACCCAGCCGGGCGGCGCGGCGGGCAGCCGCCTTCGAGCTGCCGCCGACCAGCAGCAGCGGGTGCGGCTGGGTGAAGGGGCGCGGGGTGACCCGTACGGTCCGGCCCCGGTACTCGAAGGGCTCGCCGGTCCACGCGCTGAGCAACGTCTCCAGCACCTCGTCCTGGAGCTTGCCGCGGCGCGTCCAGTCCCGGCCGTGCGCGTCGTACTCCGCCTGCCGGTACCCGATGCCCGCCACCGTGACGAGGCGCCCGCCGCTGAGCAGGTCCAGCACGGCGATGTCCTCGGCGAGCCGCAGCGGATCGTAGAGCGGGCCGATCAGGGCGGACACGGTGACCGCGATCCGCCGGGTGGCGCCGAAGACCGCGCCCGCGAAGGTGAGGGGCGACGGCAGCCAGCCGTTGGCCGCGCCGTGGTGCTCCTCCGTCTGGACGGTGTCCACGCCGCGGTCGTCGGCGTAGGCGGCCATCTCGAGGGCGGCCTTGTAGCGGGCACTGAGCGACGTCGGCTCCGCGGCGGGATCGACGAGGTTGAACCGGATGACCGTGACGGGCATGGCAGACGCTCCTTCACCGGTGGCGGACCAGAGGTTATCTGACGCTGTGTCAGATGGGTAGGGGCGCGGTCGCGCGGCCGCCGGTCCGCACGGCCGGGGCCGGATCCGATGCGGGCGCGGCCGTCCGTGGCCGGCCCGGCCCGCCGCGCTGTCGCCTTCGGGGGTGGCCGTGACCGATACTGGGGGCGATATGGAAACCGTCATCCTTGCTGTAGTCATCGCCCTGGTCGTGGTCGTCGCCGCCGGCGGACTGGTGGTCGGCAGCCGCCGCAAGAAGCAGCTGCCGCCCGCGCCGCCGAGCACGCCGACCATCACCGCGCCGCCCGCCGAGCCACGCGTCGGAGACGAAGCGGAGGTCCCACGGGACGAGCCGCGCCGGACGATCGAAGAGGTCGTCCTCCCCGACGCGCCTGGCGCGCCCGACGCCGTGGAGGAGCTGCCCGCACCCGCGGCTCCCGAACTCGAACGGCCCGAACCCAGCGCCGGCCGCCTGGTGCGGCTGCGCTCCCGGCTGTCCCGCTCGCAGAACACGCTCGGTAAGGGGCTGCTCGCGCTCCTCTCCCGCGAGCACCTCGACGACGACACCTGGGAGGAGATCGAGGAGATCCTCATCACCGCCGACGTGGGTGTCACTCCGACCCAGGAGCTGGTGGACCGGCTGCGCGCCCGGGTGAAGGTGCTCGGCACCCGCACCCCCGCCGATTTGCGCGCCCTGCTCCGCGAGGAGCTGCTGACCCTGGTCGACCCCACGCTCGACCGCGAGCTGAAGACCGAGAGTCACGAGACGACCCCGGCCGTCGTGCTGGTCGTCGGTGTCAACGGCACCGGCAAGACCACGACCACCGGCAAGCTCGCCCGCGTGCTGGTGGCCGACGGCCGCAGCGTGGTGCTCGGCGCGGCGGACACCTTCCGTGCCGCCGCCGCGGACCAGCTGCAGACCTGGGGCGAGCGGGTGGGCGCCCGTACCGTCCGCGGCCCCGAGGGCGGCGACCCGGCGTCGATCGCCTTCGACGCCGTGAAGGAAGGTATCTCCGCGGGCGCGGACACGGTCCTGATCGACACCGCGGGCCGGCTGCACACCAAGACCGGCCTGATGGACGAGCTGGGCAAGGTCAAGCGGGTCATCGAGAAGCACGGCCCGGTCGACGAAGTGCTCCTGGTGCTCGACGCGACCACCGGCCAGAACGGGCTGGTACAGGCCCGGGTCTTCGCCGAGGTCGTCGACATCACCGGCATCGTGCTGACCAAGCTGGACGGCACCGCCAAGGGCGGCATCGTGATCGCGGTCCAGCGCGAGCTGGGCGTGCCCGTGAAGCTGATCGGGCTGGGCGAGGGCGCGGACGACCTGGCGCCCTTCGAGCCGGAGGCGTTCGTCGACGCCCTGATCGGCGACTGACCCGGTACGAGAGTTTCGAGCGATGGTAGACGTAAGGGGCGCCCCTCCCCGAGGGCGCCCCTTACGTATCTCCCGCGCGGTGATGGTTCGGTGGCCGGCCCCTCAGGCCCGAACGAGCCAGGGGCCCGGTGTCAGGTCGCGGTGGCAGACGTAGGCCAGGGTGCCGAGCAGCAGCCGGGCCTCCGGCGGCTGGTGGACCGAGTCGAGCAGCGGTGACCGCAGCCAGCGCACCGGGCCCATTCCGCCGAGGTCGGACGGCGGGGCGGTGACGTGGTCACCGAGGCCCAGGCAGCGCAGGTCGAGGGCAGTGTCGTCCCAGCCCATCCGGTAGAGCAGGTGCGGGAGTTCGGCAGCGGCGCCCGATGCGACGAAGAACTGCGCGCGGCCCGTCGGGGTGACCAGCACCGGGCCCAGCCGCAGCCCCATCCGTTCCAGCCGCACCAGCGCGCGCCGCCCGGAGTGCTCCGCCACGTCGATGACGTCGAAGGTGCGGCCCACCGGCAGCAGCACGGCCGCTCCCGGCACTTGGTCCCACGCCTCGTTGGCCTGCTCCAGGGTCGCGCCGGCCGGGATCTCGTCGGCGAAGACCAGCGGATGCGCCCCCGGTTCCTTGCAGGCGGGATCACCGCACGAGCACGCTCCGCCGCCGCGGACGGCGCGCGCTCCCGGCGTGACCGCCCAACCGCACAACCCGGTGTAATCCGCCACCGTGGTGCACGCCGTGGCGCGTTCTCTCCGGCGCGAGCCGGCCCGGATATCCCGAATGCCGCCGATCGTGAAACCCATGACACCCCCAACGGATCGCAGTCGCCGATGGTTACGCCCCTGCTTGGCCGGGGTGTGTCAAGTGAATCGTGTACAGCCGCAGAGGAGTTCATTCGAAGGGGTGGCGAATGGTGGCGTTTCCGCTGTGGCACTCGCCGGATGGGTGATCGTAGGATTACTTTCAGTTCGTGAGCACCAGCCATGTGTCCCCGCCGGTATGCCGGAGGCAAGGCAGCAGGGTTCGGTATCAGCGGGCCTTGGCCGTAAAGGCGTTGGGCGACTCGGATGGGGGCCAAACCGGTGGGCGGCACACAGGACAAGCAGCCCAACGCGCAGTTGAACTCGTGGTTCGTGCGCAGTGGCTGGTCGAAGGGTGAGTTGGCCCGGCAGGTCAACCGCAGGGCGCGGCAGATGGGCGCCCACCACATCAGCACCGACACGTCCAGGGTGCGGCGCTGGCTCGACGGTGAGCAGCCGCGCGAGCCGATTCCGCGCATCATGTCCGAGCTGTTCTCCGAGCGGTTCGGCTGCGTGGTCCCGGTCGAGGACCTGGGGCTGCGGTCGGCGCACCAGTCACCGTCGGAATCGGGCGTGGACCTGCCCTGGGCGGGCCCCCAGACGGTCCAGCTGATCAACGATTTCTCCCGCAGCGACCTGATGCTCGGCCGCCGCGGCTTCCTCGGAGCCTCGTTGGCCCTCTCGGCGGGGCCCGCTCTCGTCGAGCCGATGCAGCGGTGGCTGGTGCCCCCTTCGCTCGGCGCCTTCCCGACGCCGGTCGCCGGCGCGCCCCGGGACACCGGGAACCGGCCCAACCGGCTCTCCGAGCCCGAGCTGCAGCTGCTGGAGAGCACCACGGTGATGTTCCGCACCTGGGACAGCCAGTGCGGTGGCGGGCTGCGCCGCAAGGCGGTCGTCGGCCAGCTGCACGAGGTGACCGACCTGCTCCAGGAGTCGCACCCGGAAGCGGTCGCCAAGCGGCTCTACCGCGTCACCGGCGACCTCGCCGCGCTGGCCGGCTGGATGAGCTACGACGTCGGCCTGCAGCCCACCGCGCAGAAGTACTTCGTGCTCGCCCTGCACGCCGCCAAGGAGGCCGCGGACCGGCCGCTGGGCGCGTTCATCCTCTCCAGCATGAGCCGCCAGATGATCCACCTGAACCGGCCGGACGATGCGCTGGAGCTCATCCACCTCGCCCAGTACGGCAGCCGGGACTCGGCCACCGCCACCACCCAGGCGATGCTGCACGCCGTCGAGGCGCGCGCCTACGCCAGCATGGGCCAGGTCAGCAAGTGCCACCGGGCCGTGCGCATGGCCGAGGACACCTTCTCCGACGCCCGCAAGGACGACGACCCGGACTGGATCAGCTTCTTCAACGAGGCCGAGCTGAACGCGGAGAACGCCCACTCCTACCGCGACCTCGCCTACGTCGCCGGCCGCAGTTCCACCTACGCCTCGCTCGCCCACCCCGTGATGGAGCGGGCGGTCGAGCTGTTCGGCCAGGACTCCGTCCACCAGCGGGCGTACGCCCTCAACCTCATCGGTATGGCCACCGTCCACCTCCTTGAGCGGAACCCGGAACAGGCCGCCGACATGACGCACAAGGCCATCTCCGTGGCCAGAAAAGTGCGCTCGGAACGGGTGAACACCCGGATCCGCAAGACCGCCGACACCGCGATGCGCGACTTCGGAGACATCGCCGAGGTCATCGACCTCTCCGAGCGGCTGGCGGTCGAGCTCCCGGAAGTGGCCGAAACCGCCTGACCGTCGGCACCCTCAGACCCCGGCCGCGGCAGTCCACCCGTTCAGCTCGACTCGGCTCCCCCACGCCAGGTCAACCGGGTGACTTCCGCGGCCGGTCCCGTATACAGCGGCCGCCTCTGCCGGGAGCGGTTCATCTTCACGTAACACATGGGACTTCTTCGTCACCGCGTCGAAACACCCTGCGGCATCGGGCGAAACCCGACTGGGACAACCTCTGGGCGATAACCGGCCCACCCAGCACCGTCCCGCAGGGCCGCTCGGATGACGAGGAGACGCCGATGGCACCAGCCATCATGACGCTTGCCGCTGACGCGCCCAAGCTCGATACCGGAAATACGGCGTTCATGCTGCTCAGCGCCGCCCTGGTCATGGTGATGACACCGGGCCTGGCCTTCTTCTACGGGGGCATGGTCCGCGTCAAGAGCGCGCTGAACATGTTGATGATGAGCTTCATCAGTCTCGGCATCATCACCATTCTGTGGACGCTCTACGGATTCAGTTTCGCCTTCGACTCCGGCAACGGCTTCATGGGTGGCACCAGCTGGCTCGGGATGCGCAACATCGGCATCGGCGAGCTGTGGCCCGGGTACGGCATCCCGGTCTACGTCTTCGCCGTCTTCCAGTTGATGTTCGCGATCATCACCCCGGCGCTGATAAGCGGTGCGCTCGCGGACCGCGTGAAGTTCACCGCCTGGGCGCTGTTCATCACCCTGTGGGCGACGGTCGTGTACTTCCCCGTCGCGCACTGGGTCTGGGCCTCGGACGGCTGGCTCTTCAAGTACGGCGTGATCGACTTCGCCGGTGGTACCGCGGTCCACATCAACGCGGGCGCCGCCGCCCTCGGAGTGATCCTCGTCATCGGCAAGCGGGTCGGCTTCAAGCGGGACCCCATGCGCCCGCACAGCCTGCCGCTGGTCATGCTCGGCGCGGGTCTGCTGTGGTTCGGCTGGTTCGGCTTCAACGCCGGCTCCTGGCTCGGTGCCGACGGCGTCGCCGCCGTCGCCTTCACCAACACCCAGGTCGCCACCGCAGCCGCGATGCTCGGCTGGCTCGCCTACGAGAAGCTCCGGCACGGCTCCTTCACCACCCTGGGCGCCGCCTCCGGCGCGGTCTCCGGCCTGGTCGCGATCACCCCCGCCTGCGGTTCGGTCTCGCCGCTCGGCGCGATCGCCGTCGGTGTGATCGCCGGTGTGCTGTGTGCCGCCGCGGTCGGCCTGAAGTACAAGTTCGGCTACGACGACTCGCTGGACGTCGTCGGCGTCCACATGGTCGGCGGCGTCGTCGGCTCCCTGCTCATCGGCCTCTTCGCCACCGGCGGCGTCGGCCAGACCGCCAAGGGCCTGTTCTACGGCGGCGGCCTCGACCAGCTCGGCAAGCAGGCGGTCGGCGTCGGCGCGGTCCTCGGGTACTCCCTGGTCGCCTCCGCCGTCCTCGCCAAGCTCATCGACCTGGTCATGGGCTTCCGGGTCACCGAGGACGACGAGGTCACCGGCATCGACCAGATCGAGCACGCCGAGACGGCGTACGACTTCGCGGGAGCGGGCGGCGGCACGGTCCGCACCAGCGCGGCACCCGTTCCCGGTACCAAGAGCAGCGAGGCCGGCGCCTCGGACAAGAAGGTGGACGCGTGAAGCTCATCACGGCAGTTGTGAAGCCGCACCGGCTGGACGAGATCAAGGAGGCCCTGCAGGCCTTCGGGGTGCACGGTCTGACCGTCACCGAGGCCAGCGGCTACGGCCGGCAGCGCGGCCACACCGAGGTCTACCGTGGCGCCGAGTACACCGTCGACCTCGTGCCGAAGATCCGCATAGAGGTGCTGGTCGAGGACAGTGACGCCGATCAGCTGATCGAGGTCATCGTCAAGGCCGCCCGCACCGGCAAGATCGGTGATGGCAAGGTGTGGAGCATCCCGGTCGAGACAGCGGTCCGCGTACGCACCGGCGAACGCGGCCCGGACGCCCTCTAGACCCGGTCCCCGCCCTGGCGGACCGGTTCTCGCGACAAGCGCCCAGCGCTGGAGCACACGTGACGGAAAACGTCGAAGCGAAAGCGGACGACGGATCCGCCGCCGGAACCCCTGAGGGTCCCGGCGGCTACGCGGCGGCCCGGCTGCGCCTCCTCAACGAGGAGGCGCGGTCCGGGCCGCCGCGCCGTTCCGCCCTGTCCGGACTCACCGACGACTGGCTGGCGGGGCTCGCCGCGGGCGCGGCGAGGGAGACCGGCGTCGCCGGATACGCCCTGGTCGCCGTCGGCGGCTACGGGCGCGGCGAGCTCTCCCCGCGCAGCGACCTCGACCTGCTGCTGCTCTACGACCCCTCCGTCGCCAAGGAGCGGGTCTCCGGGCTCGCCGACCGGATCTGGTACCCGGTCTGGGACCTGGGTCTGGACCTCGACCACTCCGTCCGCACCGCCGCCGAGGCCCGCGAGACCGCCGCCGAGGACCTCAAGGTCCAGCTCGGACTGCTCGACGCCCGGCACATCGCGGGCGACCCGTCCCTCACCGCGGCCCTGCGGACGGCCACCCTCGCCGACTGGCGCAACCAGGCCCCCAAGCGGCTGCCCGCCCTGTACGAACTGTGCCAGGAACGGGCCGAACGCCAGGGGGAGCTCTCCTACCTCCTCGAACCCGACCTCAAGGAGGCCAGGGGCGGGCTGCGCGACGCCACCGCACTGCGCGCCGTCGCCGCGTCCTGGCTCGCCGACGCGCCCCGCGAAGGTCTGGAGCAGGCCCGCACCCGGCTGCTGAACGCCCGCGACGCCCTGCACCTGGTCACCGGCCGGGCCACCGACCGGCTCGCCCTCCAGGAGCAGGACCAGGTCGCCGAAGCCCTCGGCCTGCTCGACGCCGACGCCCTGCTGCGCCAGGTCTACGAAGCCGCCCGCACCATCAGTTACGCGGCCGACGTCACCTGGCGCGAGGTCGGCCGCGTGCTGCGCTCCCGCGAGGCGCGCCCGCGCCGCCGTGGCCTGCTCGGCATCGGCCGTTCCGGCCCGGCCGCCGCCCCCGCCGAGCGCACCCCGCTCGCCGAGGGAGTCGTCGAGCACGAGGGCGAGGCCGTCCTGGCCCTGGCCGCGAAGCCCGAACGCGACCCCGTACTGCCGCTGCGCGCCGCCGCCGCGGCCGCCCAGGCCGGGCTGCCGCTGAGCCTGCACGCGGTGCGCCGGCTGGCCGCCGCCGCCCGCCCTCTGCCGGTGCCCTGGCCGGCCGAGGCCCGCGAACAACTGCTCACCCTGCTCGGCGCGGGCGAGGCCACCGTCCAGGTCTGGGAGGCGCTGGAGGCCGAAGGGCTCATCACCCGGCTGCTGCCGGACTGGGAACGGGTCCGCTGCCGCCCGCAGCGCAACGCCGTCCACCGCTGGACGGTCGACCGGCACCTCGTCGAGACGGCGGTCCGCGCCTCCGGTCTCACCCGCCGCGTCGGGCGCCCCGACCTGCTGCTGATGGCGGCCCTGCTGCACGACATCGGCAAGGGCTGGCCCGGCGACCACAGCGAAGCCGGCGAGGTCATCGCCCGCGATGTCGCCATCCGCATCGGATTCGGCCCCGCCGACGTGGAGACGCTGGCGCTGCTCGTCCGCCACCACCTGCTGCTCATCGACACCGCGACCCGCCGCGACCTCGACGACCCGGTGACCGTGAAGGGCGTCGCCGACGTGGTGCGCGACAGCGGCACGCTGGAGCTGCTGCACGCCCTGACCGAGGCCGACGCGCTCGCCACCGGCCCCGCCGCGTGGAGCAACTGGCGCGCCTCGCTCCTCGCCGACCTCGTCAAACGCGTCGCGGAACTGCTCGCCGGCGGCGAGGTGCCGGAACCGGCCGCCGCCGAGACGACGGCCGAGGAGGAACGCCTCGCCGTCGAGGCCGCCCGCACCGGCGGCCCGGTGCTCGCCCTGCACGCCCACGCCGAACCCGACCCCGAGGGAGGCGACGAGAGCACCCCCGAGCGGCTGGGCGTCGAGCTGCTGCTCGCCGTCCCGGACCGGCCGGGACTGCTCGCCCAGGCCGCCGGCGTGCTCGCCCTGCACCGGCTCACCGTGCGCGCCGCCGACCTGCGGTCCGTCGACCCGATCGGGGAAGGGCCGGTGACGCTGCTCAGCTGGCGGGTCTCCGCCGAGTACGGGGCGCTGCCGGAAGCCGCCCGGCTCCGCGCCGACCTGGGGCGGGCCTTCGACGGTTCGCTCGACATCGAGGCCCGGCTCGCCGAACGCGAGGCGGCCTACCCGCGCCGCCGCGCGCTCGCCGCCCCGCCGCCCCGGGTCACCGTCGCCGCCGGCAGCTCCCAGGTGGCCACGGTGATCGAGGTCCGCGCCCAGGACGCCCCCGGACTGCTGCACCGGATCGGCTACGCCCTGGCCGCGACCGGGGTGGACGTGCGGTCCGCCCGCATCAGCACGCTCGGCGCGAACGCGGTCGACGCGTTCTACGTCGTCGGCGCGGACGGCGCTCCTCTGGGCGAGGTACGGGCGGCGGAGGTCGCCCGCGAGGTGGAGCGGGCGCTGCGCTGAGCCGTACGGTCGTCCGTCGCCGGGCAGGCGCAATCCCGCCTGCCCGGCGATGGAGGGCACACCAGCGGATACCCTGGGGGACGACCACCGCCAACCCCTGACGCGAGGACCCGCAACCACCGTGTTCGATACCCTCTCCGATCGCCTTGCAGCGACGTTCAAGAACCTCCGGGGCAAGGGCCGCCTCTCCGAGGCGGACATCGACGCCACCGCGCGCGAGATCCGTATCGCCCTGCTGGAAGCGGATGTCGCGCTGCCGGTGGTCCGTGCGTTCATCAAGCAGGTCAAGGAGCGGGCCTCCGGACTGGAGGTCTCGCAGGCGCTGAACCCGGCGCAGCAGGTCATCAAGATCGTCAACGAGGAACTCGTCGGCATCCTCGGCGGCGAGACCCGCCGGGTCCGCTTCTCCAAGCAGCCGCCGACCGTGATCATGCTCGCGGGTCTGCAGGGTGCCGGTAAGACCACCCTCGCCGGAAAGCTCGGCTACTGGCTCAAGAGCCAGGGCCACGCCCCGCTGCTCGTCGCCTGCGACCTGCAGCGTCCGAACGCCGTGACCCAGCTCTCCGTCGTCGCGGAGCGCGCGGGCGTCGCGGTCTTCGCGCCCGAGGCGGGCAACGGCGTCGGCGACCCGGTCAAGGTCGCCAAGGACTCCATCGAGTTCGCGAAGTCCAAGCAGTACGACGTGGTGATCGTCGACACCGCCGGCCGGCTGGGTGTCGACGAGGAGCTGATGCGGCAGGCCGCCGACATCCGTGACGCCGTCAGCCCGGACGAGATCCTGTTCGTCGTCGACGCGATGATCGGCCAGGACGCGGTCAACACCGCCGAGGCGTTCCGCGACGGCGTCGGCTTCGACGGTGTGGTGCTCTCCAAGCTCGACGGTGACGCCCGCGGTGGCGCCGCGCTCTCCATCGCGCACGTGACCGGCAAGCAGATCATGTTCGCCTCCAACGGCGAGAAGCTCGACGAGTTCGACACCTTCCACCCGGACCGGATGGCGTCCCGCATCCTCGGCATGGGCGACATGCTCAGCCTGATCGAGAAGGCCGAACAGACCTTCTCGCAGGCCGAGGCCCAGAAGATGGCCGAGAAGCTGGCCAAGGGTCCGAAGGAGTTCACGCTCGACGACTTCCTGTCCCAGATGGAGCAGGTCCGCAAGATGGGCTCCATCTCCAAGCTGCTCGGCATGCTGCCGGGCATGGGGCAGATCAAGGACCAGATCGCCAATCTGGACGAGCGCGACGTGGACCGCACCGCCGCCATCATCAAGTCGATGACCCCCGCCGAGCGCCAGGACCCGACGATCCTCAACGGGTCGCGCCGGGCCCGCGTCGCCAAGGGCTCCGGCACCGAGGTCAGCGCGGTCAAGAACCTGGTCGAGCGCTTCTTCGAGGCCCGCAAGATGATGTCGCGGATGGCCCAGGGCGGCGGCATGCCCGGTATGCCGGGGATGCCCGGCATGGGTGGTGCCGGTAAGAAGAAGAAGCAGGTCAAGCAGGCCAAGGGCAAGCAGCGCAGTGGCAACCCGATGAAGCGCAAGGCGGACGAGGCGGCGGAGGCCGCCCGCCGTGCCGAGCAGGCCGACAGCCCCTTCGGCGCGGCCGCCGCACCGGAGGCGCAGAACTTCGAACTCCCCGACGAGTTCAAGAAGTTCATGGGCTGACGTCCTCCTGGACGGCACGGCGGAAGAGCGCCCCCGGCAGGGGGCGCTCTCACGTCCGGGGCATGATGGCGCCATGCGCGTATCCATCCGAGAACCACGTCCTGGCGACGCCGACGCGTACGCCAAGGCCGTCCTGCGGTCCGCCGATCATCTGAGCCCGTGGAACCCGGTCGATCCGGACGGTTTCCACGAACTTCTGCGCCGCCAGGGCCCGTCGTTGCGCACCTTCCTGATCCTCAACGACGAGGACGGCGGCATCGTCGGCAAGGTCAACGTCGCGAACATCGTGCGGGCCCGGTTCCGCAACGGCACCCTCGGCTACGACAGCTACCTGCCGTACGCGGGCACCGGCCGGATGACCGAAGGCCTGCGGCAGGTCGTCGACCGCTGCTTCACCAGCTATCCCGACGGGCTCGGTCTGCACCGGCTGGAGATCAACGTGCAGCCCGACAACGGGCGCTCCCTCGCCATGGCCAAGCGCCTCGGCTTCCGCCACGAGGGCTTCTCACCGCGCATGCTCTACCTGAACGACGACTGGCGCGACCACGAGCGCTTCGCCCTCACCGCCGAGGAGTGGCCCGGCGCCTGACCCGTCCCCGTGCTCGGTGGGGGCCCCGGTGTCAGCGGAAGTCGGCGGCGTGGTCGGCGGCCCATGCGCGGAAGGTGCGCGGGGCGGTGCCGGTGAGTTCTTCGACGGTGTCGGTGACCGGCTCGGAGGAGCCCGCCATGCCGGCCCATGCGTTCATGACGGCGTCCACCCCCGACGGCGGCAGCCAGGCCAGCATCTGCTCCCGCTTCTCCGCCAACGTCATCTCCTCGAACCGCACCGGGCGGCCGATCGCCTCGCCGATGGCGTGCGCCTGCTCGGCCTGCGTGATCAGGGCGGGTCCGGTGAGGACGTACTTGGCGCCCGCGTGCCCCTCGTCCGGGCCGTCCGTCATCACGCGTACGGCGACCGCCGCGATGTCCCGCTCGTGGATCAGCGGCCGGGCCAGTGCCCCGTTCAGATCGCGGACGACCCCCTCGGCACGTACCTGCGGTGCCCAGCCGAGGGTGTTGGACGCGAAGCCGACCGGCTGCAGGAAGGTCCACGCGAGCCCGGACCGTTCGATCTGCCGTTCCACCTCGCTGTGGAACAAGGTGATGGGGTCCACGGGCCCGTCGGTCCGCTCCTGTGCGCCCATCATCGACAGATAGACGATGCGGCGGGCGTGCTTCGCGATCCTGTCGAGGACGGCGGGCGCCGCCTCGGCGGTGAGGAACGGCCAGACCAGGAAGACGGTGTCGGCGCCGTCGAGCGCCGCGTCCAGGCTCTCCGGGTCCGACAGGTCGCCGGCCACGGCCTCGACGCCGTCGGGCAGCCCGGCGGTGCCGGGGTCGCGGCTCAGGGCGCGGAAGGCCGCCCCCCGGTCCAGCAGTTGGGACACGACCTGTCCGCCGACCTTGCCGGTCGCTCCGGTGACCAGAATCATGACGCTCTCCTCGATCGGTGCTCGTGTGCTGCTCGGTGTGTGTGCCGTCAGCCTGCGAGTTGAACCAAGGTTGAGGTCAAGCGCGGAACGCGCGGCTTACGTCGTGGCGGCCACGGGACTCGTCACTGCGGGACTCGTCGCTACGGGACTCGTCACCGCAGGAACCTCCGCCGAGGCGGCACCGTCGTGGTAGGCCTCGACCTCCCACAGCGAGTAGCCGTAGACGGTGCCGCGCTGGGTGAGGTTGACGCGCAGGAACCGTCCGGAGCCGTTGAGCCCGGTCAGGTTCTGGGTGCCGCCGGAGGCGCTGGTGGTGGAGTAGACCGTGTTCCAGGTCGCGCCGTCATCCGACAGCTGGATCTGGAACGCCGTGGCGTAGGCCGCCTCCCAGGTGAGCTTGACGCGGTCGACGGCCTGGCTGCCGCCCAGGTCGATCGTCAGCCACTGCGGATCCGCGAAGGCGCTGGACCAGCGGCTGCCGTAGCTGCCGTCCACGGCGCTCTCCGCCGCCAGGGCGGGCGCCTCGGTGCTGGAGACGGTCACCGGACGGCCGAGCGCCAGATCACCGGCGGCGGTGTCGGTGGGCCAGCCGGGCGGCCGGCCGATGGCGGTGGCGATCGGCTGGAACTCCGCGAGGGTCGGGACGAGCAGAGGGGAGCCCCAGGTCCGCTGGGCGAGGGCGCGCATCGGCGTCATGATCCCTGCCGCCGTCCGCTCCTCGGTCTCGGCGTCCGGGTGGTCGCACCAGACGTGCAGCTTCGAGCCCCGGTTGCGGGACGGGGCGGCGATGGTGGAACCGCCCTGGAAGATGTCCGGGTTCCAGGTCTCGTACATGTACTGGGTGTTGGGCCGGCCGCCGCCGAACACGTAGTAGGTCGGGTTCCAGCTGGCGTTCTGGACGGTGTGGCCTGCCTCGATGAGCTGCTGCGGGGTGAGCCCGTAGACGTTGAAGTAGTCGACGGTGATGTCCGCGTTCGGGGTGATCGTGCCGTCGCCCGGCTTGATGCCGTCGTTCCACATCCGCATCGTCTTGCCGCCCGCCCGGACAAGGGAGTCCGCCCAGTTGATGAAGCCGTAGTACGCGTCCTTGGCGGTCGCGTCGGCGCCGTAGTGGTCGCGGGCGTAGCTGAGGAGCTGCGGGTAGTTGGCGTAGTTGGTGACGTACTCGTCCGCGCCCAGGTGCCAGTACTCGGCGGGGAACAGCGGCAGGTACTCGGTGATCAGGTCCTTGATGAGGCGGTAGGCCGCCGGGTTGGACAGGTCGATGTACTGGTTGCTGGCGGTGCCCGCGCTGTTGGTGAGCCGCAGCTCGGGATGGGCGGCCAGCGTCGTGTTCATATGGCCCGGCATGTCGATCTCGGGCACGACGGTGACGTGGTACCGCGCGCCGAGCGCGATGAGATCGGTGATCTGCTGCTTCGTGTAGTGCTCGGCGGAGGTGATCTCGGGGTGGCTGACGCTCTCCAGCCGGAAGCCGTAGGTGTCGGACACGTGCAGGTGGAAGTAGTTCATCTTCAGATAGGCGAGGTCCCTGATCTGGCCCTGGAGCCAGGGCAGGGTGAAGAACTTCCGCCCCACGTCGACCATCAGCCCGCGCTCGGGCTTGGCCGGCCAATCGCGGGCCGACCCGGCGGCGATGGTGGGGGACTGCTTGAGGAGCTGGAGCACGGTGCGGGTGCCGTAGAAGGCCCCGGCGTCGGTCCGTGCCCGGACGGTGACGGACGGGGCCACGGTCAGGGCGTAGCCCTCGGTACCGAGGGCGGTGTCCGTCGAGCCGAGCGTGAGGAAGAGGTCTCCCGGCCGCACGTCGGAGGCAGGGCCGCTGGTGTGGCTCACGGTCCTTCCGGCGAGCTGCGTCAGGTCGTCGGCGAAGACCTGTCCGGTGGTGCCGAGCGCGGACGAGTGGACGCTGTCGGTGATGACCCGGCTGGCGGGGCCGAAGGTGTAGGAACCGGTGCCCGCGGTCCACTGCTGGAGGGCGGGGATGGTGCGCGGCATGGCGTCGGCGGCGTGCGCCGGCGCCTGCGCGAGCGGCACGGCGAGGGCGAGCAGCAGGCCGAGCAGTGCGCCGAGGACGGCGCCGGGACCAGGGGAAACGCGGGCGTGGGGGGAGAACCGCATGGTCAAGGCTCCTGCCTGGATGCCGATTTTGACCTGATCGTACGATTTACTCCCGAATTGGCGCGAGCGGCCGCGGCATCGGAGTGGGCGTCCTCCTCCGAACCGACAGTCCTCTCCTCAACCGGCCCCGGACATGCCGACGCCCGCGGACCGGCTCCCTGACGGGAGCGGTTCGCGGGCGCTGGGCGAGGCGGACGGGTTCGGGCCGGACTCGACGTGTCACGCCGGGTCGGACGTGGGCGGACGCGCGCGGATGTTGGGCGGGGTCAGACGCGGGCGACCACGTACCGGAAGACGTTCTCCATCCGCACCGTCCCGTCGGCCCGCTGGTACGAGTGCAGCGCCTCCGCCAGCTCCTTCTCCACCTGCGCCTGGTCGGTGGCCTCGGTGGCCGGATCGAACAGGCCGGTGGAGAGCAGTCCGCGGACCGCGCTGTCCATGTCCGGATAGCCGAAGGGGCAGGCCACCCGGCCGGAGCCGTCCGGCCGCAGCCCGGCGTCCCGGGCCAGCTCCTCCAGGTCGTCGCGGCCGCTCAGCCGCCTTCTGGCCGTGTGCCCGCGCGGTTCCGCCAGCCGGGCCGCGACACACAGCACGCGGTAGGTGGCGCACCGCTCGGAGGGTCCCCAGCCGGCCAGCACCACGGGGCTGCCGTGCTCCGTGAGCAGGGCCGCCTCCTGCAGTTCGGGCCGCAACTCGTCGCAGGGCGACGCGGGATCCAGTGCCGTCACCATCGTGAACGGCGCGCCCTTGCGGTCCGCCGAGTGCTCGACGCCGCCCGTGCGTAACTCGGCACGGGTCCGTCGCCGGGCCGGCACGCCCCACTGCGGTTCGGGGAGCAGCCGCTCACGGGCCAGCGCGAGCCGCCGTTCGTCGACGTCGCAGCCGGTGACGGTCGCGCCGCGGGCCGATGCCATCAGCAGCGCGAGGCCCGAGCCGCAGCCCAGCCCGAGCAGGCGGGTGGAGGGGCCGACATCCAGCCGGTCGTACACGGCCTCGTAGAGCGGTACGAGCATCCGCTCCTGTATCTCGGCCCAGTCCCGTGCCCTGCTGTCGCCACGTGTCGTGGATCCGCGAACGAGCGTGGTTGTCATCGGAGCCGCCCCAATCAGCCGAGTCGCCGTCCTCGTGCCCCCCGGTGCTTTGTGCATGTCCCCGAAAGCCAGACAACTCCGGTTTTGCGCTCCCGTCCAGAGGGCGGCCCGATTCACGTCCGACGGTCATCGCCCCGTAACATCGGCGGCATGGCAAAGCCCCCCGTTCTCACGCCTCAGGCGGTCGACTTCCCCCGCTGGTACCAGGACCTGGTCAACAAGGCCGAGCTGGCCGACAACGGCCCGGTGCGCGGCACGATGGTGATCCGGCCGTACGGATACGCCCTCTGGGAGCGGATGCAGCAGGAGATGGACGCGCGCATCAAGGACGCGGGCGCCCAGAACGCGTACTTCCCGCTCTTCATCCCGCAGTCGTACCTGACGCGCGAAGCCGAGCACGTGGAGGGCTTCGCCCCCGAGCTGGCGGTCGTCACGCACGGCGGCGGCAAGGAGCTGGACGAGCCGATCGTCGTCCGGCCGACCTCCGAGACGATCATCAACGAGTACTTCTCCAAGTGGGTGCAGAGCTACCGGGACCTGCCCCTGCTGATCAACCAGTGGGCGAACGTGGTCCGCTGGGAGATGCGTCCGCGCATCTTCCTGCGCACCACCGAGTTCCTCTGGCAGGAGGGCCACACCGCCCACGCCACGTACGAAGACGCGCGCACCTACGCGGCGCGGATTCACCGGGACGTGTACGCCGATTTCATGGTGAACGTCCTCGGCATCGATGTGGTGCTCGGTCGCAAGACCGCCAAGGAGCGCTTCGCGGGCGCCATCAACACCCTCACCCTCGAGGGGATGATGGGCGACGGCAAGGCCCTGCAGATGGGCACCAGCCATGAGCTGGGCCAGAACTTCGCGAAGGCGTTCAACACCTCGTACCTGTCGGGCGAGGGCAAGCAGGAGCACGTCTGGCAGACCTCGTGGGGCGTCTCGACCCGCATGGTCGGCGGGCTGATCATGTCGCACGGCGACGACAACGGTCTGCGCGTCCCGCCGCGGCTCGCCGCGGTCCAGGTGGTCGTGGTGGCCATCAAGGGCGACGACACGGTCATCGACAAGGTGCACGAGATCGGCGCCCGCCTCAAGGCGGCCGGGATCCGCGTCCAGGTGGACGCCCGCACGGACACCCCGTTCGGCCGCCGGGCGGTGGACTGGGAGCTCAAGGGCGTCCCGGTGCGGGTCGAGGTCGGCCCGCGCGACCTGGAGAACGGCACCGCGATGCTGGCCCGCCGGATCGCCGGGGGCAAGGAGCCGGTGGCGCTCGACGCGCTGGAGACCCTGATCCCCAAGATCCTCGAAGAGGATCAGGCGCAGCTGCTGCGCGAGAGCCGCGAGCGCCGCGAGTCGCGCACCGTGGACGTGGCGACCATCGAGGAGGCGGCCGAGGCCGCCGCCACCGGCTGGGCCCGCATCCCGTGGGCGGACCTCGGCCCGGAGGGCGAGGCCAAGCTCGCCCAGCAGAGCGTCTCCGTGCGCTGTCTGATCGCCGAGGACGGCTCCGTGCCGGCCGCGGACGACGCCCCGGGCACCATCGCGGTCGTCGCTCGCGCGTACTGAGTCCGCGTACCTGGTTCACGTACTGAGTTTGCGTACTGAGTTCATGCACTGAGTGGCGTACGGGGCTCGCACGTTCCCGCACCGGGTTCGCGTGCCGAGTCCGCGTAAGGCGTGCCTGTGCCGGCCGTCGCCGCCGGTCGCTGACGGTCCTCCGCCGGTTGCCCACGGTAGCTGGCCGGAAATGAGCGTAGTTTTTCGGTGATACGTCCCGAGTTCGGGGCGGGTGCGGGGATTCTCCACTATCCTCCGCTCCCGCCCCGCGCCGGACGCATCATCCGGAACTGACCGATCAGTGCAAATTATTTGGGGTGTCCCGGAATCGGAACACTGGGCCACCCCGGCTCGTTGATACGGCGTGAGCACGACACCACCAGTTCTCGCCGCCGAGCTGGCAGTCGCGTGGGCCGACATTCAACGGCACCACCCCGAACTGCCGGATCTGGCCGCGCCAGAGTCCCTTATCGGAGAGTCCTCGTCCGCCTGCGGGATCGAGCTCTCCTTCGAAAGGCTGCTCCACGAGGCCGTGCACGGAGTCGCCGCAGCACGCGGCGTCCGTGACACGTCGCGAGCCGGCCGCTACCATAACCGCCGTTTTCTGGCGATCGCCGATGAATTGGGCCTCGACCACTCCGAGGAGCCGCATCCCAGCAGCGGCTTCTCCCTGGTCGGTCTGCGCCCCGATACCAAGAAGCGCTATCGAGCCACCATCGACCGGCTCCACCGGGCCCTGAGGGCGCACACGGTCGCGACCACCGCGGACACCGCCCGCAGTTTCCGCGGCCCGGCCGCGCGGCACGGCTCGTCCGGAGGGGGAGTGCGCGTCAAGGCCGTGTGCGACTGCGGGCGCAACGTCCGCGTCGTGCCGTCGGTCCTCGCCCAGGCCCCGATCATGTGCGGTGCCTGCGGTCAGGCGTTCCGCATCCCGGAGGTCGTCGGCGCCGGCGTCGGGTGAGGTGAGCCGAAGCCGCTGGGCCACTCCGGTTAGCCGGGCGTGTCACCGTGTGGCAGAATAGCCAGCTGAGAACTCGACAGCCGTGCAGGAACCCTCTCTCCTTCGGCTGACGAATCCGCTGGGCGCACGAATCCCACAACCCCACGTGGGTGTTTGCCGTGCCCAACCTCGTCAATTCCAGGAGAACCCACTCCCGTGGCAGTCAAGATCAAGCTGAAGCGTCTGGGCAAGATCCGTTCGCCTCACTACCGCATCGTCATCGCCGACTCCCGTACCCGCCGTGACGGCCGGGCCATCGAGGAGATCGGCCTGTACCACCCGGTGCAGAACCCCTCGCGCATCGAGGTCGACACCGAGCGTGTCCAGTACTGGCTGGGTGTCGGCGCACAGCCGACCGAGCCCGTGATGGCCATCCTCAAGGTCACCGGCGACTGGCAGAAGTTCAAGGGCCTGCCGGCCCCGGCCCCGATGCTCGTCGCCGAGCCGAAGGCCGACAAGCGGATCCTCTTCGAGGCCGCTGCCAAGGACGCCGGCAACGAGCCCAAGGGTGAGGCCATCACCCCGAAGGCCAAGAAGGCGGACAAGGCCGAGAAGAAGGCCGATGACGCCGTCGAGGCCGCTGTTGAGGCCCCGGCCGAGACCACCGAGGCCTGAGCATGCTCGAGGAGGCTCTCGAGCACCTCGTGAAGGGCATCGTCGACAATCCCGATGATGTGCAGGTGTCCGCGAAGACCCTGCGCCGCGGGAGCGTCCTCGAGGTCCGGGTGCACCCGGACGACCTCGGCAAGGTGATCGGCCGCAACGGCCGCACCGCACGCGCTTTGCGTACTGTCGTGGGCGCCCTCGGTGGCCGTGGCATCCGCGTCGACCTCGTCGACGTGGATCAGGTCCGCTGAGACCAATGCAGTACCGGCACGGGCCGGGGGCGGCGATTGCCGGCCCCGGCCCGTTGTCGCGTTCCAGGACATCTTCGAGTGAAGGGCAAGCAGAGTGCAGCTGGTAGTCGGCCGGATCGGGCGCGCCCACGGCATCAAGGGCGAGGTCACCGTCGAGGTGCGCACCGACGAGCCGGAGGTGCGGCTCGGCCCGGGCGCGGTGCTGGACACGGACCCGGCCACCGCCGGCCCGCTGACCATCGAGTCCGGCAAGGTGCACAGCGGACGTCTGCTGCTGCGCTTCGAAGGCGTGCACGATCGCACCGCCGCCGAGGCGCTGCGCAACACCCTGCTGATCGCCGAGGTGGACCCGGCGGAGCTGCCCGAGGACCCCGAGGAGTTCTACGACCACCAGCTGGTCGACCTCGACGTGGTGACCGTGGACGGTACGGAGGTCGGCCGCATCCTGGAGATCTCGCACCTGCCGGGCCAGGACCTGCTGATCGTCGAGCGCCCGGACGGCACCGAGGTGATGATCCCGTTCGTCAGCGAGATCGTCCCGGAGATCGATCTGGAGAACCAGCGCGCCGTGATCAACCCGCCGCCCGGCCTGCTCAACGAGGCCGAGGCCGAGGTCGCGAGCGCCCGTGACAGCGACGGCACCGATGGCACCGACGGTACCGAGGGCGGCGCCGACGGCCGTGACGGCACCGACGGTCGTGACGGCACCGTCTGATGCGTATCGACGTCATCACGATCTTCCCGGAGTACCTGGAACCGCTGAACGTGTCGCTGGTCGGCAAGGCGCGGGCCCGCGGGCAGCTCGACGTGCGGATCCACAACCTGCGTGACTGGACCCACGACCGGCACAACACCGTGGACGACAGCCCGTTCGGCGGCGGTCCGGGCATGGTGATGAAGCCCGAGCCGTGGGGCGAGGCGCTCGACGCGGTGACCGCGGAAGCGGCAGCGGGCGAGGTGCGGCCCGTACTGGTCGTCCCGACGCCCAGCGGTCTGCCGTTCACCCAGGAACTGGCCGTCGAACTGTCCGAGCGGCCCTGGCTGGTCTTCACGCCCGCCCGCTACGAGGGCATCGACCGCCGGGTCATCGAGGAGTACGGCGACCGTTTCGACGTCCGTGAGGTCTCGATCGGCGACTACGTCCTGGCCGGTGGCGAGGCCCCGGTCCTGGTGATCGTCGAGGCGGTGGCGCGGCTGCTGCCGGGCGTGCTCGGCAACGCCGAGTCGCACCGCGACGACTCCTTCGCGCCCGGCGCGATGGCCGACCTCCTGGAGGGGCCGGTCTACACGAAGCCGCCCGTCTGGCGGGAACGCGAGGTGCCCGAGGTGCTGCTGAGCGGCCACCACGGCAAGGTCGCCCGCTTCCGCCGCGACGAGGCGTTCCGCCGTACGACCGCCAACCGGCCGGACCTGATCGAGCGCTGCGACCCCGCCGCCCTCGACAAGGCCGACCGCGCGCTCCTGGCGGAGCTGGGCTGGGAAGAGCTGCCGGACGGCCGATTTGGGCGCTCGGCCTCCGCCGTGGAAGAATAGGCGCCTGCTGTACGTCCGGCGGCGCCCCTGCCACAGGGGGACCGACGCTCGCCCGACGGAGCGGCATTCCGAATCATCATCACGACCGTTCCGCCGATGACCTGTGGCATGGGCGAAGGAAGCAGAAGATCTTCATGCATATTCTCGACTCCGTCGACAACGCGTCGAAGCGCGACGACGTCCCGTCGTTCCGCCCCGGTGACACCATCAACGTCCACGTGCGTGTCATCGAAGGCACCCGCTCGCGTGTGCAGCAGTTCAAGGGCGTAGTCGTCCGCCGCCAGGGCGCCGGCGTCCGCGAGACCTTCACGGTCCGCAAGGTCAGCTTCAGCGTCGGCGTGGAGCGTACCTTCCCGGTGCACAGCCCGATCTTCGAGAAGATCGAGATCGTGACCCGCGGTGACGTCCGTCGCGCCAAGCTGTACTACCTCCGTGAGCTGCGCGGCAAGGCCGCGAAGATCAAGGAGAAGCGCGACAACTGAGTCCTTCGCGGGGCCGTATAGGCTCTCCGCTCGATGGACACGGACGCAGAACCTTCGGAGCGCGATCGCTCTTCCCCTGCTGAACAGCAGGGGGAGCAGCGGTCGCGCTTCGCTGTGTTCCCGTCCTCCGTCCCCCCGTGGTGGTCCGTGGCCCGCTGGTGGCGTACGGCGCTGCCGGCCGTGCTCTGCGTGGCCGCCCTGTTCCTGGCGAACGCCTTCGTGGTGCAGCCGTTCCTCGTTCCGAGCGGATCGATGGAGGGGACGCTGCAGATCGGGGACCGGGTGCTGGTGAACAAGCTGGCGTACCGTTTCGGCCGGGTGCCGGAGCGGGGCGACATCGTCGTCTTCGACGGTGACGGATCGTTCCTCCAGACCGGCGGGACCGATTATGTGAAGCGGGTGATCGGAATCGGCGGGGACCGGGTCACCTGTTGCGATCCGCTGGGCAGGCTCATGGTGAACGGTCATCCCCTGGACGAGGGTTATCTGTATCCGGGCGATACACCGTCCCGGGTACCGTTCGACATCCAAGTGCCGGCAGGGAGGCTGTGGGTGATGGGTGACCACCGGGAGGACTCCCGCGATTCGCGGGATCACCTCGGCGAGCCCGGCGGCGGCACCGTCCCGCTCGACGAGGTGATCGGCCGCGCCGACTGGATCGGCTGGCCGATCGGGCGGATGCGGTCCCTGGACCGTCCGGACGTCTTCGCCGCCATACCCGCACCGGGCCGGGGCCGTGGGTAACCGCGGCCGGCCGCGGTACGGGCACCACCGGCCGAGCGCGGTCCCGCCGGGTCGCGGGGGCGGGGACGGCGGGGCGGGCCGTGGGTCCGGCCGTGGGCGGGGCGCCGGGGGCGGCTCGGCGTACGGCGACGATTCCGGGCGAGAGCATGGCGACGGGTACGGGCGAGGGCGCGGCGACAGGTACGAGGACGGGGAAGGGTACGCGCGAGGGCGCGGCGACGGGTACGGCGGTTCGGGCGGTTCGGACGATGAGCCCGGCGCCGGCCATGGCGGTCCGTCCGGCGGAGGTTCCGCGCCACGGGCCGGTGCCACCCGGGCGGAGCGGCGCAAGCTGGCCCGCAAGGTCAAGCGCAAGCGGCGCCGGTCGGCGGCGCGGGAGGTGCCGCTGCTGCTCGTGGTGGCGCTCCTGATCGCCCTGGTGCTCAAGACGTTCCTGCTGCAGGCGTTCGTCATCCCGTCCGGTTCGATGGAGCAGACGATCAAGATCAGCGACCGGGTGCTGGTCGACAAGTTGACACCGTGGTTCGGCAGCACGCCGCAGCGCGGCGACGTCGTGGTCTTCAAGGATCCGGGCGGCTGGTTGGCGAACGAGCCCAAGCCCAAGCCGGATCCCGTGGTGGTCAAGCAGGTGAAGGAGTTCTTCACCTTCATCGGACTGCTGCCGGCCTCGGGCGAGCAGGACCTGATCAAGCGGGTGGTCGCGGTCGGCGGGGACACCGTCAAGTGCTGCGACAAGGACGGCCGGATCACCGTCAACGGCATGCCGTTGATCGAGCCGTACATCAATCCGGGGGATACGCCCTCGATCTCGGCGTTCAGCGTGAAGGTGCCCGTCGGGCGGGTGTGGGTGATGGGGGACCACCGCTCCAACTCTGCGGACTCCCGATTCCACATGGACCAGCCTGGTCAGGGGACGGTTCCGCTGGACCTGGTGGTGGGCCGGGCGTTCGTCATCGCGTGGCCGCTGGGTCACTGGCGCAAACTGGAGGAGCCGGGGACGTATGCCTCGGTGCCCGACCCGCGCCCGAGCGGCGCGAGTGCGCTGGAACCGCCCACTAGGGTGGGCACGGCCAACAATGGGCAAGGAACGAGCCACTTCCCGACTCCTGCGGAACTCCCGCTCGTTATGGGAGTGGTGGGCCTGCGTCAGTCATGGCGCAGGCGGCAGCGTGGAATGAGGAGTGAACGTGGGGGACCTGGCGGTCGGCGCACGATCCGGATCCGGCGAGCCCGAAGACGGGGACATCCCGGCGGGCTCTGTCGAGAAGACGGCGGGCGGCGGCGCGGCCCCCGATGCGGGGCACGAGAACGAATCCGGACACGAACCCCCGGCGCCGCGGTCCGGTGGCGAGGGTACGGGCGGAGACAGCGGCACGGCGGGCAGGCGCCGTAGGCCGGAGCGCAAGCAGCGGTCGTTCTGGAAGGAACTGCCGCTGCTCATCGGTATCGCGCTGGTACTGGCGCTGCTGATCAAGACATTCCTGGTGCAGGCGTTCTCCATCCCGTCGGACTCGATGCAGAACACTCTGCAGGAGGGCGACCGGGTGCTGGTGGACAAGCTGACCCCGTGGTTCGGCTCCGAGCCCGACCGCGGCGAGGTCGTCGTCTTCCACGACCCGGGCGGCTGGCTGCCCGAGAACCCGCCGCCCAGCGGCAACGCCGTGACGCGGGGTCTGCAGTCGGCCCTCAGCTTCATCGGCCTGATGCCGTCCGCGCAGGAGAAGGACCTGATCAAGCGGGTCATCGGCGTGGGCGGCGACACCGTCGAGTGCAACGGGACCGGTCCGCTGAAGGTGAACGGCAAGGCGCTCGTCGAGCCGTACGTCTACCCGGACAACACCCCGTGCACGGCGGAGAAGCCGTTCAAGGTGAAGGTGCCCGAGGACCACATCTGGGTGATGGGCGACCACCGCCAGAACTCGCTGGACTCCCGGTACCACATGGACCAGCCGGGCAACGGGTACGTCCCGCTCGACGACGTGGTCGGCCGTGCCTTCGTGAAGGCCTGGCCGATCAACCGCTGGGGCACCCTGCCCGTCCCCGACACCTTCGACCAGCCGGGGATCAACGCGGCGGGCCCGCTGCCGGCCGCCGCCGGCCTCGTGGGCGCGGTCCCGCTGGTGCTGATGCGCCGGCGCCGGCTGATCCGCAAGGGCGCCGAGGCCGCCGAAGGCTCCGCGGGCTGACGACGGGCGCGCTGCCTGGAAGGGCTGCCCGTCCGGGCAGGTGGCCGCCGGGACTGGTGGGACGTGTGGGATCCGTGGGTGTTGCGAATGCGTGCCGAGGACTGCTGACCTCGGCGGGTACCGACGGGTAAGGTGCGGGTCCATGAGCAGCAGCACTTCCGCGAGCAGCAGCGCGATACGCAAGGACGACGGCCGGCTCGGACGCATACTGTCCGGGCTGGCCGTAGCCATAGGGTGCGTGCTGTTCCTGGGCGGCTTCGCCTGGGGCGCGGTGACCTACCGGCCCTACACCGTGCCGACCGGGTCCATGCAGCCGACCGTGGAGCCGGGTGACCGGATCCTGGCGCAGCGGGTCGACGGGTCGGAGGTGCGGCGCGGCGACATCGTGGTCTTCCAGGACCAGCTGTGGGGCAGCGCGACGCTCGTCAAGCGCGTCGTCGGGGTGGACGGGGACGTCATCACCTGCTGCGACAAGCAGGGCCGGATGCTCGTCAACGGCAAACCCGTCGAGGAGAGCTACCTCCTCCACGGCGGACCGGCGTCGCTCACGCCGTTCGAGACCACGGTCCCCAAGGGGCAGCTCTTCCTCCTCGGCGACAACCGGGCCGAGTCGCTGGACTCCCGGGAGCACCTGGCCGGCGGCGACACCGGTACGGTGCCGCGCGGCGCCGTCCGGGCCCGGGTGGACGCGGTGGCTTGGCCGCTGGGGCGGCTCGGCATGGTGGACCGGGCCACGAACTTCTCCGCGCTGCCCGGCGGGGTCTCCGAGCCGGGGCCGCTGCGCTGGATCACCGTCGCGGCGCTCGCCGGAGCGGTGCTGATCCTCGGCGGCGCGGCGCACGGACCGATCGCCCGCAGACTGCGCCGCCACCGGTGATCAGGCGCCGCGCGGCCCGCGTCGTCCTGCTCGATCCCGCCGACCGCATCCTGCTGCTGCACGGTCGCGAACCGGCCGACCCCTCGACGACCTGGTGGTTCACCCCGGGTGGCGGGGTCGAGGACGGCGAGAGCCTGGAGGCGGCGGCCCGCCGCGAACTGGTCGAGGAGACCGGGATGGGCTCCGTGGAGCTGGGGCCGGTGCTGTGGGAGCGGACCTGTTCCTTCACGTTCGACGGGCGCCGCTGGGAGCAGGACGAGTGGTACTACCTGGCGCGCACCGGAACCACGGAGTTCGACACCGCCGGGCACACGGAACTGGAGCGGCGCAGCGTCACCGGGCTTCGATGGTGGACCTGCGAGGAACTTCTGTCCTCTCGTGAGACGGTGTACCCGATCAGGCTCGCCGGGCTGCTGCGTACGCTGCTCGACGAAGGACCCCCACAATTCCCGATCCCCCTGGGGACGGAGCGTGACTGACGCACAATGGGGGGACGTACGGCTGAAGGGGAACATGCGATGAGCGCCGAGGACCTCGAGAAGTACGAGACCGAGATGGAGCTGAAGCTCTACCGGGAGTACCGCGATGTCGTCGGGTTGTTCAAATATGTGATTGAGACCGAGCGGCGTTTCTACCTGACCAATGATTACGAGATGCAGGTGCACTCGGTTCAGGGTGAGGTCTTCTTCGAGGTGTCCATGGCTGACGCCTGGGTGTGGGACATGTACCGGCCGGCCCGCTTCGTGAAGCAGGTCAGGGTCCTCACATTCAAGGACGTGAACATCGAAGAGCTGAACAAGGCCGATCTCGATCTCGCGTCCGACGAGGCGGGCTTCAACAGCTGACCGGCGGTAGCTCGTGAACCGGGTTATCCACAGGTAAGTTCAAGATCATCCGCTATGCCCCACCTCCGTCACAGTGAGTGGCGGAGGTGGTGTGCGTGAACGCACGAGCAGCCCGGGGCAGGTACGGCGAGGAGCTGGCCGCCCGCTGGCTCGCCACGGCGGGCCTGAGGGTTCTGGAACGGAACTGGCGGTGCCGCCGGGGCGAGGTGGACATCGTCGCGTCGGAGGGCGACGCGCTGGTGATGTGCGAGGTGAAGACCCGCACCGGTGGTGCCTACGAGCACCCCATGGCGGCCGTCACCCCGCGCAAGGCGCAGCGGCTGCGGCTGCTCGCCGAGTACTGGCTCAGCGAGCACGGCGGCCCGCCCTCCGGTGGGGTGCGGATCGACCTGGTCGGGGTGGTTCTGCCCGGCCGCGGCGCCGCGCGGGTCGAGCATGTGCGGGGGGTGGCCTGATGGGCTTCGCCCGCACCTGCTCGGTGGCCCTGGTCGGGGTGGAAGGGGTGGTCGTCGAGGTCCAGGCCGACCTCGAACCGGGGCTCGCCGCGTTCACCCTCGTCGGCCTGCCCGACAAGAGCCTGAGCGAGAGCCGCGACCGCGTCCGGGCGGCGATCGTGAACAGCGGCGAGACCTGGCCGCAGAAGAAACTCACCGTGGGCCTCAGCCCCGCCTCGGTCCCCAAGAGCGGCAGCGGCTTCGATCTCGGGGTCGCGTGCGCGGTCCTGGCCGCCAACGAGCGGATCGCGCCCCCGGCCATCGCCGACCTGGTGATGATCGGCGAGCTGGGTCTCGACGGCCGGGTGCGGCCGGTCCGCGGAGTGCTGCCCGCCGTCCTCGCCGCGGCCGACGCCGGGTACCGGCAGGTGGTCGTTCCTGAACGCACCGCGGCCGAGGCCTCGCTGGTGCCGGGCGTCTCGGTGCTCGGCATCCGCACCCTGCGCCAGCTCATCGCGATCCTCAACGACGAGACGGTCCCCGAGGAGACGGAGAACCGGGGCGAGGGACGCCCCGATCCCCTGCTCGCCGGGCTCGCGGTGCCCGGAGCCGGCATCGGCACCGGCGTCTGCGACCGGCAGACGCTCCCCGACCTCGCCGACGTCGCGGGCCAGCACACCGCCCGGCGCGCCCTGGAGATCTCCGCGGCCGGCGGCCATCACCTGTACTTGAAAGGCCCGCCGGGCGCCGGCAAAACGATGCTGGCCGAGCGGCTGGCCGGGCTCCTGCCGCGGCTCACCGCCCAGGAGTCCCTGGAGGTCACGGCGGTGCACTCGGTCGCCGGAATCCTCCCTCCCGGCAAACCGCTGGTCGACACCCCGCCCTACTGCGCCCCGCACCACTCGGCGACCATGCCCTCCATCATCGGCGGTGGCAGCGGCCTGCCCCGGCCGGGCGCGGTCTCCCTGGCCCACCGCGGGGTGTTGTTCCTGGACGAGGCGCGGTAGAGGGACTTACTCCGCGATCAAGGTACACCAGTGCTCCCGATCGGCGCGGGCGTTTCGCCATGGCCCCCCAGTGGCCGTCTCGCGCCCTGTCGGCTGCCTGCCCAGGCCATCCCGTCGTCCCGGTCGCAGACGCCCACCACGCGCCCGTATGGGGCGGCGACGGACGCGCTGCATCGAAGGCCACGGGTTCATGCAACAACGTGCATACCCACGAACATGCATGGACGGTCGACTGTGACGCTCGTACGGTCGTGTCCAACGCCCCAACCGGGGCGCGAGCAAGGGGGTTTCGTATGGCACGCGAGGAGCTGACTCGGCTTACCGGTAACGGAAACGGGGAGTGCGGCGAAGACGACTGCCCGAACGTGTACCGGACCGACCGAGGAACGTTCGTTGTGCAAGGTGACGTGTCCGGCGCCTTCACTCCGCCTCAGGGGGAGGGGCTTGTGGAGATTCCGGAGAGCGTTCTTCGGGAGGCGATTCGTGTTCTTGGATGGTGACGAGTGGCGGACAGCGCTGCGGGAATTCCAGTCGGAGGCATGGAGACTGGAGACCTTGCCGCAGTACCTCATGCCGCAGGAGGCCGACGAGCTCGAAGCGTTCCGGGCCGGTAGGCGAGTCGACCTGAATTCCTACTCGTCCCCGTACACGGAAAGCCTGAATCGGATACGAGGGGAGGGGAAGAGTAAGGGGCGAGTGCACATCGTGACTCAACCACTCTCCGAGTATCTGCGGTTCGAGTTCTCCCGATACTACGCTCCGCATGTGCGAGCCGGCGAAGAGATCCGAATTCTGGACGTGACGGATCGAGAGAACCCGTTGCCGGAGGTTCGCGACTTCTGGATGTTCGACCGCTCGAAGGTTGTTCTCATGCACTACGAGGGCAACGGTGCGCAGATCGGCCGAGAACTGTACGAGGGTGATCCGGCCCCGTTCGTCGAATACCAGCGAATCGCCATCGCCGAGTCGGTGCCATTCTTGGAGTACGTGGGGGAGTGACGTTCGAAGCTGAGCGGCTCGGCGAGTCGGGAACGGAACTCGCTTCACTGCTTCGAGAGCTACGCAAGCGGGCCGGTCTCTCCGGGGACCGGCTTGCCGCGCGCTGCAACATGTCTCAGTCCAAGGTGAGTCGGATCGAGAACGGGCGGACACGGCCGTCCCTGGTCGACGTCGAGCAGATCTTGAGGGCCCTCGACGCACCACCCAGCATGATTGCCGAAGTGGCCGCCCTTGCCAGGTTGGCCCATACCGAGTGGCGAAACCTTCGGGGGTTGCGTCGTAAGGGACTTGGGACGAGACAAGCGGAACTGAGGTCTCTTGAAGCGTCCTCGACGCACATGCGCTACTTCCTGCTCTCGATGGTGACGGGCCTTCTTGCAACTCCGGAGTACGTACGGGCGAGCCTCGCCCATTCCCCGGCGGATACGAGTAAGGCAGTGGCGGGAAAGCTGGAACGGCAAGCCATTCTGTATGACGTGTCGAAACAGTTCAGCTTCATTCTGACCGAGCAGGCCATTCGATGGCCGGTCGTTTCACCTTTGGCGTTGGCTGAGCAGATGGACCGGCTCTCCTCGTTGACCTACCTCCCGAACGTGCGTATCGGAGTGATCCCAGTGGGTGCCCCCACCTCGCGAGTCCCGTTGAATACGTTCACCGTTTACGACGCTTCGTTGGTCACCATCGAGACATCGGCCGGAAGTCTCGTACTCCGCGACAGCCGAGACGTACGGAGCTACCTCGACGAGTTCGCCCAGTACGAGGAATACGCGGCATCCGATGGGGAAGCAAGAGCGATGCTCGCAGAGTGGTCGGCTGCCTGCCGCTCATGACCTTTACCCAACAACGTGCATGGACTGCGAAAGAATGCACGTTCCACGGCATCATTCCCTGGCACACACGCAGCCGGGGAGGTCGTACAGAATGAGCACACCGAAGACGACGATGTCAGGTCCGGTGAACTTGACGACTCCACTCCAGGAACCGAACGCGGTATCGAGCTGTCAGGAATGCCTCGGCATTACCCTGATTCGAACCAACGCCCGATCGGTCGGGGACTACTCGAAGGTGTCCGATGCGAACGTGGTGCTCCTTACGCATCTGCGGGAAGACCACGGGGTCCAATGATGGCGCGTTCCGTCATGCGGTACGTGAGGCACAGGATCACGCGACACCCGGACACTGACGTGACCTTCGAAGCGGAGTGCCTTCACTGCAAATGGGCAGCCACGCCCTCGACTGACGGCGTGGCGGTCGATGTGGAGTGCATGAGCCACACCGGCCGGAGCGGTCACAAAGGATTCCGGCGCCTCTGCACATCGTTCGCGATTGTGGTCCGGGACGAGTGACCGACAGACCCCCAGTGTGCTGAGGGGGGTACGCCGGTAGGCGAGGTTCGAACCACGGCGTCATGCGCCCATGCATGACAGCGGCCCCCGACGCGATGTCGGGGGCCTGCCTGTGTCCCTGTGCGCCTGTCTCAGGCGCTCTCTCCCAAATGGCGGTACAGCGTGGCGCGCCCGATTCCCAGGGCCTTGGCGATGGCTGTGACGCTGTCTCCCTTGGCGTGTCGGGCACGGGCTACGGCCAAGGTGTCATCGTCCATGACGGACGGACGCCCACCGACGTTGCCCTTACGGGCCGCAGCCTCCAGCCCTTCCAACGTCTTCTCCCGGATGCCTTCCCGCTCCACCTCGGCACTGACGGCGAGGACGGCGAACACAATGGCACCGGCCCCGTTCGGGTCGTACACACCCTGAAGGGGACCGGACAGGAGTTCCAGTTGGATGCCGTCCGCCTGAAGGGTGGAAGACAGCGTCATCAGCTCTGACGCACTGCGGGCAAGCCGCTTCATCTCGACCACGGTCAAGATGACCGGCTGATTCGGTGCGGCTGCCTTGATCTCCCGTGCCAGCGTGAGCGCCTTCTCCAGTTCCGGCCGCTCCTTCACACGGGTACTGATCTTCTCCGAGAAGACGCGGGTGCAGTCGGCACGGGCAAGCATGTCCAACTGGGACTGAAGTTCCTGCCCAACGGTTGAACAACGGGCGTAGCCCAGTCGGATCGCTGCGCCCGGCATCGCGTCGGGCACCTGTGTGACAGGAGCGCACTGTGTCCACGCCTTGCCGGGGTTGCGGTCAGCCGGAGTCTTCACGGTCAGTTCCGCCTTGAGGGCGGGCACCAAGGCGAAGCGGCCCGTGTGGTAGTTCGCTGCCACCTTGCCCGTCGTCGTACGGCAGGGGCTACCGGCGGGGGCTTCGCACTTCGGGCAAGCGTGGCGTTCGACCTGTGAGGCCGGGGTGGTCGTAGTCATGACGAGACCGTCTCACAAACGTGTCCCGAAAGCCAGTCCTGAGGGGGATGTTTCGAGACGGGTTGCGAGACGGTCGAGCGTGGGCGAAACGGACGCGCTCCGAGCCTGGTCTCGCCGTCCCGAAAACGAAGGATTGTGAGACGCCCGGTACGCTCCTCGGCATGTCTGACGAAGCGGTCCCGCCAAGCGGTCTCGATGGGCTTCCGATCCTCCGATCGGACGAGGAGATGGAGGAGGTGCAACAACGCATGTCTCTGTTGGTGGGCGAGGTGGCAAGGGGGAGTGCTGCGCTGGAGTACTACCTTCGCCGACTCATGACCTGCCTCATCGACAGCAGGTATGCCGAGGTTGTGGCTGCGGGGCTTGGAGCAAATGAGCTGATCGATATGTGTACGGCACTCGTGAAGATCAACCGGGAGATCACGGAAGCGCAGCGCACCGAGTGCCGCTCCAAACTTGCGACCCTCAAGCCTTTGCTTGCCCGACGAAACCACTTGGTGCATGGCATGTGGACGCCTCTGAATGTGCCAGAGACTGAGCCGCTACCCAGCGCGGCGTATGCGCTTGTCAGCAAGAGGCGTACTGCTGCGGCCGTCATCGAGATCTCCTACGAAGAAGCGGAAACCTTGGCCGACGAGTTGTATCAGGCAGGCTCCGGAATCTTCGACTGGATCTGCCGCACTCTTCTTGTGCAACTGAGGAGAGAGCAGGTAACCGAGCCTCCCAAGGAGGCGAACGGGGGTGGGGTATGACCCCCATGGCAGGCAAGTCCAGACCGCCATGTCTTACCGGCCAAGATCGTGCCACGGTTTCAGACCCCGTCAGACACCGGAGGAGTGAGGCAGCGGCGAAGAAGATGCAGGTAGGAGGGCTGTGCCCGGTATGGCGAGCACTCAGGGACGGCACAAGAGTGAGGTCCCTTCGAGGCTTGCCGTTTGTTGCTTCCCGTTGTGGCCGCGTAGCGGCCCCTTGCCCGAGCGCCTTGCCCTGGGGCCTTGGGGTAGCGGGGCGCGGTAGCGCCCCCACTTGGTCAGCTCCCTGGTCTTCCTGATGTCGGCCCCTTCGGGACCGCTCGTGCGAAGTATCTTCCGGTTGTGCGGCCGGAGGCCGCGCCTGTCGCTTGGGTCTCTTCGCCGGTGCCCTTGCGACTGAGGGCGCTACCGCGCCCCACCTTCCTTACCGCTGACGTGTAAGTACGTACTTGGCTTCCTTCTCCCCTTCGGGGCTGCGCTGTGAGGCCAAAAGCTGTGAGGCCAAAAAGACAAGAGAAGACGCGAACGTCTCCGCAGGTGAGATCTCGTCTCGGTACACGTCAGGCGTGTGCTGGCTACACGCGAGAGACGTAGTCAGCGATCGAGGTGCAGGCGGCACGGCACGGGTGCGCCCTTCCTTTTCTGGAAGACGTGAGAGGGGACGACAAGGCAAGCGGCCCCCGATCGGGGCGAGACAAGCTCCAGCTCCCTGGCGCGGGCCAGGGCGTTGTTCGTGCTCTGGTCGGACAGGGACTTGCCCTCCTTGCCGAGCAGTGCGGCGAGCTTGCCGGGACCGAAGCTTGCGTGTCCGTGGCGGTCGGCCCAACCGAGGGCCGCGAAGTGGATGCGGTAGGCGAGCTGGTGTCGAGGGTCTTGGGCCATGCGCTGGTACTCGCGCTGAGATACTCCGCCCCACGGGCGGCCGGGGCCGAAGTTGATGGTGCTGGTCAAGGGGTGGCGACCTCCCGGCGGCGGCCGAGGGCAGCGTGTAGCTGTACCTCGGCGGGTGAGTGGAAGTCGCGCAGTACCGTCCTGCGCTTCGGGGTGCCCTCGGCTTCCCCTGCCAGCCCCTTGGGATGGCGGCCCCTTCACGGAGTGGCCAGCTCTACCGGCGTCACACGACGGGAGCTACGGTGTCCGCTCCTCGAAGGAGCGGGAGGATCTTCTTACACGGCCGGTTGCTCAGTCGTCAACCTGGCCGGCTGAGCCTCAGCCCATCTGATCGGACATGACGAAGCCCCGCCCTCGGGTGAGAGCGGGGCCAGTCGAGCCTTCGAACGAGGACTACACGATGTGCTCGGCAGCGAGGCTGCGGACTCGGTCACGCAGATTCATCGGCATGAGGAGCTGAACCCTGCCGACCGCGTGTTGCCACATGCCCTCATGCCCCTTGGGCTCCATGAGCTGGGCGGCTGTCATGGGCGGGACTTTCCTGGTGTGGACGATCGCCTTTACGCCTGCCTCGCGCAGCTCTTTGTTCTTCTCCGCTGAGGTCGTGAGTTGTGCCCACCTGTCCGCGTACGTCTGGCCGGTAGAGGTCTCCTCCCAATGGTCCGGCACTACTGGCATGGCGGCGAGTGTCTCTCGCTTCGCTTCGAGCCGCAGGTATTCCTCTCGGAACTCCTTCTTGCTGAGCTCGGAGGAGTAGAGCCCTGCCTCGCGGTCCTCGCGGAGTTCGGCCAGAGCGCGTGTCACCTCGGTGACGTCCTGAGTGTGGTCGACTCCGGGGCGAAACACTCGGCGGACGATCTCAGCGTGACCAACGGCCTTGAGGAACGCCTCCTCAATGACCTTCTCCAAGAGCGTCGCCTGTATGGCTTCAGTCGAGTCGCACTCGGCGCCGGTGATGTTGCGAGAGCTGCACCGGTAGTACATCTGGTTGCGGCCGTTGTTCCGATACAGCGCCTTGCCGCAGGTGCAGTAGGCCACTCGAAGCAAGGGGGAACGGTCGAAGCGGTTGCCTGCCCGAGGATTGCTGTTCTCCTTCAGCTTTGCTTGAAGCTGATCCCACTCCTCCTTACTGATGAGCGGCTCCGCCCGCTGAAGCGGCAGCCCCTCGGCGTCCCGCACGAGGCGAGTCCGCTTCTCCTTGGTGCCGTCCGGGAGTATGACCTCCTCGGTCATTTCGACTCGACCGAGAAGTGTGTGAGAGCGAAGCATCTTCAGAAGGTTGCCCACACGCCAGACAGCACCTTTCGACTCCTTCCCGCTCCGGATGCGCTGAGCATCCAGTGGACTCGGGGTCTTGCTCTCATTCAGCCATCGGCACACGGCATTCGTCGCCTCGCCTTCGAGTGTCCGTCGAACGACCTCTCGGACTACCTTCGCTGTCTCCGTCCCGTACTCGTCCGGTACCAGCTTCCAGCCGTCTCCCTCGGCGTCCTTCTCAGCCCGGTACCCGTACGGGACGAAGCCGCCGCGCCAACGACCGGTCTTCATCAGGTATGCGTATGAGGATTTCGCACGGAACTTGATCGCCTCCAGCTCGCCCTCGGCGAATGCGGCGATGAGCTGGAACAGGATCTTGCCCATGGGTGAGGAAAGGTCGAAGCCGTCCTCGGCTGCCGCGATCTCTTTGTTGTGCTTCCCAGCCCACTCGACAAGCTGAGCGATGTGCAGCACTCGCCGGGAGATCCGGTCGAGCTTCATCCCGCAGAGGATGTCCCATTCATCGACTCGGGAGATCTCCCATGCGAGACGCAGCTCTACTGCGCTTACGTCCTTACCGATGGTCGACGGGAGCCACTGGCCGAGACCTGGTCGCTCCCATGGGGCGATGGCGCCGGAGACGTCTACGTCCTCCACCCAACCGACGACCGTATCTCCTCGGCTGTCCGCCCATCGCTGGATGGCTGCCTTCTGTCGAACGACCGAGGTCGACTCATCCGATGCTCTCGACAGGCGCAGCGCGCCCAGGACCCTTGCCATGTTGTGCTCCTCCTGCTCAGGCCTGCACCCTACGTGCTGGCGTTCTGGGTGGAGTAAGTCCAGCTACCTGGATGAGGCCCCGGAGTTCAGCGGCCGGGTGCTCGACGCGATGCGTCAGCCGCTGGAGTCCGGACATGTGGTGGTCGCCCGTTCCGCGGGAGTGATGCGGCTGCCCGCACGCTTCCTGCTCGTCCTCGCCGCGAACCCCTGTCCGTGCGGCCGGCATTCGCTGCCGGCGCTGGCGTGCGACTGCTCGCCGGCCGCGGTCCGCAGGTATCAGGCGAGGCTGTCCGGGCCGCTCCTGGACCGGGTGGATCTCCGCGTCCAGGTCGAGGCGGTGACCCGTACCGAACTGATCGAGGGCGCCGCGGGCGCCGAGCCGACCGCGCGGGTCGCGGAGAGGGTGCGGCTGGCGAGGGAACGGGCGACGGCGCGCTACACGGAGACCCCGTGGCGGACCAACAGCGAGGTGCCGGGGCACGAGCTGCGCACCCGCTGGCAGGTGGGCCCGGCCGGACTGCGGGAGGCCGAAAGGGACATGGAGCGCGGCCTGCTCACCGCCCGGGGCCTGGACCGTGTGCTGAGGGTGGCCTGGACGATCGCGGACCTCGCGGGGGCCGAGCGGCCCGGCCCGCCGGAGATGGCGGAGGCCCTGCAACTGCGCACCGGCGTCGCCCGTGGGGTGCCCGCCGTCGTGGGGGTGATGGCTGATGGCCGTCGATGAGTTGGGTGCTGCCGGTGCTGGTGCCGCCGCTGGCGTGGGTGGCGTGGGGGGCGTCGGGGATGAGGAGCGGCTCGCGCGCGCCGCGCTGACGCGGATCGCCGATCCCGGGGACGAGACCGTCGGCGCGTGGCTGCGGGACCGTGATCCGCGCGACGTGGTGCGGGAGATCCGGGCCGGGGTCGCGCTGCCGGGGGCGAGCGAGCAGCGGATGGCGGGGTACCGGATACGGGCCGGCGCGCTGGACCCGGCCGCGGACCTGGCCGCGATGGAGGGGCTCGGCGGGCGCTTCGTGTGCCCGGGCGACGCCGACTGGCCGGCGCAGCTGGACGATCTCGGCGCCCGGCGGCCATACGGCCTGTGGGTGCGGGGGAGGCCGAAGCTGCGGATGTGGGCCCTGCGGTCGGTCGCGGTGGTGGGCGCCAGGGCCTGTACCGACTACGGCGCCCACATGGCGGCCGGACTGGGCGCGGGGCTGGCCCGAGCGGGCTGGGTGGTGGTCTCCGGCGCCGCGTACGGCGTGGACGGCGCCGCCCACCGGGGTGCGCTGTCGGTGCCCGGAGCGACCATCGCGGTGCTCGCCTGCGGCGCGGACGTCCACTACCCGCCGGGGCACGCCGACTTGATCTCCCGCATCGCGGAACAGGGCCTGATCGTCGGGGAGTTGCCGCCGGGCTCCCACCCGACCCGCAGCAGGTTCGTGCTCCGCAACCGCGTCATCGCCGCCCTCACGCGCGGCACGGTCGTGGTCGAGGCGCAGCACCGCAGCGGCTCGTTGATCACCGCGCGGTGCGCCCGCGAGCTGGGGCGGCTGACGATGGGTGTGCCGGGGCCGTGCACCTCGGGCCTCTCGGCCGGTGTGCACGAACTGCTGCGCAACGAGGCGGCGCTGGTCACCGACGCGTCGGAGGTCGTCGAGATGGTCGGCCGGATCGGCGGGGACCTGGCGCCCGAGCGGCATGGTCCTGTACTGGCCAGGGATCTGCTGGAGGCAGGCGCCACGCGGGTGCTGGAGGCGCTGCCCGCCCAGGGCGGCGCCTGCGTCGAGCAGCTCGCCCGCGCCTCGGGCACCGGAAAGGACGACACGCTCGGACGTCTCTACGAATTGCAGGCGCTGGGCTTTGTGGAACGGGACGGAGAACGATGGAAGTTGACGCGATTCCCCCAGGACCGGCCGGTTCCCTGAGCCGAGTGACCCGGTCAACATGGAGCACTTCGAAGGAAGGTGGTTGACCTGCGTCAATCGGGTGAAGAGGTGTGGAGTGGGCGGAGGGAATGCATGCTTGCTCAACATTCCCTCGCGAGGGACTCGCCGTGGACGCGCACTCCCGAACCCCTCAGCGGAACGTATCTGCGCACGCCCCAGACCGAAGTCGTAGCAATAAGCGACGCCATGGTCACGCTACGCTCCCATTGACTCCCCTTTTCGCCTACGTCTCGGCAGAACGGCACAAGACGACGCATGCCCCAGCACCCCCCCGGGCCGGACCGGGCCACGGCGGCCACCGCCGCGCGCAGTGTCCCCCGTCCCGCCGGTCCCACCGCGCTCGACGTGCTGTGGCGGACCTATAAGTCCACGGCGGACGCGAAGCTCCGGGAGCAGCTGATCCTGCACTACTCGCCCCTGGTGAAGTACGTCGCCGGGCGGGTCAGCGTCGGCCTGCCGGCCAACGTCGAGCAGGCGGACTTCGTGTCCTCGGGCGTCTTCGGGCTCATCGACGCCATTGAGAAGTTCGATCCGGAACGGGCGATCAAGTTCGAGACGTACGCGATCACCCGGATCCGCGGCGCCATGATCGACGAACTGCGGGCGCTGGACTGGATCCCGCGCTCCGTGCGTCAGAAGGCGCGGGCGGTGGAGCGTGCCTACGCCACCCTGGAGGCCTCGCTGCGGCGCACTCCCAGTGAGTCCGAGGTCGCCGCCGAGCTCGGCGTCGGCCTGGAAGAGTTGCACGGAGTGTTCAGCGCCCTGTCGCTGGCGAACGTGGTGGCGCTGGAGGAACTGCTGCACGTCGGCGGCGAAAGCGGCGACCGGCTCAGCCTGGTCGACACGTTGGAGGACACCGGCGCCGACAACCCGGTGGAGGTCGCGGAGGACCGTGAGCTGCGCCGACTGCTGGCGCGCGCGGTCAACACCCTCCCGGAGCGCGAGAAGACCGTCGTGACGCTGTACTACTACGAGGGGCTCACGCTCGCCGAGATCGGCCAGGTGCTCGGGGTCACCGAGAGCCGCGTCAGCCAGATCCACACCAAATCAGTGCTGCAGTTGCGCGCGAAGCTGGCGGACGTCGGCCGCTGACGCCGGTCACCGCCTACAGTGGACGGGTGCCCAGGATTCGAGCGGCCTCGGTGGCCGAGCACCGGACGATGCAGCGCGACGCCCTGCTGGACGCCGCCCGATCCCTCCTGACCGAGGGCGGCACGGAGGCGCTGACCTTCCCCGCGCTGGCGGAGCGCACCGGCCTCGCCCGGTCGTCCGTCTACGAGTACTTCCGGTCCCGGGCGGCCGTCGTCGAGGAACTGTGCTCCGTGGACTTCCCGGTCTGGGCCGCCGAGGTCGAGGCGGCGATGCAGGCCGTCGACGGCGCCGCGGCCAAGATCGAGGCGTATGTACGCAGCCAGCTCACCCTGGTCGGCGACCGGCGGCACCGGGCCGTGGTGGCCATCTCGGCGGGCGAGCTGGACGCCGGGGCCCGCGAGAAGATCCGCGCCGCGCACGGCGGTCTGATCGCCATGGTGGTCGAGGCGCTGGGCGACCTCGGACACGAGGAGCCGCGGCTGACGGCGATGCTGCTGCAGGGTGTCGTGGATGCCGCGGTGCGCCGCATCGAGCTCGGGGCCGCCGAGGTCCCGGACCGGATCGTCGAGGCCGCGGTGGCGATGGCCCTGCACGGAGTGCGGAGCCCCGCCCCGTCCCCGGCACCCGCTCCCGGCGACGAACCCGACGAACGCCCGTAGTTCCGAACCCCGGCCCGGGAACGCCGAACACCGGGAGCAGCCGGGACCGGCCGCCACGCAGCATCCAGTCGGGCAGCAGGCTCAGCGGGTCGAGGTAGACGTCCCCGCGCAGCAGCCCCCAGTGCAGACAGCCCGCCGGGCAGTGCCAAGGGCCGCGCTCCAGCACCCCGACCCCCTGGCCCGCAGCCACCACGTCGCCCACCGCGACCAGCGCCCGTACCGGTTCATACGTGGTGCGCCGCCCGTCCGCGAGCAGGACCGAGACCGCGTCGACGCCCGCCACCCGGCCGGCGAACGACACCCTGCCGGGCGCGGCCGACCGCACCGGCGTGCCCGGTCCGGCGCGGAGATCCACTCCCCGGTGCCCGCCGCCCCACGGAGACGCGGGCGGCTCGAACCCGCGCACCACCACCGGCCGCCCGCCCTCGCGCGCGCCGACCGGCCAGCTCCGGCCGTCGGGCGCGGGCGCTCCGGCCGGGCCGCCCGAGCCGGCGACCGGCAGCGGTACGCCGAGGGCCAGCGCGGCGAGCAGGGAGAGCCACAGCGGCAGAACCAGGGGAAGAGCGGGGGAAGGAAGCATGCTGCGACGGTCCCGCATTCCGGCCGCGAAAGACGATCATGCAGGCGGCCTGTGGATAAACCTGTGGCTCAAGAAGCTGTCGTTGCGCACTCCGCCGGTCACGTACACTTTCTCTGGCGATCCGGGTCACTGGATCGACTTCGCACGCCCCGCCACCGACTTCCTCGTGAAGGGTGGCCGCGCCCCTCGGTCCCTCGTGGCACGGCGCGTCGGGGCGTCAGGCGCGACGGCCGTCCGGCCGCCGCGATAACCGAGTACCTCAAGGAGCGCGGCCATGGCCGTCGTCACGATGCGGGAGCTGCTGGAAAGCGGCGTCCACTTCGGTCACCAGACCCGTCGTTGGAACCCGAAGATGAAGCGTTTCATCTTCACGGAGCGCAACGGCATCTACATCATCGACCTGCTCCAGTCGCTGTCGTACATCGACCGCGCCTACGAGTTCGTCCGCGAGACCGTCGCCCACGGCGGCTCCATCATGTTCATCGGCACCAAGAAGCAGGCGCAGGAAGCCATCGCCGAGCAGGCCTCGCGCGTCGGCATGCCCTACGTCAACCAGCGGTGGCTGGGCGGCATGCTCACGAACTTCTCGACCGTCTACAAGCGCCTGCAGCGCCTGAAGGAGCTCGAGGAGATCGACTTCACGGATGTGGCCGCCTCCGGCCTCACCAAGAAGGAGCTCCTGGTCCTCTCGCGCGAGAAGGACAAGCTGGAGAAGACCCTCGGTGGTATCCGCGAGATGCAGAAGGTGCCCAGCGCCGTCTGGATCGTGGACACCAAGAAGGAGCACATCGCCGTCGGTGAGGCGCGCAAGCTCCGCATCCCGGTCGTCGCGATCCTCGACACCAACTGCGACCCCGACGAGGTCGACTACAAGATCCCGGGCAACGACGACGCGATCCGCTCCGTCACGCTGCTCACCCGTGTGATCGCCGACGCCGTCGCCGAGGGTCTCATCGCCCGCTCCGGTGCCGCCACCGGTGACAAGAAGGCCGAAGGCGCCGCTGAGCCGCTCGCCGAGTGGGAGCGCGAGCTCCTCGAGGGTGAGAAGGCCAAGGACGAGACCGAGGCTCCCGTCGAGTCCGGTGCCGAGACCGAGGCTGTCGCCGACGCCGAGGCCGAGACGGTCACCGAGGCCGTCGCCGACGCCGAGGCGCCCGCCGCTGCCGAGGCCACGGAGGCCCCGGCCGCCGACGCCGCCCCGGCCGCCGAGGCCGACAAGGCCTGAGGCTCCGCCTTCCAGTACGTGTGACGACGGCGGGGGCTTCGGCCCCCGCCGTTCACCCGTAGATCAACCGACTCTCATCGGGAAGAGACTCAACGACCATGGCGAACTACACCGCCGCTGACGTCAAGAAGCTCCGCGAGCTGACCGCCGCCGGCATGTTGGACTGCAAGAACGCTCTCGTAGAGGCCGAAGGCGACCTGGACAAGGCCGTCGAGATCCTCCGCGTCAAGGGTCAGAAGGGCGTCACCAAGCGCGAAGGCCGTTCGGCCTCCAACGGTGCCGTCGTCTCCCTGATCGCCGAGGGCGCTTCCGAGGGCGTGCTCCTCGAGCTCAACTGCGAGACCGACTTCGTCGCGAAGGGTGACAAGTTCGTCACCGTCGCCGACGCGCTGGCCGCGCACGTCGCCGCCACCAAGCCCGCCGACCTCGAGGCGCTGCTCGCCTCCGAGATCAAGGACGGCCAGACCGTCCAGGCGTTCGTCGACGAGGCCAACGCCACCCTCGGCGAGAAGATCGTGCTGAGCCGCTTCGCGCAGTTCACCGACGGCTACGTCGCCTCCTACCTGCACCGCACCAGCCCGGACCTGCCCCCGCAGGTCGGCGTGCTGGTCGAGCTGGACAAGGAGAACGCGGAGGTCGCGAAGGACGTCGCGCAGCACATCGCCGCGTTCTCGCCGCTGTTCCTGTCCCGCGCGGACATCCCCGCCGACGTGCTCGAGAACGAGCGCCGCGTCGCCGAGGCCACCGCGCGCGAGGAGGGCAAGCCGGAAGCCGCGCTCGCCCGCATCGTCGAGGGCCGCGTCACGGGCTACGTCAAGGAGAACTCCGTCCTTGAGCAGTCCTTCGCGAAGGACAGCAAGAAGACCGTCCAGAAGGTTCTGGACGAGGCCGGTGTCACGCTGAAGCGCTTCGCGCGTTTCCGCGTCGGTGTCTGAGCCAGCCAGCGAATGACCGACGACCCCGCTAGGGTCGGACGCGGTCGGCCGCCCGCCGGCCGACCGCAGTAGTGACGAGGAGGCCATTGCCGTAGAGGGACCCCACGTGGACCCACGGCAATGGCCTTCTTCGTACGCGCATGAGGAGACTCCATGGATGAGGGCGCCGACAAGGCCGCCGACAAGGCCAGCGACTCCGGGACCGGCACCGCGCCCGGCACCGGGGCTCCGCGGAGCCGGTACCTGCTGAAGCTGTCCGGCGAGGCCTTCGCCGGAGGCGGCGGACTGGGCGTAGACCCAGATGTCGTCCACGCGATCGCCCGCGAGATCGCGGCCGTCGTCCAAGAGGGCTACGAGATCGCCATCGTCATCGGCGGCGGCAACTTCTTCCGCGGCGCGGAGCTCCAGCAGCGCGGCATGGACCGGGCCCGCTCGGATTACATGGGCATGCTCGGCACAGTCATGAACTGCCTCGCCCTCCAGGACTTCCTGGAGAAGGAAGGCATCGAGACCCGCGTGCAGACCGCCATCACGATGGGCCAGGTCGCCGAGCCGTACATCCCGCTGCGCGCCGTGCGGCACCTGGAGAAGGGCCGCGTCGTCATCTTCGGCGCCGGCATGGGCATGCCGTACTTCTCCACCGACACCACCGCCGCCCAGCGCGCCCTGGAGATCGACGCCCAGGCGCTGCTCATGGGCAAGAACGGGGTCGACGGGGTCTACGACTCCGACCCCAAGCACAACCCGGACGCGGTCAAGTACGACGCCTTGGAGTACAGCGAGGTCATCTCGCGGGACCTCAAGGTCGCCGACGCCACCGCGATCACCCTGTGCCGTGACAACAAGCTGCCGATCCTCGTCTTCGAACTGCTCGCCGAGGGAAACATCTCGCGAGCGGTAAAGGGTGAGAAGATCGGCACGCTCGTCAACGACCAGGGAACGCGGGCCTAACCGCCCGCACCGGGGATGGACAACAGGCTGCCGGTCGGACACCGTGCAGGAAAGACGCGCGCAGGGGCCAGGCTCTGCCTTCTGAAAACCAGGAGCACATGGTGATTGAAGAGACCCTCCTCGAGGCCGAGGAGAAGATGGAGAAGGCCGTCATCGTCGCGAAGGACGACTTCGCCGCGATCCGCACCGGCCGTGCGCACCCCGCGATGTTCAACAAGATCGTGGCCGAGTACTACGGCGCCATCACGCCGATCAACCAGCTGGCCTCCTTCTCGGTGCCGGAGCCCCGGATGGCCGTGGTCTCCCCCTTCGACGTCAGCGCGCTGCGCAACATCGAAGAGGCGATCCGCAACTCGGACCTCGGCGTCAACCCGAGCAACGACGGCCGCATCATCCGGGTGGTGTTCCCGCAGCTGACCGAGGAACGCCGCAAGGACTACATCAAGGTCGCCAGGACCAAGGGCGAGGACGCGAAGATCTCGATCCGCGCCGTCCGCCGCAAGGCCAAGGAGACCCTCGACAAGCTCGTCAAGGACGGCGAGTCCGGTGAGGACGACGTGCGCCGCGCCGAGAAGGAGCTCGACGACACGACCAGCAAGTACGCCGCCCAGATCGACGAGCTGCTCAAGCACAAGGAAGCCGAGCTGCTCGAGGTCTGACGCACCGCTGCGACCCGGCGGTCCGACCCGACGTTCTCTTCCGGGGGGTCACCCCCGCACCCCCCGCCAGAACACCAGGCCGGCCGCCTGGTCCTGATCGACAACGCGAGGCGAAACTCAGTGAACGACTCCTCCTGGGGTGCTACGCCGCGCTCCGGCCACTGGGAAACGCCGGCGGGGGGACCGGGCGACGGCTCGGCGGGTTTCGCGCGGGAAGCGCTCGAAGCAGCGCAGACTCCTCGTATGCCGCCTGAGCCGTCACCGGAACCCGTCCCGCCCGTGAAGAAGTCCGCCGGCCGCAACCTGCGGGCCGCGATAGGGGTCGGTGTCGGCATGGGCGCGGTCATCGCCGCCTCGCTGTTCGTCGTCAAGGCCGCCTTCGTGGGCGTGGTGGCGCTCGCCGTCGTCGTCGGCCTGTGGGAGCTCACCTCCCGGCTCGCCGAGAAGAAGGCGATCCGCATCCCGCTCGTGCCGCTCATGGTCGGCGGCGTCGCCATGGTGGTGGCGGGCTACGTGCGCGGCGCCGAGGGCGCGTGGGTCGCCGCGGCCCTCACCTCGCTCGCCATCCTCGTGTGGCGCATGACGGAGCCACCGGAGAACTACCTGCGGGACGTCACCGCGGGCATCTTCGCCGCGTTCTACGTGCCGTTCCTCGCCACCTTCGTGTCGATGATGCTCGCCGCGGACGACGGCCACTGGCGGGTCCTCGTCTTCCTGCTGCTCACGGTGATCAGCGACACGGGCGCCTACGCCGTCGGCTGGCGCTTCGGCCGCCGCCTCCTCGCCCCCCGCATCAGCCCCGGCAAGACCCGCGCCGGCCTCTTCGGCGCCATCGCCTTCGCGATGACGGCCGGCGCCCTGTCGATGCAGTACCTGATCGACGGCGGCAAGTGGTGGCAGGGCCTGATCCTGGGCCTCGTCACCGCGGTCAGCGCCACCCTCGGCGACCTCGGCGAATCCATGATCAAGCGCGACCTCGGCATCAAGGACATGGGCACCCTCCTCCCGGGCCACGGCGGCATCATGGACCGCCTCGACTCGCTCCTCCCCACAGCCCCCGTGGTCTGGCTCCTCCTGGCCATCTTCGTAGGCACCGGCTGACCCGCGCGCCCGCCGGACCGGCAGGCTCTGCCGGGCCGTCCGTGGGCCGTCCGAAAGGACCGAGGTGGCCTGGCAGGGCGGCCGGGGGCGACGGATGGTCGTTGCCGTGACCGCTGTCACGCGGAGCTGCCTGTCGGGTCTGCGACACTGGTAGGACCATGCCTGTACCCGGAGAACTTACTTTTGCCGTGCCGCGTGGGGCCAAGAAGCCCCCGCGGCATCTCGCCGACATGACGCCTGCCGAGCGACGGGAGGCGGTTGTCGCGTTGGGCGAGAAGCCGTTCCGTGCGAAGCAGCTGTCGCAGCACTACTTCGCGCGGTACGACGACGACCGTGCCGCTTGGACGGATATTCCGGCGGCTTCGCGCGACAAGCTCGCGGACGGGCTGCTGCCCGAGATGATGTCGGTCGTGCGGCACATCAGCTGTGACGACGACACGACGCGCAAGACGCTGTGGCGGCTGTTCGACGGGACGCTCGTCGAGTCGGTGCTGATGCGGTACCCGGACCGGGTCACCATGTGCATCAGTTCGCAGGCCGGGTGCGGGATGAACTGCCCGTTCTGCGCGACCGGGCAGGCGGGGCTGGACCGGAACCTTTCGACGGCCGAGATCGTGCACCAGATCGTGGCGGGGATGAAGTCGCTGCGCGACGGCGAGATCCCCGGTGGCCCGGCCCGGCTGAGCAACATCGTGTTCATGGGCATGGGCGAGCCGCTGGCGAACTACAACCGCGTCATCAGCTCGATCCGCCGGCTGACGGACCCGGAGCCGGACGGGCTGGGGCTGTCGCAGCGGGGGATCACCGTGTCGACGGTCGGGCTGGTGCCGGCGATGCTGCGCTTCGCCGACGAGGGCTTCAAGTGCCGGCTCGCGGTGTCGCTGCACGCGCCGGACGACGAGCTGCGCGACACCCTGGTGCCGGTCAACACCCGGTGGAAGGTGCGCGAGGTGCTGGACGCCGCGTGGCACTACGCCGAGGTGTCCGGCCGGCGGATCTCCATCGAGTACGCGCTGATCAAGGACATCAACGACCAGGCGTGGCGGGCGGACCTGCTCGGGCGGCTGCTCAAGGGCAAGCGGGTGCACGTGAATCTGATTCCGCTGAACCCGACGCCCGGGTCGAAGTGGACCGCTTCGCGGCCCGAGGACGAGCGGGCGTTCGTGCGGATGCTGGAGTCGCACGGGGTACCGGTGACCGTGCGTGACACGCGCGGCAGCGAGATCGACGGAGCGTGCGGTCAGCTGGCGGCCTCCGAAGGCTGAGACGCCCGGCGGGCGTCGGCGGGCGCGCTGCTATCGTGGCGCTCGTAGATTCGTACAACTGAACATTTCCGACAGGGGAGCGCACCAGCGCTGAGAGTGCGGCCACCGGCGAAGCCGGTGCGGCCGCAGACCCTCGGACCTGATCCGGGTAATGCCGGCGTAGGGAGTCAACCGCTCATGAACACCAACCTTCGGCGCGCCGCGACGGCCATAACGGCCGCCGCCCTCGGCGCGACGGCACTGACCGCCTGTGGCGGCTCCGACGACAAGGCCGATGGCACGAAGGCGACGTCGAAGACCGTCACCCTCGTCAGCCATGACTCCTTCACGGCCTCGCCGGCCGTGCTGAAGGAGTTCACCAAGGAGACCGGCTACACCGTCAAGGTGCTGGCCGGCGGTGACGCGGGCGCGGCCGTCAACCAGGCGATCCTGTCCAAGGGCCACCCGCAGGGCGACGTCTTCTTCGGCGTCGACAACACGCTGCTGTCGAGGGCCCTCGACAACGACCTGTTCACGCCGTACGAGGCGAAGGGCCTGGACCAGGTCCCGGCCGCGCTGCAGCTGGACAGGGCGAAGCACCGGGTCACCCCGATCGACTCCGGCGACGTCTGCGTCAACTACGACCGCAAGTACTTCGACGAGCACAAGCTGGCCGTGCCCGCGACCTTCGACGACCTGGTCAAGCCGGAGTACAAGAACCTGCTGGTCACCGAGAACGCCGCGACGTCCTCCCCGGGCCTCGCCTTCCAGCTCGGCACGATCGCGAAGTACGGCGACGCCGGCTGGAAGGAGTACTGGACGAAGCTCAAGGCCAACGGTGTCGAGGTCGTCGACGGCTGGGAGCAGGCGTACAACGACCGCTTCTCCGGCTCGGCCGGCGGCAAGGGCAAGGGCGACAAGCCGCTCGTCGTGTCGTACGCCTCCAGCCCGCCCGCCGAGGTGCTGGGCGTCAAGCCGCAGCCGGCGCAGGGGCCGACCGGCGTCGCGACCGGTACGTGCTTCCGGCAGATCGAGTTCGCCGGGCTGCTCAAGGGCGGCGGGAACGACGCGGGCGGCAAGGCGCTGCTGGACTTCCTGCTGAGCAAGACGTTCCAGCAGGACATGCCGCTGCAGATGTTCGTCAACCCGGCCCGCCAGGACGCGGCGCTGCCCGCCGAGTTCACCAAGTACGGCGTGAAGATCGACACCCCGCCCACCGTGGCGCCCGACGAGATCGCCAAGAACCGTGACCAGTGGGTCAAGGCATGGTCCTCGCTCGTTCTGAAGTAGGGACCCCGTCGAAAGCCCCGGGCTTTCCGCGCGCCGCCCTGGTGCGGCTCGGTCTGATGGCCGTGCCCACCGCGTTCTTCGCGGTCTTCTTCGCCTATCCGGTGGCCGCCATCGTCACCCGCGGTCTGCGCGACGGCGGGCGGTGGCGGTTCGGCCGGATCGGTGAGGTGCTGACCGACCCGGAGATCCTGCGGGTGCTCTGGTTCACCGCGTGGCAGGCGGTCGTCTCGACCGGGCTGACGCTGCTGATCGCGCTGCCGGCGGCGTATGTCTTCGCCCGCTTCGAGTTCCCGGGCAAGCGGCTGCTGCGAGCGGTGGTGGCGGTGCCGTTCGTGCTGCCGACGGTCGTGGTCGGCTCGGCGTTCCTGGCGCTGCTGGGCCGCGGCGGGGTGCTCGACGACCTGTGGGGCGTCCGGCTGGACACCACGGTGTGGGCGATCCTGCTCGCGCACGTCTTCTTCAACTTCGGCGTGGTCGTCCGGTCCGTCGGCGGTCTGTGGTCCCAGCTCGACCCGCGCCAGGAGGAGGCCGCCCGCGTCCTGGGCGCCGGCCGTTTCGAGGCGTGGCGGCGGGTGACGCTGCCGGCGCTGGGGCCGGCTGTGGCCGCCGCCGCGCTGATGGTGTTCCTCTTCACGTTCACGTCCTTCGGCGTGATCCAGATCCTCGGCGGGCCGAAGTACTCGACGCTGGAAGTGGAGATCTACCAGCAGACCGCGCAGTTCCTCGATCTGCCGACGGCCGCCGTGCTCACGCTGGTGCAGTTCGCGGCGGTCGCGGCGATCCTCGCGCTGCACGCGTGGACGGTGCGCCGCCGGGAGAGCACGCTGCGGCTCGTCGACCCCGCGCACACCGCGCGGCGCCCGCGCGGCGCGGCCCAGTGGGGACTGCTGTGGGCGGTGCTGGCCGTCATCGTGGTGTTGATCCTGGTGCCGCTCGGCGTCCTGGTGGCGCGTTCGCTGGACGGCCCGGACGGCTACGGCCTCACCTTCTACCGGGCGCTGCTCTCCGTTCCGCAGACCGGCGGGACCTTCGTCGTCGCGCCCATCGAAGCGGTCTGGAACTCCCTGCGGTACGCGGCGGTGGCCACCCTCGTCGCCCTGCTGGTGGGCGGCCTCGCCGCCGCCGCGCTGACACGGCGTGCCGGGCGGCTGGTGCGGGGGTTCGACGCGCTGCTGATGCTGCCGCTGGGCACGTCGGCGGTGACCGTCGGTTTCGGCTTCCTCATCACCCTCGACGAGCCACCGCTGGATCTGCGGTCGACGTGGCTGCTGGTGCCGCTGGCGCAGGCCCTGGTGGGGGTGCCGTTCGTGGTCCGCACGATGCTGCCGGTGCTGCGCGCCGTCGACGAGCGGCTGCGGGAGGCGGCGGCGGTGCTGGGCGCTTCGCCGTGGCGGGCCTGGCGCGAGGTGGACCTTCCGTTGGTGCGCCGGGCGCTGCTGATCGCGGCGGGTTTCGCGTTCGCCGTCTCGCTCGGCGAGTTCGGCGCGACCGTCTTCATCGCGCGGCCCGACAACCCGACCCTGCCGGTGGCGGTGGCCCGCCTCCTCGGGCGCGCCGGGGAGCTGAACTACGGGCAGGCGATGGCCCTGAGCACCGTCCTGATGCTGGTCTGCGCGGGCGCGCTGCTGGCACTGGAGCGGCTGCGCACCGACCGTTCAGAATCAGGAGACTTCTAGATGGCATCCCCGACCGCGCTCCTGCGGCTCGACGGCGTGACGGTCCGCTTCGGGCAGCGCGCGGCGCTGGACGCCGTGGACCTGGAGGTCGCCGCGCACGAGACGGTGTGCGTCCTGGGCCCCAGCGGCAGCGGCAAGTCCACCCTGCTGCGCGCGGTGGCCGGGCTGCAGGCGGTCGACGCCGGCCGGGTGCTGCTGGACGGCCGCGACCAGGCGGGCGTCCCCACCCACCGGCGCGGCCTGGGCCTGATGTTCCAGGACCACCAGCTCTTCCCGCAGCGGGACGTCGGCGGCAACGTCGCCTTCGGTCTGCGGATGCGCGGGACCCGGCGGGACGAGGCGGAGCGCACGGTCTCCCGGCTGCTCGACATGGTGGGCCTGCCCGGCGCGCAGCGGCGCGCGATCACCGCGCTCTCCGGAGGTGAGCAGCAGCGCGTGGCGCTGGCCCGCGCGCTGGCGCCCGAGCCGAAACTGCTGATGCTGGACGAGCCGCTCGGCCAGCTCGACCGGGGCCTGCGCGAGCGGCTCGTCGTCGAACTGCGCCAGCTGTTCGAACGGCTCGGCACGACCGTGCTGGCCGTCACCCACGACCAGGGCGAGGCGTTCGCGCTCGCCGACCGGGTCGTGGTCATGCGCGACGGCCTGATCGCGCAGAGCGGGACCCCGCTGGACGTGTGGCAGCGGCCCGCCTCCGAGTTCGTCGCCCGCTTCCTCGGCTTCGACAACGTCGTCGGGGCGGCGGTGCTCGGGGAGGCGGCCGACACCCCGTGGGGCAAGGTGCCGGTGCAGCCCGGCGCGCCCCAGGGGCCGTGCCGGCTGCTGGTCCGCCCCGCCGGGGTACGGCTGACGGCCGTGCGCGACGGGCTGCCCTGCACGGTGACGGCCAGGACGTTCCGCGGCGACCTCGTCACCCTGCTGCTGCGCCCCGCGGACGGCCCCCCGCTGGAGGCGGCCTGCTCGCTGCGCGACGCGCCGGAGTCCGGCACCGAGGTGGGCGTCGCGTTCAGCGCTCAGGACGTCGTGGTCCTCAGCCGGTAGCGGCGGCCGTGAGCCGGGCCAGCGCCTCCGGGGCCTCGTCGACGGAGTCGACCAGGGCGATGCGGGCCGCCATCGGGCGGTCTTTCGCCAGCGCCTGGAGCAGGGGCCAGGTGGGCAGGTCGCGGGTCCAGTGCTCGCGGTTCACCAGCACCATCGGGGTCGGGACGCCGCGGGACTCGTAGTAGTTCGGCGTCGTGTTGTCGAAGATCTCCTGGACGGTGCCGGCCGCGCCCGGCAGGAAGATCACGCCTGCGGTGCAGCGGGCCAGCAGGCCGTCCTCGCGGACGGCGTTGGCGAAGTACTTGGCGATGTGCGACGCGAAGGCGTTCGGCGGCTCGTGGCCGTAGAACCAGGTCGGGATGCCGACGGACGTGCCGCCGTCCGGCCAGCGCTCGCGGACGGCGAACGCGGCCGACGCCCAGTCGCCGATCGACGGCGTGAACAGGGGCGCCTTCGCCACCGTCCGTAGCGCCTCACCGAGCACCTCGTCCGCGAACGGAGCCAGGTACGCGCCGAGGTTCGCCGCCTCCATGGCGCCGGGGCCGCCCCCGGTGGCGACGGTCAGCCCCGAGCGGGCGAGCGTCCGGCCGAGGACGGCGGCGCCCGCGTACGCGTCGTTGCCGCGCTCCATGGCGTGGCCGCCCATGACACCGACCACCCGCTCGCCGGCGAGCAGTTCGTCGAGCGCGTCCGAGACGGCGTCGTCGTGGATGCTCCGCAGCATCGACGCGAGTATGTCGCCGTCCGCCCTGGTCCGCTGGAACCACTCGTAGGCGCGGGCGTCGGGGGTCGTTCCGTACCCCGCTGCCAGCCCGTCGTAGAGCGCCTCGGGGGTGTACAGCGTGCCGCGGTACGGATCGAACGGCAGGTACGGGACCGGCGGGAAGACCATCGCCCCGCGCGCCCGTACGTGGGTGAGGGCCTCGGGCTCCATGGGGCAGCCGAGGAACACCGCCTCCGCCGGGTCCAGGGCCAGCAGCGCGGCCGTACGGCCCGTCAGGTCGACCGCCTGCAGGCGGTATCCGGCGAGCGAGCCGGTGGCGGCCACCCGGTCGAACTCGGCGGGTGATTCGATCTCGTGGTCGTGGGCGCCGCCGTGCGGCGTGGGTTCGGTCAGCACGAAGGAACCCTAGCGCCGGCTACGGCAGTGCTCAGACCCCCAGGGGGGACGCCGCGAGTTGGGCGATGAGGGCGGTCAGGGGGAGGACCACGACCAGCACCGTTCCGCAGCGCAGGCCGACGGCCCTGCGCAGCAGGCTCGCGGGGGCGCCGAGTTGGACGAGGGCGGCGGTGGAGTGCTCGCGGGTGCGCCGGGCTTCGAGCGCGGCGGCGAGCACGGTCGCGAGCGCGCAGAGCGTGATGAGGGCGGCGGCGAAGCCGGTGAGCGGGCCGAGTCTCCGGTCGCCGGTGCCGTAGAGCTGCAGGGCGGCCAGCCCCCCGGCGGTGACGGCGCACAGCACGCCGATCGGACGGCCGATCCGGCCCGCCTCCTCCTGGAGGGCACGGCCGGCGAGCAGTCGCAGGGCGCCGGGGCGCACGGCGGCCAGCAGGCGTCCGCAGGCGTGGACGAGGGCCGGGCCCGCCAGGATCATGCCGGCCGCGATCAGCGCCCAGCCGGCCAGGACGGTGGGGGCGGCGCTGCCGAGGCCGCCGGGCAGCGGCAGCAGGTCGGTCGCGGTCTAGCTGCTCAGGTCGTCGGCGAGTCCGATGGCCGTGAGCGCGACGCCCCACGGCAGGCCCGCCGGGGCGGCGACCGCCGAGAGTGCGCCCGGGTCGTCGGCGTCGGCCGACGCGGGGCCCGAAGGGTCGGCCCCGCGCGGCCACAGGCTGGCGGCGCTGGCAGCCGCGGCGAGCAGCGGTACGGCGGCGAGCAGCACGAGGGCGCCCGCGAAGGGCAGCGGGTTTTCCGGGCCGAGCGCTTCGACGGCCGTGCCGCGCAGCCGCAGGTAGACCACCAGGGCGACGGCGCTGCCCAGCGCGCAGGACAGCCCGGTGGTCGCGGCGGCCAGCAGCGGCACCACGTTGCGGCCGAGCCCGACCGCGGCGAGCCCGGCGTGCAGCCGCCCGCTGGGCTCGGCCCTGGAGACGGCCACCGCGAGCTGCAGGGCGACGGCGAACGGGAGCAGGCACCAGACGAGCCGGGCACTGGACGCCGACGGGTCACCGGGGTGTCCCAGGGCGTAGCCGAGCGCGGCCAGCAGGAGGAGGCCGGTGCCGGCGGCCGCGGCGGCCACCAGCAGCCGGCGGAGCAGGACCGTGGGGACGGATCCGCGGGCTACACGGAGGCTGAGCACGATGCGGCACCCTCCCGGTCCTGGGTGGGCATGGCGGCGGCCGGCCGGCCGTCGACGATGGTGATGATCCGGTCGGCCGCTGCGGCGACCTCGGGATCGATGGTGGCGAGCACCACGGTGATGTTGTGCGAGCGGGCGGCGCTGGTGAGCGTCCGCAGGATCTGGGCGCGGTCCGCGCGGTGCAGCGGCGCGGTGGGTTCGTCGGCGAAGATCACCGCGGGGAGGGTGACCAGCGCGCGGGCGATGGCCACCCGCTGACGCTGCGCCTGGAGCAGTTCCGCGGGCCGTTTGCGGGCCACCGAGCCGACGTCCAGGCGGTCGAGCCACTCCTGCGCGGTGTTCTTGGCCGTGCGGTGCGACATGCCGCAGAGCAGCAGCGGCAGAGCGGCGTTCTCCCGGGCGGTGAGTTCGGGCAGCAGTTGCGGGGTGCCGCCGACCCAGCCGAAGCGTTCGCGGCGCAGCCGCTCGCGTGCGGCCGGTGGGAGCGTGTGCACCGGGGCGCTGTTGAACCACACCTCGCCCTGGTCGGGCAGCAGCTGCCCGGCCAGGCAGCGCAGCAGGGTGGTCTTGCCGGCGCCGCGCGGTCCCAGCAAACCGAGGATCTCGCCCTCGCGCACGCCCAGCGAGACGCCGAGCAGCGCGGGGGAGCCCTGGAAGGAGTGGCGCAGGGCGCGGGCCCAGAGCACGTCGTTGTCGGGCGGGGCCACCATTGCCGCTTACCTCCGCGAGTCGTTCCCCCTGGGTCGGTCAACGAATGCGGGGGAGACCGGTCACTGCGTTGGCAGGCTAAGGATTCTCCGGGACCGGTCGGGTGCGCCACGGCGCCCGGGTCGCCCGGACGGCCGCACCGCACCCGCCGGCACGCAGCGACGCGCCGGGCGGGCCCCCGGAAGGGCCGCCCGGCGCGCCGGCGCCGGATCACCGCGAAGCGGTCAGAGCTTGGTCCACGCCTCGGTGAGGACCGCGCGCAGGATGCCCTCGATCTCGTCGAAGGTCTCCTGGGTGGAGATCAGCGGCGGGGCGAGCTGGATGACCGGGTCGCCGCGGTCGTCGGCCCGGCAGTACAGGCCGTTCTCGAAGAGCGCCTTCGACAGGAAGCCGTACAGGACGCGCTCGGTCTCCTCGTCCGTGAAGGATTCCTTGGTGACCTTGTCCTTGACGAGCTCGATGCCGTAGAAGAAGCCGTTGCCGCGGACGTCACCGACGATCGGCAGGTCGTGGAGCTTCTTCAGTGTGCTGAAGAACGCGTCCTCGTTGTCGAGCACGTGCTGGTTGAGGCCCTCGCGCTCGAAGATGTCGAGGTTCGCGATGCCGACCGCCGCGGAGACCGGGTGGCCGCCGAAGGTGTAGCCGTGCAGGAAGGTGTTCTCGCCCTTGTAGAACGGCTCGGCGAGCTTGTCGGAGATGATGCAGGCGCCGATCGGGGAGTAGCCCGACGTCATGCCCTTGGCGCAGGTGATCATGTCCGGCACGTAGTCGAACTTGTCGCACGCGAACATGGTGCCGAGGCGGCCGAAGGCGCAGATGACCTCGTCGGAGACGAGCAGCACGTTGTACTTGTCGCAGATCTCGCGGACCCGCTGGAAGTACCCGGGCGGCGGCGGGAAGCAGCCGCCGGCGTTCTGCACCGGCTCCAGGAAGACGCAGGCGACCGTCTCCGGGCCCTCGAACAGGATCTCCTGCTCGATCTGGTCGGCGCAGTACCGGCCGAAGGCCTCCGGGTCGTCACCGAAGAGCGGGGTGCGGTAGATGTTGGTGTTGACCACCTTGTGCGCACCGGGGACCAGCGGCTCGAACGGGGCCTTGAGGGCCGGCAGGCCGGTGATCGACAGGGCGCCCTGCGGGGTGCCGTGGTACGCGACCGCGCGGGAGATGACCTTGTACTTGGTCGGTTCACCCGTGAGCTTGAAGTACTGCTTGGCGAGCTTCCAGGCGGTCTCGACCGCCTCGCCGCCACCCGTGGTGAAGAAGACCTTGTTCAGGTCGCCGGGAGCGTAGTTCGCCAGCCGCTCGGCCAGTTCCACGGCCTTGGGGTGGGCGTACGACCAGATGGGGAAGAAGGCCAGTTCCTGCGCCTGCTTGTACGCGGTCTCGGCGAGCTCGTGGCGGCCGTGACCGGCGTTGACCACGAACAGCCCCGAGAGGCCGTCGAGGTACTTCTTGCCCTTGTCGTCGTAGATGTACGTGCCCTCGCCGCGCACGATGGTCGGCACAGGGGCGTTCTCGTACGACGACATGCGGGTGAAGTGCATCCACAGGTGGTCGTACGCGGTCTTCGAGAGGTCCGCGTTCATGGCTATCTGGTTCCCCAGGTGTAGGTCTGCTTCCGGAGCTTCAGGTAAACGAAACTCTCGGTGGTCCGCACGCCGGGCAGCGCGCGGATCCGCTTGTTGATCATTTCCAGCAGGTGGTCGTCGTCCTCGCAGACGATCTCGATCAGCAGATCGAAGGAGCCCGCGGTGATGACGACGTACTCGACCTCGCCCATCTCGGCGAGGGCGTCGGCGACGGGCTCTATGTCACCTTCGACGTTGATGCCGACCATCGCCTGCCGGCGGAAGCCGACGGTGAGCGGGTCGGTCACGGCGACGATCTGCATGACGCCCTGGTCCTGCAACTTCTGGACGCGCTGCCGCACGGCCGCCTCGGAGAGGCCCACGGCCTTGCCGATCGCGGCGTAGGGCCTGCGCCCGTCCTCCTGGAGCTGCTCGATGATCGCCTTGGAGACGGAGTCGAGCACTCCGGAGCCGCTGGTGTTCTTCGGATCCGTACTACGAGTGGCCACGAGTCACACTGTGCAGGAGAGGTCGACGGTCCCGCAACCCCTGAACGATGAAATTCGTGGTTCTGGTACTCGAATATCACTGATTCCATCGTTCTGGCGAGGCGGGTATGTCGAACACGGCAGTGCTGGGGATAGGCTCGATTACTCTGGAAGCGTCTCACCCATCGGACACAGGACAGGAGAGGTGCAGTGAGCGAGCTCAAGCGTCTGCGCAACTACATCAATGGAGAGTTCCGCGACGCCGCCGACGGGCGGACCACGGACGTGGTCAATCCGGCCACCGGTGAGGTCTACGCCACCGCGCCGCTCTCCGCCGCCGCCGACGTCGACGCCGCGATGGCCGCCGCCGAGGCTGCTTTCCCGGCCTGGCGCGACGCCACGCCGGCGGCCCGCCAGCGCGCCCTGCTGAAGGTCGCCGACGCGATCGAGGCACGGGCCGACGAACTGGTCGCCGTGGAGAGCGAGAACACCGGCAAGCCGCTCGGCCTCACCGCCAGCGAGGAACTGCCGCCGATGGTCGACCAGATCCGCTTCTTCGCGGGTGCGGCCCGGATGCTCGAAGGCCGCTCCGCCGGCGAGTACATGGAGGGCATGACCTCCATCGTCCGCCGCGAGCCGGTCGGCGTCTGCGCGCAGGTCGCGCCGTGGAACTACCCGATGATGATGGCCGTCTGGAAGTTCGCCCCGGCGATCGCCGCGGGCAACACCGTCGTCCTCAAGCCGTCGGACACCACCCCGGCCTCGACGGTGCTGCTCGCCGAGATCCTCGGCGAGGTGCTGCCCAAGGGCGTCTTCAACGTCATCTGCGGCGACCGCGACACCGGCCGCGCCATGGTCGAGCACGAGGTCCCGGCGATGGCCTCCATCACCGGCTCCGTCCGCGCCGGCATCCAGGTGGCCGAGAGCGCCGCCAAGGACGTCAAGCGCGTCCACCTGGAGCTCGGCGGCAAGGCGCCGGTCGTGGTCTTCGGCGACGCCGACATCGCCAAGGCCGTCGAGGACATCGCGGTCGCGGGCTACTTCAACGCCGGCCAGGACTGTACGGCGGCCACCCGCGTGCTCGTCCACGAGTCGATCCACGACGAGTTCACCACCGCGCTCGCCAAGGCCGCCGCCGACACCAGGACCGGCGCCGCGGACGACGAGGACGTGCTCTACGGCCCGCTGAACAATGCCAACCAGCTCGCCCAGGTCAGCGGCTTCATCGAGCGGCTGCCCGCGCACGCCAAGGTCGAGGCGGGCGGACACCGCGTCGGCGAGAAGGGCTACTTCTACGCCCCGACCGTCGTCTCCGGCCTCCGGCAGGACGACGAGATCATCCAGAACGAGGTCTTCGGGCCGGTCATCACCATCCAGCCCTTCACCGACGAGGACCAGGCCGTCGAGTACGCCAACGGCGTCGACTTCGCCCTCGCCTCCTCGGTGTGGACCAAGGACCACGGCCGCGCGATGCGGATGTCCAAGCGCCTCGACTTCGGCTGCGTGTGGATCAACACCCACATCCCGCTCGTCGCCGAGATGCCGCACGGCGGCTTCAAGAAGTCCGGCTACGGCAAGGACCTCTCCGCCTACGGCTTCGAGGACTACACCCGCGTCAAGCACGTCATGACGTCGCTGGACGGCTGACCCGGACGGTCTGTACCGGCCCCGGACGCGCAGGCCGCGTCCGGGGCCGTCGCACGTCCCGGCCGCGAGACACAGTGTCAGGCAGTTGGGGGTTACGGCTGACGGATCGCTCGTTGCCCCGGGCCGCCGGCGGGAGGGAGGGTGTGCCGCATGAGTGATCTCTCCCGTCGTTCGGTGCTGCGTGGATTCGGGCTGGCAGGGCTGCTGGCAGCCGCCTCGGCGTGCGGCGTACCGCCGGCGCACATAGACGCGGCGGACCGGGCGGCACGCGACCGCTCGGCGCAGGACAAGCGGCTGAACTTCGCGAACTGGCCGCTCTACATCGACGTCGACGAGAAGAACGCGCAGCGGCGGCCGACGCTCGACGCGTTCACCGCGCACAGCGGGATCAAGGTCCAGTACACCGAGGAGATCAACGACAACGACGAGTTCTTCGGGAAGATCAGCCCCGCCCTGATGAACCACCAGGACATCGGCCGCGACCTGATCGTCGTCAGCGACTGGATGTCCGCGCGGTACGTACGGCTGGGCTGGGTGCAGGAGATGGAGCGCTCCCGGCAGCCCAACGTCACGAAGTACCTGGACCCGCTGCTGCGCGACCCCGCCTTCGACCGGGGCCGCCGGTTCGCCGTGCCGTGGCAGTCCGGGATCACCGGCATCGCCTACAACAAGAAGGCGCTGGGCCGCGAGATCCAGCACATGTCGGACCTGTGGGCCCCCGACCTCAAGGGGAAGGTGACCCTGCTGTCCGGGATGGACGAGGCGTTCGCGCTGCTCATGCAGGGGCAGGGCGTCGACGTCGCCCGGTGGACGGCGGACGACTTCCACCGGATGACCGACCAGGTCGCCTCCCTGGTGCGCAGCAAGCAGATCCGGCGCTTCACCGGGAACGACTACATCAAGGACCTCTCCTCCGGCGATGTACTGGCCTGCCAGGCGTACTCCGGCGACGTCGTGCAGCTGCAGGCCGACAACCCGGACATCGAGTTCGTCGTGCCCCAGGAGGGCGCGGAACTGTGGGCCGAGAGCCTGATGATCCCGAACCTGGCCGCGCACAAGGGCAACGCCGAGGCGCTCGTCGACTTCTACTACGACCCCGAGGTCGCGGCCGAGCTCGCCGCCTACGTCAACTACGTCTGCCCGGTGCCGGCCGCGCGCGACGTGCTCGCCTCGTCGAAGGACGAGGAGACCGCCGCCCTGGCCGAGGACCCGCTGATCTTTCCGGACGACGGGATGCGCAAGCGCCTCAAGGTGGCCCGCGACATCACGCCGGAGGAGCGCCCGGAGTTCGAGGACCGGTGGAATCTGATCGTGGGCCTGTGACTCCGGGCCGGGGCGTGCCGTCCAGGAGGTCGCGCAGCACGTCCAGGCGGTTGGTGGTCACCGAGTCCACGCCGAGGTCGAGCAGCCGCGACATGGTGCGCCGCAGGTCGGCGGTCCAGGCCGCGACGAGCAGGTCCCGCTCGTGCGCCCAGCGGACCAGCGGCCGGTCGATCAGGCCGAAGCGCAGATTGATCCAGCGCGGCCGGACGGCGTCGAGCAGCGCCCGCGCCGGCAGCGCCGAGGTCGTCCAGGTCAGGGCGATCTCGGCGGCCGGGTCGTGCTCCCGGACGGCGAACATGGCGGCGGCCCCGCCGCAGTAGTACGTGCGGGACTCCGCCTCCGCGTCCCGCACGGCGGCCACCGAGGCGGCGGCCTGGTCCGGGGCGGTGAGGTCGAGCAGCGCGCGGGCGGTGCCGTGCTTGGCGACGGCCGTCAGCGCTTCGTGCAGCGTGGGCACGCCGTCGGCCGTGAGCCGCCGCAGCCGCTCGGCGGTGAGTTCGGCCACGGGGACCCGGTGCCCCCACAGGCGCTTCAGCGTCGGATCGTGCAGGAGCACCGGGACGCCGTCGCGGGTGAGGCGTACGTCGATCTCCACCGCGTCGGCGCCCGCCCGCAGGGCGGATCGCAGCGACGGCAGCGTGTTCTCGCGATGCCGGTACGGGTCGCCGCGGTGGGCGACCGCTAGCGCCACGCCGCCGTGTACGTGTCGATCTCGGCGGCGAGCCGCGCCTTGCCCGGAGCGTCGAGGAACGACGCCTCGACGGCGTTCTTCGCCAGCCCGGCGACGCCTGCCGCGTCCAGGTCGAGCAGCCGGGCGGCGATCGCGTACTCGTTGTTGAGGTCGGTGCTGAACATCGGCGGGTCGTCGCTGTTGATGGTGACGAGCACGCCCGCCTCGACCATCTGCCGCAGCGGGTGCTCCTCCAGCGTGCGGACCGCGCGGGTGGCGATGTTGGAGGTCGGGCAGACCTCCAGCGCGATGCGGTGCTCGGCCAGGTGCTCCAGCAGCCGCGGGTCGCGGACCGAGCTGGTGCCGTGGCCGATCCGCTCGGCGCCGAGCAGGTTGATCGCGTCCCAGACGGTCTCGGGGCCGGTGGTCTCGCCGGCGTGCGGGACGCTGTGCAGGCCGATCGCGCGGGCCCGGTCGAAGTACGGCTTGAACTGCGGGCGCGGCACACCGATCTCGGGGCCGCCGAGCCCGAAGCTGACCAGCCCGTCCGGCCGCAGCTCGGTCGCGATCCGCGCGGTCTCCTCCGCGGAGGCCAGACCGGCCTCGCCGGGAATGTCGAAGCACCAGCGCAGCACGACGCCGAGTTCGGACTCGGCGGCCTTGCGGGCGTCCTCGATCGCCTCGACGAAGGCGTGGTCCGGGATGCCGCGGTTGGTCGAGGAGAACGGGGTGACGGTCAGCTCGGCGTAGCGGATGTTCTGCCGGGCCATGTCGCGGGCGATCTCGAAGGTCAGCAGCCGTACGTCCTCGGCGTCGCGGATCAGGTCGACGACGGAGAGGTACACCTGGATGAAGTGGGCGAAGTCGCGGAAGGTGAAGTACTCGGCGAGCGCGACGGGGTCGCTGGGCACCCGGGAGTCCCGGTGCCGGGCGGCGAGTTCGGCGACGATCCTCGGCGACGCGGATCCGACATGGTGGACATGCAGCTCGGCTTTGGGCAGCCCGGCGATGAAGGTGTCGAGGCCGGGTACACGTCCGGTTGCGGTGTCGGTCATGCGGATCCTCCAGCAAGTCAGCGGTGGTGCCATCGTAGACGGCACCCATGCTGTCCGAGGGCCTTCCCCTGTCGTACGCAGGCCATAGCATTGCCGGACGTAGTCAGAGGAAGGCCGCAATGTCCGACCAGCCCGACAGCCCCCCGCCCCACAACCCGTGGGCGCCGCCCGCGGACGTCCCGCCGCAGGCCGGACCGGGGCCGGGCCCGGCGGACACGGGCCCGCCGCTGCCGCCGCTGGCACCGGGAACGGATCGGTACGGGAGCGGTCCGCTGTTCGACCAGCAGGGCCCGCCGCCGGGCGGCCAGTACCCGCCCCCGCCGTACGAGCCGTACACGGGCGCGGGCGGCGGGTACCCGGACTACCCCGGCTACCCGGACTACCCCGGCTACCCGGACTACCCCGGCTACCCGGACTACCCCGGCTACCCGGGGTACCCGGGGTACCCGATGGGCCCGTACGGCGGCTGGACTCCCGCACCGCGCAACGGCTACGGCCTCACCGCGCTCGTGCTGGGCATCGTCGGGTCGGTGCTGTCGGTCATGTGCTTCTTCGCGGTCCTCGGCGCCCCGCTGGGCATCGCCGCGATCATCTTCGGGATCGTCGGACGGCGGATCGCCAAGCGCGGGGAGTCGACCAATCCCGGGCAGGCGCTGGCCGGGCTGATCCTCGGCGTCACCGCGACCGTGCTGTCCGCCGGAATGCTGGTCGTCATAGGCGTGTCGGTGGGGAACGGCTGGCTGGACGAGAGCGACGGGATGCGCAGACCCGACCAGGGCAGCTACGGCTCGCCGCTGTCCGTCGGCGAGACCGCCGAGTACGACGGCGGGCTGCAGGTCACGGTCGACGATGTGCGGGACCCGGGACTCGCGCCGACCGCCAAGAGCGCCGAGGGCGGCGACAGCGCGATGAGGTTCACCGTCACGCTGAAGAACACCGGCAGCAAGACCGAGAACCTGGACTACGCGGACGTGTCCGCCTACGCGGACCAGGCGGGGGACAACCCGCTGAAGGACATCTCGGGCCAGGACGGCTTCAGCGGCCAGCTCGCCCCCGGCGCCGAGCGGTCGCTGGACTTCACCGTGGTCGTCCCCGACCCCTCCACGGACTCCGTCGAGGTCGACGTGTCCCCGGGCGACTCCTACGACTACGCGTACTGGGACCTGCCGGTCCCCGTGCCCGCCTCGTAGTCCCGCGCGGCGGCTGCGGCCGGCTCAGCGGCGTACCGCCTCCAGGGCCAGCAGCGCGACGTGCAGGGACAGGCACGACTCCACCTGGTCGAGGTCGATGCCCAGGATCCGCTCCACGCGGTGCAGCCGGTCGTAGAACGAGGGGCGGGACAGGTGCGCGGCATCGGCCGCCGCCGACTTGTTGCGGCCGTTGTCCAGGTAGACGGTGAGGATGCGGACCAGGTCGGAGCCGTGTTCCGCGTCGTGGGCGAGCAGCGGCCCCAGCTCGCGCTCGACGTAGGTCTGCAGCCGGGCGTCGTCGCGCAGCAGGTGCAGCAGCCCGCGCAGCCGCACGTCCGGCAGCCGGTAGTACGTCCCGGCCCTGCGCCGCTCGCCGCCGCCCGGTGAGCCGTGCAGCGCGGCGTCGGCGACCTGCGCCGCCTCCAGCAGGGTGCGCCGAGCGTCGCGCAGCGAGCCGACCGACGAGCCGGCCGCCATCACGAACGCGGGCGCCTCGGAGGCCGGGTCGACGATCCGGTCGAGGGCGACGGCGAACCCTTCCAGCGCCCGGTGCTCCTCGTCGTGCGGGCCCAGGGAGACCAGGACGCCGACCGCGCCGTCGTCGAGCGCTCCGGTCAGCGCGGTCAGCCCGCGCTCGCGCACCGCGAGCGCCACGTTCTCGGTGAAGTCCCGCAGCCGGGACTGCGCCTCCAGCGCGGCCGACGCGGGTCCGCCGCGCAGCCGCAGCATGACGCCGACCAGCCTGCGCCCTTCGAGCGGTACGCCCAGCGCCCGTGCGCGCAGCGCGACGTCGGAGACGGTCAGCGCGTGGGTGAGGATCCCGGAGAGCAGGGTGCGGTGGGTCTGGCGTTCGAGCGATTCGCGGTCGCGCTCCAGCAGTCGGTTGAGGGCCAGGGTGGCGGCGCCGCGTTCGAGCAGGACCGCGTGCCGGTGCGGGCCGGTCGTGGTGACCGGGCGTCCCTCGCCCGAGGTGCGCGGCGGCGGTCCCGGCTCGCCGACCAGGACGAGCCGGCCCCAGTCGCGGCCGCGGGCGCCGACCGAGGTGACGAGCCAGCCGGCCCGCCGGTCGTAGCCGGTCCTGCCGGCCGGGGCCACGCCGCGCGAGCGCCGCTCCCAGCCGTCCAGCAGCGCCTCCGGGTCGGAACCGGCCGGGTCGAAGGCCAGCACCTGGTGCGAGAGGTTCTCCAGCACGACCGGCGCGCCCGCCATCCGGGCCACCTCCCGGACGACCTCGTCGGCCTCGGCGCCCTCGACGGACAGCTCGTTGAAGGTCTGGTGCACGGCCTCCGAGGCGCGCAGCTCGGTCAGTTGCGCGTCCACCACATGGGCGTGCACGGCCTGGGTGACGCTCACGAACCGCACCTCGGTGCGCAGTATCACCAGCGGCAGACCGCGCCGTTCGGCGGCCCTGACCAGGGGGCGCGGCAGCGCGTCGGCGTACCGCCGGCCCAGCTCCACCACCAGCCCGGCGGCCCCGACGTCCGCGAGGGCGTCGATGTACTGGGCCAGCGACTCCTTGTCCTCGGGCAGCATGACGCCGGTCGTCAGCACCAGTTCGCCGCCCTGCAGCATCCCCGCGATGTCGGCCAGCTCGCTGATGTGCACCCAGCGCACCGGCCGGTGCAGCCCGGCGGCGCCCGCGACGACCTGTGGCGCGCCGCGGCGCAGCGCCTCGAGCTCCAGCACCTGGGCGACGGTGGGAAACACGGTGTGACCTCCGGTCGGGTCGGCGTCCGGCGTGGCCTGGCGCCACTGCCGGGGGCAGAGTGTAAAGCTCTCCGCGCCACCGGTTGCGGTGTGACGGTTCCGTCGCGGGCGGCGCTCCGGCATCGTGCCTCGGGACGCCGGGAGAAGCCGCTGTGTGGCAGATCACGGAAGACAGATTTCGTCGCGTAACCAAAAGGCAACAACGGAATCCCTTGTTGGCCCAAGGCTACTCTGCCAGGATCAGCCATCAATCCAGTCTTCGGCCACGGTGCCAAGCGGATGCGAGGAGACACCATGGACCACCGTTTCGACGTGGAGGACCGGTTCGCGGACGGGGCCCAGTACATCGCCGGCGCCTCCCGTCCCGGCACGTCCGGCCGGCAGCACTCCGTGGTCGACCCGGCGACCGGTGACACGGTGTACACCTACGAGCTCGCCGGAGCCGCGGACGTCGACGCCGCCGTCGCGGCCGCCAAGGCGGCCCTCCCCGGCTGGTCCGGCGCGACCCCGGGTGAGCGGTCCGCCGCGATGCACCGCTTCTCCGAGGTGCTGGCCGGGCAGGCGGACGACCTGGCCTTCGCGGAATCGCTGCAGTGCGGCAAGCCGCTGCGGCTGAGCGCCGGGTTCGACGTGCCGGGCACCGTCGACAACACCGCGTTCTTCGCCGGGGCCGCCCGCCACCTGGAGGGCAAGGCCGCCGGCGAGTACTCCGCCGACCACACCTCCTACGTACGCCGTGAGCCGGTCGGCGTCGTCGGCTCGATCGCCCCCTGGAACTACCCGCTGCAGATGGCGGCCTGGAAGGTGCTGCCGGCCATCGCCGCGGGCAACACCATCGTGCTCAAGCCCGCCGAGCTGACCCCGCTGACCTCGCTGATGTTCGCCCGCGCCGCCACCGAGGCCGGGATCCCGGACGGCGTGGTCAACATCGTCAGCGGCGCGGGCCAGGAGGCCGGCGAGCACCTCGTCGGCCACCCCGACGTCGCCATGACCTCCTTCACCGGCTCGACCGGTGTCGGCAAGCGCGTCGCCGAGATCGCCATCCGCACCGTCAAGCGGCTGCACCTGGAGCTCGGCGGCAAGGCGCCCTTCGTGGTCTTCGACGACGCGGACCTGGAGGCCGCCGTGCACGGCGCCGTCGCCGGCTCCCTGATCAACACCGGCCAGGACTGCACCGCAGCCACCCGCGCCTACGTGCAGCGGCCGTTGTACGACGCGTTCGTCGCCGGGGTCGCCGACCTCTTCGCGGGCATCCGGCTCGGCGACCCGTTCGATGCGTCGACCGACCTCGGCCCGCTCATCTCGCACCTCCAGCGGGACCGTGTCGCGGCGATCGTCGACCGCTCCCGTGCGTACGCCACCGTCGTCACCGGCGGCGAGGCGCCCGGCGACAAGCTGGCGGCGGGCGCGTACTACCGCCCCACCCTCATCACGGGCGCGGCGCAGGACAGCGAGATCGTGCAGTCCGAGATCTTCGGCCCGGTGCTGGTCGTGCTGCCCTTCGACAGCGACGACGAAGGCCTGGCCCTCGCCAACGACACCCCGTACGGCCTGGCCGCGTCCGCCTGGACCCGGGACGTCTTCCGTGCGGGGCGGGCCACCCGCGAGATGCGGGCGGGCTGCGTCTGGATCAACGACCACATCCCGATCCTCAGCGAGATGCCGCACGGCGGGTACAAAGCGTCCGGCTTCGGCAAGGACATGTCCGCGTACTCCTTCGAGGAGTACACGCAGGTCAAGCACGTCATGTACGACAACACCGCGATCGTCCGCAAGGACTGGCACCGCACGATCTTCGGAGACCGGTAACCAGCTCCGACCCCCGGTCGGACCTCAAGCGGTCCCCGGCCGGCCACCCGTGAAAGGGCACAGCGCATGGAGCAGTACGAGACACTCTCGCCGCCCCAGCTCGCGGCGATACGGCGCAGCATGACCAACGGGCGTGGTGCCCTCGCCCGCCGGTCGCTGCTGCGCGCCGCCGGACTGGGCGCCGTGGCGACCGCCGGTCTGACCGGCCTCACCGGTTGCGGCATCCCGGCCGCGGGCGGTCAGAAGGACTCCGCCGCCACGACGACGGACCGCTCCGGCTCCGAGAAGACGGTCAACTTCTCCAACTGGACCGAGTACATCGACGTCACCGACGACGGCAAGCACCGTCCGACGATCGACGCGTTCACCAAGCGCACCGGCATAGCCGTCAAGTACACCGAGGACATCAACGACAACGTCGAGTTCTTCGGCAAGGTCAAGCCGCAGCTCGCCGCGGGCCAGGACACCGGCCGCGACCTGATGGTGCTCACCGACTGGCTGGCCGGCCGGCTGATCCGGCTCGGCTGGGTGCAGAAGCTCGACCCGTCGAACCTGCCGCACGCGTACGCCAACCTGGAGCAGCGGTTCCGCAGCCCCGACTGGGACCCGGGCCGCGCGTACTCCTACCCCTGGCAGGGCATCGCCACGGTCATCGCGTACAACAAGAAGGCGACCGGCGGCCGGAAGATCACCTCCGTCTCGCAGCTGCTCGACGACCCGTCGCTCAAGGGCCGGGTCGGCATGCTCTCCGAGATGCGCGACACGATCGGCATGACGCTGCTGGACCTCGGCAAGAAGCCCGAGACGTTCACGGCGGACGACTTCGACGCGGCGATCGCCCGCGTCCAGAAGGCCGTCGACTCCCAGCAGATCCGCCGCTTCACCGGGAACGACTACACCGCCGACCTCAGCAAGGGCGACATGGCGGCCTGTCTGGCCTGGGCGGGCGACCTCGTCCAGCTGAAGGCCGACAACGCCGACATCGAGTTCGTGTTCCCCGACGCCGGCTACATCTCGTCGACCGACAACCTGCTGGTCCCGAACAAGGCGCGGCACAAGAAGAACGCTGAACGCCTCATCGACTACTACTACGAGCCGCCGGTCGCCGCCCAGCTCTCCGCCTACATCAACTACGTCTGCCCCGTCGCGGGAGTCCGCGAGGAACTGGCGAAGCTCGACCCGGAGCTGGCGAACAACACGCTGATCATCCCGGACGCGGCGATGGCCGCGAAGACCCACTCCTTCCGCTCCCTGTCCTCCGCCGAGGAGACCGCGTACGAGCAGAAGTTCTCCAAACTCATCGGCGCCTGAGCGCGACCGTCGACCGACGACTTACGGGAAGCGACCCCATGACACACGACTCCTCCGGCGGCGAGGTCATCCTCTCCGGGATCAGCAAGCGGTACGGCGCCTTCACCGCCGTCCACCCGCTCGACCTCACCATCCCGCAGGGCTCCTTCTTCGCCCTGCTCGGCGCCTCGGGCTGCGGCAAGACCACCACCCTGCGCATGATCGCGGGCCTGGAGGACCCCTCCTCCGGCACCGTCTCCCTGGCGGGCGAGGACGTCACGGCCCTCCCGCCGTACAAGCGTCCCGTCAACACCGTCTTCCAGAACTACGCGCTCTTCCCGCACCTGGACATCTACGAGAACGTCGCCTTCGGCCTGCGCCGGCGGGGCGTCAAGTCGGTGAAGAAGCAGGTCGAGGAGATGCTGGAGCTCGTCGAGCTGGGTTCGATGGCCCGCCGCAAGCCGCACCAGCTCTCCGGCGGCCAGCAGCAGCGCGTCGCGGTCGCCCGTGCGCTCATCAACCACCCCAAGGTGCTGCTGCTCGACGAGCCGCTCGGCGCCCTGGACCTCAAGCTGCGCCGCCAGATGCAGCTGGAGCTCAAGCGCATCCAGACCGAGGTCGGCATCACCTTCGTGCACGTCACCCACGACCAGGAGGAGGCCATGACCATGGCCGACACCGTCGCGGTGATGAACGGCGGGCGGGTGGAGCAGCTCGGCGCCCCCGCCGACCTGTACGAGAACCCGGGATCGACGTTCGTCGCGAACTTCCTCGGCACCTCCAACCTCATCGAGGCCGAGATCACCGGCACCTCGGGTGACGACCTGCTGCTCGTCGCGGGCGGCCAGAAGCTCGCGCTGCCCGCCGCGCGATGTTCGGCGAAGACGGCCGTGGGCGGCCGGGTGCTGGCCGGGGTGCGCCCCGAGAAGATCTCCGTCGCGCACCGCGACGACGAGGACGCGATAGCCGACGGGCGCAACCGCATACCGGGACGCATCGTCGACTCCAGCTTCATCGGCGTCTCCACCCAGTTCGTGGTCGACAGCCCGGTCTGCCCGGAGCTGGAGGTCTTCGTGCAGAACGTCGACCGCGACCCGCGGCTGGTGCCCGGCGCGTCCGTCGTCCTGCACTGGAACCCGGCCCACACCTTCGGCCTCGACGCGGCCCAGGACATCGACGCCGGTGTGCAGGAGGTGGAAGCCGCATGAGCACCGTCACCGACCGGCCGCCCGCCGCGCCGGAGAGCCCGGCGCCGGTCCCGGCCGCGATGCGCAGGGCCGCCGGGCGCAAGCGCCGGGTGCCCTACCTGCTGCTGCTGCCGGGCATCGCCTGGCTGCTGGTGTTCTTCGTGGCGCCGATGATCTACCAGGCGTCCACGTCCGTGCAGACCGGCTCGCTGGAGGCGGGCTTCAAGGTCACCTGGCACTTCGCGACGTACTGGGACGCGCTGACCGAGTACTACCCGCAGTTCCTGCGCTCGTTCGAGTACTCCGCCATCGCGACCGTGCTCTGCCTGGCGATCGGTTACCCGCTCGCCTACACCATCGCCTTCCGGGCAGGCCGCTGGCGCAACCTCATCCTCATCCTGGTCATCGCGCCGTTCTTCACCAGCTTCCTAATCCGCACCCTGGCCTGGGAGACGATCCTGGCCGACGGCGGCTTCGTGGTGAAGGCCCTGAACAGCCTGCACGTCCTGGACCTGACGTCGTCGCTGGGCATCACCCAGGGCGAGCGCGTACTGGCCACGCCGCTCGCGGTGATCTGCGGTCTGACGTACAACTTCCTGCCCTTCATGATCCTGCCGCTCTACACCTCGCTGGAGCGCATCGACGGCAAGCTGCACGAGGCGGCCGGCGACCTGTACGCCAAGCCCTTCACCGTCTTCCGCAAGGTGACGTTCCCGCTGTCCATGCCGGGCGTGGTCGCGGGCACCCTGCTCACCTTCATCCCGGCGACCGGCGACTACATCAACGCCGAACTGCTGGGCACCACCAACCAGAAGATGATCGGCAACGTCATCCAGTCCCAGTTCCTGCGCGTGCTCGACTACCCGACGGCCGCCGCCCTGTCCTTCATCCTGATGGCGGTGATCCTCGCGATGGTCATGTTCTACATCCGCAAGGCCGGAACGGAGGAGCTGGTCTGATGCGCTGGATACGCAAGAACCTGGTGGTCTTCGCGGGCGTGCTCTGCCTCGCGTACCTGATCCTGCCCAACCTCGTCGTCATGGTGTTCTCGTTCAACAAGCCGAACGGGCGCTACAACTACGAGTGGACGCGCTTCTCCACCGACGCCTGGGAGCACCCCTGCGACGTCGCCGACATGTGCGGCTCGCTCGGCCTCAGCCTGCAGATCGCGCTGTACGCCACGATCGGCGCGACGGTGCTGGGCACGATGATCGCCTTCGCGCTCGCCCGCTACCGCTTCAAGGCGCGCGGCACGACCAACATGCTGATCTTCCTGCCGATGGCGATGCCCGAGGTCGTGATGGCCGCCTCGCTGGGGACGCTCTTCCTCAACATGCGCGTCCCGTTCGGCTTCTGGACCATCCTCATCGCGCACATCATGTTCTGCCTGAGCTTCGTCGTCACCGCGGTCAAGGCCCGTGTGATGAGCATGGACCCGCGCCTGGAACAGGCCGCGCAGGACCTGTACGCCTCCCCGCTCCAGACCTTCCTGCGGGTTACCCTCCCGCTGGCGGCGCCCGGTATCGCCTCCGGCGCGCTGCTCTCCTTCGCCCTGTCCTTCGACGACTTCATCATCACGAACTTCAACGCCGGCTCGACGGTGACGTTCCCGATGTTCGTCTGGGGCTCGGCGCAGCGCGGCACGCCGGTGCAGATCAATGTGATCGGCACCGCGATGTTCGTGATCGCGGTCCTCATCGTCGTCGCCGGGCAGCTGCTCAGCGGCCGGCGCAGGGCCCGCGCGTAACACCGACCGGTACACGCAACCGATCGACACGATCCGACCTGATCACCAAAAGGTGTGAGAACAGATGGACCCAGCCCGTTCGCTCGCAGACGCGCGGCCGACACCCTTCTGGCTGGAGGATCCCGGCCGGCCGCAGCCGCTGGGCGCGCTCACCGGTGACGAGCACTGCGACCTGCTGGTCGTCGGCGGCGGCTACTCCGGGCTGTGGACCGCCCTGCTCGCCAAGGAGCGCGACCCGTCGCGCGACGTGGTGCTGATCGAGGGCAACGAGATCGGCTGGGCCGCCTCCGGGCGCAACGGCGGCTTCTGCGCCGCCAGCCTCACCCACGGCCTGTTCAACGGCCTCACCCGCTGGCCCGACGAGTTCGCGCAACTGGAGGAACTGGGCAACCGCAACCTCGACGCGATCGAGGCGGCGGTCGCCCGCTACTCCCTGGACTGCGAGTTCGAGCGCACCGGTGAGCTCGACGTGGCCACCGAGCCGCACCAGCTCGAGGAGTTGCACGAGGCCGCCGGGCAGGCGCTGGAGCACGGCGTCGCGCTGGAGCTGCTCGACCGCGACCAGGTGCGCGCCGAGGTCGACTCACCGACGTTCCTCGGCGGGCTGTGGGACCGCACCGGCGTCGCGATGGTGCACCCGGCCAAGCTCGCCTGGGGCCTCAAGCGCGCCTGCCTCGGGCTGGGTGTCCGCATCCACGAGCACACCCGTGCCACCGCGCTCACCGCGAACGGCGCCGGCATGGCGGTGCGCACCCCGTACGGCCGGATCTTCGCCCGCCAGGTCGCCCTGGGCACGAACGTGTTCCCGTCGCTGGTCAAGCGGGTCCGCCCGTACATCGTCCCGGTGTACGACTACGCGCTGATGACGGAGCCGCTCACCGATGAGCAGCTCGCGTCCATCGGCTGGAAGAACCGCCAGGGGCTCGGCGACAGCGCCAACCAGTTCCACTACTTCCGGCTCTCGGCCGACAACCGGATCCTGTGGGGCGGCTACGACGCCATCTACCCCTACGGCGGCCGGCTCTCCGCCGAGCGCGACCAGCGCCCGGAGACCAACCTCAAGCTCGCGCGGCACTTCTTCCGGTGCTTCCCGCAGCTGGAGGGCGTGCGCTTCACCCATACGTGGGGTGGCGCGATCGACACCTGCTCCCGCTTCTCGGCGTTCTTCGGAACCGCCCATGGCGGAAAGGTGTCCTACGCGGCGGGGTACACCGGCCTCGGTGTCGGTGCCACCCGGTTCGGCGCGGACGTCATGCTCGACCTGCTCTCCGGCGAACACACCGAACGCACCGAGCTGAAGATGGTCCGCAGCAAGCCGATGCCGTTCCCGCCCGAGCCGTTCACCTCGGTCGGGATCGGCCTCACCAAGTGGTCCCTGGACCGCGCCGACCGCAACGGCGGACGGCGCAACCTGTGGCTGAAGGCGATGGACAAGGCGGGACTGGGCTTCGACAGCTAGACCGAGCGGTCGGTGCGGAGGTGCGCCGCGCGCCCCCGGGCGCACCCCACCCGCACGCCGTGAGCCGACTCGCTACCAATCAGTAGCAGAACCCGCGTAATAATCCGCCCGTCCTGCGCTCTCTTCCGTGTCAGCACCATCAGTTTCACGGAAACGGAGGGATCGGCATGGGCAGCTCCGGTGCTAGGAGTGCGGTCGAATGGCTGGTATCCGCGGCACCTGATCCAGAGGGCTGCCGGTGGGACTGGGAACGGAGCCCCTTGGGGGTCGCGTTGCTGCCCGCCGGCAGGCTCTGGGATGTTCTGATCCTGACGGGAGAGCTGGGCTACCCGACCCTGGACGTGCTCACCCGGCTCGTGGACCGGCCGGGGCCGGTCCTGTCCGACTTCGGGGACTCCCGCATGGGGTTCTTCGTACCCCCCGGAACGGCCGCGCGCTGGATCGCCACCGGCGTGCGCGGCGCGGGCCGCGGCACCTGGATCGTCGTCCCCTACCCCGGCCGGGCCACCGGCGGCGTCCGCTGGCTCATTCCGCCGGACGGCACCGGGCACCTCACCGACCCGGTGATCCTTGAACTGGCGATGCACGAGGCCGTCGCGCAGCTCGCGGGCGACGGCTGACCGAACGGATCCCCCCGCCCCCCGGCCCCCCGGATTCCGCCTCGGTTCCCCCCGGAACCGGTCCGGAGATCCGTCGGCGGGCCCCCGCCGTCCGACGGTCTGTAAGGCCCCGCGACGCGCCGCCGACACGTTGCCGCTTGTACGCCCCGCCACGCGCTCGCGAGACTGGTGGCAGGCTTACGAGAGAAGGGTCCCCCCGTGTCCACCAAGAACATCACCCACTGGATCGCCGGCCAGGCATGGACCGGTACCGCGGAGCGGCGCGGCGATGTGTACGACCCGGCCACCGGGGCGGTCACCGGACAGGTGGACTTCGCGTCGATCCGTGAGGTCGACCAGGCCGTCAGCGCCGCCGTCGAAGCGTTCCACGGCTGGCGCGGCGCGTCCGTCGCCAAGCGCAGCCAGGTCCTCTTCGCCTTCCGTGAACTGCTCAACTCCCGCCGTGACGAGCTGGCCTCGATCATCGTCTCCGAGCACGGCAAGGTGCACTCGGACGCGCTGGGCGAGATCGCCCGCGGCATCGAGGTCGTCGAGTACGCGTGCGGCATCCCGCAGCTGACGAAGGGCGGCTTCACCGAGCAGGCCTCGACCGGCGTCGACGTCTACTCGATCCGCCAGCCGCTCGGCCCGGTGGCGATCATCTCCCCGTTCAACTTCCCGGCCATGGTGCCGATGTGGTTCTTCCCCATCGCCATCGCCGCGGGCAACACGGTGGTCCTCAAGCCCTCGGAGAAGGACCCCTCGGCCGCGAACTTCATCGCGGAGCTGTGGAAGGAGGCCGGTCTGCCGGACGGCGTCTTCAACGTCGTGCACGGTGACAAGGTCTCCGTCGACCGCCTGCTGGAGCACCCCGACGTCAAGGCCGTCTCCTTCGTCGGCTCCACGCCGATCGCCCGCTACGTCTACGAGACCGGCACCAGCTACGGCAAGCGTGTCCAGGCGCTCGGCGGCGCGAAGAACCACATGCTGGTGCTGCCCGACGCGGACCTCGACCTCGCGGCCGACGCCGCCGTCAACGCCGGGTTCGGCGCGGCCGGCGAGCGCTGCATGGCCATCTCCGTCCTCGTCGCGGTCGACCCGGTCGGTGACGAGCTCGTCGAGAAGATCAAGACGCGGATCGCCGGTCTGAAGGTCGGGCCCGGCTGCAACGGCGACTCCGAGATGGGCCCGCTGGTCACCGGCGTGCACCGCGACAAGGTCACCTCCTACCTCGACGCGGGGGTCGCCGACGGCGCCACCCTCACCGTCGACGGCCGCAAGCACGCGATCTCCGGAGAGGGCACCGCCGACGGCTTCTGGCTCGGCCCGACCATCTTCGACAACGTCAAGCCGGGCATGTCCGTGTACGACGACGAGATCTTCGGCCCGGTGCTGTCCGTGGTGCGGGTCGACTCGTACGACGAGGGCCTGGAGCTCATCAACAGCAGCCCGTACGGCAACGGCACCGCCATCTTCACCAACGACGGGGGCGCGGCCCGCCGCTTCCAGTACGAGGTCGAGGTCGGCATGGTCGGCATCAACGTGCCGATCCCGGTCCCCGTCGCCTACTACTCGTTCGGCGGCTGGAAGAGCTCGCTCTTCGGCGACACGCACGCGTACGGCGAGGACGGCGTCAAGTTCTTCACCCGCGGCAAGGCGGTGACGCAGCGCTGGCTGGATCCCAGCCACGGCGGCATCAACCTGGGCTTCCCGACGAACAGCTGACACCCGCACCGTCCGCGCCGGGCCGGTCCGTACCGCGGACCGGCCCGGCGCCGCTGTCGGCGGGCCCGGCCGCCGGGGTCATGGCCACCCCCGACAGCAGCGCCGCGCACAGGCACCAGCTGCCCAGGACGTCCAGTGGCCAGTGGTATCCGCACCACACCAGGGACACGCCGACGGCGCCCAGCACCAGCAGGACCGCGGCGGCGAGCAGCCTGCGGAGCGCAGCGCTCTGCAGGAGCGGGAGGACGAGGAGGGCGGCGGCGCCGATGGCGACCGACGCCGACGCCGTGTGCCCGGACGGGAAGAAGCCCGGGTAGGAGCCGGGGCCGAGGCGGCGGTGGCCGGGGGAGGGGCGGGCGACGGCCGTCTTGACGACGCCGACGATCAGCGGCACGGCGGCCATGGCCAGCGCCGCGGCCAGCGGGCGCGCCCACCAGAGGGACAGCCCGGCCCGGCGACTCCGCCACGCGGTACCGCAGATGGCGGCCGCGAGCAGCGGCACCGCGATCTGCGCGTTGCCGAGGTCGCAGAAGAACTGCCCGGCACCGTGCAGATTCCGGTGGTGCGCGGCAGCGTGCTGGACGTGGCGCAGCAGCCACCAGTCGGTGTCGACCAACGGGCCCTCGACGACGACCTGCCAGGTGATCAGCGCGAAGAGCGTCAGGCTGACGGCCAGGATCAGGTTCAGGGCAGAAGTCGGCCGCCCCGGAACAGGGGGGAGAGTTCCGAGGCGGCCGGGGCGATCTCCGTGCCGCTCGTCCCGGGGGGTTTGGGACGAACGGTCGATCGATCGGCGAAGAGTGCCGGAACGCTTGGTTCCGACGCCTTTGTGCGCGAGGGCACTGCTGTGCCGGCAATGGGGGGTCGCCGACGCGGTGTCGCCCGTGGTCTCCCACGAGCGGGGTGGTGCGGTGTATCTGCCGAAACCGTACGTCACCGACGACGCTCCCGGGCGGGCGATTACCCCTCCGCCATCAGGCCCGCACACCTTCTTCACCGATGCCGCCCCCTTACCCAGAGTTACACCGGGAATCACACCCGGGTGAAGGCCTCCTCGATGATGTCCAGGCCCTCGTTCAGGAGATCTTCGCCGATAACCAGCGGCGGCAGGAAACGCAGCACGTTGCCGTAGGTGCCGCAGGTCAGAACGACCAGGCCCGCGGCGTGGCAGGCCTTCGCCAGGGCGGCGGTCGTCGTGGCGTCGGGGGTCTTGGTGCCCGGCTCCACCAGCTCGACGGCGATCATGCCGCCGCGGCCGCGTACTTCACCGATCACGGCGAACTTCTCCTGCATCGCGTGCAGTCGGCCCTTCATGACCTCCTCGATGCGCCGCGCCCTGGCGTTGAGGTCGAGCTCCTTCATGGTCTCGATCGCGCCGAGCGCCGCGGCGCAGGCCACCGGGTTGCCGCCGTAGGTGCCGCCGAGGCCGCCCGGGTGCGCGGCGTCCATGATCTCGGCGCGGCCCGTGACGGCGGCGAGCGGCAGGCCGCCCGCGATGCCCTTGGCGGTGGTGATCAGGTCCGGGACGATGCCCTCGTCGTCACAGGCGAACCACTGGCCGGTGCGGCAGAAGCCGGTCTGGATCTCGTCCGCGACGAAGACGATGCCGTTCGCCTTCGCGAACTCGGCGATCTTCGGCAGGAAGCCCTTGGCGGGCTCGATGAATCCGCCCTCGCCCGCGATCGGCTCGATCACGATCGCGGCGACGTTCTCGGCGCCGACCTGCTTGGTGATCATGTCGATCGCCTGGGCCGCGGCCTCCTCGGCGCAGTTCTCGGCGCCGGACAGCCAGCGGTAGCCGTACGCGAGCGGTACGCGGTAGACCTCGGGCGCGAACGGCCCGAAGCCCTCCTTGTACGGCATGTTCTTGGCGGTGAGGGCCATCGTCAGGTTGGTGCGGCCGTGGTAGCCGTGGTCGAAGACGACGACCGCGGTGCGCTTGGTGTACGAGCGGGCGATCTTCACCGCGTTCTCGACGGCCTCGGCACCGGAGTTGAACAGCGCGGTGCGCTTCTCGTGGTCGCCCGGGGTCAGCTCGTTGAGCTGCTCGGCGACCTCGACGTACCCCTCGTACGGGGTCACCATGAAACAGGTGTGGGTGAAGTCCGCGAGCTGCGCGGTCGCCCGCCGCACCACGGCCTCGGCGCTGTTGCCGACCGAGGTCACCGCGATGCCGGAACCGAAGTCGATGAGCGAGTTGCCGTCCACGTCCTCCAGCACGCCGCCGCCGGCGCGCGTCACGAAGACGGGGAGGGTGACGCCGATGCCGCTGGGGACCGCCGCGACCTTGCGGGCCATCAGCTCCTGCGACTTCGGGCCGGGGATCGAGGTGACGAGCCGGCGCTCCTGGGACAGTTCGGTCATGGCGGGCGTACTCCTCTTATATGTCCACGGGCTTTTCCCGCAGGCTAAGCGGGGGCCGCGCGGACCCGCTTACTCCGATAGGGCGCAGTGGCGGGTGGCCATTCGACACGGCGGACAGTCCGCTTCCCGGCAGACCGTAGTCCCGGCAGGCGATTTCGGCACCCGCGCCTCGCGAAGCGCCATGATCCTTATGGACCGGTGTCCGCTCCACTACATTGAGTTCCGTCGCTGGCGACGAGGCTGAGGGGCGGCCGGTAGTGGATATCGAGGGTACGCAGGGATTCCGGAAGGCCGCGCCCGCGACCCCGGTGCCGAGGCCGGCGGGGCCGCCGCCGATGCCGCAGGCGCCACCGGTGTCGGCGCTGGAGACCTGGCTGCGCACACCGCGCCACCACGACGCCCCGGGGATCTTCGCGTACGGGCACGTGCCCCGTCCGCCGGAGGATCCGGGCCGGCTCGCCGGACGGCGGCTGATCGGCGGCGCGCTGCTGGCCCTGCTGTGCGGGCTGATGGTCTGGTCGCTGCTGTGGAACTACTTCGGCAGCCTCTGGCTCAAGCCGATGTTCTGGCTGATCCCGGACACCTGGGCGTACACCGGTGACCGCGTGGCCTACACGGTCGCGTCCAACACGTACTACCTGATCTGGGTCGGCCTGCTGGCCTATGTGTTCGGCCGGGCCGGCCACTGGCCCGAGGTCTGGCGCCGGTACGCCGCGCCCGCCCTGGGCCGGCTGTGGGACGAGCCGGCGCACCCGGGGGCGCGGCCCGACGGGCAGCCCGTCGAGGACGACCCCGTCCAGTGGCCCGAGCTGCGGGCCGCCGGCCAGCACGCGGTGGCGGACCGGCTCGCGGCCGAGATCCGCGGTGGGCGGATGAACGACGTCGACTACACGCGGATCCAGCGCGCCTGGACGGCGGTGCGGGCGGAGCCGCGGCAGATCGACGCCTTCGTCGACACCGTGCTGCGGCAGGGCGCCGCGGCCTGCCTGCACCCCTCCGGCGCGCGCGACCTGCCGTTCCGCTCGGCGCCGCACGACCTGCTCGGCGGCCAGGTGCGGATCGGCCTGGCACCGGCCGAGGCCCGCAATCCGTACCGGCACCGGGGCGCGGGGCTGGCGCTCGACCCCTCGCTGCTCGGCACCGGGCTGGTCGCCGTCGGCCCGCCCGGCTCCGGGAAGACCCGGCAGCTGGTCCGGCCGGTCGTCGAGTCGCTGTGCCTGCAGGCGCTGTCCGGCAGCGCCGCGGTCATCGCCGTGGGCTCCGCGGGCACCGACCTGGGACCGGCGGACGCCTTCGACGTGGTGATCTCGCTCGGCGACCCCTCCTCGCGCTACGACCTGGACCTGTACGGCGGCAACCCGGACCCGGACGCGGCAGGGAGCACCCTCGCCGAGGCGCTCATCGACGACGGGCCCACGCACGAGGCCGACATCCGGCGGGCCGCCACCGCGCTCTCCCAACTGCTCGGCCCGTACCGGGCGGCCCACGGACGGTTCCCCGCCGTCACCGAACTGCGCGAGCTGCTCGACGGCATCCCGCACGCCTTCGCCGCGCTGCGCGATGCGCTGGACCTGGCCGGGGAGCCGGGGCCGGTCCGCGAACTGGAGGCCCGGCAGCGCCAGGCGGAGCGGCCCGACGACATCGGCACCCTGCTCGCCGACCGGATCGCGCTCCTCGACCGGCCGGCCTTCGCGGGGTTCTTCGACGTCACCGGCCGGACCCGGCCGTTCTCCATGCACACCCTGGAGCACCCGCTGCGGGTCAGGATCGACCTGCCGGAACGCGGCCACGCCGAGGCGTCGCGGATCCTCGCCCGGCTCGTGCTGGCCCAGTTCACCGCGGCCGTCACCGGCCGCCGCGACCGGTCGCTCTTCGCCTGCCTGGTCCTCGACGACGCCGCGCACACCATCACCGGCGAGTCGGTGCGCGGACTGCAGCGGCTGCGGTCCGCCAACGCGGGGGCGGTGCTCGCGCTGCGGACGCTCGACGACGTCCCCGAGGCGCTGCGCACCGCGCTGCTCGGCGCGGTCGGCTGCCGGATGGCGCTGGCCGGGATCACCACCTGGGACGGGAAGCGCTTCGCCGAGGCGTGGGGCACCACCTGGGTGGAGACCCGAGATGTGACGCGCACACCCGACCAGTCCGGCGGCACGCTGCGCCGCCTCAACCGCGGGGTGCGGCGGCTGTTCACCGGGGAGGCGGTCACCACCGAATCGGTCACGGTGCGCAGTGTCGAGCGGGAGCGCTGGTCCGCGTCCGAGCTGGCCCATTCGGTGCCGGCCGGACACGCCGTCGTCTCGCTCACCGCCACCGACGGTGAGCACGCCCCGCCGATACTGGTCGACCTCCGCGCGTGACCGCCGCGGTTCGACCCATACCTGTTATCGGACGTCCGGTGCCGGAATCTGGACGGTGAGGCAGAATCGGAACCGGTCACCACTACCGGTCGGCCAAAAACCATGAGTCCTCGGGTCCTGCGGGTCCGGCGGGTCACCGCGACCCCGCCGGCGCCGTCGGAGACCCCCCGCCGGAGGCGACAGCGCGTCATGCCCCTCACCCTCGCCTCGCTCGTCCACCACTCGGCGCTCAAGCTCGCGGTCCTCGCCGGCGGTGACCACCTGGACGCCACCGTGCGCTGGGTGCACACCAGCGAGCTGGACGACCCGGGACCGTATCTCGAAGGCGGCGAGCTGCTGCTCACCACCGGTCTCAAGCTGGACGTCGACGACCCGGGCAGCCTGCGCGCCTACGTGCGGCGACTGGCGGACGCCGGGGTGGTCGGGCTCGGCTTCGGCGTCGGCGTGGGGCATGACACCGTGCCGTCCGCGCTGGTGGACGCGGCGGCGGAGCTCGACCTGCCGCTCCTCGAAGTGCCGCGCCGTACGCCGTTCATCGCGATCAGCAAGGCCGTGTCGGCGGCGGTCGCGGCCGACCAGTACCAGGCCGTCACCGCAGGCTTCGAGGCCCAGCGCGATCTGACCCGCGCGGCCCTCGCCCCGGACGGCACCTCCGCGCTGCTCGGCCGGCTCGCGCACCACCTCAACGGCTGGGCCGCGCTCTACGACGCCTCCGGTGCGGTGCTCGCCGTCGCTCCCGATTGGGCGGGCCGCCGTGCCGCCCGGCTGACCGGCGAGATCGACCGGCTGCGGGACAAGCCGGCGCCCGCCAGCGCGGCCGTGGCGGGTCCCGCGGGCACCGAGGACCGGGTCGAACTGCAGTCGCTGGGCACCGCCCGCCGAGCGCGCGGCTATCTCGCCGTCGGCACCGAGGAGCGCCTCGACACCCCCGCCCGCTATGTCGTGCACGCCGCCGTCGCCCTGCTCACGCTGTCGCTGGAGCAGTCGAGGGCGCTGCAGGACACCGAGCAGCGGCTCTCGGCGGCCGTGCTGCGGATGCTGCTGACGGGGGAGAGCGAGCACGCCCGTACCGTCGCGGGCCGGCTCTACGGCGACCTGCTGGCCGGGCAGGTGCGGCTGCTCGTCGTGGAGCCCGCCGAAGTTCCCGCCAAGGCAGCCAAGGCGGCGAAGGCGGCGAAGCCCGTTCAGGCGGCCCAGCCCGACCGGCCCGCTCCCCGCACCGGCCGCCCGGCGGCGGCCCTGGACTCGGTGGCACTGCTGTCCGAGCGTGCCGAGGCCGCCGGCGCCCGGTCGGGCGAGCCGGTCATCGCCGTCCGCGAGGGTTCCCGGCTGGTGGTGCTCGCCGCCGAGGACTCGGCCGTACTGAAGGCCTGCACCGACTTCGCCGAGACCGACGACGCGCTGGCCGCCGGGCTGTCCGCCGCGGTCCCGGTGGCGGAGCTGCCGGCCGCCCACCGGCAGGCGGAACGGGCGCTGGCCGTCGCGCTGCGCCGCGGCCGCAACCTGGTCGAGCACGGCGAGGTCGGTGCAGGATCGGTTCTCCCGCTGCTCGGCGACGACGCGGTCCGGGCGTTCGCCGAGGGGCTGCTGCGCCCGCTGCGCGAGCACGACGCGACCAGCCGCGGCGACCTCGTCGCCTCCCTCCAGGCGTGGCTCGCACGGCACGGCCAGTGGGACGCGGCCGCCTCCGACCTCGGCGTCCACCGGCACACCCTGCGCTACCGGCTGCGCCGGGTGGAGGAGATCCTCGGCCGCTCGCTGGACGATCCGGACGTCCGGATGGAGCTGTGGCTGGCGATGAAGGCCCTGCCGCCCGGAGAGTGACAGATCGGAGTACCCGCCGCGGATGATGCTCCGCGGTGGACAAAAGGCCCCGCGCCCTGCCCGGCCTACGGTGGACGCACGTGATCGATCACCACCCCATCGGAAGGGCCGGGCCGCTGTGAGCACCCCCACCGCATTCTGGCTCGCCGGCCGCAAGGCGACCGGCGAGGACAGCTTCGACGTCACCAACTCGTGGGACGGCCGCGTCGTCGGCACGGTCAGCGTTCCCACCGAGGCCCAGGTCGAAGAGGCCGTCGCGGCCGCCGAGGCCGGACAGGCCGAGTTCGCCGCGACCCCGGCCCCTGTGCGGTCGGCCGCGCTCGACCTCGTCGCCAAGCGGCTCGCGGAGCGCACCGAGGAGATCGCCCGGCTGATCACCGCCGAGAACGGCAAGCCGATCAAGTGGGCCCGCGGTGAGGTCGGCCGGGCCGTGTCGGTGTTCCGCTGGGCTTCGGAGGAGGCCCGCCGCTTCAACAGCGGCGAGGCGCAGCGCCTGGACACCGACGCCGGCGGCGTCGGCCGCCTGGCGCTGACCCGGCGCTTCCCGCGCGGTGCGGTGCTCGGTATCGCGCCCTTCAACTTCCCGCTGAACCTCGTCGCCCACAAGGTCGCCCCGGCGATCGCGGTCGGCGCGCCGATCATCCTCAAGCCCGCCCCGGCGACCCCGCTGTCGGCCCTGGTGCTGGGCGAGATCCTCGCCGAGACCGGCCTGCCGGCCGGTTCCTGGAGCGTCCTGCCGGTCCCCAACGACCGGATGCCTGCCCTGGTGCAGGACAAGCGGCTGCCGGTGATCTCCTTCACCGGTTCCGACAAGGTCGGCTACCAGATCATGGATTCGGTGCCGCGCAAGCACACCACCCTCGAACTGGGCGGCAACGCCGCGGCCGTGGTCCTCGCCGACTGGTCCTCCGAGGAGGACCTGGAGTGGGCGGCCACCCGTATCGCCACCTTCGCCAACTACCAGGGCGGCCAGTCCTGCATCTCGGTGCAGCGGGTGATCGCCGACGCGTCGGTGTTCGACGTGCTCGCCGAGAAGGTCGTCGCCAAGGTCGCGGCCCAGGTCACCGGTGACCCGTCCGACGACGCCACCGACGTGGGCCCGCTGGTCGACGAGAACGCCGCGAAGCGCGTCGAGTCCTGGGTCGACGACGCGGTCGCCAAGGGCGCCAAGCTGCTCACCGGCGGCACCCGCGAGGGTGCCTCGTACGCCCCGACCGTGCTCACCGGGATCCCCGCGGACGCGATCCTCGCCACCGCCGAGGTCTTCGGCCCGGTCCTGTCGCTGCAGAAGGCCGACGGCGCGGACGAGGCGTTCGCGGCCGTCAACGACTCGAACTACGGCCTGCAGACCGGTGTGTTCACGCACGACCTGCAGACCGCGTTTCGCGCCCACCGTGAGCTGGAGGTCGGCGGCGTGATCATCGGTGACGCGCCCTCGTACCGTGCCGACCAGATGCCGTACGGCGGCGTGAAGGACTCCGGTGTCGGCCGTGAGGGCGTCTCGTACGCGATGGCCGACTACACCTACGAGCGGGTCCTCGTGCTGACCGGCCTGGACCTCTGAGCCCGGACCTCCGGGACCGACGGACTGCCCGACCACCCTCCACCGGCCGGGGCGCATGTGCGGTGCGCCCCGGCCGGGTTTTTTTCTGCCCGGACGCGCGTCCGGGCCGGGCCCGGCGCCTTCGCGCGAGGACCCGGCCCGGAATCCGGTCAGGAAGTGATCGGTACGACCATGACCGGCGGACCCGACGGGGTCCGTGAGCCGCCGGCCGGTTCGACCGTCACCCCGACCGCGTCGGAGCCGCTCGGGCCACCCGCCAGGATCTGGGTGCCGTCGCTGCGGCCCTGCGTGACGAGCCCGGCCGGGACCATCGAGCCGTTCTGGCTGTACCAGAGCTGATAAACCTGGGAAGCGGCCAGCGGAGGCAGGTCGTGGTAGACGAACGCCGCCCGCCCGAGCCGCTCGGAGGCGACCACCGTCGCCCCGCCGCCGCCCCGCATCGAGCCGGTCCGCAGCGTGGCGTCGGGCGCGGCCATCAGCGTCTCCAGGTCGGAGGCTCGCTGTTCGGCCTGAACGCTCCCGTCCCGTGCCCGGTCGGCGTCCCGCTGGGCCTGGACGGCCCAGACACCGGCGCCGACGGCGAGCGCCAGACAGGCCGCGGCGGCCAGTGCCGGCAGTCGTTGGCGCCATCGCGGGCCGCGCAGCGGCACCACGACGGGTTCGACGACCAGCGGCGGCAGCTGCCGCACCTCGGGCAGCGCCCACATGACGCGCTCCCGCAGCCCCGGCGGCGGCACCTGGGCCACCGCGAAGGCCAGCCGGGTCGCGGTCTCCCGCAGCTCCCGCACCTCCTGGGCGCAGGCGAAGCACTCGGCGAGATGCCGGGAGAACTCGTCCGCCTCGGCGGGCGAGAGGGCGTCCAGTGCGTAGGCGCCAGTCAGTGTGTGCAGATCGGCGGAGTCGGTCACGACGTCACCCCCAAGCAGTCCCGCAGGCGAATGAGCCCGTCCCGCAGACGGGTCTTGACGGTGCCGAGCGCCGTTCCCAGCACGTCGGCGGTCTCCCGGTAGGTGTATCCCCGGTAGTAGGCCAGGTTCACCGACTCGCGTTGGAGTTCGGTGAGCTGCTCCAGGCAGCGTCGCACCTGTTCGCGCTCCAGCCGCCGCTCGACCTGCTCCGACACCTCGTCGAAGGCCGGGGTGTGGTCGCGGACCGCGGCCCGATGCTCCCGGTCGGACGAGGCCTGTGCCGAGCGCACCCGGTCGACGGCCCGGCGGTGGGCGAGCGTCATGATCCAGGCCATGGCGCTGCCCCGGCCGGCGTCGAAGCGGGCGGCGCTGCGCCACACCTCGATCAGTACCTCCTGGGCGACCTCCTCGGACTGCGCGGGATCGCGCAGCACGCGGTGGGCCAGGCCGAGCACGGAGCCGGCAACGGCCGTGTAGACGCCGTCGAACGCGTCCTTGTCGCCCCTGGAGACCCGTTCGAGCAGGGTCTCCAGGCTTCCGGGGCCCGGCGCCATGGGTCCGTGGTCGCGGGCTACCGCGTGCATGCGCACCTCCGAGCAATGGTCGTCACACCACTGGTTCGTAGCCGGGGCCCCGGTGGATTGGTCGCTTCGGTCAGGCGGCCGGCGGCATCAGAACGGTGTCGATGATGTAGACGTTGGCGTTGGCGGTCTTGACGTTGCCGCAGACCACGTTAGCGGTGTCGTTGACCATGTAGGACTCGCCGGAGCCCTTGGTGGTGACGGACTGCTTCTCCAGCGTGGGGAACGTACCGCTGGCGAGCTGGTTCGGGGTGATGGGCTGGCCCACGACGTGGTAGGTCAGGATCTTGGTGAGCGTCGCCTTGTCGTTCAGCACCTTGTCCAGGTCGGCCTTCGGGATCTTGGCGAACGCGTCGTTGGTCGGCGCGAAGACCGTGATGTTCGACGCGCTGTTGAGGGTGTCGACGAGACCCGCCTTCGTCACCGCGGTCACCAGGGTGGACAGCGCCGGGTTGTGCGAGGCGGCGGTGGCCACCGGGTCCTTCGCCATGCCGTCGAAGCTGCCCTCGCCGTCCTTCGGCACGCCGGCGCAGGCCGGGCCGAAGGGCGCGGACGCGTTCGTCGTGCCGCCCGCGGCGGACGAGGAGGACGCGGGGGGCGGCGCGGCCGTGGTGGTGTTCGCGGCGTTGCTCTTGTCGCTGCCGCTGTCGGAACAGGCGGAAGCGGTGACGGCGAGGACGGCCGCGGCGGCCGAGACGAGGGCGACGCGACGGATGCGGTTGGTGGTGTACATGACAGATCTCCTCTTGAGGGTGCCCGGTGGGACCGGGTGGTGTTGCGATGTGGTGCGGATGGGGGTGCCGGTGACGTGGCGCGCGGAGCTCACTCCACGGTGACCACCACCGAGTGCCAGCCCGTGGAGCCGTTGGGCACGGTGCCCTGGCGGTCCTCGGTCTGGGTCTGGCCGGTGCGGTCCGTCGCGCGGACCTCGATGCGGTGCGAACCGGGCTTGGCGTCCCAGGGGTAGGACCACTGGCGCCAGGTGTCGGCGGTGTCCTCCGTGGCGGGCCGGGCGGCCAGCCACTCACCGCCGTCGATCCGCACCTCGACCTTGTCGACACCACGGTGCTGGGCCCACGCGACGCCCGCGACGGGCACGGGGCCCGCCTTCAGCGAGGCGAAGGGCCGGGGGGTGTCGATCCGGGACGACGTCTTGATGGGGGCCCGCGGGGACCAGCTGCGCCGGACCCAGTAGGCGTCGTAGTCGGCGAAGGTGGTCAGTTCCAGGTCGGTCAGCCATTTGCAGGCCGACACGTAGCCGTAGAGGCCCGGGACGAGCATCCGGACCGGGAAGCCGTGGGTGAACGGCAGCGGCTCGCCGTTCATCCCGACCGCGAGCATCGCGTCCCGGCCGTCGAGCACGGTCTCGACCGGGCTGCCGAGCGTCATCCCGTCCACCGAGCGCGCCACCAGCTGATCGGCGGGACCGCCGGCGGAAGGCGGCCGGACGCCGGCCTCCTTGAGGAGGGCTGCGAGCGGCACCCCGATCCACCGGGCGTTGCCGACGTAGGGGCCGCCGACCTCGTTGGACACACAGGTCAACGTGATGTCCCGCTCGACCAGCGGCCGCCGCAGCAGGTCCTGATAGGTGAACTCCAGCGGCTTGCTGACGCCCTTTCCGTGGATCCGCAGCCGCCAGGTATCGGCGTTCACCTGCGGAACGGTGAGTGCGGTGTCCACCCGGTAGAAGGACGCGTTGGGCGTCGTGAAGGGCATCATGCCGGGGATCCGCAGGTCGGTGCCCGCAGGCACCCGCCCCGCCGCCGACAGCGGGGCGGGCAGTCTGACGGCGTCACGGGAGGCGACCGCCGCAGCGTTGTTGGTGTTCAGCCGCCGGCCGACGGTGCCGCCGACGGCGGAGAACGCGGCCGCCGCGGACGCGGCGATCAGGAACCCGCGCCGGTCGAAGGCGCCGGCCGGTTCCCCGGGACCTCCGGCGTCGTCCTGGACGGGTGCGCCCCGCCCACGGATCCGGCCGGCCAGCAGCCAGAGGACCGCCGCGCCGGCCAGTGCGCCGACGAGCGAGGGGAACGCGTCCGTCCACACACCGACCGGCCGCCGGACCGCCGCCACCGCGCCGACCACCCCGAAGAGCGCCACGCCGATGACGCCCGCCGGCCGGTGGCGCACGGCGATCACGCCGACGACCGCCGCGAACAGCGCCAGCGTCGCCACGATGCCCAACTGCAGCACCAGCTTGTCGGAGGTGCCGAAGTGCCGGATCGCCCAGTTCTTGACCTCCACCGGAGTCGCGTCGATCGCCGTTCCGCCGATCGCCGTCACCGGCGATGCCTGCGGTCCGACGGCGATGGCCACCAGCTCGGCGGCGGCGAGCGAGACGGCTGCCGCCAGTTCTCCGCTTACCGCGCCGAGCAGCAGCTCGCGCTTCCAGTTCCTTGTCACACGGGGCATTCGGAGCGGTGCGTGAGCCGGATTGGTCCGTCACCCGATCGGGTGAGCGGAGGGGGCCGTGCGCCCGGTCCGTGCTGTTCGGGGGGTGGTGGAGGCACGGGAATTGGGGTAGATACGGGCAAGTAGAACCGATCGGTAACTCGGCGACCCCGGTAGTTCGGCGGCCGGATGCCCGGGTGGCCGACCGCGTCCGTACATCCCGACTCCGCGGCGAGGTGAGCCCTCTTGACCGCACCATCCGCACACAACGTTTCTGAGCGCGAGGCCCGGCAGGTGGCCGAGGCCGCCCGCGAACAGGACTGGCGGAAGCCCAGCTTCGCCAAGGAGCTGTTCCTGGGACGCTTCAGGCTCGATCTGATCCACCCACATCCCCAGCCGGCGCCCGGCGACGTCCAGCGCGGTGAGGAATTCCTCGCCAGGCTCCAGCACTTCTGCGAGACGAAGATTGACACGGCGCTGATCGAACGCGACGCGCAGATCCCCGACGAGGTCATCAACGGGCTCAAGGAGCTCGGTGCCCTCGGCATGAAGATCGACACGAAGTACGGCGGCCTGGGCCTGACGCAGGTGTACTACAACAAGGCCCTCGCGCTCGTGGGCTCCGCCAACGCCGCGATCGGCGCGCTGCTCTCCGCGCACCAGTCCATCGGCGTCCCGCAGCCGCTCAAGATGTTCGGCACCGCGGAGCAGAAGGAAGCCTTCCTCCCGCGCTGCGCGCGCACCGACATCAGCGCCTTCCTGCTCACCGAGCCCGATGTCGGCTCGGACCCGGCCCGGCTGGCGACCAGCGCGGTGCCCACCGCGGACGGCTCCGCCTACGTCCTGGACGGCGTCAAGCTCTGGACGACCAACGGCGTCGTCGCCGACCTGCTGGTCGTGATGGCCCGGGTGCCGAAGTCGGAGGGGCACAAGGGCGGCATCACCGCCTTCGTCGTCGAGGCAGCCTCCGAGGGTGTCACCGTCGAGCACCGCAACGCGTTCATGGGGCTGCGCGGTCTGGAGAACGGCGTCACCCGGTTCCACCAGGTCACCGTCCCCGCCGGCAACCGCATCGGCCCCGAGGGCGCCGGCCTCAAGATCGCCCTGACCACCCTCAACACCGGCCGCCTGTCGCTGCCCGCGATGTGCGTCGGCGCCGGCAAGTGGTGCTTGAAGATCGCCCGCGAATGGTCCCTGGAGCGCGAGCAGTGGGGCAAGTCCATCGCGAAGCACGAGGCGGTCGGCTCGAAGATCGCCTTCATCGCGGCGACCACGTTCGCCCTCGAGGCGGTCGTCGACCTCTCGTCACAGATGGCCGACGAGGACCGCAACGACATCCGGATCGAGGCCGCCCTCGCCAAGCTCTACGGCAGCGAGATGGGCTGCCTGATGGCTGACGAACTGGTGCAGATCCGCGGCGGCCGCGGCTTCGAGACCGCCGCGTCCCTCGCCGCCCGCGGCGAGCGTGCCGTCCCCGCCGAGCAGGTGCTGCGCGACCTGCGCATCAACCGCATCTTCGAGGGTTCGACGGAGATCATGCACCTGCTGATCGCCCGTGAGGCGGTCGACGCGCACCTGTCCGTCGCGGGCGACCTCATCGACCCCGAGAAGAGCCTCGGCGACAAGGCGAAGGCCGGTGCGAGGGCCGGCGGCTTCTACGCCCGCTGGCTCCCCAAGCTCGTCGCCGGACCCGGCCAACTGCCGACGTCCTACCCCGAGTTCCACCCGGACGGCTATCCGGACCTGGCCGCCCACCTGCGGTACACCGAGCGCAGCGCGCGCAAGCTCGCCCGTTCCACGTTCATGGCGATGGCGCGCTGGCAGGGCCGGATGGAGACGAAGCAGGGCTTCCTCGGCCGCATCGTCGACATCGGGGCGGAGCTCTTCGCGATGAGCGCCGCCTGCGTACGCGCCGAGATGCTGCGCTCGTCCGGCGAGGAGGGCCGGGCCGCGTACCAGCTCGCCGACGCCTTCTGCCGGCAGTCCCGGATCCGGGTCGAGGAGCTCTTCAACCGCTTGTGGTCGAACACCGACGACCTGGACCGCAAGGTCGTCGACGGGGTGCTCGGCGGCGCCTACACGTGGCTGGAGGCCGGCATCGTCGACCCCAGCGGCGAAGGCCCGTGGATCGCCGACGCCACGCCCGGCCCCGCCACGACCGACAACGTCCACCGCCCCATCCGCTGACCCGACCCGCCGACGCACCCCGCCACCCGCATCCCCTGTCGGTTCCGACAGGGGATGCGGCCACAATGGGGGGATGACGGACTCCCTCGCAGACCCGCATCACCGCGATTTCGCGGCCGCCGCCGAGACCGACGGGCCCCGGGACATCGTGATCCTCGGTTCCACCGGATCGATCGGCACCCAGGCCATCGACGTGGTGCTGCGCAATCCCGACCGCTTCCGGGTGGTGGCGCTGTCCGCCGCCGGCGGCCGGATCGAGCTGCTCGCCGAGCAGGCCCACCAGCTGCGGGTACGGACCGTGGCCGTGGCGGACGAGGCCGCCGTCGAGCCGCTGCGGCAGGCGCTCGGCCGGCACTTCGGTGCCGGCGAGGCGCTGCCCGAGATCCTGGCGGGGCCCGACGCCGCGACCCGGCTCGCCGCGAGCGAGTGCCACTCGGTCCTCAACGGCATCACCGGTTCGATCGGGCTGCGCCCGACGCTGGCCGCCCTCGAGGCCGGCCGGGTGCTGATCCTCGCCAACAAGGAGTCGCTGATCGTGGGCGGCCCGCTGGTGAAGGCGCTCGCGAAGCCCGGCCAGATCATCCCGGTGGACTCCGAGCACTCCGCGCTCTTCCAGGCGCTCATGGGCGGCAGCCGCGAGGAGGTCCGCAAGCTGATCGTCACCGCCTCCGGCGGCCCGTTCCGCGGCCGCACCAAGGAGGAGCTCGCCGACGTCACCCCGAAGGACGCGCTCGCGCATCCGACCTGGACCATGGGGCCGGTCGTCACGATCAACTCCGCGACCCTGGTCAACAAGGGCCTGGAGGTGATCGAGGCGCATCTGCTCTTCGACATCCCCTTCGACCGGATCGAGGTCGTGGTCCACCCCCAGTCGTACATTCACTCGATGGTGGAGTTCGCCGACGGTTCGACGCTCGCCCAGGCGAGCCCGCCCGACATGCGGATGCCCATCGCCCTCGGTCTCGGCTGGCCCCGGCGGGTCCCGGACGCCGCGCCCGGGTGCGACTGGTCGAAGGCGTCGACGTGGGAATTCTTTCCGCTCGACGACGACGCGTTCCCGGCAGTGGCTTTGGCGCGACATGTAGGTAGCCTCGGGGGCACCGCACCCGCGGTGTTCAACGCGGCCAACGAGGAATGCGTCGACGCCTTCCTCGCCGGCCGACTGCCCTTCACGGGGATCGTGGACACCGTCGCCCGGGTGGTCGAGGAACACGGCCACCCGGATCCGGGAACTCGACTGACCGTCGAGGACGTCCTTGAGGCGGAAGCGTGGGCACGGGCCCGCGCACGGGAACTGGCTACGGAGGCTGCACGGGTATGACGGCACTCATGTGGGGCGTCGGGATCGTCATCTTCGTCGTCGGCCTGCTCATCTCCATCGCCTGGCACGAGCTCGGCCATCTCTCCACCGCCAAGCTCTTCAAGATCCGCGTGCCGCAGTACATGGTCGGCTTCGGCCCGACGATCTGGTCACGGCACCGGGGCGAGACCGAGTACGGCATCAAGGCCATCCCGCTCGGCGGCTACATCCGCATGATCGGCATGTTCCCGCCCGGTGCGGACGGCAAGGTCACCGCACGCTCCACCTCGCCGTGGCGCAGCATGATAGAAGACGCCCGCTCGGCGGCGTACGAGGAGCTGCAGCCGGGCGACGAGACGCGGATGTTCTACACGCGCAAGCCGTGGAAGCGCGTCATCGTGATGTTCGCCGGGCCCTTCATGAACCTGATCCTGGCCGTGGTGCTCTTCGCGATCACCCTGATGGGGCTCGGGCAGGTGAAGGAGACCACCACCGTCAGCAGTGTCGGCGAGTGCGTGGTCGCCGCGACCGCGAAATCGGACGTCTGTCCCAAGGGCGCCAAGCCGCCGCCCGCGAAGACGGCCGGGCTGCTGGCCGGCGACCGGATCGTGTCCTTCAACGGAGAACCGGTCACCAAGTGGTCCGAGCTCTCGGACCACATCCGCGAGACGATCGGCCATGCCACCATCGGGGTCGTCCGGGGCGGTCAGAACCTCACGCTGGACGCCGATCTCGTCAAGAACACCGTCGTCCAGCGGGACGGCGACGGCAACTACGTGCGCGACAAGTACGTGACCGCGGGGTTCCTCGGCTTCTCGCCGGACTTCAAGGTGCAGACCCTCTCGCTGTCGGAGTCCGCCGACTACATGGTGGTCATGACCAAGCACAGCATCGAGGGCATCGGCGACATCCCGTCGAAGATCCCGGCGCTCTGGGGATCGGCCTTCCAGGGCGACAAGCGCACCCCGGACCAGCCCGTCGGCATGGTCGGTGTCGCCCGGATCAGCGGGGAGATCTTCTCCTCCGACATCCCCGCGACCCAGTCGCTCGCCTTCTTCATCAACCTGCTCGCCGGCGTGAACCTGTCGCTCTTCCTGTTCAACATGCTGCCCCTGCTCCCGCTCGACGGCGGTCACATCGCCGGCGCGCTGTGGGAGTCCCTGCGCCGCAGGCTCGCCAAGCTGACCCGGCGCCCGGACCCGGGCCCCTTCGACGTGGCCAAACTGATGCCGGTCGCCTATGTCGTCGCGGGCATCTTCATCTGCTTCACCGCACTGGTGCTCGTGGCGGACGTCGTCAATCCGGTGACGCTTTCCTGACGGATGCCGGAGACGTGGGCGGGGTGCCGTAACCTCGGTGATCGGAGCCCGCCCACGCCGGGACCTTGTTCCACAGCCTTGGGGATGCCAAGAACATGACCGCGATTTCGCTCGGAATGCCCGACGTTCCGATCAAGCTCGCCGAACGCCGCCACAGCCGCAAGATCCAGGTCGGGTCGGTCGCGGTGGGTGGGGACGCGCCGGTTTCGGTCCAGTCGATGACGACGACGGTGACGGCGGACATCGGGGCGACCCTCCAGCAGATCGCCGAGCTCACCGCTTCCGGCTGCCAGATCGTGCGGGTGGCCTGCCCGACGCAGGACGACGCGGACGCGCTGGCCACCATCGCCAGGAAGTCGCAGATCCCGGTGATCGCCGACATCCACTTCCAGCCGAAGTACGTCTTCGCCGCGCTCGACGCCGGTTGTGCGGCCGTCCGGGTCAACCCCGGCAACATCAAGCAGTTCGACGACAAGGTCAAGGAGATCGCGAAGGCGGCCGCCTCGGTCGGCACCCCGATCCGGATCGGCGTCAACGCGGGCTCGCTGGACCGCCGGCTGATGGAGAAGTACGGCAAGGCCACCCCCGAGGCGCTGGTCGAGTCCGCGCTGTGGGAGTGCTCGCTGTTCGAGGAGCACGGCTTCCGGGACATCAAGATCTCGGTCAAGCACAACGACCCGGTCGTGATGGTCAACGCCTACCGGCTGCTGGCGAGCAAGTGCGACTACCCGCTGCACCTCGGTGTCACCGAGGCCGGTCCCGCGTTCCAGGGCACCATCAAGTCCGCCGTCGCGTTCGGCGCGCTGCTCTCCGAGGGCATCGGCGACACGATCCGTGTCTCGCTCTCCGCTCCGCCGGTCGAGGAGATCAAGGTCGGCCTCCAGATCCTGGAGTCGCTTAACCTCAAGCAGCGCCGCCTGGAGATCGTCTCCTGCCCGTCCTGCGGCCGCGCCCAGGTCGACGTGTACAAGCTCGCCGACCAGGTCGCCGCGGGCCTGGAGGGCATGGAGGTCCCGCTCAGGGTCGCCGTCATGGGCTGCGTCGTGAACGGCCCCGGTGAGGCCCGCGAGGCCGACCTCGGTGTCGCGTCCGGCAACGGCAAGGGCCAGATCTTCGTCAAGGGCGAGGTCATCAAGACCGTGCCGGAGTCGAAGATCGTGGAGACCCTGATCGAAGAGGCGATGAAGATCGCCGAGCAGATGGAAGCGGACGGCATCGCGTCCGGCGAGCCCCAGGTCAACGTGAGCTGACCGGGGAGAGGCCCCCAGGCCACCTCCGCGAAACCCGCCGCCGCGGGGTAAAGTGCGAAGATCTACCCCCGGTCGTGTGGCCGGGGGTACCCCCGCCCCCCGCGGCCTGTAGGTGAGGCGCACACGTGTTGACGACGACGACCGCGAAGGTCCTGGAGGCCGGCGAACTCGACGCCGCCCTCGAAGTGCTCGACCGCGACCCCGTGTCCAACGCGTTCGTCGCCTCCCGTGTGAGCGTCGCGGGCCTCGACCCCTGGCGCCTCGGCGGCGAGATGTGGGGCTGGTACTCCGGCGGCCGGCTCACCTCCCTGTGTTACGCGGGCGCCAACCTGGTGCCCATCTGCGCAGGCCCCGAAGCCGTCCGCGCCTTCGCCGAGCGGGCCCGCCGGGCGGGCCGCCGCTGCTCGTCGATCGTCGGACCCGCCGAGCCCACCACCGAGCTGTGGTCGCTGCTCGAACCCAGCTGGGGCCCCGCCCGGGAGATCCGCGGCCGCCAGCCGCTGATGACGACCCGGGCGCTGCCCGCGGGCATCACCCCCGACCCCCTCGTACGCCGCGTCCGGCGCGACGAGATGGACGTGATCATGCCCGCGTGCGTGTCCATGTTCACCGAGGAGGTCGGCGTCTCCCCGCTCGCCGGGGACGGCGGGCTGCTCTACCAGGCCCGAGTCGCCGAACTCGTGACCGCCGGCCGGTCCTTCGCCCGCATCGAGAACGGCCGGGTGGTCTTCAAGGCCGAGATCGGCGCCGTCACCCGGCACGCCTGCCAGATCCAAGGTGTCTGGGTGGCGCCGGAGTACCGGGGACAGGGCCTGTCGGAAGCCGGCATGACCGCCGTGCTGCACTACGCGCTGCGGGATGTGGCGCCGGTCGCGAGTCTGTACGTCAACGACTTCAACGCACCCGCCCGCGCCTCCTACCGCCGGGTGGGATTCACCGAGGTCGGAGCCTTCATGAGCGTGCTGTTCTGACGTAATGTCGCGTCCCATGGAAGATGTCGCGGTCGGCCGTCTCGACCTCGGGGAACGGGTCGACGAGGCCCTCGCCGTCCAGGCCCTCGCCTTCGGTCTCGACGACGACGAGATCGCCATCCGCCGCCAGATCGTCGTGCGGCACCTCGCCTGCCCGGGTGCCCGCTCGCTGGGCGCGACCACCGAGGACGGCCGGCTCGTCGGCTTCGTCTACGGCATGCCCAACGACCGCGCGCACTGGTGGTCCACCGTCGTCCAGCCCTACATGCGCCACCGCGGCACCGAGCAGTGGCTCGACGGCTCCTTCGTCATCACGGAACTGCACGTGCTGCCCGCCTTCCAGGGCCTGGGCATCGGACGGCAGCTGATCACCACCATCACCGACACGGCCACCGAGCCGCGCAGCATCCTCTCCGCGATCGACGTCGAGAGCCCCGCCCGCCACCTCTACCGGTCGCTGGGCTACCAGGACCTGGCCCGCCCCGTGCACTTCCCCAGCGCGACGAGTCCGTACGCGGTGATGGGCGCGCCCCTGCCGCTGCTCCGCCCGGATCGGCCCCGGAACCCGGCATAACGCGTTTCCGTGCCGCCGGGCGGGCTGGATATCCTCGCGGGAATCCCCGTCGAGCCCCCTGGAGAGCCACCATGGTCCTGCGCATGTCCCGTCTGATGCTCAAGACGCTGCGCGACGACCCGGCCGACGCCGAGACCGCCAGCCACAAGCTGCTGGTCCGGGCCGGTTTCGTACGCCGCTCGTCGGCGGGCGTCTGGATCTGGCTGCCGCTCGGCAAGCGGGTCCTGGAGAACGTCTCCCGCGTCGTCCGCGAGGAGATGGACGCCATCGGCGGCCAGGAAGTGCTGCTGCCCGCGCTGCTGCCGCGCGAGCACTACGAGACGACCGGCCGCGCGGGAGAGTACGGCGACCTGCTCTTCCAGCTCAAGGACCGCAAGGGCGCGGACTACGTCCTCGGCCCGACCCACGAGGAGATCTTCACCCAGGTGGTGAAGGACCAGTGCACGTCCTACAAGGACCTGCCGGTGATCCTCTACCAGATCCAGACGAAGTACCGGGACGAGGCCCGCCCGCGTTCCGGCGTGCTGCGCGGCCGCGAGTTCCAGATGAAGGACTCGTACTCCTTCGACACCACGGACGAGGGACTGGCCGAGGCCTACCGGGCGCACCGCGACGCGTACATCCGGATCTTCACCCGGCTCGGCTTCGACTACCGGATCGTCTCCGCGGTCTCGGGTGCGATGGGCGGCTCCGCCTCCGAGGAGTTCCTCGCCCCCGCCGAGGCCGGCGAGGACACCTTCGTGGACTGCCCGGCCTGCGAGTACGCGGCGAACACCGAGGCCGTCACCACGGTCGTGCCGCCGGTCGAGGACACGGAGCACGGGCCCGTCGAGGAGCTCGACACCCCCGACACCCCCACGATCGAGACCCTCGCCGCGCACCTGGGCGTCCCGGCGTCCGCGACGCTGAAGAACCTGCTGGTGAAGGTCGACGGCAAGATCACCGCCATCGGCGTCCCCGGTGACCGCGAGGTCGACCTCGGCAAGCTCGGCGAGCACCTCGCCCCGGCCGTCGTCGAACTGGTCACCGCCGAGGACTTCGTGGGCCGCCCCGAGCTCGTCCGCGGCTATGTGGGCCCGCAGGGCCTGGACGGCATCGAGTACATCGCCGACCCGCGCATCGTCCGGGGCACCGCCTGGATCACCGGCGCCAACAAGCCCGGCAAGCACGCGCGCGACGTCGTCTGCGGCCGGGACTTCGAGGTCGACCGCTACCTCGACGTCGTCACCGTGCGGCCCGGCGACCCCTGCCCGCGCTGCGGCGCCGGACTGCGGTTGGACCGCGCGATCGAGATCGGCCACATCTTCCAGCTCGGCCGCAAATACGCCGACGCCTTCCAGCTCGACGTGCTCGGGCAGCAGGGCAAGCCGGTGCGGGTGACGATGGGCTCCTACGGCATCGGCGTCTCCCGCGCGGTCGCGGCCCTCGCCGAGCAGACCGCCGATGGCCAGGGCCTGTGCTGGCCGCGCGAGGTGGCCCCCGCCGATGTGCACGTCGTCGCGGCGGGCAAGGCCCTGCAGACGGAGCTGGCGCTCGAAGTCGCGGAGAAGCTGCACGCCGCGGGCGTCCGGGTGCTCGTCGACGACCGCGCCGGGGTATCGCCCGGTGTGAAGTTCACCGACGCGGAACTCATCGGCGTCCCGCAGATCCTCGTCGTCGGCCGCCGCGCGGCCGAGGGCGTCGTGGAGCTGAAGGACCGCCGGTCGGGCGAGCGGGTCGAGCTGACGGTCGAGGAGGCACTGGCCCGGCTGGCCGGCTGAGGCGGTCTACAGCCAGCCGGCGAATTCCAGCAGGAGCTCGCCGGTCTGGCGGTCGCCGGCCGAGAGTGACCGGACGCCCGCCTCGACAGCCCGGAAGCAGCTCCAGCCGCGCAGCCGCTCCGGGTCCACGTCGAGCGCGGCGCCGAGCTTCGCGACCCGGCGGCGGGCGGCGGCCTGCGGCCCGGGGGCGGCGGCCAGCGTCTCCACCCGGTCGCGGACCAGCCAGGCCAGGTCGTACGCCCGGTCGCCGACCAGCGGCTTGGGGTCGATGGCCAGCCACGGGCTGCGCTCGGCGGCCAGCACGTTGCCGTGGTGGTAGTCGCCGTGCAGCAGCACGTCCTCCACCGCCGTGGACAGCAGCTGCTCGCGCAGTGCCAGCGCCTCGTCAATGAGCGGGCGCACCTCCGCCGCCCACGGCAGCTCACGGCGCTCGCGCAGCCGCGCGGCGAGGCCCGCGGTGTCATCGGCGACCGAGGCGAACGGATGGCCCTCGGCGGGCGCCACCCACAGCCGCTGCAAGGTGGCCGTCGCTTCGAGCATCGCCTTGGGCTCCGGGAGGGAGCGCAGCGACACCTCGCCCTGCAGCCGCTCCAGCAGCATCGCGCCCTCGGCGGGCTCCGAGCGCAGCAGCCGGACCGCGCCGCGGCCGTCCCAGTGGGCGAGCGCGGTGTGCTCGTGCTCGGTCCCGGCGGTGACCATGCCCACCTTGAGCACGGCGGGGGCGTCGTCCGAGGTCCGGACGAGCACGATCATGCTGAGCCGGCCGCCGGGGGTGAACACCCGCTCCGGCCGCAGCTCCCACCGCTCCAGCGTCGCGGCCACCCGGCCCGGCAGCCCCGCGAGCCACTCCTGGCCGGCGTCGCCCTCCCAGGCACCGATCGACCGGACCAGCCGGTCGGGCGGGTCCAGCGGGATGGTGCCGGGGCCGCCGGGTCGCGGTGCTGAAGCCATGGTCGTGCTGTCCCTCCGTGGATCCTTCGCGGGGCGGGTCTCCCCGTCCACGGAGAGGCCTTCCCGTTCTGCCGCGCCGTACAGCCCTCGCACGGCCCTCTACAGGGCGGCTCTCACGGGGAGCTCCGCTCGGCCAACCCGGGGAAGGCTACGCTGCCGCCGCGCCACCGCACGGCACGCACCGCCGCCTCGCGCAGGGCGCCGGCCGCGTCACGGCGCGCCTCCCCGGTCGCCGCGCGGACCAGATCCCCGTACACGCCGGCGACCCGGTCCTCGATCACGGCGGCCAGCCGGACGGCCGCGGCGCTGTCTGCCACCGGGAACGGGAGCGCGTACCCGGCGTCCGCCGGCACCGGCTCCCCGCCCAGGTCCCGTACGGTGCGGCCCAGCGCGTCGCGGCGAGCGCGGTGCGAGTCGTAGGCGGCGCGGGCGTCGGCGGCGCGCGGCTTCGCGACCCGGGCGCCGATCACCCCATAGGCGTACACCGCGGCGTGTTCCGCGGCGAGCGCGGCCTGGAGCGCGGCCACGGCCTGCTGCGTCATCTCCTCAGCCCTTCGCCGTCAGCAGGATCACGTGCGCGGCCCCGGCGGCGGCCATCGAGGCGAGCAGCCGGGCCAGCTCCGGCGGCGCGTCGAGCAGCGCGGTCGCGCGGGTGTCCGCGAGCCGGCGTTCGGCGTCGGCGAGGGTGCCGAGGGTGGGCGGGACCGTGGTGACGGTGGTCCCGGCGGGGGCCGGCTTCGGCGCGGGGGCGCCGAACGCCTGGGCGTGCCGGGCGACTTCGGCCCGCAGCGGGGCGAGCCGCGCGGTGAGTTCCGGACGGGCCGCGATGAGGCCGTCGTAGCGGGCGAGGAGCGCCGTGCTGTCGGTCGCGGCCCGGGCCCGCAGTGCGGCTCCCGGGACGGCCGGGGGAGTGGGGTGCGGGGTGTCCGCCGCGGCCGGGGTCCCGCCGGAGCAGCCGGTCGCGAGCCCGGCCAGCGCCGCCAGCCCGCCCGCGCCCACCACCAGCGGTATTCCGGCGGCCGAGGCCAGTACCGTCCGTCTGCCCGGCGTAGCTCTGCCTGTCACCGCGCCCCCTCCCCTGATCACCGACCAGAGCGTACCGGGCGGCGGCGGGCCTGGGCTTCTGTCCACCGTGCTCGCGGGTGGCGGCACCGAGGGGCGAACCACGCCGAATCGTCGATCCGGTGTCGGAACAGATAGGCTTTGGGGCGACACGCGACCTTCCATACAACAGCACACACGCGGCCGAGGAGTCACCCGGGATGAGCACCACCCAGAGCGAGAGGCTGCGCGGACTGCTGGAGCCGCTCGTCGCCAAGACGGGTCTGGATCTGGAAGAGATCACAGTGACCTCGGCGGGCAGCCGGCGGCAGTTGATGGTCGTGGTGGACTCCGACGACGGTGTGCAGCTCGACACGGTTGCCGAGCTGAGCCGCGAGATCGCCCAGGTGCTCGACGACACGGACGCGATGGGCCAGGGCGAGTACGTCCTGGAGGTCAGCTCCCCGGGCACCGACCGGCCGCTGACCACGCCGCGGCACTTCCGCCGCAACGAGGGCCGGCTGGTCAAGCTGACGCTGAACAACCACGAAGAGCTGATCGCGCGGATCATCGCGCTGGACGAGACGGGCCTCGATCTGGAGGTCCCGGGCATCAAGGGGCGCAAGCCCAAGCCGCGCCGGGTGGAGTTCGCGGAGATCGCGAAGGCCCGCGTGGAGATCGAGTTCAACCGCAAGAACAAGGACGACGACGTCGACGCAGCGGATACGGCCGACGCCGACACCGACAGCGACAACGACGAGAGCATTGAGGAGGCGTAGCCGTGGACATCGACATGAAGGCCCTACGGGGTTTGGTGCAGGAGAGGCAGATTTCGTTCGACCTGCTGGTCGGGGCGATCGAATCGGCGCTCCTCATCGCCTACCACCGGGAGCCGGGCAGTCACCGCCGCGCCCGGGTGGAGCTCGACAAGTCGTCGGGGCACGTGACGGTGTGGGCGAAGGAGGACGCGTCCGAGGTCGCCGAGGGCGCCGAGCCCCGCGAGTTCGACGACACCCCCTCCGGGTTCGGCCGGATCGCCGCCTCCACCGCGAAGCAGGTCATCCTGCAGCGGCTGCGGGACGCGGAGGACGACATCACGTTCGGCGAGTACGCCGGCCGTGAGGGGGACATCGTCTCCGGCGTGGTCCAGCAGGGCATGGACGCGAAGAACGTGCTGGTCGACATCGGCAAGATGGAAGCCATCCTGCCGGTGCAGGAGCAGGTGCCGGGCGAGGACTACAAGCACGGGGTGCGGCTGCGCTCCTACGTCGTCCGCGTCGCCAAGGGGGTGCGCGGTCCGTCGGTGACGCTGTCGCGCTCGCACCCCAACCTGGTGCGCGCCCTGTTCAAGATGGAGGTCCCGGAGATCGCGGACGGTTCGGTCGTCATCGAGGCGATCGCCCGCGAGGCCGGCCACCGGACGAAGATGGCGGTGCGCTCGACGCGCTCCGGGCTGAACGCCAAGGGCGCCTGCATCGGCCCGATGGGCTCCCGCGTGCGGGCGGTCATGGCGGAGCTGCAGGGCGAGAAGATCGACATCGTGGACTGGTCGGACGACCCGGCCGACATGGTGGCGAACGCGCTGTCGCCGGCCCGGGTCTCCCGGGTCGAGGTCGTGGACCTCGCGGCCCGGTCCGCCCGGGTGACCGTGCCGGACTACCAGCTGTCGCTCGCCATCGGCAAGGAAGGGCAGAACGCCCGCCTCGCCGCCCGGCTGACCGGCTGGCGGATCGACATCCGTCCGGACATCGAGCCCGAGAGCGCCGAGGAGTCCGCGGAATCGGACGCTCCGCGGGCCTGAAAGTCAACTCACGACTGACCGAACAACCGTGCGTCGACTAACCCGAAGGGGTGAGGTCGGCGCGGGGAGGTAGACTTAGCAGTGTCTGGCCGGACGCGTTCCCTTGCGTGCCCTGAGCGAACCTGTGTGGGTTGCCGGGAACGGGTGGCCAAGAACGATCTGCTGCGTGTGGCGGTGAGCGGTGACGCGTGCGTCCCCGATCCTCGCGGTACGCTGCCCGGTCGGGGCGCTCACTTGCACCCTGACCTGGTCTGTTTCGACCTGGCGGTTCGCCGCCGGGCCTTCTCCAGGGCCTTCAGGTCCAAGGAGACGTTCGACACCGCGGAACTCCGCCGGTACGTCGAGCAGAACACCAAGCCCGTCGAAGTGGCGGCACCGTAAGTGAACGGCACGGGTATCCGTGCGGTCAGGTACCTCGCGAGTCGGAAGTAGGTCGAGATTGCGATGAGCACCACTCGATGAGTACGCGATGAGTACGAGCATGAAGTAGCGACGGTCCGGCGGACGATCACCCCGGACCTAAAAGGAGCGAAGTGGCTAAGGTCCGGGTATACGAACTCGCCAAGGAGTTCGGAGTTGAGAGCAAGGTCGTCATGGCCAAGCTCCAAGAACTTGGTGAATTCGTACGTTCGGCGTCCTCGACGATCGAGGCGCCGGTTGTTCGCAAGTTGACTGACGCTTTGCAGGGGCCCGGTGGCGGAAACGCCGCGAAGCCTGCTGCCAAGCCCGGCGCGCCCCGCAAGGCGACGCCTGCCAAGCCTGGCGCCCCCACTCCGGGTGCGCCGGCCCGTCCCGCTGCGCCGGCTCCCAAGCCGGCCGCGGACGCCCCCGTAACTCCGGCGGCTCCGGCCGCCACGGGCACCGGCTCCACGCCGGCCGGCCCGCGTCCGGGTCCGAAGCCGGCCCCGGTCAAGCCCGCTCCGGCGGCTCCGGTCCCGGTCGCGGAGTTCTCCGCCCCGGCTCCGGCCCAGCAGACGCAGCAGGCGCCCCAGGCGCCGGCGGCCTCCGCTCCGGCGGCCCCGGCCGCCGCACAGCGTCCCGCGGGTGCCACTCCCGGCCCCCGTCCGGCACGTCCGGCCCCGGCACAGCGCGAAGAGCGCCGTGACGGCGGTCAGCGTGACGCCGCTCCCCGTGGCGACCGTCCGGCCCGTCCGGCCGGCCAGGGCGCGCCCGGTGGCGCACCCCGTCCCGGTGGCGCCCGTCCGGCGGGTCCCCGTCCCGGCAACAACCCCTTCACCTCCGGTGGCTCCACCGGGATGCAGCGCCCCGGTGGCGCCCCGCGTCCCGGCGGCGGCCAGGGTGCCGGTGCTCCCGGCAGCGAGCGTCCCGCTCGTCCGGCCGGCACCGGCGGTCCCGGTGGCGCACCGCGTTCTGCCGGTGGCCCCGGCGGCGCGCCGCGTCCGGGTGGTGCGGGCGGTCCCGGCGGTGCCGGTCGTCCGGCTCCCGGCGGCATGCCCCGCCCGCAGAGCTCCGGCCCGCGCCCGAACCCGGGCATGATGCCGCAGCGTCCCGCCCCGTCCGGCGGTCCCGGCGGCCGCTCCGGCGGTCCCGGCGCCCGTCCCGGTGGCGGTCCCGGTGCGCGTCCCGGTGGCGGCAGCGGTGGTCCCGGTGCACGTCCCGGTGGCGGCGGCGGCGGTTTCGCCGGTCGTCCGGCCGGTCCCGGTGCGCGTCCCGGCGGCTTCGGCGGCCCGCGTCCCGGTGGTGCTCCCGGCGGTGGCGGCGGCTTCGGCCCCCGTCCCGGTGGTTTCGGCGGTCGCCCCGGCGGCCCCAACGCCCGTGGCGGCACGCAGGGTGCCTTCGGCCGTGGCCCGAATGGCCGTCCGGCCCGTGGGCGCAAGTCGAAGCGCCAGCGTCGCCAGGAGTACGAGAGCATGCAGGCCCCGTCCGTGGGCGGCGTGCTGCTGCCCCGCGGTAACGGTGCCGCCGTACGCCTGCGTCGCGGCTCCTCGCTCACCGACTTCGCCGAGAAGATCAACGCCAACCCGGCGTCGCTCGTCCAGGTGATGTTGAACCTCGGCGAGATGGTCACGGCGACGCAGTCGGTCCCCGACGCGACGCTGCAGCTGCTCGCCGACGAGATGAACTACGTCCTGGAGATCGTCAGCCCGGAGGAGGAGGACCGCGAGCTGCTCGAGTCCTTCGACATCGAGTTCGGCGAGGACGAGGGTGGCGAGGAAGAGCTCGTCTCCCGTCCGCCGGTCGTGACCGTCATGGGTCACGTCGACCACGGTAAGACCCGACTCCTCGACGCGATCCGCAAGACCAACGTGGTCGCGGGCGAGGCCGGTGGCATCACCCAGCACATCGGTGCCTACCAGGTCGCGGCCGAGGTCAACGGCGAAGAGCGCAAGATCACCTTCATTGACACCCCCGGTCACGAGGCGTTCACCGCCATGCGTGCCCGTGGTGCCAAGTCGACCGACATCGCGATCCTCGTGGTGGCGGCCAACGACGGTGTCATGCCGCAGACGATCGAAGCGTTGAACCACGCCAAGGCGGCCGGCGTGCCGATCGTGGTCGCGGTCAACAAGATCGACGTCGAGGGCGCCGACCCCGTCAAGGTGCGCGGTCAGCTGACCGAGTTCGGCCTCGTGGCCGAGGAGTACGGCGGCGACACCATGTTCGTCGACATCTCCGCCAAGCAGGGTCTGCACATCGACAGCCTGCTGGAGGCCGTGGTCCTCACCGCGGACGCCTCGCTCGACCTGCGGGCCAACCCGGAGCAGGACGCACAGGGCATCGCGATCGAGGCTCATCTCGACCGCGGCCGTGGCGCCGTGGCGACCGTGCTCGTGCAGCGCGGCACCCTGCGCATCGGCGACACCATGGTGGTCGGCGACGCGTACGGCCGAGTCCGCGCGATGCTCGACGACCGTGGCAACACGCTGGAAGAAGCGGGCCCCTCGACTCCGGTCATGGTGCTCGGCCTCACCAACGTGCCCGGCGCCGGCGACAACTTCCTCGTTGTCGACGACGACCGCACGGCCCGTCAGATCGCCGAGAAGCGTGCCGCTCGTGAGCGGAACGCGGCGTTCGCCCGCAAGGGTGTCCGGTTCTCCCTGGAGAACCTGGACGAGGCCCTGCAGGCCGGTCTGGTGCAGCAGCTCAACCTCATCATCAAGGGCGACGCGTCCGGTTCGGTCGAAGCGCTCGAGTCCTCGCTCATGCAGCTGGACGTCGGTGCCGAGGTCGACCTGCGCATCCTGCACCGCGGTGTGGGTGCGGTCACCGAGTCGGACATCAACCTGGCATCGGGTTCCGACGCCATCGTCATCGGCTTCAACGTGCGCGCCGAAGGCCGCGCCACGCAGCTGGCCGAGCGCGAGGGTGTCGACGTCCGGTACTACTCGGTGATCTACCAGGTCATCGACGAGATCGAGGCGGCCCTGAAGGGCATGCTCAAGCCGGAGTACGAAGAGGTCGAGCTCGGCACCGCCGAGATCCGCGACGTCTTCCGCTCCTCCAAGCTGGGCAACATCGCCGGTGTCCTCATCCGCTCGGGCGAGGTCAAGCGCAACACCAAGGCGCGACTCCTGCGCGATGGCAAGGTCATCGCGGAGAACCTCAACATCGAGGGTCTGCGCCGGTTCAAGGACGACGTCACCGAGATTCGCGAAGGCTACGAGGGCGGTATCAACCTCGGCAGCTACAACGACATCAAGGTCGACGACGTCATCGCGACGTACGAGATGCGCGAGAAGCCGCGCGGCTGATCGCCCACCCGCCGCCCGGCCACCACCCCTGGTGGGCCGTGCTGCGCACGGGCAGTGCATTTCACCGGGGCCGGTCGGCGGAGATATTCCGTCGATCGGCCCCGGCCGTTGCGTGTACCGTTCACATCACGGATCGCGCCTGTCACCAGGGGCGTCACGACGAGGCCCCCAGGGCGGCTAGCCCTGTCGCCCATGTATGCAGGAACACTGTCCTTCGACCTCCTCCTCGGCGACGTACATTCGCTGAAGGAGAAGAGGTCCGTCGTCCGCCCGATCATCGCCGAGCTGCACCGCAAGTTCGCGGTCAGTGTGGCGGAGACCGGCGAGCAGGACCTTCACCGCAGGGCCGAGATAGGCATCGCGGTCGTGTCCGGGGATCTCGGGCACATCAAGGACGTACTCGACCGGTGCGAGCGATGGATGATCGCCCGGCCCGAGGTGGAACTGCTGTCGGCACGGCAGCGGATCCACGGCGACGACGACTGACCGATCGGCGGTCGGCCGGCGCCTGGAAGACCAGAGCAGTAACGAAGAAGGAGACGGACAAGTGACCGACACCTCGCGGGCGCGCAAGCTGGCCGACCGCATCCGGGTCGTGGTCGCGGAAACCCTGCAGCGGCGGATCAAGGACCCGCGGCTCGGTTACGTGACGATCACGGACACCCGGGTCACGGGTGACCTGCAGGACGCGACGGTGTTCTACACGGTCTACGGCGACGACGAGGACCGTGCGGCGTCCGCCGCCGCACTGGAGAGCGCCAAGGGCATCCTGCGCTCCGAGGTCGGCCGTCAGCTCGGCGTGCGCTTCACCCCGACGCTGACGTTCGTCGCGGACGCCCTCCCGGAGAACGCGAAGACCATCGACGACCTGCTCGCCAGGGCGCGCGCCTCGGACGAGCAGGTGCGCAAGGCCGCCACCGACGCCTCGTACGCGGGCGACGCGGACCCGTACCGCAAGCCCGTCGAGGACGAGGATGACCTCGACCTCGATGACGACGAGGACGAAGCGGCCGCAGCCGACGACGCCGAGGCGCCGAAGGCCCCCGAGAACAACGAAAAGGGCTCCGCGACCGCATGAAGCGCAAAGGCCAGGGCCCGGACGGCCTAGTGATCGTCGACAAGCCGGCTGGGCTCACCTCGCACGCCGTGGTCGCCCGCATCCGCCGTTTCGCGGGCACCCGGCGCGTCGGGCACGCGGGCACACTCGACCCGATGGCGACCGGAGTGCTCGTCATCGGCGTCGAGAAGGCCACCCGCCTCCTCGGCCACCTCGCGCTCACCCGCAAGGAGTACGTCGCGACGATCCGGCTCGGCCAGACCACCGTGACGGACGACGCCGAGGGCGAGGTCACGGAGAGCGCCGGCGCGGCCGGCGTGGAGCCGGCGGCCGTCCTGGCCGGGATCGCCGAGCTGACCGGCGACATCATGCAGGTGCCGTCGAAGGTCAGCGCCATCAAGGTCAACGGCGTCCGGTCGTACACCAGGGTCCGGGAGGGCGAGGAGTTCGAGCTGGCCTCCCGCCCGGTGACCATCTCCTCGTTCGTGCTGCACGAACACCGCACCGCGACGGCCGAGGACGGTACCGCCGTCCTGGACCTGGACGTCACTGTCGAGTGCACCTCCGGCACCTACATCCGGGCGCTCGCCCGCGATCTCGGCGCGGGTCTGGGCACCGGCGGCCACCTGACCGCCCTGCGCCGCACCCGGGTGGGACCGTACGACCTGAGCGCCGCCCGCACCGTGGACGAGCTCGAAGCGACGTACCAGGCCGACGGGGCGGAAGCCTTCCGGGTCATGCCGATCGGTGAGGCCGCCGCCGCGGCGTTCCCCCGCTGGGACGTGGACGCGGACCAGGCCCGGCTGCTCGTCAACGGCGTACGCCTGAAGTCCGGCGGCATGGGCCCCGGCACCCACGCGGCCTTCGACCCCGACGGCCGCTTCCTGGCCCTCGTCGAGGACCGCGAAGGCCAGACGAAGATCCTCGCCGTCCTCGTCTGACGGAACTCCCCGGAACGCCCGCTCCCGTCATCGTGGAGCGGGCGTTCGCGTCCCCCACGAACGGCCGCTCCACAATCCCCCTCCTCCCCGTATACGTATCCGCCCCGCACCCTGAATTCACCCCAATGGGCGGGCGCTCGGAGTGAACCACGGGGTGTACGGGGGCGCATTGGGTGCGCGATCAGTAGCGGACGATCATCGTGGGCATACCGTCGAAGGCGGTTGACCAGCGGAGAGGTGCGCGAATGGGGGTGCGGCCCTGCGACGGTGACGACGCGTTGGTGCGGGTGTGCGATCTGGCCGGACGGCCGCGCGGAACGGGGTTCCTCGCGGACCTCGGCGGCACTCTCCTGACGAGTCATGAGGCAGTCGACGGCCTCGCCCGGCTGGTGCTGCACGCTCCCGGCGACCAGGTCTGCCTCGTCGGCGCGGACGCGATCACGCCGCTGCCCGAACTGGGGCTCGCGCTCGTCGCGACGGAAGGCCTCAACCTCCGGCCGCTACCGGTCGCCGTCAGCGGACCCGCGCACCCGGAACGCCGGGTGCGGCTGCGAGCCGGCGGGTGGACGGACGCCGTGGTCGTCGGCAGCGCCGCCGTGACCTACACCGCGACCGACCGGTTCCACCTCCTCGACGAGGTCTACGAACTCGCCCTCGGCGCACCGGAGGTGCTGCGGGTCCACCCGCAGGCGTCCGGCAGCCCCGTGATCGACGCGGAGACCGGCGCGGTGCTGGCCGTCATCGCCACCGCGCTGCACGCCGGGCACCGGGCCGAAGGCTTCGCTGTCCCGCTGCGGGCCGAGTGGGGGCCGCTGGCGGAGCTGCTCGCCCGCAACGCCGCCACCGTGCCCGCCTACGGGCCGCACCTGAACCTCGCGGGCGCACTGCAGCTGACGGCCACCTCGGTCGGTTCCGCGGCCGTACCGCGCGAATGGCGCGAGCCGGTCGCCCGGCCGGAGACGGAGGACGAGCTGCGCGCCTTCCTCGACGGGGGAGGGGACCGCGGACCGCTCGTGCTGGGCCTGGTCGCCGACCCCGGCTGCGGGCGCACCACCGAACTGGCGGCGCTGGCCGCCCGCCGTGCCCGGGGTGCTGAGCCCGCCCCGACGGTGTGGCTGCGCGGCGCCGAACTGCGTCCGGGCGACGGCGGGCTGAAGGACGCGGTGGAGCGCTCACTGCGGACGGCCGCGCGGATCGTCTCGGCCGCGGCGGGCGACGGCCGGGGCGAGGCGCCCGTCGCCTCCCCGGACGCCGTCGCGGACCTGGCCCGGTCGGCGGGCCGCCCGCTGGTCGTCCTGCTCGACGGCCCCGAGGAGATGCCGCCCGTCCTGGCGCACGCGCTGCCCGACTGGACGGCGGGTACCGCGAGTTGGCTGCGGGCCGGTGGCGTCCGGCTCGTCGTGGCCTGCCGCCCCGAGTACTGGGAGCAGGCAGGCGCCCTGTTCCCCGCCGGAATGCTCCACGCGCCCGAGGAGGCGCCGGCCGTGCCGCCCGGCGCCCCGGCCCGCGCGCTGCCGGCCTGCGTCCGCCTCGGTGACCTCCCGGAGCGGCAGGCCGGCCGCGCGAGGGCCCGGTACCGCATCGCGCCGGTAGCGCTGGCCGCGGCCGACGCCGCCCATCCGCTGGCACTGCGGCTCTTCGCGGAGATCCGCGCGGCCCTCCCGGAGCCCGACGCGCCGGGCGCGCCCGGCGGGGGAACCGCCGTGCCCGACCGCACGGAGATCTTCTCCGCCTATCTGGACCTGGTATGCCTGCGGATCGCCGTCCGGCTGACGGCGGGCGCCGACAGCCCCGCCCGGGGGACCGCCGTCCGGCGGCTGGCCGCGCGGGTGGCCGGGCAGGTGCACGAGGCGGCGCGACGCTGTCTGGGGCCGGGACAGGGCGAACTGGACCGCGAGTCCTTCGAGGACCTCTTCCCCTGGCGCACGGGGTGGGCCTCGGCGGTCCTCACCGAGGGCCTCGTCGTCCCGGCGGGATCCGGATACCGCTTCGCCCACGAGGAGTTCGCCGACTGGCTGCAGGGGCTGCACCTGGACCTGGACGAGGCGCTGTTCGCCCTCGTCCACCGGTGGTTCGCGGCCCCGGCGGGCGCGGCGGAGGCCCCCGTCCGGCTGCCCTCACGTCCGGGAGCCCGCGCGGGACACGCCCCCGGGCACACCGTCCCGCCCGCCCCTCCGCTCGGCCCCGCCGCCGCCCCGCACGCGCTTCCGGTGCCGCGGCACCGCATCGGTCCCGTCATCCAGTCGCTGCTGCACACCGCCCGCCAGTCCGGCCCCACCGAACTCGCCCGGCACCTCGAAACGCTGGTCCACGCCCTCGACCAGCAGGCCGCCGAGCCGAGCCGCCTGGCGCCTCCGGCGCAGGCGGTGAAGGCGGGCGCGGCCCGCGCCCCCGCACGCCACCCGGACGGGCACCCGTCACCGCCGCGGTCCCCGGCACAGGAGGCTGCCGAACCGCAGCGTTCCGCGGCCGGCACACCGTCGTGGGCCCCGGCGGAGGGGACCGTGGAGTCACGCCGTTCCGCCCCTCCCGCGCCGCCCCACTCCCCGGCGGAGGAAGCAGCCGGGCCGCTCCACCCCGCCGCTTGCGCACCGTCTCCGGCCTCGCCCCGGACGTCGGCGGACGCGACGCCCCCGGGACCGTCTCTGACGGACCGCCTCATGGACCGCGCCTTCGATGGCGGCGCCACCGCGCCGGCCGATGCCGACGCCGACCTCGATGCCGATGCTGACGCCCACCTCGATGCCGACACGGTGCCGAACCGGCGGCCCGTTGCCGGACGGGCGACGGTGCCGCCGCCCCGGAACCCGGTCGCGACGGAGGCGGCCCCTGAAGGAGGGGCCGGGGACCCCCGCCCGCCGAAGCCACCGAACCCGCCGGCCGTGCCGGCGCCCGTACCCGCGCCGGAGGCGGCCCGGCGGGCGGACGCCTTGTGGTGGGCGGCGCATCTGCTGGGCGAGGTCCTGCTGCGGGTGCCGGACAGCAGCCAGTACCGGGGCGTGCTGCGGCTGCTGGCGGAACGGATCGCCGTGCGGTCGATCGAGCGCGGCGGGTTCGGTCCGCAAGGGCTCGGCGGGCTGGGGGACTTCGGCCCGTGGTTCTGGCGGCGGCTGGCACTGCCGCTCGACGAACGGCTCGACCTGCTGCGCCTGCTCCTGCCCGCCGACGGACCGCCGCAGCCCCAGACCCCGCAGCAGCACCCGAATCCCTCCGGGCCCGCCGAGCGGTTCCTGACGACCGTCGGGGACCTGCTCTGCGCCGCGCCGCGCTCCGTACTGCCCGTCATCTGCGGCTGGTTCGGCGACGACCGGCCGCTGCAGACGGACGAGGCGCTGAAGGGCCCGCGCCCGACCGTGGCCGCCGCCGTCCAGGCGCTGCTGCACACCCACCGGCAGCGCGCCGTGGACGATCTGACCGAGGCGCTGGTCGAGGCCGCGCACCCCGGGGCCGACGAGCTGCTGGCGGCCCTCGCCGAGGACGAACCGTCGGCGGTCTGCCGCGCCGTCGACCGCTGGGCGCACGACGAACGGCCCGCCCGGCACGTCGCCGCCGCCGCGTACGGGCTGCGCGCCGCGCCGTACGTACGATCCGACGCCGACCGGGAACTGCTGCGCTACGCGGCGCTCGCGATGCTCGCCCGCACCGCGGACTGCACGCTGCACGGAGCGGCTCTGGCGCTCCTCGTCCGGGACCCGGCGACCCGCTCACGTCATCTGCCGGCCGCGCTCGCCCACTTCGCCGCGGGCGACCCGCAGCTTCCGGCGGGCGCCCTCGCCGCCGCGCTCGCCTCGCATCCCGAACCGGTGCTCGCCGCGTTCCAGGCACGGCTGCGGGAGCCGGGAGCGGGCGCCGCCGAGGTGCTGCGCGAACTGGCGGGGGTGAGCACCCCCGCGCTGGCCCGCCGCGCGGCCGGACTCGTACGGGACCACCTGCGGCACCGGCCGGAGGGCGCCGTCCACGCGGCCGCCTTCCTCGACCTGCGCCTCGAGCAGGGCGGGTCGGCCCGCGCCGTGCTGTTTCCGCTGGTCGTGGAGGTGTTGCGGGAACACCCTCCGGAGGTGCGGCGCGCGCTGGCCCCGGTACTCGCCGCACCCGGCAGCCACATCTCCCGGCCGATGCGCCAGGAACTGCTCGACGTGGCGCTGGAACACGAACGGGACCCCGACGTGCTGGACGCGCTGCTCGGCGCCGCCGCCGACGGCTGCGCCCGCCGTCCGCCGCTGCTCACCCGCGACCTCGTGCACCGGCTCGGCCTGGTCCTCGGGCGCACCCCGGAAGGCGCCGCGCACTTCGACCGGCGCCTGGTGCAGCTCGCCGCCGCCTCGCCGTGCTTCGCCCGGCTGGTCCGCGGCTGGCTGGACTCCGACGGCGCCTGGGACGCCGTGATCGGCCCCAGCGCCCGCCGCCGCTGCGAGCAACTCGCTGTGCCGTCCACCTCGTAGCCGCCGGTCGGAGCCCGTGCCGCGGGCGCGGCGGCGGGGCCGGTGGCTGAGCCGGGCACGGGGACATGGCAGGCTTGGACCCGTACAGGCATACACAGCTATTCGGTACGACGAGGAAGCGGAGCGTCAAGGTGCAGCGCTGGCGGGGCTTGGAGGACGTTCCCGGGGACTGGGGACGCAGCGTCGTCACCATCGGCTCCTACGACGGTGTGCACAGGGGGCATCAGCTGATCATCGGGCAGGCCGTCGACCGCGCCCGTGAGCTGGGCGTCCGATCGGTGGTCGTCACGTTCGATCCGCACCCCAGCGAGGTCGTGCGGCCGGGCAGCCACCCGCCGCTGCTGTCCGCGCACCACCGCCGTGCCGAGCTGATGGAGGGGCTGGGCGTCGACGCGCTGCTCATCCTCCCCTTCACCGCCGAGTTCTCGAAGCTGTCGCCCGGCGATTTCGTGCGGACGGTGCTCGTCGACGCGCTGCACGCGAAGCTCGTCGTCGAGGGCCCGAACTTCCGGTTCGGGCACAAGGCCGCCGGTGACGTCGAGTTCCTCTCCGCGATGGGCCTGAAGTACGACTACGAGGTCGATGTCGTGGACCTGTACGTGCGCGGTTCCGCGGGCGGCGGCGAGCCGTTCTCGTCGACGATGACGCGCCGGCTGGTCGGCGAGGGCGACGTCGCGGGCGCCATGGAGATCCTGGGCCGTCCGCACCGCGTCGAGGGCGTCGTCGTCCGGGGCGCGCAGCGCGGCCGTGAGCTGGGCTTCCCGACGGCGAACGTGGAGACGCTGCCGCACACCGCGATCCCCGCGGACGGCGTGTACGCCGGCTGGCTGCACGTGGACGGCGAGGCGATGCCCGCCGCCATCTCCGTCGGTACGAACCCGACCTTCGACGGTACCGCCCGCACGGTCGAGGCGTACGCGATCGACCGCGTCGGGCTGGACCTGTACGGGCTGCACGTGGCCGTCGACTTCCTCGCGTACCTGCGTGGCATGGAGAAGTTCGCGTCGATCGACGCGCTGCTCGTCCGGATGGCCGAGGACGTGAAGCAGTCCCGCGAACTGATCGAGGACGCGACGACGCCCACCTCCTGACCGGGCCGCGGCCTCAGGACGGCCGGATCAGCCGCGTCTCGTAGGCGAAGACCACGGCCTGCACGCGGTCGCGCAGCCCGAGCTTCACCAGGATCCGGCTCAGGTGGGTCTTCACGGTCGCCTCGGCGAGGTGCAGCCCCGCGGCGATCTCCGTGTTGGACAGCCCGCGGCCGACCTCGACCAGCACCTCGCGCTCCCGCGCGGTGAGCCGGCCGAGCCGCTCGTCGCCGTCCGCCGCGCTGCTCCCGGCCGGGAGCTGGTGGGCGAAGTTCTCCAGCAGGCGGCGGGTGATCCGGGGCGCGACGACGGCGTCGCCCGCGGCCACCGACCGGATCGCGGCGAGCAGTTCCTCGGGCAGCGCGTTCTTGAGCAGGAAGCCGGACGCGCCCGCCCGCAGCCCGGCGAAGGCGTATTCGTCCAGGTCGAACGTGGTCAGGATCAGTACCCGGGTCTCCGGGCAGGACTCGACGATCCGGCCGGTGGCCTCGATCCCGTCCGTGCCGGGCATCCGGACGTCCATCAGCACCACGTCGGGCCGCAGCGCGAGCGTCAGGCGGACGGCCTCGGCGCCGTCGGCGGCCTCGCCGACCGGCTCCATGTCGGGCTGGGCGTCGAGGACCATCGTGAAGGCCATCCGCAGCAGCGGTTCGTCGTCGACGAGAAGCACCCGGATCGTCACAGGGCACCGCCCCCGGCCCGCTGCGCGTCCGCGTGGTGAGGCGCGTCGCCGTCCTGGGGCGCGTCCTCGTCCTGGTCCGGGATCAGGGTGAGCACGGCCGATACCCGCCACCCGCCCTCCGGCCGCGGGCCCGCGTCGAGCTGCCCGCCGTACGCGGCCGCCCGTTCGCGCATCCCGGCGATCCCGTGCCCGGACGGGGGCGTCGGCGTGGTCGTGGCGGGGCCGTCGTCGGTGACGTCCACGCGGACGGAAACGGGGGAGCAGCGCACCCGGACGTCGGCACGGGTGCCGGCCGGGGCGTGCTTGAGGGTATTGGTCAAGGCTTCCTGTACCAGTCGGTAGACGGTGAGCTGGGCGGCCGCGTTGGCCACGGCCGGGTCCCCTGCGACGCTGAGGCGGGTCGGCAGCCCGGCGGCGCGCACCTGCTCCGCGAGCGGTTCCAACTGGGCGATGCCCGGCATGGGATGGCGCAGCGCGTCGGGTTCGTCGGCACGCAGCACGCCGAGGAAGCGGCGCATGTCGGTGATGGCCTGCCGGCCGGTCCCGGAGACCTGCCGCATCGCGGCGGCCGCCTTCTCCGGATGCCGCTCCTGCGCGAAGACCGCGCCGTCGGCGAGCGCGACCATCACGGACAGGTTGTGGGTGACGATGTCGTGCATCTCCCGGGCGATCCTGGCCCGTTCACCGGCCACCGCGAGCTGCGCCCGCTGGTCGCGCTCCCGCTCCAGCCGTCCCGCCCGGTCCTCCAGCGCGGCGAGGTAGGCGCGCCGGGTGCGCATGTTGACCCCGATCACCGCGGCGGCGATCACCATCGCCGACAGCGCGATGAACGACTGGGTGGTGCGTCCGTGCGTCGCCCAGGTCAACGCGGCCAGCAGCGTGCCGAGTTCGAGTACGGCGAAGGCCAGCAGCGTCCTGCGCCGGGTGGAGTGCGCGGCCACGGTGTACAGCGCGATGAGCAGCGCGACATCGGCGGGGAGCGGGGCACCGGCCAGCCACTGGAGGAACGCGACCGCCGCCAGGACACCGAAGACGGCCAGCGGGGCCCGCCGCCGCCACACCAGCGGGAGCAGCAGCAGCCATTGGAAGACCATGAGGGAGGGCGAGCGGGCCAGGTCACGGTGGGACAGGCCGGCCGTCGCGAGCAGCAGCGCCGCGGTGAGCGCCGCGTCGACGGCGACCGGCGGCAGTTTCGCCCGCACCAGCAGCCGGACCCGCCCGAGGGCGGTGCCCCAGGCGCGCACCGTCCGCCGGAGCCGCGTCACGGTCTCACGCGTCCCGGCGCCTGAGTGCTGCCGCCGCCGCTGCCAGGGCGACGGCCGTGTAGAGGCAGAAGACTGCGAACCCGGTCCATGGGGCCAAGATATGCGGCTCCGGGTGGGCCACGAGCAGGGCCTGCCCCGCGTTGCCCGGCAGGTACTCGCTGACGGACCAGGTGGACGGCAGCGAGTCGGCGAGCAGCGGCAGCACCATGAGCAGCCCGAAGACGGTGGCGATGCCGCCCGCGGTACTGCGGACGAGGGTGCCGATGGCCACGCTCAGCAGGCCCACGACGGTGAGGTACAGGCCGGCGCCGAAGACCATGCGGGCGGCGCCGGGCGCGCCGAGCGTCGTACCGATGTGCTGGGACGACAGGATCGCCTGGCCGGCCAGGAACGCGATGAGCGACGCCGTCGTCATCGCGACGAACGTCACCGCCGTGTACACGGCGGCCTTCGCCCACAGCACCGGAAGTCGTCGTGGCACGGCGGCGAACGTCGCGCGGATCATGCCGGTCGCGTACTCGCCGGTGACCACGAGGACGCCGAGGACCGCGACGGCGAGCTGCGCGAGCAGGAAGCCCCGTACGCTCACTCCGGCCGCGCTGAACCTGAGCTGCTCACCCCGGTCCATATGGGGCCAACGGTTCGCGCTGACCGCGCAGAAGAGCAGTCCGAGGCCGATCATCGCGACCACGGCGGCGGTCAGCGTGATGAGCGTGGACCGCAGGGTGCGCAGCTTGATCCACTCGGAGTGCACCACCCGGAGCTGGGTCACGTGGCCGCGACCGGCGGGGGCGCTCGCGGTGGGTGTCCGGTCGAGGAGGGTGGTCATGCCGCACTTCCTTCGCGGGCGGAGAATTGCGTGGCGGGGGCGGGTGCCTGGTACTCCACGGCGTCCCGGGTGAGTTCCATGAACGCCTGCTCCAACGAGGGCTGCTGCGGGGTCAGTTCCCCGAGCGCGATGCCGTGGTCGGCGGCGATCCTGCCGATGCGGTCGCTGCTCAGACCGATCACCTCCAGCACGCCCGCCGCCTCCGACTCCACGGTCACCTCGGGACCCGCCAGCAGCCTCCGCAGCCGGTCCGCGTCGTCGCTCCGCACCCGCACCGAGGTGCCCGCCGCGCCGCGGACGAACTCCTCCACGGAGGTGTCGGCGATCAGCCGGCCGCGGCCGATCACGATCAGGTGCTCGGCGGTGAGCGCCATCTCGGACATCAGGTGCGAGGAGACCAGGACCGTACGGCCTTCGGCGGCCAGGCTCCGCAGAAGGTTGCGGATCCACAGGATGCCCTCCGGATCCAGGCCGTTGACCGGCTCGTCCAGGACGAGCGTCGCGGGGTCGCCGAGCAGCGCGCTCGCGATGCCGAGGCGCTGCCCCATGCCGAGCGAGAAGCCGCCCGCGCGCTTCCTCGCGACCTCGCGCAGGCCCACGATGTCGATCACCTCGTCGACCCGGCCGCGCGGGATGCCCGTGGTGACGGCGAGGGCGAGGAGATGGTGGTACGCCGAGCGCCCGGTGTGGATCGCCCGGGCTTCCAGCATCGCGCCGACCTCGTGCAGCGGGGCCCGGTGGTCGGCGTAGTGCCGTCCGTTCACCGTGACCCGGCCCCCGGAGGGCGCGTCCAGACCCAGGATCATCCGCATCGTGGTGGACTTCCCGGCGCCGTTGGGCCCGAGGAAACCGGTGACGATCCCCGGCCGCACGGTGAAGCTGAGCTCCTCGACGGCGGTGCGCTCGCCGTAGCGCTTGGTGAGTGCGTGGGCTTCGATCATCGGAAGGTCCTTGTGGCCGGCAGCGATCGGGGTATTCGATACGCCCTCACGCTAGGCCGCCGACCAGGGCGGGCACGACGGTCCCCAGGCGGAACTCTCGGCCGCGCGGCTGCATCCCGGGGTGGAACGGGAGTACACCCGGTGATGTACCCCGAGGCTCCGCGCCACCGCGCGAAGAGGGCCCCGCCGCGGGTGCGGCGGGGCCCTCGACTGCCTCGGCTACTGCTTCGGCTTCGGCTACTGCTGGGGCGGAGGCGGCGGCGGGTAGCCGTAGCCCGGCGGCTGCTCCGGCGGGGCCTGCTGCGGAGGCTGCTGCGGCCAGCCCTGCTGCGGCTGCGGCTGGTACGGCTGCGGCGCCTGCGGCTGGTACTGCTGCGGCGGCTGCGGTGCCTGTGGGTGCGGCTGGCCAGGACCCTGGGGCGCGTGGCCGTGGAACCCGGGCTGGGGCGGCTGCGGCTGCTGGTACTGCGGCTGACCTTGCTGCGGTGCCTGCTGCTGGTACTGCTGCTGACCCGGCGGCGGGCCCTGCTGCTGACCGGGGACCGGCGGTGGCAGGTGCGGCGGCGGGTTCCCGTCGGCGGTCCACAGCCCCTGTGCCTGCTGCGCGCGGACGAAGTCCTCGGCGACCATGGCCGAGAGGTTGAAGTACGCCTCCCGGGTCTTCGGACGCATCATGTCGAGGTCGACCTCCGCGCCCGCGGCCAGGTGCTCGTCGAACGGGACGACCATCACCCCGCGGCAGCGCGTCTGGAAGTGGGCGACGATGTCGTCCACCTTGATCATCTTGCCGGTCTCGCGGACTCCCGAGATGACCGTGATGCTGCGCTGCACCAGTTCGGCGTAGCCGTGCGCCGACAGCCAGTCCAGCGTGGTGCTCGCACTGCTCGCGCCGTCGACGGACGGCGTGGACACGATGATCAGCTGGTCGGCCAGGTCGAGCACGCCGCGCATCGCGCTGTAGAGCAGACCGGTGCCCGAGTCGGTGAGGATGATCGGGTACTGCTTGCCCAGCACGTCGAGGACCCGGCGGTAGTCCTCGTCGTTGAACGCGGTCGACACGGCCGGGTCCACGTCGTTGGCGATGATCTCCAGCCCGGAGGACGCCTGCGAGGTGAACCGGCGGATGTCCATGTAGCTGTTGAGGTACGGGATCGCCTGCACGAGGTCGCGGATGGTCGCACCGGTCTCCCGGCGGACCCGGCGGCCGAGCGTACCGGCGTCCGGGTTGGCGTCGATCGCGAGGATCTTGTCCTGGCGCTCGGTCGCCAGCGTCGAGCCCAGTGCGGTGGTCGTCGTGGTCTTGCCGACGCCGCCCTTGAGGCTGATCACCGCGATCCGGTAGCAGGACAGCACCGGAGTACGGATCAGCTCCAGCTTCCGCTGCCGCTCCGCCTCCTCCTTCTTGCCGCCCAGCTTGAAGCGCGACGGCGTCGCGTTGGCGCCGGGCCGCTTCGGCTTCGGCTGGTTCTTCAGCAGCCGGTCCGACGACAGCTCGACGGCCGCGGTGTAACCGAGCGGCGCGCCCTGCACCGAACGCTGGCGCTGGTCCGGCGTCACCGTCGGCCAGCCGCCGGTACGCGGATCGGCGGCCGGCCCCTCGGCGGGAGCCGGGTGGGGCTGCGCCTGCGGCTGGGGCTGCGCGTACTGCTGGGGCTGGGGTTGCGGTTGAGCCTGCGGCTGGGCTTGCGGCTGCTGTCCCTGCGGCGGGAAACCGTATCCGCCGTGCGGCGGCAGCGGCTGCAACGCCGCACCGGGGTTGGCCTCCGGCGGCAGCGGCGCCGCGGGCGGCGGGAAGCCGTAGCCGGCCTGCGGCTGGGGAGCGGGCGCCTCAGGCCCCGGCGCGACGGGCGGCTGCGGAGCCCCGCCCTGCGGGAACCCGTACCCCTGCTGCGGAGCCGGGGCCGGGGCGGCCGGGGGCAGCGCGGGGTTGGGCCAGGGTGCGCCGGTGGGCGGAGCACCGCGGTCCTCCGGAGCGGGCTGCGGCAGCGGCGCGAACGTGCCCGGCTGCGGCTGCTGCGGCTGCTGGGGCTGCGCCGACTGGCCGCCCTGCGGGAACCCGTAGCCGGGCTGCGGGGCAGGCGGGTTGGGACTCGGCCACGGTGCCGCCGAGGGTGCGGGAGCGCGGTCCTCGGGGGTCTGCGGCGACGGCGGAACATCAGCGGGAGCCGGGTATGCGTACCCGCCCTGCGGCGGCTGCTGCGCCGGCGGGAGCTGCGGCTGCGCCGCGGCCGGCGGGAAGCCGTACTGGGGCTGCGGAGCCGGCGCGGGGTTGGGCCAGGGCGCGGGCGGCGGCGTCCGGTCCTCCGGCGCAGGCGCCAGCGGCGGCTGCCCGGCCTGCCCCGGCTGCGGGAACCCGTACCCGCCCTGCGGCGCGGGAGCCGGCGCCGGCGCGTCGGCGCCGGGAGGCGGGAAGCCGTAGCCGTCCTGTGCGAGCGGCGGCTGCTGTGCTGCCGGCGGGGGAGTGGGGGTTTCCGGCGCGTCGATGACCGGCCGGGGGAAGCCGTAGCCGTCCTGTGCGAGCGGCGGTCGTGGTGCTGCCGGCTCCGGTGTGTCGGAGGCGGGGCGCGGGAAGCCGTAGGACCCCTGTGCCAGCGGGGGCTGCTGGGCTGCCGGCGGGGGCGTGTTCTGCTCCGGGTGGTCTACGGGTGCGGGAGCCGGGGGCGCGTCGGCGGGGCGCGGGGAGTCGTAGCCGTCCTGCTGCTGAAGAGGCGCTGCCGCGCGCGGGGCCGGGAGGTTCGGCGTGCCGGATCCCGCAGGGGTCGGCGGGGTGGCCGGCTCGACGGCCTCGGGCGGCGCCGGGGGAGCGAACGTGTAGTCCGCGCCGGGCGCGGGAGCGGGCCAGGGCGCGCCCGTGGGCGGGGTGGCCCGGTCGTCGGGGAGCGGCGGCCTCGCGGGGGTGTCCGCGGCCTGGAACTGCGGCGGCAGCGGCGGGACCGCGCTCTGCGGGGGAGCGGGGGACCACGCCGCGACCGGCGCCGGCGGCGCCGTGGGCACCCAGACGGGACCGGAGGACGGCGGAGGGGCGTCCTGCTCCGGATCCGGTTCCGGAGTCGCCTCCGGCTCCGCGGGCGTCGACGCGCCTTCGGGCTTGTCCGCTCCGGGCCGCTGGCGCAGCGATCCGGGCGCGATCCGCACCGTCGACTCGCTCCGGACCGCGCCCGGCAGCTCGTCGTCGTCCCGCTCGGGCTCGGTCACGGGGGCGTCCGCCGGACGCTCGTCGCCGACGCTCGGCTTCAGCGTCGGAAACGCCGGAACAGCGGGTGCGACGGCCTCGGCGCGAACCGGTTCCGCGGCGGCAGCCGGAGCCGGCTCCGGGACAGGAGCGCGGGCAGGTTCGGGAGCGGGAGCCGGGACGAACGGCACCGAGGTCGCGGACCAGGTCGGCTCGCTCGCGGCCGCAGGGGCCGCCGGCGGCGCGACCGGGCTCACGGGCAGCGGAGCGGGCGGCTCCGCCGCCGCCACCGGGGGCTCGGGCGCGCGCTCGGGCTCCTCCGCCACGGAGGGAGCGGACGCGTCGCCGGAACCGCTACCCGCCCCCGAGTCGCCCCCGTCGACGTCATCCCCATCGCCGTCACCGCTGTCGTCCGCACCGGCGTTCTGCATGTACCAGGCAGGCGGCGTGTAGTCGAAGGTGAACTCGCCGGTGTAGTCGGCGTCGCCCCTCTCCTCGACAGGGGCGGCCCCGCCCACGCGGTTCTCGTCCCGCTCGCTGCTCACAATGCCTCCTGGTATATCTCTGAAACGCATCCGAACGGCAGGGACGGACGGTCGGTGGAGCGCTGAAGGCCTGCTGGCGAACGGAACCGGTCGGCGATCGCGCGACGGTCTCCGCGACGGGCGCGGCCGGGTGATCCGGCGTGCTGCATCGTCGATCCCCTCCCCCGGGTGTGCCGCAGTAGCCTTTACTTGCCCCACTCGGGCTGTCCGCCCTCTTCTGCTCCTGCCGCTCTAAGGGACACCCTAATCATCGGCGGCAGTTCCACGGCAGGCCCGCCCCTCCGGCGGGCACCCGCGGCCCCCTCCACCCGGCGCCCCGGGCAGCTCCCCGGGGAGCGCGGCAAAGCGGTGCCCGCGCGGCTGGTATCCTGGCTGACGGATGTGTGTGTAAGAACCCGCGTCCTCGCCTCCAGAGTTATCCAAGATCGCCTGTGATTCCAGTCCAGGGGCACTCGGAGGCAAACCAACACCTGAGGAGTTCGTATGCCGCTCGACGCCGCGACGAAGAAGCAGATCATCGCCGAGTTCGGTGCCAAGGAGGGCGACACGGGCTCCCCCGAGGTGCAGGTCGCGATGCTCTCGCGCCGTATCTCGGACCTCACCGAGCACCTCAAGCTGCACAAGCACGACCACCACTCCCGTCGTGGCCTGCTGCTCCTCGTCGGCCAGCGCCGCCGTCTGCTGCAGTACCTGGCCAAGAAGGACATCACGCGCTTCCGCGCCCTGGTCGAGCGCCTCGGCATCCGCCGCGGTGCGGCCGGCGCCAAGTAACACGTTGACGGGGGAGCGGTTCCCACCCGGGAGCCGCTCCCTTTGCGTACTCAACCGGCGATTCTTTGTAGTCTGGTGTGAGCACGCTGTAACACACTGAGGAGGAGCGTCCTCCTAATGAGCCACGAACGCCGGTCCTCGGTAGTGGCCTCCGGGCAGCAGGACTCCCCGAAGGCTTCGATCGAAGACCGGCCCCTGGCGGGACGCTCCCCTCACCGAAGGTCCCCGGGATACGCCCTGGGACATGAATGAGGAGAATTCCCATAGTGGAGAACGAGACCCACTACGCCGAGGCCGTTATCGACAACGGTTCCTTCGGCACCCGCACCATCCGCTTCGAGACGGGCCGTCTGGCCCGTCAGGCCGCCGGCTCCGCCGTGGCCTACCTGGACGATGACACCATGGTGCTGTCGGCCACCAGTGCTTCGAAGCACCCCAAGGAGAACCTCGACTTCTTCCCCCTCACGGTGGACGTCGAGGAGCGCATGTACGCGGCCGGCCGGATCCCCGGTTCGTTCTTCCGCCGCGAAGGGCGCCCCTCCGAGGACGCGATCCTCACCTGTCGCCTGATCGACCGCCCGCTGCGCCCGTCCTTCGCCAAGGGCCTGCGCAACGAGATCCAGGTCGTCTGCACGATCATGGCGCTCAACCCCGATGACCTGTACGACGTGGTCGCGATCAACGCCGCCTCCGCCTCGACGCAGCTCGCCGGTCTCCCCTTCTCCGGCCCGATCGGCGGCGTCCGCGTCGCACTGATCAAGGGCCAGTGGGTGGCGTTCCCGCGTCACAGCCAGCTCGAGGACGCCGTCTTCGACATGGTCGTGGCCGGCCGCGCCCTGGAGGACGGCGACGTCGCGATCATGATGGTCGAGGCCGAGGCCACCGTCCGCACGATCGCGCTCGTCGAGGGTGGCGCCGAGGCGCCGACCGAGGAGATCGTGGCCGCCGGCCTCGAAGCCTCCAAGCCCTTCATCAAGGCCCTGTGCAAGGCGCAGTCCGAGCTGGCGGCCAAGGCCGCGAAGCCGACCGCCGAGTTCCCGCGCTACCTCGACTACCAGGACGACGTCTTCGCCGCCCTGTCCGAGGCCGTCACCGGTGAGCTCGCCCAGGCCCTGACGATCCCCGGCAAGCAGGCCCGCGAGGCCGAGCTGGACCGCGTCAAGGCCATCGCCGCCGAGAAGCTTCTCCCGAAGTTCGAAGGCCGCGAGAAGGAGATCTCCGCCGCGTACCGCTCGCTGACCAAGAAGCTGGTCCGCGAGCGCGTCATCAAGGACAAGGTCCGCATCGACGGCCGTGGCGTGACGGACATCCGTACGCTGGCCGCCGAGGTCGAGGCCATCCCGCGCGTCCACGGTTCCGCCCTGTTCGAGCGCGGCGAGACCCAGATCCTGGGTGTCACCACGCTGAACATGCTCCGCATGGAGCAGCAGATGGACACGCTGGCGCCCGAGACGCGCAAGCGCTACATGCACAACTACAACTTCCCGCCGTACTCCGTCGGTGAGACGGGCCGCGTCGGTTCGCCGAAGCGCCGGGAGATCGGTCACGGCGCGCTGGCCGAGCGGGCGATCCTGCCCGTGCTGCCGTCCCGCGAGGACTTCCCGTACGCGATCCGCCAGGTCTCCGAGGCGCTGAGCTCCAACGGCTCGACGTCCATGGGCTCGGTCTGCGCCTCGACCATGTCGCTGCTGAACGCCGGTGTGCCGCTCAAGGCCCCCGTCGCCGGTATCGCCATGGGTCTGATCTCCGAGGAGATCGACGGCAAGACGCACTACGTCGCCCTCACCGACATCCTCGGTGCGGAGGACGCGTTCGGCGACATGGACTTCAAGGTCGCCGGCACGAAGACCTTCGTCACCGCGCTGCAGCTCGACACCAAGCTCGACGGCATCCCCGCCTCGGTCCTGGCCGCCGCGCTGAAGCAGGCCCGCGACGCCCGCCTCCACATCCTCGATGTGATGAACGAGGCGATCGACGTTCCGGACGAGATGTCCCCGAACGCACCGCGGATCATCAGCATCAAGATCCCGGTGGACAAGATCGGTGAGGTCATCGGCCCCAAGGGCAAGATGATCAACCAGATCCAGGAGGACACGGGCGCCGACATCTCCATCGAAGATGACGGTACGGTCCTCATCGGCGCGACCGAAGGCTCCCAGGCCGAGGCCGCGCGCGCGGTGATCAACCAGATCGCCAACCCGACGATGCCCGAGGTCGGCGAGCGCTACCTCGGCACCGTCGTGAAGACCACCACCTTCGGTGCCTTCGTCTCGCTCATGCCGGGCAAGGACGGTCTGCTGCACATCTCGCAGATCCGCAAGCTCGCCGGCGGCAAGCGCGTCGAGAACGTCGAGGACGTACTCGCCGTGGGCTCCAAGGTCCAGGTCGAGATCGCCGAGATCGACGCCCGTGGCAAGCTCTCGCTGATCCCGGTCATCGAGGGTGAAGAAGCGGGCGACCCCGAGGACGAGTCCGGCTCGTGACCTCTCGCACCACTGTCGTGACGGCCCGCCCCTCCACCAAGGGGCGGGCCGTCCGCACACAGACCCTGATTCCCGGCACCGACGGCATCGGCACCGTGCGCAGGACCGTGCTCCCCGGCGGCCTGCGCGTCGTCACCGAGACCCTGCCCACGGTGCGCTCCGCGACCTTCGGCATATGGGTCAACGTCGGCTCCCGCGACGAGACCCCGGCGCTGAACGGCGCCACCCACTACCTGGAGCACCTGCTCTTCAAGGGCACGAAGCGGCGTAGCGCACTCGACATCTCCTCGGTGATCGACGCGGTCGGCGGCGAGATGAACGCGTTCACCGCCAAGGAGTACACGTGCTACTACGCACGCGTCCTCGACAACGACCTGCCGCTCGCCATCGACGTCGTGTGCGACATGCTCACCGGCTCGCTGATCCGCCAGGAGGACATCGACGCCGAGCGCGGCGTCGTCCTCGAGGAGATCGCGATGACCGAGGACGATCCGGGCGACCAGGTCCACGACCTGTTCACCACGGCGATGCTCGGCGACTCCCCGCTGGGCCGCCCGGTCCTCGGCACCGTCGAGACCATCAACGCCCTCACCCGCGACCAGGTCGCCCGCTTCTACAAGCGGCACTACGACCCGACGCACCTCGTCGTCGCCGCGGCCGGGAACGTGGACCACGCGACGGTCGTCCGCCAGGTCCGCAAGGCGTTCGAGAACGCCGGCGCCCTGCGCGACACCGACGCCGTTCCGATGGACCCGCGCTCCGGCGCCCGCACGCTGCGCACCGCCGGCCGCGTCGAGCTGCTGGACCGCAGGACCGAGCAGGCGCACGTGGTGCTCGGCATGCCCGGCCTGGCCCGTACCGACGAGCGCCGCTGGGCGCTCGGCGTGCTCAACACGGCGCTGGGCGGCGGCATGAGCTCGCGGCTGTTCCAGGAGGTCCGCGAGAAGCGCGGCCTGGCGTACTCGGTGTACTCGTACACCTCGTCGTTCGCGGACTGCGGCCTGTTCGGCGTCTACGCGGGCTGCCAGCCGCGCCGGGTCCCCGAGGTGCTCAAGATCTGCCGGGACGAGCTCAACAACGTCTCCGAGCACGGTCTCACCGACGAGGAGCTGCAGCGCGCCATCGGCCAGCTGTCCGGCTCGACGGTGCTGGGCCTGGAGGACACCGGGGCGCTGATGAACCGTCTCGGCAAGAGCGAGCTGTGCTGGGGCGAGCAGATGTCGGTGGACACGATGCTGGAGCGCATCGCCGCCGTCACCCCGGACGACGTACGCGCGGTCGCCCGCGATGTACTGGGACAGCGTCCGTCGCTGGCCGTCATCGGCCCGCTGAAGGACAAGCAGGCCGCGCGTCTGCACGAATCGGTCGCGTAGCCCCCACGCGACGGGTCGCACCCGTGCCGCGGTCGCACCACGCGACCGCGGCGCACAACCGGAGGAACGGATCAGCATGAGCAAGCTCCGTGTGGCCGTCATCGGCGCAACCGGCCGGATCGGCGCCGAGGCCGTGCGGGCCGTCGAGGCCGCCGACGACCTGGAACTGGTCGCCGCGCTCGGCAGGAACGACCCGCTGACGGCGCTGACCGACGCCGGCGCGCAGGTCGCCGTCGAGCTGACGCACCCGGACGCCGTGATGGCGAACCTGGAGTTCTGCGTCCGCAACGGCATCCACGGCGTCGTGGGGACCACCGGCTGGACCGAGGAGCGGCTGACGTCGCTCAACGGTTGGCTGGCGGACTCCCCGGCCACCGGAGTGCTCATCGCCCCGAACTTCTCGATCGGCGCGGTCCTGACGATGCGCTTCGCGCAGCAGGCCGCCCGCTACTTCGAGACCGTCGAGGTCATCGAGCTGCACCACAACCGGAAGGCGGACGCCCCCAGTGGCACCGCCACCCGGACCGCCCAGCTGATCGCGGCCGCCCGGGACGCGGCGGGGATGCCCCGCCAGCAGGACCCGACCAGCCACGGCCTGGACGGCGCGCGCGGCGCGGACGTCGACGGGGTGCCGGTGCACTCCGTGCGGCTGCGCGGCCTGCTCGCGCACCAGGAGGTCCTGTTCGGCGACACGGGGGAGACCCTCACCATCCGGCACGACTCGCTGCACCACAGCAGCTTCATGCCGGGCATCCTGCTCGCCGCCCGGAAGGTCACCGGAACCCCGGGTCTGACCTTCGGGCTGGAGCACTTCCTGGACCTGGACTGATCGCCGTGCGCGCCAAAGTGACCTACTTCCTCCTGGCCGGGGCCCTGGTCTGCTACTTCGTCCTGGTCGGCAGCCGGGGAGTGCTGCTCCTGCAGGAGGGCACGTGGATCACCGTGCCCTTCGGCATCGCCGTCCTCGTCCTGCCGTTCATCGGAGCCTGGTTCCTGTGGCAGACCACCCAGTTCGCCCGGCACGCGAACCGGCTCTCGCGGGAGCTGGACGCCGAGGGCGGCCTGCCCGTGGACGAGCTCGTCCGCACGCCCGGCGGCCGTATCGACCGCGACTCGGCCGACGCGGTCTTCGCGAAGCGCCAGGCCGAGACGGAAGCCTCGCCCGACGACTGGCGCAGCTGGTTCCGGCTCGCCATCGCCTACTTCGACGCCCGCGACACCCCGCGGGCCCGCAAGGCCATGCAGCGCGCCATCGCGCTGCGCGACGGCAAGCCGGTCCGCACGGGCTGACACAGCCGAAACGGTTCGCCGGACGGTCCGGAGCGCGGGTCAGCGCAGTTCGGTGGCCCAGCCCTCTATGGCGTCGGCCGCCATGTCGAAGGCCTCGACGCGCCCGAGGAAGTCGGCGTTGTGGTCCGTCATCAGCGGCCGCAGCGCCTGGCCGTTCCGGCGGGTGACGACCAGCGCCTGACCCTGGACGGTACGCGGCAGCCCCAGCACCTTCACCGGCTGCTGCACGGTGCGCACGCTGCCGACGCCGTCCCACGGCACGGTGATCGTGTAGAAGAGGCCCGCCTGCCGCAGCCCGCGCCCGCTGACCCAGAAACCCATGCGCAGCAGGCGCAGCGCGCAGAGGATCACCAGAAAGCCTCCGCCCAGGCAGAGCCCCGCGCCGGGCAGCGCGCCGGTGGCCGCGATGATCATCGCGGCGAAGAGCACGTACGAGGAGAGCACCAGCAGCAGCGCGGCGGTCGCGACCCGCCACGGGCCGGGGCGGTACGGGCGCATCCACCGGTCCTGCGGGGTGTGCGCCAGCGCGGCGGACGCCTCGTGCTGGTCGTGGACGCCGTCGGAGGCGAGGAAGGGCAGGGGCACGCGCGTGGTCCTTTACCGGCAGAGGTGGGGCTCTGACCGGTGAGGTTATCGGCCGACCGACGTGGTGACCAGCTCAGGGCGTTCTGGCGGCCTTTTCGTGTTGCGAGCCGACGGAGCCCTGCTGGTGCGGATCGAGTGCGGGGGCGCCGAGCAGCGCGGCGGCGACCAGTCCGGCGAGCACCAGTACGGTCCCCAGCGCGCGTCCCGCGATGCGGAGCCGGCTCGGACGGGTTCGGGGCGGGGGAGCGACGTTGCTCTGGAAATTCTCCGCCTCGGCTATGAAGGCGAACGGCACGGGCTCTCCCCGGCGGAACATGCGACCCACTCCACTGTCAGAAAATCTGTCCGAATTACTGCAAGTCTCCCAATCTAGCAACGCTTGTCCGCCATTCGGCGGGCGGGGTGGGGTTTGTGGCGGTGAGCAGGGCTGTCGGCGCCAGCGTCTAGGCTGGACGCGCCCCTTGAGACGACAGATAGGACCCACGGTGAGCGATACCTCCACCGAGACCGCCGTCCAGTTCCGCGGTGAGGTAACCGTCGACCTGGTGAAGCACAGTGCCGCGGACTCGGACGTGCTGTGGGCGGCGCGCGTGTCCACCGCGGGAGAGCAGTCCCTCGAAGAGCTGGCGAAGGACCCCGAGCGCTCCAAGGGCCTGATCAACTATCTGATGCGCGACCGGCACGGCAGCCCTTTTGAGCACAATTCGATGACGTTCTTCATCAGCGCCCCGATCTTCGTCTTCCGCGAGTTCATGCGGCACCGCGTGGGCTGGTCGTACAACGAGGAGTCCGGCCGCTACCGCGAGCTCCAGCCGGTGTTCTACGTTCCCGCGCAGGAGCGCAAGCTCGTCCAGCAGGGCCGTCCGGGCAAGTACGAGTTCGTGGACGGCACGGACGCCCAGCACCGGGCGACGACCGAGGCCATGGAGGCCTCGTACCGCCAGGCGTACGACGCGTACCAGGAGATGCTGGCCGCCGGCATCGCCCGTGAGGTGGCCCGTGCGGTCCTCCCGGTGGGTCTGTTCTCCTCGATGTACGCGACTTGCAACGCGCGCTCTCTCATGCACTTCCTCGGACTCCGTACCCAGCACGAGCTGGCGGCCGTTCCGTCGTTCCCGCAGCGGGAGATCGAGATGGTCGGCGAGAAGATGGAAGCCGAGTGGGCGAAGCTCATGCCGCTGACCCACGCGGCCTTCAACGGCAACGGGCGCATCGCTCCGTAGCGCTTGTCACAGCCGATTGTCCGAAGTGTCCCGATTGCAGGCATTCGCGAAGTTCATCTAGGCTGCGGAAACGGACTCCGGCAGTGCTTGAACCCCCGAGCAGGCACCGCCGGAGTCCTTTCCGCAGGTCCCGAGGCGACACGCGCCGACATACAACGAGTAGCGTTGGACCCATGGCTCCGACCTCCACACCGACGACCCCCTTCGGGCGGGTCCTGACCGCAATGGTCACGCCGTTCACCGCGGACGGCGCGCTCGACCTCGACGGCGCGCAGCGACTGGCCGCCCACCTGGTCGACGCAGGCAATGACGGCCTGGTCGTCAACGGCACCACCGGCGAGTCGCCGACCACCAGCAACGTGGAGAAAGGGCAGCTCGTACGGGCTGTCCTGGAAGCCGTGGGGGACCGCGCCTTCGTCATCGCCGGAGTCGGGACCAACGACACCCGGCACAGTGTCGAGCTGGCGCGCCAGGCCGAGCAGGCCGGTGCGCACGGCCTGCTCACCGTGACGCCGTACTACAGCAAGCCCTCGCAGGAGGGGCTGTACCAGAACTTCACGGTCATCGCCGATGCCACCGGCCTGCCGGTGATGCTCTACGACATCCCCGGCCGCAGCGGCGTCCCGATCGACACCGAGACCCTCGTCCGGTTGGCCGAACACCCCCGCATCGTCGCCAACAAGGACGCCAAGGGCGACCTCGGCGCGGCGAGCTGGGCCATCGCCCGCAGCGGACTCGCCTGGTACTCCGGCGACGACATGCTCAACCTGCCCCTGCTCTCCATCGGCGCGGTCGGCTTCGTCTCCGTCGTCGGCCACGTGGTCTCCCCGGAGCTGCGCGCCCTGCTCCAGGCCCACCTGGCCGGGGACATCGCCAAGGCCGCCGAGATCCACCAGCGTCTGCTCCCCATCTTCACGGGAATGTTCAGGACGCAGGGCGTCATGACCACCAAGGCCGCCCTTGAACTGCTGGGACTGCCCGCGGGACCGCTGCGACTGCCTCTCGTGGAACTGTCCGCGAGCGAGACGGAGCAGCTGAAGCAGGATCTCGCCGCCGGCGGGGTAGACCTGTAGTCACAGACTTCCGCAGCCCCGGGCTCGCGGTTCGCACACTTCGTCACCACAGACTTCACAACTGAATACGCACGCATAAGCACCACGAACACGCACAACGCAAACCGACAGCACAACGAAATGTCACGCGCGCCGGCGATCCACCGGACCCCGGCGCGCGTGGTGAGGAGAAACTTTGAGCCACCCGCACCCCGAGCTCGGCCTGCCCCGCGCGCTGCCCGAAGGCGGCCTGCGCATCACACCGCTCGGCGGCCTCGGTGAAATCGGCCGCAACATGACGGTCTTCGAGTTCAACGGGAAACTGCTGATCGTCGACTGCGGCGTGCTCTTCCCCGAGGACGAGCAGCCCGGCATCGACCTGATCCTGCCGGACTTCTCATCGATTCGGGACCGCCTGGACGACATCGTCGGCATCGTGCTGACCCACGGCCACGAGGACCACATCGGCGCCGTGCCGTTCCTGCTCCGTGAGCGGGACGACATCCCGCTCATCGGCTCGAAGCTGACGCTCGCGTTCATCGAGGCGAAGCTCCAGGAACACCGCATCCGGCCGTACATCCTCGAAGTGGCCGAGGGCCAGCGCGAGCGCATCGGCCCCTTCGACTGCGAGTTCATCGCGGTCAACCACTCCATCCCGGACGCGCTCGCGGTCGCGATCCGCACCCCCGCGGGCATGGTCGTGCACACCGGCGACTTCAAGATGGACCAGCTGCCGCTCGACGGCCGGCTGACCGACCTGCACGCCTTCGCGCGGCTGGCGGACGAGGGCATCGACCTGCTGCTCTCCGACTCCACCAACGCGGAGGTCCCCGGCTTCATCCCGCCGGAGCGCGACATCTCCCAGGCGCTGGAGCAGGTCTTCGCCAAGGCGGAGAAGCGGATCATCCTGGCGAGCTTCGCCAGCCACATCCACCGCATCCAGCAGGTGCTGGACTGCGCGCAGCAGCGCGGCCGCAAGGTCGCCTTCGTGGGCCGCTCCATGGTCCGCAACATGGGCATCGCCCGTGACCTCGGCTACCTCAAGGTGCCGCAGGGCCTGATCGTGGACGTCAAGCAGCTCGACGACCTGCCGGACAACAAGGTCGTCCTGGTCTGCACCGGCTCGCAGGGCGAGCCGATGGCCGCACTGTCCCGGATGGCCAACCGCGACCACCAGATCCGGATCGTCGAGGGCGACACCGTCGTCCTGGCCTCGTCGCTCATCCCGGGCAACGAGACCGCGATCTACCGCGTCATCAACGGTCTGACCCGCTGGGGTGCCAACGTCGTCCACAAGGGCAACGCCAAGGTCCACGTCTCGGGCCACGCCTCGGCCGGCGAGCTGTTGTACTTCTACAACATCTGCAAGCCGAAGAACCTGATGCCGGTCCACGGCGAATGGCGCCACCTGCGCGCCAACGCCGAGCTGGGACAGCTCACCGGTATCCCCAAGAGCCGCTGCGTCATCGCGGAGGACGGCGTGGTCGTCGACCTCATCGACGGCGTCGCCAAGATCGCGGGCAAGGTGCAGGCCGGCTATGTGTACGTCGACGGCCTGTCGGTCGGCGATGTCACCGAGTCGTCCCTCAAGGACCGCCGCATCCTCGGCGAAGAGGGCATCGTCTCCGTGACCGTGGTCATGGACAGCAACACCGGCAAGCTCGTGGGCGGGCCGTACATCCACGCCCGGGGATCCGGGATCGACGACGAGGCGTTCTCGGCGGTCATCCCGCGGATCGAGGAAGCGATGGCCAGGTCGGCCTCCGACGGCGTCGTGGAGGTACGGCAGTTGCAGCAGCTCATCCGCCGTGCGATCGGCAAGTGGGTGTCCGACACCTACCGCCGCCGGCCGATGATCCTGCCGGTCGTCGTCGAGGTCTGAGCACCGACCTGATGCACAGTCACCGGGGCGGGGCAACCGATTTGCATCCGGGTGCCCCGCTCCAGTAAGTTGGCACAACCGCCTCGACGAGTGCCGCGGAAACGTATGTTTCCAGGGCAGACTTGAATTGGCCGGTAAATCCGACGAAAAGCTTCTGCTAAAGTCGGGTGCAGCGGGAAAGCCGAAAGGCAGAAACGCTAAAGCAGGAACTGAAAGAATCCCGCTGACTGGGAATCGGACGCGAAAGCGTCTGATAGAGTCGGAAACACGAAGGGAAGCCCGGAGGGCGCCGGAGACGGCACCAAAGGAAGCGTCCGTTCCTTGAGAACTCAACAGCGTGCCAAAAGTCAACGCCAGACTTAAAACACCCCGGGCGGAACCCAATCGGGTTTCGTTTGGTGGTTCCTTTGAAACAAAGTCCTTCTGCCCTCCGGTCCTTCGGGACAGGAACTGGTGGGAGGCAATTACACAGCGAGGACGCTGTGCACCACGGGCCTTATTCCGGCCGGTGGTGCCGCTCTTGCGTGGAGACATTCACGGAGAGTTTGATCCTGGCTCAGGACGAACGCTGGCGGCGTGCTTA
>NZ_JAPVLU010000025.1:71684-138719 GCF_027158205.1 Streptomyces sp. H39-S7 | reverse complement strand
CGCTTCACGATCGACCCCACCCAGGCATAACAGCGGCAACCCGCCGCTTCACCCACCCCAACACCCCAACCAGCAGCGGGTTCGTGCTCAGACAGCTCTCAGAATCTGCGAACCCGCTGCTTTCCGTCTACCGCTACCGGCTCGCCCCGCACGGCCTGATGACCCGCCGCCAACTGCGTTGCGCAGGGCTCAGCGCCGCCCGCGCGGACGTGGTCGGCGAGATCCGCTGGCGCCGCGGACGACGCGTCGCCTACCTCTACGACCCCGCCACCGCCTACCCGGTCCGCCCGATGACCCCGGGCCGCTGGCGCTCGCACGCCGCGATGATGCGCGCCCGCCGCACCTGCCCCACCTGCCGAACCGACCGCGGATACGTCATCTCCCGCTCACTCGGCACCTGCGTGCCCTGCCACGACCGCCACCCCGCCCCTTGACCTGAACGGAGACACCGTGAACGCCTTACCCCCGCGCTGCAACGCAGCGCACCCCGACGACCCTGCCCTCTGCGAGGGACCGCACGATGCGGTAGAGGTCCGCGACCGGTTCATGAGCCGCGCCCGCGACACCATGACGGTGGGTGCCCTCGGATGCGTCCTGCACGCCGCTCGCCTGCTCGCCAGTCTCGACGGCGGGCGCGTCTACCCGGGCCCGTCGCGCGTCGGTGCGGGCGCCGCGATCGACGCCTACCAGCGCGCGCAGACCCTCCCGCCCTTCCCCTGGACCCGCGGCAAGTAACGCCCGTGGACGGCGTCCTCCCACCCGAGACTTCCGCCACACAGCCCGACTGCGGGACTAGCGCATCCGGTTGCGCCACCGGGCCGCCAGTACCGCCACCACCGGCATGAACGCAAGCACCGCCGCCATGCGCGCGGCCTCGCCCCAACCCTGATCCAACACGGCGTGATCCGCCACGGTGCCCACCACCACCGTCAGCAGATACACGCCGATCGACCCGAACCAGACCCGTCGATTGCCCATGCCAGTCCCCATCCCCCTACACCCGGGCACACCCGTGGGCGGCGTCCTCCCAGCCAAGACAGTCCGCCGCCCACGGTCCTCCCCATCCACACAGGACGGAGAACCACCAGCATGACCCACCCCACCCCCATCCGGCGATCGCGCCGGCCCCGCCTGCTGGACGCGTACTGCTGCCAGGGCGGCGCCGGCAAGGGCTACAACGACGCCGGATTCGACATCACCGGCATCGACCTCAACCCCCAGCCCAGCTACCCCTTCACCTTCATCCAAGGCGGTGCGGTCGCCTTCATCCGCGAGCACGGTGCGAAGTTCGACGCCATCCACGCGTCGCCGCCGTGCCAGCACGACAGTGACTGCCAGCGCCTCCAGAACCGCGACCATCCCGACCTGATCGCCCCCACCCGCGCCGCCCTGGAATCCACCGGGCGGCCATGGGTGATGGAGAACGTCAAAGGTGCCCTGCCCAAGCTTCATCAGCCGGTGATGCTGTGCGGGGCCATGTTTGGGCTGGAGACCTACCGGCACCGGTACTTCGAAACCGGCGGCGGCTTCACCTTCACCGCACCCGCCCACCCGGTCCACACCGCGCCGCAGGCCAAGATGGGCCGCCCGGTCCCGCCCGGCTGGTACGGGCAGTACGTCGGGAACTTCTCCGGCGTCGATTTGGCCCGCCGCGTCATGGGCGTGCCATGGATGAACCGCGACGGCATCCGCGAATGCATCCCACCCGCCTACAGCGCATGGATCGGCACCCAGCTCCTGACCAGCATCACGCCGGCGCTGGAGGTGGCGGCATGAACGAGCTGCTGAAAGCCGCCCTGGCCGCCGCCGAACGCGGCTGGCCCGTCATCCCCCTGCGGGTCGGCGACAAGCCGCCCGCCCTGCACGGCGAAACCTCCTGTGCCCGCACTGGCCCGTGCGTGGCCGGTCACCAACGGTGGGAGCAGCAGGCCACCACCGACCCGGACCGCATCAAGCTCGCGTGGGCGGTGCGGCCGTTCAACGTCGGTATCGCCACCGGCCCCGCCGGGCTGATCGTGGTGGATCTCGACACGCTCAAGCCCAAGGACGAGAAGGGCACGCCTGACGGCGCGGAATCCTTTCTGGCGCTCTGCGAGCGCGCCGGGCAGCCCGTCCCCACCACCCGCCGCATCCGAACCGCAAGCGGCGGCCAACACCTGTACTTCACCGCCCCGGACGGGGTCCGGTTGAGCAGCACCGTCGGCACCCTCGCACCCAAGATCGACACCCGGGCATGGGGCGGACAAGTCGTCGCCCCCGGCAGCACCACCCCCGCAGGCGCGTACACAGTCCTGTGCGACGCCCCGGTTACAAAACTCCCCGAATGGCTTCAAACCGCCCTCACGGCACCTCAGAAGCCCGCAGTAGCCCCGTTCCGGCCCGCACCCGTCCGCAACGCCACGCGGTGCGCTGCCGTTGCGCTCGAACGGGAAGCCGCAACCGTGGCCGCGCGCACCGCAATCGGGTCGCGCAACCGGGAGTTGCTGGCCTCAGTCATCCGCATCGGACGGTTCGTCGCCTGGCACGACATCGACCGCAGCACCGTAGAAGCGGCTTTTCAGGGCGCGGGCGAGGCGGCGGGACTCACCGCTGCCGAGTGCCGCACCACCATCACCAGCGCACTGAACTACTCCCTGCGCACCGTGCGGCCCCGGGAGGCTGCGTGACCTCCCCCGGACCCCGCCCCGACCTGAAAAGCCTCACCACCACCCCCGGCCAGCCCGGCCCCGCCGAACCGGCCCGCGGTCCGTCCGGCCGCGGTGCGGCGAAGGTCGTCGCCGAAGGCGTCCGCTCTGCTGTTGTCCCTGACCCGCACACCTGCACCGGTCAGGACGCCCGGCGGGTGGTGGCTGTGCTGCGCATCATCGCCCCGCCGTACTGGGACGCCATTCCCTCCGGGTGGTCGTGGTGTGAGTGCGGCTACCAGCGCCAAGCCGTCGGACGGGCCAACACCGAACAACTCATCCTCGCCCACAAGCGGCACCAAGCCGCCTGCCCCCTCATCAACCCCCAAGCCGTCGAACCGGATGCGAGGCACGCCGCATGACCACCAGCAGCACACAGCAGACCCCTGGCCCGATCGACGGCGCGAGCCTCCTCAACGAGGTGGAAGCTTTCCACAGGCGCTTCAACATCTTCCCGAGCCAAGCCGCCTACGTCGCCGTCGCCCTCTGGGACGCGCACACCCACCTGCTCGACTGCTTCGACTCCACACCCCGCCTCGCGTTCCTCTCCCCGGAACCGGGGTCCGGGAAGTCCCGAGCGCTGGAGATCGTCGAAACACTCGTGCCGCGACCCATGGTCGCGGTGAACGCCTCCGCAGCCGCCCTGTTCCGGGCGGTGTCCGGACCGGACGGGCGGCCCACCATCCTGTTCGACGAGATCGACACCGTCTTCGGGCCCAAAGCCGGAGACAACGAGGAACTGCGGGGCTTCCTCAACGCAGGGCACCGCCGGACCGGAGTCACCTACCGGTGCGTGGGCGACAGTCAGACCGTCACGCCGTTCCCGTCCTACACCGCCGTCGCCGTGGCCGGTCTCGGCTCGTTGCCGGACACGATCCTGACCCGCTCGGTCATCATCCGCATGCGACGGCGGGCCAGGAACGAGACGGTCGAGCCGTTCCGCGCCCGCCTGCATGAGCAGGAAGGTCACGCGCTGCGCGACCGCCTCGCCGACTGGGCGGAACAGGCGCGCGGCTGGGTCATGGGGGCCTGGCCCGAGATGCCCGACGGGGTCAGCGACCGGCCCGCCGACGTATGGGAAGGACTGCTGGCCGTCGCGGACGCCGCGGGCGGCGACTGGCCCACCCGGGCCCGCGAAGCCTGCGTCACCCTGGTCAAAGCCTCACAGGCCAACGACAAAGGCAGCCTCGGTATCCGCCTGCTCACCGATCTGCGGGACCACGTCCTGATCGGCATTGATCGCCTGCCAACCATCGCCATTCTCGACCGGCTCAACGCCCTCGATGACGCCCCCTGGGCGGACCTCAACGGCAAGCCGCTCGACAACCGGCGCCTGTCCAAAATGCTCGGCGAGTACATGACCGCCGACAACGACCCTGTCGCCTCGCGCAACATCCGCACCGGTGGCGGCATCCTCAAAGGTTTCTTCGCCGCAGACCTGGAAGACGCCTGGACCCGCTACTGCCCTTCCCCCACGGCCGCTACATCCGCTACGCCGCTACAGCCCAGGTCAGAGGCCCTAAATCTGTAGCGGCAACGACCGATGTAGCGGCTACGTCCCCACACCCGCGAATGGGCGTAGCCGCTACATCAGACCCGTCCGCTACAAAAATCATGCCGCTGACCTGCAATGTAGCGGCGTAGCGGATGTAGCGGACCTGGGAGACAAGGGGAGGGCAACCGCCCGCCTCGCTGCTTCGCGAAGGAGTCGCAGTCATGGCACGCCCCCAGATGCTCAAGCTCCCCGAAGTGCTGGAAGAGATCGGCATGAGCCGTGCCGCCTTCTACCGGATGCGGGCCCGCAAGCAGGGTCCGCGGCTCATCAAGCTCCCGAACGGACAGCTCCGGGTACGCCGCCACGACCTTGATTCGTGGCTGGAGTCCTGCGAGCAGTACGCCGCCTGATTCGTCGCAACGATCCGAAGGGGCCTGCCATCCGGCGGGCCCCTTCGGCATGGAGGAACGCATGCACAGCTATGACGTGCGCGTGTGGAGCATCCGTTCCCGCGCAAGCAAGAGCGCCCCGTTCCAACTTCGCTGGAAGGTCGGCGGCCAGGTCCATCAGGCGCCCTTCCTGACCAAGACCCTGGCGGACGCCCGTCGGGCCCAATTGGTGACCGCGACCACCAGCGGGGAGGCATTCGACGTCGAGACGGGGCTTCCCGTCTCTGAACTTCGCCTGCTCAACCGCACGTCTTGGTACACGCACGCCCGTGATCACGTGGCCATGAAGTGGCCCACGGCTGCGGCGAAGCACCGGGCGAGTATCGCCGAGAGCCTGACCATTGCGACCCTCGCGCTCTGCCCGAACGGCAAGGGGCGCCCGGACCCCGAACTGCTGCGACGTGCTCTCTACCAGTGGGCATTCAACGCCGGTCGGCACGATGCCACACCGCCCGATGCCGAAGCTCAGGCCCTGGCCTGGCTGGAGAAGAACGCGCCGGCCGTCATCGACCTCGACAGCGCACAGAAGATGCGCGCGGTGCTCGATGAGCTGGCGCGAAAGAAAGACGGGAAGCCTGCCGCGCCAAACACCGTCCGGCGACGGCGGGCGGTGCTGAGCAACTGTTTGCGCCTCGCTGTGGAGAAGGAGTTGCTGCCCAGCAATCCTCTGAGCCGTGTCCATTGGGAGATGCCCAAGGCCGTAGAAGAACTGGACGAACGGAGCGTCGCAACTCCCTCTCAAGCCGCCGCGCTCCTCAAAGCCGTCCGGGAGCAGGGGACTCGCGGGGAGCACCTGGAAGCGTTCTTCGGCTGCATGTACTACGCCGCCATGCGGCCGGAGGAAGTCTCCGTGCTCAGCAAGGCTCAGTGCACGCTTCCCGAGACGGGATGGGGCCGCGTGGAGCTTTCTGGGGCCCGTCCACAGGTTGGCTCAGGGTGGACAGACGACGGGAAGCCCTACGAGGAACGGGGGCTCAAGCACCGGGCCCGGCGGACCGTGCGGCGCGTACCGATTCCTCCGGTGCTCGTGACGCTGTTGCGCGATCACATCGAGCAGTTCGGGACCGATGATGACGGCCGGTTGTTCCGCGCCGTCCGGAACGGCCCCGTTCGGTCGCAGGAGTACGGCGCGGTGTGGAAGGAAGCACGGCGGAAGGCACTCACACCAGCTCAGGTGGCGTCCCCGCTCGCGTTTATCCCGTACGACCTGCGGCACGCCTGTGTGTCGTTCTGGCTGCGCTCCGGGGTGAGCCTGGCGGAGACCGCCCGGCGGGCGGGGCAGAGCATCGCCGTGCTCCAGCGGTACTACGCGAAGGTGCTGGACGGCGAGGAGGACCGGATGAACGAGTTGATCGACCAGGGCTTCGCTGAGCAGGGCCGGAACGACCGGCCGGCGCCGTAAATCCTGGCCACAGGATGGCCACACGCCCTGGTCAACGACGGGATACCGGCGATCCAGGGTGAGACAGGGTGAACGCAGAAGGGGTGTCTCTCTGGGAGAGACACCCCTTCTGAGCTGGTCCTGAGCTGACCTGGGCGGAGGATGTGAGATTCGAACTCACGGTGACATCGCTGCCACGACGGTTTTCAAGACCGTTCCCTTAGGCCGCTCGGGCAATCCTCCCGCGCCCCGCCACCTGCGGTGGAGCGGCTACAGCCTAGCGTCTGACGCGCTCCGGGAGGGCCGGTGGTCCGCAGCTGGGCCGCTCGCTCCCGCAAAGGGCGGTCGGAGCGCCCGCGGACGGGCCGGTCCGGTGAATCTCCACCCCTGGTTCCACCCAGGGGTCCAGGTGCGAAAAGCCGTGCGGCAGCAGGCTTGGGGCATGACAACAACCGAGTGGATCACCGACATCGCCCTCGTCCTCGTCGTCTTCCGGCAACTGCGGGAAGGGCGCCTGGACCTCCGGTCCTTCCTGATTCCGCTGGGCATCGTGAGCTTCGTGGCCTACACGTACCTCGACACCATCCCCACCGCGGGCAACGACCTGGTGCTGATCGGCACCCTCATGGGTGCGGGCGCCGTCCTCGGCGTCGCCGGCGGGGTCTACACGCGGATCCGTTCCGCGGGCGGGCACCTCCTGATCAAGGCCGGTGCGGTCTCGGCGGCCCTGTGGGTCCTCGGCATGGGAGCCCGGATGGCTTTCCAGCTGTGGGTCGTGCACGGCGGAGCCGACGACGTGGCCCGGTTCAGCGTCACCCACCACATCACCAGCGACCAGGCCTGGGTCGCGGCGTTCGTCCTGATGGCACTCACCGAGGTGGTCACCCGCCTTGCCACGATCTTCGTACGGAGCCGGATCACGGCCCGCCCGCAGGCCGCCCCGTCCATGAACCGCGGCCCGTCCACCCTCGAACGTGCCGCCTGACCGTGGGCTATCGTCACGCCGTGCCCGCATCCGACAACGCACCCGGCCCCGGGTCGGCGCCCCACCAGGCGCCGGCCCGCAGGGCGTTCCCCGCGCGGGACCCCTGGGGGCTCTGGCTGGTGGCGATCGGGGTCATCGTCGCCGGAGCGGTGACGATCCGGCCCATGGGTTTCAGCGGCCGCGGACTGTCGGTCGCCGTCCTCTTCGTGATCAACTGCGCGGTGCTGCTGGCCCGGACGCTGCCCGAGACCGAAGTGCCTCCGCGCTTCGCCCTGTACTGGCTGACGCTCGGCATCGTCGCGGCGGCCGCGCTGATCGGCGTCAGCAGCAGCGGATCGGGCTACCTCTTCGCCTTCTTCCTCACCGGCCACATCGGCTACCGCCTCGAGGCCCGGCCGGCCCTTGTTCTCGCGCTGCTGTGCAGCCTGTTGTGCGGCGGCGCCCTCTACTTCCACCTCGGTCCCGGCTACCACCTCCTGCCCTGGGCCCTCGGCCTCGCCACCGGCATGCCGGTGCTGCCCGGTATCGCCCGCCGCGGCCGGCAGCGGGCTCTCCAGGCGGTGCTCGCGGCGGCGGAGTCCGCCGAGCGGGCTGCCCGGGCCGAGGCCCGGACCGCCGTGCTGACCGAGCGCAGCCGCATCGCCCGCGACGTGCATGACGTCCTGGCGCACTCGCTGGCCGGGATCAACATGCAGCTGGAGCTGGCCGACGCGCTGCTCGACACCGGTGACCTGGCGAAGGTCCGGGAGGCCAACGACAAGGCGCACAGCCTCGTCAAGGAGAGCCTGAAACAGGCGCAGTGGACCGTGCACGCTCTGCGCGAGGACGCGTTGCCGCTGCTGGAGAGCCTGACCGCGATGCTCGAATCGTCCGGGCACCACGACGTCCTCACCGTCACCGGGACCGTGCGCGAGGTGCCGGCCCAGGTGAGCCAGAACCTGCTGCGGATCGCCCAGGAGGCGCTGACCAACGCGGCCCGGCACGCACCCGGCGGGGAGGTCGCGATGGAGTTGACGTTCGCCGCCTCGTCGACGGCGCTGAGGATCCGCAACCGGCCGGCCGCCCGTGCGGCGCCCGTGGGCGTCGGCAGCGGGATGGGACTGATCGGGATGCGCGAACGCGTCGCCCTGTTGGGTGGCACCATCACCGCGGGGCCGGTCACCGAGGGACCGGACCAGGGCGGCTGGCAGGTGGAGGCAGGGATCCCGTATGAGTGAACGGACCGAGAGCCAAGCGCCGTTGAGGGTGGTCGTCGCCGACGACCAGGCCGCTGTCCGGGAGCCGCTCGCCGCGGTCCTCGCGCTGGCCGAGGACATCGACGTCGTCGCGGCGGCGGCGGACGGCACCGAGGTGCTGACCGCGGTCGCCGCCGGGCCGGTCGACGTGGTGCTGATGGATCTGCGCATGCCGCGCATGGACGGCATCGAGACGACCCGCCGGCTGAGCGAGGAACACCCCGAGGTGGCCGTCGTCGTGCTGACCACCTTCGCCGACGACGACTCGATCCTGGCCGCGCTGAGCGCCGGAGCCCGCGGCTATCTGACCAAGAACGCCGGTCGCCAGGACATCATCCGGGCCATCCGGGCGGCGGCCGCCGGCCAGTCCGTGCTCGACCGCGAGGTCCAGAACCGGCTCCTCGCCTCCGTGCGCACCAAGCCGGCGGCACCGGAGCAGCCGCTGCCGGAAGACATCACACGCCGCGAGCGCGAGGTGCTCACCCTCATCGGCCAGGGCCTGCCGAACCGGGCCATCGCCGAGAAGCTGTTCATCAGCGAGGCCACGGTCAAGACCCACATCAACAACCTGTTCGCCAAGGCGGGAATCCGCGACCGGGCCGACGCCGTGCGCCGCGCCATCGCGGCGGGACTCACCTGATCGCACGCGCGCACCCAGCCGTCGAGCCGTCCAGTTGCAGGGAATCGCGCGGGAAACGACATGAGGTGAGGTGCCGGGTGACCCGGCACCTCACCTCGTCGGACCTGACGGCCAGGGTCAGTTCTTCTCGTCGCCGTCGCGCTTGCCGAGGGTGAGGGTGGCGGTGGAGGTCTTGCCACCGCGGGTGTAGGTGATGGTGACCTTGTCGTCGGGCTGGCGCTGCCAGATGGCGCCGATGAGGGTCTGGCCGCTGTCGATGACGGTGTCGTCGAACTTGGTGATGATGTCGCCGGGCTTCAGGCCCGCCTTGTCGCCGGGGCCGCCGGGGACGATGGCCGGGTTGCCGCCGTTGCCGTTCTCGGTGACCTTGGCGCCCTCGCCGCGGTACTGGGTGTCCAGGGAGACGCCGATCACCGGGTAGACCGGCTGGCCGGTCGCGATGAGGTTGGCGGCGACGCGCTTGGCCTGGTTGATCGGAATGGCGAAGCCGAGGCCGACGCTGCCGGCCTGGGTCTTGCCGTCGCCGCTGCCGCCGGCGGACTGGATGGCCGAGTTGATGCCTATCACCGCGCCGTTGGCGTTCAGGAGCGGACCGCCGGAGTTGCCCGGGTTGATCGACGCGTCGGTCTGGATGGCGCTCATGTACGAGGCGCTGGCGCCCTGGCCGTCGCTGGAGGCGACCGGACGGTGCATGGCGCTGACGATGCCGGTGGTGACGGTGCCGGAGAGGCCGAAGGGGGCACCGATGGCGATGGTGGCATCTCCGACCTTCGTGCTGTCGGAGTCTCCCAGCGGTATCGGGTCGAGCTTCGCGTCGCCCGCGTTCTTCAGCTTGATGACGGCCACGTCGTAACCCTGGGCGCGGCCGACGACCTCGGCGTCGTACTTCTTGCCGTTGGAGAACGTCGCGGTCAGCTTGCCGCCGTCGGCCGCCGGGGCGACCACGTGGTTGTTGGTGAGGATGTGGCCCTGCTTGTCGAAGACGAAGCCGGTGCCGGTGCCGCTCTCGCTGCCGCCCGACGCCTCGATCGTCACGACGCTCGGCAGCGCCTTCGCGGCGATGCCCGCCACGGAGTTGGGCGCGCGGTCCAGGACCTTCGGGTCCGAGGACGAACTGACGGTGGTGGAGTTGTTGTTGTCCTCGTGCTCCGCGGCCCAGTAGCCGACGCCACCGCCGACACCACCGGCCACGAGCGCGGCCACCAGCACCGCGACGACCAGCGACCCCATGCCGCGCGGCTTGCGCTCGGCGGGCGGCGGCGCGGGCACATGCGTGCCCCACACCGGGCCCCCGGGACCACCGGGCTGGCCGGGCTGGCCGGGCTGGCCGGGCTGGCCGGGCTGGCCGGGCTGGCCGGGCTGGCCGGGCTGGCCGGGCTGCGGGAACGCGCCGGCGTACTGCGGGTACTGCGCCGTCTGCGGGGTGCCCGGGTACGGCTGCTGGGCGTGGGCCTGCGCGGCGTACGGGTCCGCCGCGGCGGGCTCCCCGTAGGACGACGCGGCCGGCTCGCTGTAGGACGCCGCCGGCTCGCTGTAGGACGCCGCGGGCTCGGTGTAGGAGGCGTGCTCGGCGCTCGGCTCGGATGCCGCGGGCTCGCGGTACGGAGCGGGCGGCGTGGGGTCGCCGTGCGACACGGAAGCCGGCGACGGGGCGGGCAGGGCGTCCGCCACCGGCGCGGCGGGCGCGGGGATCTCGGCCGGGGCCGGCGGAACCACCGGCAGGACGGCGGTCGGCGGCTCGGCCGGGGGCGCGGGCGGCGTGGCGGGAGCGGCGGGTTCGGCCGGGCGGGCCGCCTTCGAGAGCTCGCCGTGCTCCGGCGCGACCGACTCCGCGCCGGGCTCGGGCGCAGCCGGGACCTGGCCGGCCTCGTTCTCGGTGCTCACAGCGGTTCTCCTATTGTTCAGAGCGCGGATGTCGGACTGGACACAGCATTTCCCACGGGGTGTCGGACCGCCGTAAGCGGTAGCTGTGTATGGTCCGCGTATGGAGCCGGAGGTGTGGCAGTGCCCCCGCGCGCGCGGTCGGCTTTCCGCCACGACACGCAGCGATGGCACCATAGCCCGGTGACTTCTGCGCATGCGGCCCGGGATGCGTTCCCGGACGGGAACCCGATCCAGGTCGTCGCCCACCGGGGGGCGTCCGAGGACGTACCCGAACATACGCTGGCGGCCTACCGCAGGGCCATCGAGGACGGTGCCGACGCGCTGGAGTGCGACATCCGGCTGACGGCGGACGGCGAGCTGGTCTGTGTGCACGACTGGCGCGTGAACCGCACGTCGAACGGCCGCGGCGCCGTCTCGTCCATGGAACTGGCCGACCTCGCGACGCTCGACTTCGGTTCGTGGAAGGGGCAGCACACCGACGCCGAGGCCCCGGACACCACCGATGACGAGCGCAGCAGCGTACTGACCCTGGAGCGGCTGCTGGAGCTGGTGGCCGACACCGAGCGACGGGTCGAGCTGGCGATCGAGACCAAGCACCCCACCCGCTGGGCCGGCCAGGTCGAGGAGCGGCTGCTGGAACTGCTGCGCCGTTTCGGCCTCGACGCCCCGCCGCCGGGGGAGCGCTCCTCCGTACGCGTCATGAGCTTCTCGTCCCGTTCGCTGCGCCGTGTGCACACGGCGGCACCGGCGCTGCCGACCGTCTACCTGATGCAGTACGTGTCGCCGCGCCACCGCGACGGGCGGCTGCCCGCCGGGGTGCGCATCGCCGGCCCGAGCATGCGGATCCTGCGGGCGAACCCGGGATACGTCGCACGGCTGCACCGGGCCGGCCACCAGGTGCACGTGTGGACGGTGAACGAACCGGCGGACGTCGAGCTGTGCGCGCGGCTCGGGGTGGACGCGATCATCACCAACCGGCCGAAGCAGGTGCTGGCCCAATTGGGTCGGTAAGCCACCCCGTTACGGGGAGTGCACCGGCGCGTTCGGAACGTGTTCGACCGGTGTGAGTGCCCCAATAGATCGCAGTTGGCTTGTTTCCGGCCCAGTCCGGGAGGGCATTCATCCCGTGGCGTGGGGTCAAGGAGGTCTCGGGGGTGGCGTTGGTGGTGGCACAAGAGGTGCCGACGTCCTCGACCATGTCCCTGTCGCATGGTCCGGTGGGCGTGGCGGACGCACGGCGCAGGCTCAGGAGTGAGCTGTGTGCCCACGAGGTTCCCGAGCCGGTGGTGGACGACGCCGTGTTGATCCTGTCGGAGTTGCTGAGCAACTCCTACCGGCACGCGCGCCCCCTCTGCGACGGCACGGACGAGGCAGCCGACCGGGCCCCCGAGCGGGCGGCCGGGGCACCGGCGAACGGGACGGCGAACGGTGTGGTCAACGGGACCGGCGGTGCGGCGGAACCTGCGGCCGGGGCGGCCGACCCCTGCGGCATCCGCGCCGCGTGGCGGATCGGTGACGACGGCCTGCTCAGCGTGGAGGTGACCGACGGCGGCGGCCCGACCCGCCCGCGGCCGGCCAGCCCGTCCCTCACCGCGCGCGGCGGCCGCGGGCTGGGCATCGTCAGCAACCTGTCGCTGAGCTGGGGCGTGCGCGACGGGCCGGGCGAGGTCACCGTCTGGGCCCTGCTGCCGGTCAGGAGCCGGCACGCGCGGCGTGCCGACCTGACGGCGCGGCGGGACGTCCCGATCGATTTCGCGGACCCCTTCGACGACCTGCCGTGACGGTCGGGAGCGGGGCCCGCCCCGCTGCGGGGCCCCGTTTCGACGGGCGGCCGTTCCCGCCCTTTCCCGGATCCGTCGAAGGTTTCCCCCGCGCGTTTCCGGCGCGGGGCTCCGCGGGCGCTAGGCTCACGGCCGAAACGTAGCCGTACCGGGAGAGATCGAGCCATGGCCAAGAAGCGCCCGACGAAGACGAATGCCCCGCAGATCGTCGACGGGGAGATCCCAGTCGTCGGCGCGCGGGAGCCGTGCCCCTGCAACTCCGGCCGCCGGTACAAGGCGTGCCACGGCCGCGAGGCCTCGCACGCGGTGACCGAGCTGGTCCTGCGGCCCTTCGAGGGGCTGCCGGGCGAATGCGACTGGGTGGCGCTCCGCGAGCTGGTGCCGGCCGCCACCGTCGAGCTGACGCTCAAGGGCGGGCTCCCCGACGGCGTGCCGTCGCTGACCCTGGCGACCGTGCTGCCGATGGCGTGGCCCGGTCTGCGCCGCGACAGCGGCAAGGTCCTGCTGGGCCTGCAGAACGACACGGCCTCCGGCGACCTCAGCCGCGGTCTCGCCGACATCCTGCAGCGCGCGCTGACCGCCGAGCCGGGCTCGCCCGTCGAGGGCGCGCGCACGGACGGCGACGGCCCGCGCATGCAGGACCTGCTCGACCTGGACGCGCCGTTCGAGCCGGTGGTGCACACCGGCTTCGAGTTCTGGCTGGAGAACGCCGGTGACGCCTCCGGCGACATCGCCGCCTCCCTGGAGCGCGCCAACGCCGCGGCGATCCCGACGGTCCGGCTGTCCGGCGTGGACGCCGCGTACTGGTGCGAGACGCCCGACAAGAACCACCTGCGCTGGGTGATGTCGCACCCGGAGGAGCAGCTCCTCGACGCCATGGCGCGGCTGCACGCCGCCGGCGCGTCCTCGCTCGGCGACAACACCCGCCTGGTCGGCTCGTTCCGCGCCCACGGGCTGGTCGTACCGGTGTGGGACCTGCCGGTGGGCATGGCCGCGGACGAGGTCGAGAAGCCGGCCGCCGCGTTCGGCGAGCGGCTCCTGGAGGCGCTCGGCGCGACCGCGCCGCTCACCGGGGACGAGCGCCGCGCCCGGAGCGGCTTCATGAACCGCCAGATCACCCTGAGCTGAACCTGGACGGGGGGCGGGCGCGCCGAGTGAGAACGGTCACAACTCCGCCTGCCCACCGGTAATTACGGCTTCCGGTTCCTTCTCCCGAATTTGCGTACGGAAGAAATCTTGTTACCGTTTAAACAGCCCGGTCGCTGGTGCATCCCCCGTCGCCAGCGACCGGGTTTTGCCATACCCGGATCCACTCCCACCAGGGCATGTCCGGAAGTTGATCTACATTGGCTGATTTTCTGTTCAGCTATTGCTACCGATTGCTACCGGCTCGTAGCAGCATTCGCTCACTTCCCGCCGAAGCGAACTCCGCAACCGCGCTGTAGACCTGCGTCACACCGTCATCCGGAGAAACCGCCTTCACGGTCCGCTCCCGCGGGGTCTCGCAGGAACCGGGAGCCGCGCCGGCCCCGACCGGGCACTCCACCCGCACCGTCCGGCCGTCCGGCCGCATCAGGATCAGTACGCCGTCGAGCGGGTCTCCGGTCCCGTTGCGGTAGTACGAACGCGCCCAGGTGTCGCCGCCCACCACGATCGTGCACGTCTGCGCCTGGAGGCCCTCGGGCGACGTGAGTTGCGGCCCGCAGGCCGCGGCCGGCCGCACCGTCCCGCTCCCGGCACCCGGGCCCCCGTCGGGCTCCTGGGCCGGCCCTGGCGCCGAGGCGCCCCCGGAGGCAGGCCCGAGCGCCGGGAGCAGCCCGCCGACGGTCCCGCCGACGATCCCGGCGCCAGGCCCGTCCGCCACGCCGGGAACGGCCTGCGGCCGGTCGCCCCGCGCGGCACGGCCCGATGGGCCCGCGGGCCCCGAGGGACCCGCGGTGGCGGCGGCCAGCGGCAGCACCACCGCGAGCGCGATCACACTGGAGAGGGCGATCATGCGCAGATTCGGGGCGCGCTCCATCGGGTTCCACCTGTCCAGGGATTGCGGCTGGTGCGGTGTGCCGAACATATCGGGCCCATCACGCCGAAAAGGGGGCCGTTGGCCCGTATACCGGGCAACGACCCCCTGCTGCTACCCGAACGAGTGACACGGTCAACAGCCCGGCGCACCGGGCCGACGCGTCCTCACTCGGGCCTTCCCATCAGTACGTCAGGTGCGTCCCGTCCGGCGCCGTCCGCCCCGCGCGGACGAGGGTGTCCACGATGAGCGCGACGCTCGGCAGCCACGGCGAGGTGGTGCCCTCGTCGACCACCGGCGGCCGGATCCAGCGCAGTTGGCCCGCGCTGCTGCTCGACGGCGGCAGCGCCACGTAGCCGCCCTGCCCGTGGTACCGCAGCGAGCTGGGCACCCATTCGTGGGAATCGAGCAACTCGCCCAACTCCTCCAGGGAGTACGGGGCGACGAGCAGGACGTAGCGCGTCGGGGTGGCCACCACCGGGCCGAGCCGCACGCCCAGCCGGTCGAGGGTGTCCAGGGCCCGCGCACCGGCCACGGCCGGCAGACTGACCGCTGAAACGCGGTCGCCCGTGGCGAGCACCACGGGCGCGTCGGGGCGTGCCGTCCACCACCAGCGCACCATGCGCGGGTCGCGGGTGGCCGCCATGAGTCCGGGATCGTGCGGGTGCACGCCGGGAACGGGGCAGTCCGGGCGCGGACAGGCGCACGGCTGCGCCCCCGCCGCCCGCCAGGAGCCACGGCGGTCGTGCCCGGCACCGGGCACCACCGGCCATTTCCACTGCTCGGTGTAGGTGAGGACCGCGCTGAGCAGCGCGGACTGGCCCCTCCATCGGAACGAGAGCTTGCGTCGCCTTCCGAGGATCTCGCGCATAGCGCAAAGTTCCTTTCCGTTAACGCTCAGAGGATCTGCCCATGACACAACGTAATCTCGAGCACACCGCTTACAAGGCAGCGCATCACGCTGCTAGCCGAGCGTGGAACGTGGCGAGGGGTGGCGCTCGCGTGGCGCTTCGTGTTCTGTCTGCCGCGCTGTGCGCTTCCGCTGGGTGTGTGAACACCCCGCCACTCGGGGGTAGGCCGGCCGTCATCTACTGGTAGGACGCTGAAGCCAGACACCGGGTTCCTACCCACCACCGTGAATATGACGCGCTGTTGGACGCCATCAGTCGACCGGCAATTGTCTTCGGGTGTGGTCATTTTCGGCCAAGCTTTCGGAGTGCGACACCACTCCTTCTACCAGCACAATCCTGGACATGCCCACGATCAGGCGTGTACAAGTGGAAACCTGGTAGCGGCGCAGCACGATATGGGGGTTTGCGATGCTATTGACGCAACTGACCTGCTTCATCAAGCCCCGCACGCGAGTCGGCAAAAATCCTGAATCGCCGACAAATAGCACTGTTCTTCGCCTGGGCCGTGATCTCGCGGGAAGCCGCCGGCCATGAGTACCACCCGGGTTCCAAAAGTGGCCGGAACCAAGTCTCCCATTCCTGTCGCGCCACACACTTCCGCCCCTGCGGCCGAATGCCGTCCCGTGGACCGCCTCGCGGCCGTCCAGGACCGGCTGGCCTGCTGGATCTCCGATCTCACCACACTCCACGAGCTCACCGAACGCCTCGCGGGCACCACCGGCCTCGACGCGTCGCTGCGGGAAGTACTGCGGGCCGGTGCCGCGTTGGTCGGCGCGCGCCGCGGACTGCTCGTCCTGGAACCCGCCGACCGGCTGGGTCCCGACACCACCGTCGGCCTCGGCCTCGGTCACGCCGATCTGGGCACCATCGAGACCGTGCCGAACGGCGCCGCCTCCTACGGAATCCTCCTCGAACCCGACGGGGCCGACCGGCGCGACCGAACCGGCGGAGCCGGCGACTCCACCGGCGGCCCGGACGCCGCCGCCGACAGCGCCGCCGCCGCCCCGGACGGGGACGCGCCCGTGCGGACGCCCGCGGACAGCGACGAGATCATCCACCCCGACCTGCCGCACGAGCCCGGCCTCGACCCGCGGCACCGCGAAGTCGCCGCGCACCTCGGCTTCGACGCCAGCTACGCGCTGCGGCTCACCACCGAGCGGACCGGCCATCTCGGCGCGGCCGTCTGGCTGTACGACGAACCGGCCGAACCGGTCGAACGCCAGCGCCATCTCGTCGGCCTCTACGGCCGGTACGCCGCGGAGCACATCGCCCGGCAGCTGGAACTGAGCCGCGCCCGCTGCACCCTCGCCACCCTCGCCGAGGAGCTGCTGCCCGCCCGGCTGCCGCGGGTCGCCGGTGTACGGATGGCCGTCCGGCACGACACGGGACCGCGTGGCGGCGGCGACTGGTACGACGCGCTGCCGCTCCCCGAGGGCGCGCTCGGCCTGGCGGTCGGCGGCGTCACCGGGTCAGGTCCCAGCGCGGTCGCCGCGATGGGCCGGCTGCGGGCCTCGCTGCGGGCCTACGCCGTCATGGAGGGCGAGGATCCGGTCGCCGTCCTGTCCGACCTGGAGCTGCTGCTGCGGCTCACCGAGCCCGCCCGTTCGGCGACCGCGCTGTTCGCTTACGCGGAGCCCGAGCAGCGCAAGCTCGTGCTCGCCGGCGCGGGACACTGCCCGCCGCTGATCGTCGGCGACCGCCGGATCGAGTACATCGAGACCTCGCTCTCGGCCCCCCTGGGCATGCTGAGCTGCTGGGAGGCGCCCAGCGTCGAGGTCCGGCCGGAGCCCGGCGAGACGCTGCTGCTCTACACCGACGGCCTGCTGCACCGCACCGGCGAACCGATGGACCGCGCGCTCGCCCGGCTGCACAGCGCCGCCCAGAGCGCACCCCGCGCCACCCGCGACGACCCCGACCTCCTCGCCGACCACGTGCTGCACACCGTGCTGCCGGACGGTCTCGACACCCTCGACAGCCCGGAGGACGTCGTTCTGCTCGTCATCCGCTTCGACTGAGCCCCCGCCCCCGCCCGCGCGGGTCCGCTTTGCCGCGGTTCGTGACCTAAGCCCCCTGTAGTCGGCCTTCCGTACGCACATACGATGGATCGGTCTATTGCGAGGAGGCAGGACGTGTCCGAAGAGGTCGAAGCGGCCGAAGAGCAGCCCATCAAGCAGCGCAAGAACGGCCTCTACCCCGAGGTCTCCGACGAGCTCGCCGAGCTGATGAAGTCCGACTGGGCCGACACCGAGCTGCACGACCTGCAGCCGATCGCCCAGGCGCCGCACGCCGCCCGCCGCCGGGCCGCGCTGTCCGCCCGCTTCCCCGGCGAGCGGCTGGTCATCCCGGCAGGCAACCTCAAGACGCGCGCGAACGACACGGAATACCCCTTCCGGGCGTCCAGCGAGTACGTCCACCTCACCGGTGACCAGACGCAGGACGCCGTCCTGGTCCTGGAGCCCGCCCAGGGCGGCCAGGGGCACGACGCGACCGCGTACCTGCTCCCCCGCTCCAGCCGTGAGAACGGCGAGTTCTGGCTCGACGGCCAGGGCGAGCTGTGGACCGGCCGCCGCAACAGCCTCGCCGAGGGCGCCCAGCTGCTCGGCCTGCCGTGCTCGGACGTCCGCGAGGTCGTCGCGAAGCTGGCCGTGGCGACCGGCCCGGTCCGGGTGGTGCGCGGCTACGACGCGGGCGTCGAGGACGCCCTGCACGACAAGGTCACCGCCGAGCGCGACGCCGAGCTGAAGGAGTTCCTCTCCGAGCTCCGGCTGGTCAAGGACGAGTGGGAGATCGGCGAGCTGCAGGCGGCGGTCGACTCCACCGCCCGCGGCTTCGAGGACGTCGTCAGGGTGCTGGACAAGGCCGAGGCGTCCTCCGAGCGCTACATCGAGGGGACGTTCTTCCTCCGCGCCCGCGTCGAGGGCAACGACATCGGCTACGGCTCGATCTGCGCGGCCGGCCCGCACGCCACCACCCTGCACTGGGTGCGCAACGACGGCCCGGTCCGCTCCGGCGAGCTGCTGCTCCTGGACGCCGGCGTGGAGACCCGCAGCCTGTACACGGCCGACGTCACCCGCACCCTGCCGATCAACGGCCGGTTCAGCGACATCCAGCGCAAGATCTACGACGCGGTGTACGAGTCCCAGTCGGCGGGCATCGCGGCGGTCAAGCCCGGCGCCGCCTACCGCGACTTCCACGACGCCTCGCAGCGCGTGCTCGCCGAGAAGCTCGTCGAGTGGGGCCTCGTCGAGGGACCGGTCGAGCGGGTGCTGGAGCTCGCGCTGCAGCGCCGCTGGACCCTGCACGGCACCGGCCACATGCTCGGCCTGGACGTCCACGACTGCGCGCACGCGCGGACCGAGACGTACGTGGACTGCGTTCTGGAGCCCGGCATGGTGCTGACCGTCGAGCCCGGTCTGTACTTCCAGGCCGACGACCTGTCGGTGCCGGCCGAGTACCGCGGCATCGGGGTCCGCATCGAGGACGACATCCTCGTCACCGCCGACGGCCACCGGAACCTGTCGGAGGGGCTGCCGCGCCGCTCCGACGAGGTCGAGGCGTGGATGGCCGGTCTCCAGGGCTGACCCGCGAACGGACACGTAACCCGCCTCGGGCGCCGCGATCCGGCACCCGGGGCGGTTTACTGGCCGCCGTGACGACAACCGACCCCGCGCTGCGCGCCATGGCCCATCCGGTACGGCTGCGCATGCTGTCGCTGATGTGGGCCGCGCCGCTCTCCGCGGCGGAGCTCTCCCGAGAACTGGACATCTCGCACGCGCTGGCCAGCCAGCACCTGCGCCGGCTGGACGCCGCCGGGCTCGTCGAGCTCAGCGAGGTCCGCTCGCACCGCGGCGGCAGGGAACGGCGCTACCGCACCGTGCACGGCACCCCGCTCTCCGACCGGCAGGACGGCACCCCGCTGCTCGCCGAGGCGCTGGCGCGCAACCTGCGCGACCGGGCCGCCCGCCGGGCGCCCGGCCAGGAGGGGGTGACCTCCGACGCGGAGCTGTGGGTCGCGCCCGAGGCGTGGGACGCCTTCCGCACGCGCATGGCGGAACTCCTCGCCGACCTGCACGAGGCCGCCCGCGCCCCGCACGCCCCCGGCTCCGTCCTGCTCGGCGCCACCGTGATGGCGTTCCTCGTGCAGGCCGACACGGCGGAAGACGCGGAGGAAGACCCGGACGCCCGCTAGGACGCCTTCAGCAGCGCGTCGTCCCGCCACTTGAGGATCTTGTCGATCGTCACCACGGCGCCCCGGCCCGGCCGGTTGTGGAAGTGGACGTGATCCACCAGCGCCTCGATGAGGAACAGTCCCCGACCGTGCTCGGCATGCCGGCCCTTCAGGGCCAGCGGCCGGGCGAGTTGGTGGCGCGGCCGGTCGGGCGCGAAGCCCGGTCCGGAGTCGGCGACCTCGATACGGCAGCGGTCGCCGTCGATGCGCGCGGTCACGCTGTAGTCACCCTCGCCCGCATGTTCCACGGCGTTGGCACAGGCCTCGGACACCGCCACCGACAGGTCGTAACAGATCTCCGGATCAACCCCGGCGGTCTGCATCGTCCCCAGCAGCAGCCGTCGGGCGAGCGGAACGCTCGCGGCCTCGCGCCGCAAGTGGAGAGACCACCAGATGCTCATGCTCCAGCCTCCAGGCCACGGCTCGACTTACGGATACCTATAGCCACGAATTGCGCCCCGTAAGCGTCCTCTTGGCGTGATGCCGCTCATTCGGCGGATGTGAGACCCCGGCGTACAGGTGTATTGAGGCGACCCGCCCGCACGCCCTCAAGCCGGACACCCCCCTTATGCGCCGGTTCCCGACGGTGAGAGGATGACGCCCGTCATGGCTTCCCCCTCACCCGTTTCCCCGGTGCGCGCGAGCGCCGGGCTGCGACTGCTGCGGGCCGCGGTGTTCACCGCGGTCTGTGTCGCGCTGTCCGCCGCCGGGCACGCGCTGGCGTCCCGTCACGGGGTGCCGGCCGGCGCGCTCGTGGTGGGCTGTCTCGCGGTGTTCGCCGTGGCAGCGCCGCTGGCCGGGCGGGAACGGTCGCTCCGGGGGATCGCCACGACACTCGCCCTGGGGCAGCTCGCGCTGCACACCGTATTCGGCGCCGGACAGGCCTGCGGGAACCCCGCCACGGCCCAGGACGGCGGCTCCGGCGTCATGGCGCTGGCCAGCCGGCTGCTGTGCGGCGGCCACGCCTCGGCGGTGGCCCTCACCCGGCAGGGCGCGGAACGGATCGTGCGCGACGCGGGTATCGACCCGGCGTCCGCGATGCCCATGGGACCTGTCACTCGACCGGGTGACACCGCCGTCGGCGGTATGCACGCGGCGATGGCGTACTCGCTGCCGATGCTGCTCGCCCACCTGTTCGCCGCGCTGGCCGTCGGATGGCTGCTGCGGCGCGGCGAGGCCGCCCTGTGGCGGCTCGTGGGCCTGTCGGCCGAGGTGCTGCGCGGCGTGCTCGTCGCGCTGGTGCGCGTCCTGGTGGCGGGAGCGGCCGACGACCGGCTCGCCGCGCTCCGGCCGCGCCGGTTCGCCGCCGGGCAGGGGAAGGCGCGCGGCGTACGGCTGCGCCACAGCGTGGCGCGGCGCGGGCCACCGGCCTACGCCCTGGCGGTCTGACGCGAGCGGTCTCCACCGGCCCGGTTCCCACCGGTCCACGGGGGCGGCGGTCTCGCGCGTTCCGCCTGCGCGCTGACCCCTTTCCCCCCACTCACCGTGGAGTGCCCCATGAACAGTTCCCGCACGCGCCGCCTGACCACCGTCGGCGCGCTCACCGGTTCCGCGCTGCTGCTGGCCGCCGTACCGGCCTTCGCGCATGTCTCCGTCACGCCCAACAGCGCCGCCAAGGGCGGCTACAGCACCGTCGCGTTCAAGGTCCCGAACGAGCGGGACAACGCCTCGACGATCAAGGTCGAAGTGAACCTGCCGGCGGACCACCCGATCGCGTCCGTCTCCACCCAGGCCGTCCCCGGCTGGAAGGTGGAGGTCGTCAAGAGCAAGCTCGCCAAGCCGATCACCATGCACGGCAAGCAGGTGACCGAGGCCGTCACGAAGATCACCTGGAGCGGCGGCACGATCGAGCCCGGCCAGTTCCAGCAGTTCCCCGTCTCGTTCGGCCCGCTTCCGGACGACACGGACCAGCTGGTCTTCAAGGCCCTCCAGACGTACTCGACCAACGAGGTCGTGCGCTGGATCGAGGAGGAGAAGCCCGGCGCTGCCGAGCCGGCGAACCCGGCACCCGCGCTGAAGCTGACCGCCGCGACCACGGACGCCCACGGCTCCGCGGCCCCCGCCGCCGACGCCAAGGCGAAGCAGACAGCGACGACGAACGCTGCCGCCGACTCCGACAGCAGTGACACGACCGCGCGGATCCTCGGCGTCGCCGGAATCGTCGTCGGCGTCATCGGCGTCGCGTTCGGTGTCCTGGCAGGACGCCGCCGCACCTCCGTCTGACGCACCGGCCGGGGCGGCCGTACGGCACGTTCTCGACGCCCGGCGTCGACCCGTGCGGCCGCCCCGGCCCCGCCATCGCACTCCCCGGGAACTCTCATGCGCACCACCATCAAGATCGGCGTGGCCCTGGCGGCCGTCGCGGCCCTCGCCGGATGCGGGGCCTCCGACGGCGGCTCCGAGAAGCCCCTCGCCGTCGTCTCCGGAGCGGCGTCCAAGCCGGGCACCCTCCTCGACGCCCCGTTCGCCAAGCCGGAGCTGACCCTCACCGACACCCACGGCAAGCCGTACAACCTGGTCAAGGAGACGGCGGGCCGTCCCGTCCTGCTCTTCTTCGGCTACACCCACTGCCCCGACGTGTGCCCGACGACGATGAGCGACATCGCCATCGCCAAGTCGCGGCTGCCCAAGCCCGACCAGCAGAAGCTGCGGGTCGTGTTCGTCAGCACGGACCCCGCACGCGACACCCCGCAGCACCTCGGCGAGTGGCTGTCCGCCCAGGACAAGGACTTCGTCGGCCTGACCGGTGACTTCGGCACGATCCAGAAGGCCGCCAGATCCGTCGGCGTCGGCATCGACAAGCCGGTGACGGAGAAGGACGGCAGCGTCACCGTCACCCACGGCGCCGAGGTCCTGGCCTTCTGGCCGAAGGACGACAAGGGGCACGTGCTGTACATGTCCGGCACCACCGCGGACGAGTTCACCGCCTACCTGCCGAAGCTCCTCAGGAGCGAGGCGCCGTGAGGTGCCGGACGCCCGCCGCGACGGCCCTCGCCCTGACGGTGTCCGCCGCAGCCCTCGCGCTCGCCGGCTGCTCCGCGGCGCCCGACGCGTCGGCGCACGCCGGAGCGAAGGGGCCGAAGCTCTCGGTGAGCGGGGCGTACATACCGCAGCCGGTGATGGGCGACATGGCCGCCGGCTACTTCACGGTCACCAACACCGGCGACACCGACGCGGAACTCACCTCGGTCAGCAGCGACCTGGCCGCCGATATCACCCTGCACACCAGTACGGAGAACCGTATGCGCAAGGTGAGCTCCCTGACCGTCCCGGCGGGCGGGCGGCTTACGCTCAGCAGCGGCGGCAACCACCTGATGCTGACGGAACTCACGCACAAGCCGGTGGCCGGCGACAGGGTGTCCATGGAACTGCACTTCGCCCAGGGCGACCCGATCGGCGTCACGGTGCCGGTCGAGCCGGCCGGCTACCGGCCGAAGGGCTGAGGAGGAGCGACGATGACCATCAGGCGTGCGCTGGTCGTACTGGGCGCTCTGCTCGCCGTCGTGCTGGGTGCCGCCACCCCGGCCTCGGCGCATGCCGCGCTGGTGAACACCAACCCCGGCGAGGACGCGATCGTCAAGACCGCGCCGCAGCAGGTGGTGCTCACCTTCTCCGAAGGCGTGCTGCTGTCCGCCGACTCGCTGCGCGTCCTCGACCCGGCCGGCGGCCGCGTCGACAGCGGCCCTCCGCAGCACGCGAACGGCAACAGCTCCACCGCCGCGGTCGCGCTGCGCGCCGGGCTCGGCGACGGCACCTACACCGTCGCCTGGAAGGCCGTCTCGGATGACAGCCACCCGGTCGCGGGCGCGTTCACGTTCTCCGTCGGCGCCCCCTCCAAGACCACCGTCGACGTCGCCGAGCAGGCGCAGGCCGTCGGCGGCGGCCCCGCGGGCGTCCTCTACGGCATCGGGCGCTACGTCGCCTACGCCGGATTCGCGCTGCTCGTCGGCGCCTCCGCCTTCCTCGCCGTGTGCTGGCCGCGCGGCGCCCTGCTGCGCCCCATGCGGCGGATCGCGGTCGGCGGCTGGGTCGCGCTCGTCGCGTCCACCATCGCGCTGCTGATGCTGCGCGGGCCGTACGTGAACGGCGGCGGGCTCGGCGACGCGCTCGACCTCGGGGTGATGCGCGACGTGCTCAACACCCGGCCGGGCGCCGCACTGCTCTCCCGGCTGCTGCTGCTCGCGGCCGCCGCCGTCTTCCTGGCGGTCCTGTTCGGCTTGTACGCCAAACGCGGGACGCCCGCCAGCGAGAGCGAGCGGGCCGAGCGCGCCGACCTCGCCTGGGGGCTGGGCATCGGCGGTGGGGTCATCGCGACGGGCATCGCCGCGACCTGGGCGATGGCGGAACACGCCTCCGTCGGCATCCAGTCCGGCCTCGCCATGCCGGTCGACGTCGCGCACCTGCTGTCGATGGCGGTGTGGCTGGGCGGTCTGACCGCCCTGCTGACCGCCCTGGTGGCGGGGCTCGGCATCGAGCGCGAAGCCGTGCAGCGCTTCTCGAAGATCGGTTTCGCGGCGGTGGCGACGCTGGTCGCCACCGGGACCTACCAGTCCTGGCGGCAGCTCGGCTCGTGGGACGCGTTCGTCTCCACCTCCTACGGGCAGCTGCTGCTCGTCAAGATCGGCCTGGTCGTCCTGCTCGTCGAGCTGGCCTGGCTGTCGCGGCGCTGGACCGCGCGGCTCGGCGCGCCCGCCGTCTCCGCCACGGCGGCCGTCAAGCGCCCGGAGCGCGTCGTGGCCGGCTCGTCCGCCGACCCGGCCCGGCAGGCCCAGCTGCGGCTCCAGCGCACCGCCCGGGACAAGGCCCAGGCGAGGAAGACCCGGGAGTCCGACCCCGAACGCGACGGGCTGCGGAAGTCCGTGCTGGCCGAGGTCGCGGTCGCCGTGGTCGTGCTCGCCGTGACGACGCTGCTCACCGGGACCCAGCCGGGCCGCGCGGCACAGGAGAAGACCGGCTCGGTGGCAGCGCCCGTCGACGCCCCCTCCGGGCTGCCGCTCAGCGTGCGCATCCCGTACGACACGCACGGTCCTAAGGGGAAGGGCCAGGCCCTGATCACCATCGATCCGGGACGGGTCGGCCAGAACGAGGTGCACGTCCTGATCTCCGGCGCGGATCCGGTGCCGGTCGACGTGCCCGAGGTGAAGCTCGAGTTCACCCTCAAGGCCAAGAGCATCGGGCCGCTGCCGGTGGCGCTCCAGCACCTCGACGTCGGCCACTGGACCGCGGCCTCGGTGCAGCTGCCGATGGCCGGGACCTGGCAGGTGTCCGTCACCGTGCGGACGTCCGACATCGACCAGGTGACCGAGACGAGGAACGTAGAGATCACGTCATGACCGGGACAGCTGAGCAGCGGACAACGGAGCGGCCCGGTGGCGAGCCCCCCGCCGGGCCGGCCCTCACCCGGCGGCGGCTGCTCGGCGCCGCGGGCGCGGCCGGCGCGGCGGGACTGGTCGCCGGCGGCGCGGGCGGGGCCCTCGGCGCCACGGCACTGCGGGACGAACCGACGGCGCTCAGCTCGGTCGGAGCGACCGGCGTCCCCTTCCGGGACGGCGCGCACCAGGCCGGGATCACCACCCCCCAGCAGGCCCGCGGCCATCTGGTGGCCTTCGACCTCACCGCCGGGCAGACCCGCGGGAACGTCGCGGACCTGCTGCGGCGCTGGTCGAGCACCGCCAGGGAGCTGGTCGAGAACGGCCGGCTGCCCGGCCTCGACGACCAGATCGCCAACGACGCGGGCCCCAACTCGCTGACCGTCACCTTCGGGTTCGGGGCTTCGCTCTTCCCCAAGGCGGGGCTCGCGGACCGGGCGCCGCGGGCCCTCGCACCGCTGCCGCCGTTCTCCGCCGACGCGCTGGATCCGGCCCGCGGCGACGGCGACCTGTGGGTGCAGATCGGTGCGGACGACGCGCTTGTCGCGTTCCACGCCCTGCGCGTGCTGCAGAAGGACGCGGGCGACACCGTCCGGGTGCGCTGGCAGATGAACGGCTTCAACCGCACACCCGGCGCGACCCTGCGGCCGATGACGTCCCGCAACCTCATGGGCCAGGTGGACGGCACCAACAACCCCAAGCCCACCGACCCGGACTTCGACCGACGGATCTTCGTACCGGCGGGCGGCACGGCCCGCTCCCCGGAGTGGATGGCGGGCGGCTCGTACGCGGTGGTGCGCAGGATCCGGATGCTGCTCGACTCCTGGGACCACCTCTCCGTCGAGCGGCAGGAGAAGGTGATCGGCCGCCGCAAGTCGGACGGCTCGCCGCTGTCCGGCGGCACCGAGACCACCCCCGTGGACCTGGACCGGCGGAACGCCCAGGGGGCGCCGGCCATCGCGGGCGACGCGCATGTCCGGGTCGCCGCCCCCGCCTCGAACGGCGGAGCGGCGATGCTCCGCCGGCCGTTCTCGTACCACGACGGCATCGGCTCCGACGGGAGCCCGGACGCCGGGCTGCTCTTCGTCTGCTGGCAGGCCGATCCGGAACGGGGATTCGTGCCCGTACAGCGCAAACTGGACCGCGGCGACGGGCTGTCGCGCTTTCTGCGCCACGAGTCGAGCGGGCTGTTCGCGGTCCCCGGCGCGCCGGGTCCCGGCGAGTACGTGGGGCAGCGGTTGCTGGAGTCGTGAACCCGTCCGGCCCATTAGGGTGACCGTATGTCGGCGAGCCGCTACACGTACCTGGGTCCTGAAGGCACTTTCACCGAGGCAGCGCTCAGAACGCTGCCCGAGGCCGCGACCCGGGAGCTGGTCCCGATGGTGTCGGTGCCGGCCGTGCTGGACGCCGTGCGCAACGGCGAGGCCGGCGGGGCGCTGGTGCCCATCGAGAACTCGGTGGAGGGCGGCGTGACCGCCACCCTGGACGAGCTGGCCACCGGCACCCCGCTGATGATCTACCGCGAGGTGCTGCTGCCGATCGCGTTCGCGCTGCTGGTGCGGCCGGGCACGAAGCTCACGGACGTGAAGACGGTGACCGGCCACCCGGTCGCGCAGCCGCAGGTGCGCAAGTGGCTGCGGGCCCAGCTGCCGGACGCGCTCTGGGAGTCGTCGGCGTCGAACGCGGACGGTGCGCGGCTGGTGCAGGAGGGCCGGTTCGACGGGGCGTTCGCGGGCGAGTTCGCGGCGTCCACGTACGGGCTCGAACCGCTCGTGACCGAGATCCATGACGCGAAGAACGCGGCGACGCGCTTCGTCCTGGTCGGCCGGCCGGGCCGGCCGGCGGCGCCGACCGGCGCGGACAAGACCTCGGCGGTGTTCTGGCTGGGCGACGACCACCCGGGCGCGCTGCTGGAGCTGCTCCAGGAGTACGCGGTGCGCGGCGTCAACCTGGTGCGCATCGAGTCCCGGCCGACCGGCGAGGGCATCGGGCGGTACTGCTTCTCGGTGGACTGCGAGGGGCACATCACCGACCGCCGGGTCAGCGAGGCGCTCATGGGGCTCAAGCGGATCTGCCCGCAGGTCCGCTTCCTGGGCTCGTACCCGCGGGCCGACGAGGTCCGCCCCCAGGTGCGTCCGGGGACGACCGACGACGAGTTCACCGACGCCGCGGACTGGCTGGGCCGGGCGCTGGACGGGCGGGGCTGAGCCGTCCTGGCAGGGCTGCGATGTTGTCCACCGAGTTATCCACAGGCCTGAGGTCCAGCCTGGGGATAACTGGGGATAAGTCGACAGACCAACCCGACCTAGTCGACAAATCGGTACACAGGCTCCAAGGTCGTCCAGAGCGGCCCAGGTCACCCTTCGTCAGCCCAATTCCTCTGATCAACTCTATAGAGGGAACACTTCTCACTCGAAAGTGCGTGTTAAGAGCGTTTGAACCGGGAATCCTTCGCCGAGCACCAGGCGTCCGGAACGATCAACTCCGTCTTCCACAGTTCGCACACACAACCTGTGGACAAAGGAAAAGAATCCCCACCCACCTGTGGATAACCGGGGCTTCGGCGAGGCTCGCACCCCCTCCCAACTCCCCTTCTCCACAAGGACGGTGCCCCGATGGAGGGATGCGGTGAATTCGGTTGACGGCGACCTTTTGTCCGTTATCGCAATTCGCTCCCGCTTTCTTCGAAACGGACATAACGTCTCTAAAAGCCCTTAACTTGTCGCGTCGGACCCCGCCGCCCCGGTAGCCTGTAGCCGTGATTGACCTTCGCCTGCTTCGTGAGGACCCCGACCGTGTGCGCGCCTCCCAGCGCGCCCGTGGAGAGGACGTCGCGCTCGTCGACGCCCTCCTCTCCGCCGACGAGCGGCGCAGGTCGTCCAGTCATCGCTTCGACGAACTGCGCGCCGAGCAGCGCCAGCTCGGCAAGCTCATCCCCAAGGCCCAGGGGGACGAGAAGGCCGAACTGCTGAAGAAGACCGGCGTGCTCTCGGCCGCCGTCAAGGCGGCGGACGCGGAGCAGCACGAGGCCGCGCAGGAGGCCCAGCGCCTGCTGCTCAAGCTCGGCAACCTGGTGCACCCGGACGCGCCGATCGGCGGCGAGGAGGACTTCGTCGTCCTCGAGCAGCTCGGTGCGCCGCGCGACTTCGCGGCCGAGGGCTTCGAGCCCAAGGACCACCTGGAGCTGGGCGAGATCCTGGGCGCCATCGACGTGGACCGCGGCGCCAAGGTCTCCGGCTCGCGCTTCTACTACCTGACGGGCGTCGGCGCGCTGCTGGAACTGGCCCTGGTCAACGCGGCCATCGCGCAGGCCACCGAGGCCGGCTTCGTCCCGATCCTGACGCCCACCCTCGTCAAGCCCGCGGCCATGGCCGGCACCGGCTACCTCGGCCAGGTCGACGACGACGTGTACTACCTGGAGAAGGACGACCTGTACCTGGTCGGCACCTCCGAGGTCCCGCTCGCCGCCTACCACATGGACGAGATCATCGACGCGGCCAAGCTGCCGCTGCGGTACGCGGGCTTCTCGCCCTGCTACCGCCGCGAGGCCGGGTCGTACGGCAAGGACACCCGCGGCATCATCCGGGTGCACCAGTTCGACAAGGTCGAGATGTTCGTCTACACCACGCCGGAGGACGCGGAGGCCGAGCACCAGCGCCTCCTGGAGTGGGAGAAGCAGTGGCTCACCGCCCTGGGACTGCCGTTCCAGGTGATCGAGCTGGCCTCGGGCGACCTCGGCTCCTCGGCGTCGCGCAAGTTCGACTGCGAGGCGTGGATCCCGACCCAGGGCAAGTACCGCGAGCTGACCTCGACGTCGAACACCACCGAGTTCCAGTCCCGCAGGTTGTCGATCCGGATGCGTGACGAGAAGGGCACCCGCCCCCTCGCCACGCTCAACGGCACGCTGTGCGCCGTACCGCGCACCATCGTGGCGATCCTGGAGAACCACCAGCAGGCCGACGGCTCGGTCCGGGTCCCGGAAGTACTCCGCCCCTACCTGGGCGGCCGTGAGTTCCTGGAGCCGGTCGGCAAGTGACCTCCTCCCCGCCCCTCCCGTACCGCCTGATCGCCACCGACCTGGACGGGACACTGCTGCGCGGCGACCACACCGTCTCGGAGCGGTCGCGGACGGCGCTCGCCGCGGTCACCGCGGCGGGCGCCGCCCACATCGTCGTCACCGGCCGTTCCGTGCCCTGGACCCGGCAGATACTGGACGACCTCGGCTACGACGGCCTGGCCGTCTGCGGTCAGGGCGCGCAGGTCTACCACGCGGGCGAACACCGGCTGCTGACCTCCATGACGCTGGACCGGCAACTGGCCGGGCTCGCGCTGGCCAAGATCGAGGCCGAGATCGGCCCGCTCTTCGTGGCCGCGAGCCAGGACGGCCTGGAGGGCGGCGTGCTGGTCGGCGAGGGGTACCAGTACCACCCCGAGCTGCCGGTCATCCACATGCGGGACGACAGCGAGCTGTGGAGCGCCCCGCTCAACAAGCTCTACCTGCAGCACCGGGACCTGGACGACGACGCTCTGGCCCGGGTCGCGCGCGAGGTCGCGGGCGACCTGGTCGGGGTGACGATGGCCGGCGAGGGCATCGTCGAACTGCTGCCGCTCGGCCTCAGCAAGGCCACCGGCCTCTCCATCGCCGCCCGCCGGCTGGGCCTGAAGGCCGCCGACACCATCGCCTTCGGCGACATGCCGAACGACCTGCCGATGTTCGCGTGGGCCGCGCACGGCGTCGCGATGGCCAACGCGCACGACGAACTGAAGGCCGTGGCCGACGAGGTGACCACGTCGAACGAGGAGGACGGCATCGCCGTCGTCCTGGAACGGCTCTTCGCGGCCACCGCCTAGGCTCACGCCATGACGGTTCCGGGGGTCGATCCGGCCGATGCGGACGCGGGCGCGGTTCCCGACGGGTCCTTCGGCAGCGATCTCCACCTGGAGCTGACCGGCCCCGGCGGCCGGCGCGCCTCGCTGATGCGGGCGCTGCGCGAGGCGATCCGCTCCGGCCGGCTCGCCCCCGGCACCCGGCTGCCGCCCTACCGCACGCTCTCCACCGACCTCGGCATCGCCCGCAACACCGTCGCCGAGGCGTACGCCGAACTCGTCGCCGAGGGGTGGCTCACCGCCCGCCAGGGCTCCGGCACCCGCGTCGCCCCGCGCACCGCCGCGGCGACGTCCCGGCCGGCCTCCGCCGCGCCCTCCCCGCGGGCCGCGCGGCCCGCGTACAACCTGCTGCAGGGCCAGCCGGACGCCGGGAGCTTCCCCCGCGCGGCCTGGCTCACCTCCGCCCGCCGCGCGGTGACCGCAGCGCCCACCGAGGCGTTCGGTCCCGGTGACCCGCACGGCCGCCCCGAGCTGCGCGAGGCGCTGGCGGAGTACCTCGCCCGCGCCCGCGGGGTGCGCACCGACCCGGCCGGGATCGTCGTCTGCTCGGGTTTCGCCCACGGGCTGCGGCTGCTGGTCCAGGTGCTGCGCGGCCCGATGGCCGTCGAGGCGTACGGGCTGCCCTTCCACCGCGGCATCCTGGCCGCGGCCCGGGTGCGTACGGTGCCGCTGCCGGTCGACGCGGAGGGCGCTCGTACCGGGGAGCTGGCGGCGAGCGGCGCGAGGTCCGTGCTGCTCACACCGGCCCATCAGTTCCCGACCGGCGGTCCGCTCGGTCCGCGGCGGCGGGCGGCCGTCGTCGACTGGGCCAGGACGACCGGCGGCATCGTCCTGGAGGACGACTACGACGGGGAGTTCCGCTACGACCGGCAGCCGGTCGGCGCGCTGCAGGGGCTCGACCCGGAGCGCGTCGTCTACCTCGGCTCGGTCAGCAAGAGCCTGTCACCGGCGGTGCGGCTGGGCTGGATGGTGCTCCCCGGCCCGCTCGTGGAGGCCGTGGTGGCGGCCAAGGGCGAGCGGGAGGCCACGGCGAGCGCCCTGGACCAGCTGACCCTCGCGGACTTCATCGCCTCCGGCTCGTACGACCGCCATGTCCGCCGGATGCGGCAGCGGTACCGCCGCCGGCGGGACCAGCTCGTCGCCGCGCTCGCCGAGCGGGCCCCGCACATCGGCGTGTCCGGCGTCGCGGCCGGGCTCCACGCGGTGCTGGAACTTCCGGCGGGCACCGAGGGCGCCGCCGTCCGGGCCGCGCTCGACCACGGCCTCGTCCTGGACGGGCTGGCCGGATACCGCCACCCCGACTGCGTGATGCCGCCGCAGGACGGGCTGGTCGTGGGCTACGGCACCCCGTCCGAGCACGCGTTCAGCGGCGCTCTGGAAGCACTGTGCCGGGCGCTTCCGCCGGCCGGCGGTCGCTGACCGGCCGGCGCGCAGGGGGTTCCGGCCGGCGCCGGCCCCCCGGCATCCGCGCGGTGGGCGTCAGCGCGTAGCAGGCCAGGCCGATGAGGACGGCCGTGAAGTGGCCGAGGTCGGTGAAGGTGCGGCTGGTGACGACGGGCACCGTGAAGAACGCCAGGATCCCCACCAGATATCCCCACCGCCAGGGGCGCGGCACCAGATACGTCAGGACGCCGACGACCCCGGCCATCCCGTAGCTGACTCCCACGTCGACGGTGTGGGCGAGGGAACGCGGCAGCCGGTCGTAATGGATGCCGAACAGTACGGCCTTCTGGCTGACCAGCGTGGCGCCGATGTGCGCGGTGGCGACGACGACGAGCCAGCGCCAGGTGCCCAGCCAGCGTTCCGCGGGTGCGTGGACCAGCTCGTAGAAGACGAAGTAGATGGCGAAGCCGGACGGCGTCGCGACCCACAGCGCGCTGGCGAGCAGCACCCGGATCGGATGCTGCCGCAGTTCGATGAGATTGGTGCTGACGTGGTGCAGCAGGTACGCCCGCACGTGCGGTGACACCACGGCGACCACACAGGTCGTGATCGTCAGGATCAGCAGCCAGATGTGGGTCCCGGGGGAGGAACGCACCCAGGAAACGCCGAAGCGCCCCACACCCTTGAGGGTGATGCGGCGGCGCTCGGCGGGCGTAGGGGTGACTTGCTCTGCGGCCATCACCCTCATCATCTGTCAGGGCCGGCTGACGCGGCCAATCGGGTTTCAGGCGTTCTTGATGGCGGAGACGTCGAAGCGCAGCTTCGCCTGCTCGCCGATGAGGACGCCACCGGTCTCCAGGGCGGCGTTGTAGTTCAGGCCCCAGTCGGTACGGTCGATCTTCGCGGTGCCCTCGAAGCCGACGCGCTCGTTGCCGTACAGGTCCTTGGCGGAGCCGTTGTAGGCGAGGTCGAGCGTGACCGGGCGGGTGGTGCCCTTGATGGTGAGGTCGCCCGTCATGCGGTAGGAGTCCTCGCCCAGGCGCTCGGCGGCGGTGGAGCGGAAGGTGATCTCCGGGAAGGCGGCGGCGTCGAAGAAGTCGCCGGTGCGCAGGTGCTCGTCGCGCTGCGCCTGGTTGGTGTCGATGCTGGCGACCTTGATGACCAGCTCGGCGGTGGACAGGTGCGGGTTACCGCCGTCGAGGTGCAGCGAGCCCTCGTACTCGGCGAACTGGCCGCGGACGGTGGTGACCATCGCGTGCCGGACGGAGAAGCCGATCTCGCTGTGGGTCGGGTCGACGGTGTATTCACCGGTGAGGTGCGACAGGTCGGTGGCGGCGGGGGCGGTCGCGACGGCGGTGCCGGCTTCGGCGGTCCGGGTGCGGTTGAAGAGTCCCATGGTGTGCTCCTTACGAGTAGTTCAACGTTCAACTTCATTCACCATAACTCCATTCCATTGAAGTTTCAACAAGGTCCTCCGCTCGACCCCTCCGGACAGGTTGTAGGATGACCGGATGACACTCCACGCGGCGGACCGCCGATCCCTCGTCGACACCGTCGTCGAGCAGCTCCGCGAGCAGCTCGCCGCCGGAACCTGGCAGGTCGGGATGCGCATTCCGACCGAGCACGAACTGGCAGACCTCCTCGGCGTGGGCCGCAACACGGTCCGCGAGGCGGTCCGGGTGCTCGCGCACGCCGGCCAGCTGGAGTCGCGCCAGGGCCAGGGCACCTACGTGATCTCCCGGGCCGACCCCGCCGCCGTGCTCCGCGGCATGCGCAGGGCCGGTATCCGAGACGTGCTGGAGCTGCGCGTCGCGCTGGAGACGGAGGGCGCCCGGCTCGCCGCCGTCCGGCGCACGCCGGAGGACCTGGAACGGATGCGCTCCGCCCTCAGCAGCGTGCACGGGCACGGCGCGGAACTGATCGGCGACGCTCAGGCGGACGACGACGTCCGCTTCCACCAGTACGTGGTGGAGGCCGCGCACAACGCCGCGCTGACCGAGGTCTACCGCTACTTCAGCTCCTCGATCCGCGAGACGCTGCTCGCCGCGGTCGGCGACAGCGACATGCCGCCGATCGACCTCGCGACCCACACCGCGCTCGTCGACGCCATCGAGGCGGGGGACCCGCAGGCGGCCGACGGCGCCGCGCGGGCGCTGCTGCGCGAGCCGCTGCGCGCGGTCGAAGCCCTCCTCGCCGTCGAACCGGACCGCCCGGCCACCGGCTGACCCGTCCGGACGGCCCACACCCCGCATCCCGTTTGGAAGGCACCTGTTTTGCCACGTACGACCGTCACCGTCCCGCTCATCGACGCGGAGCCCGGCCACCCCCGCCCGCCCCGGCTGCTCTCCCACCCCGTACTGCTGCTGGCCGGCATCGTGGTGGCCTCGCTCAACATGCGGGGCGCGCTGGCCAGCATGGCGCCGCTGGTCGGTGACGTCAGCGCGCACTACGGGCTCTCCTCGACGGTGAGCAGCCTGGTCACGTCGGTGCCGGTGCTCTTCCTGGGGCTGGGCTCGATGGTCGCGCCCCGGCTGTCACAGCGGTTCGGCACCGAGCAGGTGCTGTTCACCGCCCTGGTGGCGCTGGCCGCCGGGATCGTGGTGCGGTCGCTCTCCTCCGTGGTGGCGCTCTTCGCCGGAAGTATCCTGCTGGGCACGGCGATAGCCCTGCTCAACGTCCTGATGCCCGGCCTGATCAAGCGCGACTTCCCGCACCGGGCCGCGAGCATGACGTCGCTCTACACGTGTGCGATGGTGATCGGCGCGTCCACGGCGGCCGGGGTGTCCGTCCCCCTGGAGAAGTCGTTCGGCGGCAGTTGGCAGGCCGCGCTGGCGTTCTGGGCCCTGCCGGCGGCCGTCGCCGCGGCGGTCTGGTTCCCGCAGGTGGTGCTGTCACGCCGGATCCGTTCCGCGGAAGGCGCGTCGGCGACGCCCGGCACGTCCACCACGTCCCCCGCCGCACCGCCCCGGAGCGCGGGTGTCTGGCGGACGCCGCTGGCCTGGCAGGTCACCTGCTTCATGGGCCTGCAGTCGCTGCTCGTCTACGTGGTCATCGCGTGGATGCCGACAATCCTCACCGACCACGGGATGAGCAAGGGCACCGCCGGAGTCGTCTTCGCCGTCAGCAACCTGATCCAGGTGGCGGGCGCGTTCCTCTTCCCGCTGCTCGCGGGCCGGATGCGCAACCAGGGTCCGCTGGTGGCCGTCGCCGTCGGCCTGACCGCGGCCGGATACGTGGGACTGCTGGTGAACCCGGTCGGCGGCGCCTGGGCCTGGGCCGCGCTGCTCGGCGTCGGCCAGGGTGGCGCCGTCGGGCTGGCGCTGACGATGATCGTGCTCCGCAGCCGGAACGCGTACACCGCCGCCCGGCTGTCGGGGATGGCGCAGGGCGTCGGCTACCTGCTCGCCGCCGCCGGACCGCTGGCGGCCGGCGCGCTCTACGAGAGCAGCGGCGGCTGGACCGCCCCGATCGTGCTGATGCTGCTGCTGTGCGGCGCGCAGCTCGTCGCGGGACTGGGCGCGGGCAGGGACCGCAAGGTCTGACCCCGGCCCCCGCCCCTGCCCTTCTCGCTGCTACTCCTCGCCCGCCAGGGTCAGCGAGCGCAGCCGCTGCGCCGCGAACCAGGTGGCGGCGACCGTCACCGCGACGAGCAGGACGATCGCGACCGGGAGCCCGACGTCGGACTGCACGATGTCGCCGCCCCCGATCTTCTGCGCCAGCGCCAGCGCCCACTGCTGGACGCTGAGGGTGCGGGCCCCCGGGACGAGGTTGCCGATGAGGGATTCCCAGACCAGGGCGTAGACGAGTCCCGCCACCACCGCGTGCCGGGTGACGACGCCCAGCAGCAGGAAGACCGCGGCGTACGTGACCGACGCGACGGCCGCGGCGATGCCGTAGGCGACCGCGAGCTGCTGGCTGTTGCCGTTCAGGATGAAGCCGGCGATGAAGGTCGGGATGGCCGAGAACGCCATGGCGACGCCGATCGCGACGACCAGTTTCGTCAGGATGATCGACGGCCGCTTCAACGGCTTGGCCAGCAGATAGACGATCGAACCGTCGTCGATCTCGGGCGCGATGGCGCCCGTGCCGGCGATGACGCCGATCAGCGGCACCATCGTCGCGAGCGCGAAACCGCCCAGCAGGTCGCTGGTGACGCCGTCGTCCGTGCCCGCCAGGGCGCGCACGGCGCCCGCGATGACGATCAGCAGCGCGGGCAGCGCGAAGAGGATGAGTGCGCGGCGCCTGCCGAGCAGTGCCCGGAAGGTGAGCCGGGCCACGGTGGGGTTGTACATCGGTGGGCTCCTTAAGGCCTGTGGGCCGCTTACGCCGTGACCAGGTAGGAGAAGACGCTCTCCAGGGACTCGTCGGACGGCGAGACCGCGTACAGCCGGATGCCGTGCTCCCGGGCGACCCGCGGCAGCAGCTCCGTGAAGCCGGCGAAGTCGATCGCCTGGATGAGCAGCGCCTTCTCCGACCCGTCGAGTTCGATCGCGGCGGTCGACGCGTCCGCGATGAGCGCGGCGGCGAGCTGCCGGTCGTCGCTGGACCGTACGAGGTAGCGGTGCGGGCGGTCCGTCATCAGGCGGCGGATCTTGCGGAAGTCGCCCGACGCGGCGTGCCGGCCGGCCACCACGACCTCGATGTGGCTCGCGAGCTGCTCGACCTCCTCCAGGATGTGCGAGGAGAACAGCACCGTGCGGCCGTCGGAGCCCATCTGCCGGAGCAGGTCCATGAGGTGCAGCCGCTGGCGCGGATCCATGCCGTTGAAGGGCTCGTCGAGCAGGAGCACCGACGGGTCGTGGACGAGGGCCGAGGCCATCTTCACGCGCTGCCGCATGCCCTTGGAGTACGTGTCGATCCTGCGGTCCTGCGCGTACGCCATCTCGACGGTCGCCAGCGCGCGGTGGGCGGCGGCGCCGGGGTCGGGCAGTCCGTGCAGTTCGGCGTTGGCGAGGACGAACTCCGCGCCGGTGAGGAAGTCGTACATCCCCTCCCGCTCGGGCACGATCCCGATGTGGTGGTACACCTGCTCGTTGCGCCAGATCCGCGTGCCGTCGAGGGTGACGGAGCCGGTGGACGGGGCGAGGAAGCCGGCCATCATGTTGATGAGGGTGGACTTCCCCGCGCCGTTCGGGCCGAGCAGGCCGGTCACGCCGGGGCCGATCGACATGGTGACGTCGTTGACGGCCACCACGTTGCCGAACCAGCGCGAGACGTTGTCGATGGTGATCGTCGTCACGAGAGTCCGACCTTCCGGTAGCGGCGCATCAGCAGGCCGAAGCAGCCGGCGATCACACCGAGGAGCACGATCAGGTACACGAGGCCCGCGAAGGCGTCGGGCGGGCCGTAGTTGCCCGGGTTGGAGACGGTGGCGCCGAGCCACCAGGACTGTGCGCCGTCCAGCAGGCTGATCGGGGAGAAGAGGCCGAACCAGCCCTCCGCCTCGAAGTTCTCCTGGCTGTAGGCGACGCCCTGGATCGCGCTGACCGCGCCGTACGAGATGGCGATGACCGCGATGATCGCGGCGACGCCGAACCCGCGGCGGGGGGTGATCGCCGCGATGACCATGCCGATGCCCGCCAGCAGCAGGGAGAGCAGGAGAGCGGCCACGATTCCCTTCCCGAAGCCGGCCGTCTGGGACGCGAAGCCGAACTTCCCCAGCAGGGCGCCGACGTAGAGGATGACCAGCGGCACCGCGGTGAGGATGAACAGCGCGGCCGTCATCGCCGCGAACTTGGCGGCGACGTAGTCGATGCGCTCGATGGGGCGCGAGAAGTACAGCGGCGTCGTCTTGAACCGCAGGTCGCGGGAGACGGACTGCGGCGCCTGGGCCGCGACGAAGAGCGCGATGACCATCTGCAGGTAGATCGTGTACTGCATGTACTGCATGGGCAGCTTGGTCATCTTCGTGCCGATCGCGACCGCGACGATGATCAGCGCCGGTGCGCACATCGCGGCGAACAGCAGCATCGGCAGCACCTTGGACTTCGCCGACCGGCCGAGGCCGTAGGCGCCGCGCAGGCTCTGCGAGAAGAGGGAGACGCGGGCGTAGCCGCGGCCCAGGCGCGGCCCGTCGTAGTGGCGGTAGCCGATGTTGTGGATGACGTCGGCGCCGCGCTGGGGGTCCTGCTGTGCGGGTACGGGAATGGTGTCAGGCTGCATCTCGGCTGCCTCCCTTCTGCGGGCGGCTGCCATCGGCGCCTGCGGTCTCGAGGACGTCGGACCCGTCCTTCGCGTCATCGGTGTCGTCGTGGGTGCTGAAGACCTCGGCGATGCGGTGACGTCGCTGCTCCATCCGCACCAGACCGAGGCCGAGTTCGGCGACCGCGTCCCTGATGAGGTCGTACGTGGCCTCACCCTCCATGTCGACCAGCAGGATGTGGCCGATGTTCGCGCCGGCGGAGCCGGGGCCCTCGCCGCGTACGGAGACCCCCAGCGCGCTCAGCGCCGTGCGCAGCGCCTCGGTGCCGTGCGGGTGCCGGTCGGTGTCGGTGACCTCTACCGCGAGCGAGGCCGTGGCCTGCGTGAAGTCGCTGGTGGAGGAGGAGCGCAGCAGCTTGCCGCCGTCGATGACGACGACGTGGTCACTGATGCGTTCCAGTTCGCCGAGCAGGTGCGAGGTGACCAGGACGGAGATGCCGAAGTCGCTGTGGACCCGGCGGATCAGCCCCAGCATCTCGTCGCGGCCCGCCGGGTCCAGGCCGTTGGTCGGCTCGTCGAGCAGGACCAGCTTCGGGTCGTGCACGAGCGCCTGCGCCAGCTTGACGCGCTGCTTCATGCCCGTGGAGTAGCCGCCCATGGCGCGGTACCGCTCCTCGTACAGCCCGACGTGGCGCAGGGTGTCGGCGGTGCGCTCGCGGGCCGCGGCGGGCGGCAGCCCGGACATCCGCGCCATGTGGACGACGAACTCGGTCGCCGACACATCGGGCGGCAGGCAGTCGTGTTCGGGCATGTACCCGACGAGACTGCGGATCGCCGCGCCTTCGGTGGCCACGTCGAGTCCGAGCACGGCGGCACGGCCCTCGGTGGCCGGGGACAGACCCAGCAGAATCTTGATCAGGGTCGACTTGCCGGCCCCGTTGGCACCTACCAGCCCGGTCACGCCGGGGGTGATGTCCACGGAGAGCCGGTCCAGGGCGGTCACCCTTGGGTACCGCTTGCTCAGGCTTTCGGTCACGATCACAGTCACGTTCCCGACGGTAGTGGCGCGGACCACACCGGAGCGTCCCTCTCGGGGGCCCAATCCGCGTAGTCCTGGGGGCTGACCTCCCGTAGGGGATCTCGTCCGAGCGCGGGACTGATGTCAGGGTCATGGCGGTGCGAGCGTTCCGGGTACCGCGGGCGGGGCGGGGTTCTCCACAGGCGGTGCGGGCACCCTTGACCCTGCCATGAAGTGATGTCACATTCATCGATGTCAGGGTTGGCGCATGCCGGGCTGGGTGCCGTACGTGGGGGTGGGCGATGGTGACGAGTCATCCGTCGGACGGCCTGGACGGGTTCCGGGAGGTGCAGCGGCTGGCGTACGCGTGCGCCGAGGCGGTCGCGGCGCAGCTGAGACCGGGCGTGACCGAGCGGGAGGCCGCCCGCATGATGCGGGAGTGGCTGCGCGAGCGGGGCGTGCGGGACTGGTTCCACCTGCCGTTCGCCTGGTTCGGGGACCGGACGGCCTTCACGGGCTTCAGGGTTCCGCTGCAGTTCTTCCCCACGCAGCGCCGGCTGGAGCCGGGGATGCCCTTCATCCTGGACGCCGCCCCGATCCACAACGGGTTCACCGCCGACATCGGGTACTCCGGCTGTCTGGGGCTCAACCCCGTCCACGACCGGCTGCTGGCCGATCTGCGCGACCACCGGGAGCTGATCCTGCGCGAGGTGCGCGAGCGCCGCCCGCTGAAGGCGATCTACGAGGACGTGGACCGGCTGATGGTGAAGCAGGGGTACGCCAACCGCCACCGCGCCTATCCGTTCGGCGTCATCGCGCACAAGGTCGACCGGGTGCGGGAGCGGCGCTGGTCACCTCGGATCGCCGGCTTCGGCACCCAGAGCCTCAAGGGGCTGGCGAAGGACGCGCTGCACGGGCACCGGGACGGCTGGTCCCCGCTGTGGAGCCCGTACCGGATGTCCGACCACCCGCCGCAGCCGGGGCTGTGGGCCGTCGAGCCCCATCTGGGATTCCGCGGGACCGGCGCGAAGTTCGAGGAGATCCTCGTGGTCACCGCGACGGACGCGTACTGGCTGGACGACGAACTGCCGCATGTGAAGCGCTGGAAGGAAGCGGGGCTGACCGTATGAGCCGAGACGGCGCGGGAGACGGGAACGCGAGCCCGGAGAAGAGGACGCCGCGCGAGCGGTGGGTGGCGGGCGACGGGGTGGAGCTGTGCGTCGCCGAGTACGGGGACGCGTCGCTGCCCACCGTGGTGCTGCTGCACGGCTACCCCGACAGCAAGGAGGTGTGGTCCCAGGTCGCCGACCGGCTCGCGGACCGCTTCCACGTCGTGCTCTACGACGTGCGCGGACACGGCCGCTCGACCGCGCCGAAGCCCCTGCGCGGCGGCTTCCGGCTGGAGAAGCTGACCGACGACTTCCTGGCCGTCGCGGACGCGGTCAGCCCGGACCGGCCGGTCCACCTCGTCGGCCACGACTGGGGCTCGGTCCAGGGCTGGGAGTTCGCCACCGTGGGGCGCACCGAGGGCCGGATCGCCGGCTTCACGTCCATCTCGGGGCCCTCGCTCGACCACTTCGGCCACTGGATCAAGCAGCGCGTCGCGCGGCCGACCCCGCGCCGGCTCGCCGAGCTCCTCGGCCAGGGCGCCAAGTCCTGGTACGTGTACGCGCTCCACACCCCCGTGCTGCCCGAGCTGGCCTGGCGCGGAGTGCTCGGCCGGCAGTGGCCCAGGCTGCTCGCCCGCGCCGAGAAGGTCTCCTCGGCGGATTACCCGACGGCCTCACTGCCGGAGGACGCCGCGCACGGCACGTGGCTCTACCGGGACAACGTCAAGGACCGGCTGCGCGCACCGCGTACGGACGCCTACGCCCATGTGCCGGTGCAGCTGATCACCCCGACCGGTGACCCGTTCCTGTCGGAGAAGCTCTACGACGGGCTGGAGCAGTGGGTGCCCGACCTGCGGCGCCGCACCATCGCGACCAAGCACTGGGTGCCGCGCACCCGCCCCGACCAGATCGCCCAGTGGATCGGTGAGTTCGTGACGTCCAGCGAGGAAGGCCGTCCGGCCCGGACGACCCCGGCGAAGCCAGGTCCCGCCGGTGAGCGCTTCGCCGGGCAGCTGGTGCTGGTGACGGGCGCCGGCAGCGGCATCGGCCGGGCCACCGCCTTCGCCTTCGCCGAGGCGGGGGCGCGGATCGTCGCGGTGGACCGGGACGCGGAGTCCGCGGCCCGCACCGCGGAACTGGCGCGGCTCATCGGTGCGCCGGACGCGTGGGCCGAGACCGTGGACGTCTCCGACGAACAGGCCATGGAGAAGCTCGCGGAGAAGACCGCCGCCGAGTACGGCGTGCCCGACGTCGTCGTCAACAACGCGGGTATCGGACTGGCCGGTTCCTTCCTCGACACCACCACCGAGGAGTGGAAGCGGGTGCTGGACGTGAACCTGTGGGGTGTCATCCACGGCTGCCGGCTCTTCGCCCGGCAGATGGTCGACCGCGGCCAGGGCGGCCATATCGTCAACACCGCCTCGGCCGCCGCCTTCCAGCCGTCGCGGGCGCTGCCCGCGTACAGCACCTCCAAGGCCGCCGTGCTGATGCTCAGCGAGTGCCTGCGCGCCGAACTGGCCCCGCACGACATCGGGGTGACCGCCATCTGCCCCGGCATCGTCAATACCAACATCACCTCGACCACCCGCTTCGCCGGGGTCACCGACGCGGAGCAGGACCGGCGCCGCGCCAGGTCCTCGCGGCTGTACGGGCTGCGCAACTACCCGCCGGAGAAGGTCGCCGACGCGATCGTGCGCGCGGTGATGCGCAACTCCGCGGTCGTCCCGGTCACCCCCGAGGCACGCGGCGCCCGGCTGCTGGGCCGGCTGTCCCCCAGGGCGCTCCGCGGCCTGGCCCGACTCGACCCGCCTCTGTAAGCCCCTGTCAGGAGGTCACGACACCATGAGCTACGCGATCAAACCGCGCCGGGTCTCGTTCGACTGGGAGCGGACCCCGCTGCACTGGATTCCGGACGAGCCGACCGCGACCCATGTCATCAACGTGCTGCACCTGCTGCTTCCCGCCGGGGAGAGGTGGTTCGTCAAGGTCTTCAAGGAGGCCCTGCCCCTCGTCACCGACGAGGAACTGCTCAAGGACGTCAAGGGGTTCATGGGCCAGGAGGCCACCCACAGCGTGCAGCACGCCTACGTCCTGGAGCACCTGGCCGCGCAGAACCTCGACACCGACCGCTACACCCGGCATGTGGAGTGGCTGTTCGACGTCCTCCTCGGGGAGCGGCCGCCGTTCGGCTCGCCGATACCGAAGGCCGAGTGGCTGAAGTTCCGCCTCTCGCTCATCGCCGCGATCGAGCACTTCACGGCGGTGCTCGGCAACTGGATCCTGGCCGCCGAGGCGCTCGACGGCGCGGGCGCCGACGAGGTGATGCTGGACCTGCTGCGCTGGCACGGCGCGGAAGAGGTCGAGCACCGGGCGGTCGCGTTCGACATGTACCAGCACGTCGCCGGAGAGGGGCTGCCCCGCTATCTGCGCCGTGCGGAGGGCATGGTCCTGGCCTGGCCGGCCCTCGCCTACCTCTGGGTGGCCGGGGCCCGCTACCTGATGCGGCACGACCCGCGGCTGCCGCACGGCAGGTACCGCTTCCGCGACCACCGCGCGGCGGCCGCCAAGGGACTGCTGCCCTCGTGGGCCGCGCTGAACAGGGCCATGCCCAGATACCTCCGACGGTCGTACCATCCGTCACAGGAGGGGTCGCTGCGCAGGGCTGTCGAGTACCTGGCGAGTTCCCCGGCGGCACGGATCGCGGCGGGCGCGATAGGCCGTGCGGCCGCCTCGTGAGTCCAGGGAGGACCGTGTGACCGTCTCCGCCGAGCACCGCGCCTACCGGATCGAGGACCTGGCCCACTTCAGCGGCGCCACGGTCCGGACGATCCGGGGCTACCAGGACCGCGGGCTGCTCCCGAAACCGGAACGCCGGGGCCGGGCCAATGTGTACGACGAGACGCACCTGGCCCGGCTGCGACAGATCGCCGACCTCCTGGAGCGCGGCTACACGCTGGCCAGCATCAAGGAGCTGCTGGAGGCGTGGGACGCGGGCACCGGGCTCGGCGGGGTCCTCGGCCTGGTCAACGAGGTGGACCGGCCCTGGTCCGACGAGACGCCCTCCCGGATGAGCCGTGCCGAGCTGACCGAGGCCTTCGGCGGTGTCCCCGACGAGGCCGCCATCGCCGACGCCCTGGAGCTGGGGGTCCTCGAAGCCGTCCCCGGCAGCGAGGACGCGTTCCTCGTCCCCAGTCCGCAGGAGCTGGCGGTCGCCGCCGAGCTGTACGCGGCGGGCGTCCCGCTGTCCGCGATCACCGGCCATCTGCGGGAGCTGCGGATCCAGGTCGAGTACATCTCGGAGCGGTTCCTGCAGTTCACCACCGAGCACGTATTCCAGCGCTACCTGGACCATCCGCCCACCGACGCGGAGGCGGCGGAGGCGGCGTCCCTCGTCCGGCGGCTGCGACCGCTCGCCCAGCAGGCCATCGACGCGGAACTTGCACGCGCGATGCGCATGATGGCCACCGAGCAGGTCAAGAGGCACCTCGGCGATCTCGCGGCGAATGTGGCGCCCCCGGCGGAGCCGGCCCTGGTCCCGGTCTCGCTGCCGGCCGACACCGTGGGCGCCGTCCGCGAGCTGGTGGGGCGCCGCAACGTCCCGGCCTTCATCGCCGCCGCCGCCGAACGGGAAGTCCGGTCCCGCACCCTGGACACCCTCGCCGGCCTCCACCCCGAGGACAGCGCGCGAACAGCCGGCCCCCAGGCCTAGGTGTTCCGTCCACGGAGGAACGGCCCGCCCGGCCAGGGACGATCTCTCCGCGGCCGGTGGCACGGACGTACCTGTGTGCGGGTGTCATGGTCGTATACGGGAGGATGGGGGGTGTGACCTCAGCCCCCGAGCATCCCCAGTCCCCGGACGCCCGCCCGTCGGCCCGCACGCCCCGGCTGATCGCCACCGACCTCGACGGCACGCTGCTGCGTGACGACAAGACGGTCTCGGACCGGACGATCGCCGCGCTCGCGGACGCCGAGGCGGCCGGGATCGAGGTCTTCTTCGTCACCGGGCGGCCGGCCCGCTGGATGAACGTCGTCGCCGAGCACACCGCCCGGCACGGGATGGCGATCTGCGCGAACGGCGCCGCCGTCTACGACCTGCACCGCAGCCGGCTACTCGCCGCGTACCCGCTCGACCCGAAGGACGCGCTCGCCATCGTGGAGGCGCTGCGCGCGGCCGTGCCCGGCACGACCTTCGCCGTGGAGCGGACGAACGGCTTCTCGTACGAGCCCGCGTACCCGCCGTACGCCCCGATGCCCGACGCGGTGATCGCGCCCGCCGAGGAACTGCTCGCCGACGACGGTGCTCCGGTGCTCAAGCTGCTGGCCAAGCACCCGGACACGGACCCGGACGCGTTCCTCGCCACCGCCCTGAGCGCCGCGAGCGAGCACGGCGAGATCACCCGCTCCAGCGCGTCCGCGCTGCTGGAGATCAGCGGCCCGGGGGTCAGCAAGGCCACCACGCTCGCCCGGTGCTGCGCGGAGCGCGGGGTGTCGGCCGAGGACGTCGTCGCCTTCGGCGACATGCCGAACGACCTGGCGATGCTCAGCTGGGCGGGCACGTCGTACGCGGTCGCGAACGCGCACCCCGCGGTCCTGGCCGCCACGACGCACCGCACCACCGCCAACCAGGACGACGGCGTCGCGCGGATCATCGAGCGGATCCTGGCGACCCGCGGCAACTGAACCGGCGTCCGCGGGGGCGGCCGCCGCTACAGCGGCGCCTCCCAGACGACCGTCGTCCCCACCCCGTCCGGCCCCGGGCCGTAGTCGCTCGACCCGCCGAGGGCCTCCGCGCGGCGCGCCAGATTGCTCAGTCCGCTGCGACGGCCCTCCACCGGGATGCCCACACCGTCGTCGGTGACCGTCAGCCGGACCCCGGTGACACCGCCGTCGCCCCCGGTGTCACCCTCGCCGGCGCCCCCGGCGGCGCTCGGGAGCGTCACCGTCGCGTCGATCACGACGTCGATCCGGCCGGCGCCCGCGTGCCGGAAAGCGTTCGACAGCACCTCGCGCAGCGCGGCGATCAGGTTCTTCGCGGTCAGCTCGCCGACCAGCGCGTCCACCGGCCCGACGAAGTGCACCGACGGCTGGAAGCCCAGCGGGACGGCCGCCGTGCCGATCTCCCGCAGCACCCGGGTCCGCAGGCCGGCCGGCGCGTCGGCCGGAGCCTGCTGGAGCGCGAAGATCGCGGTGCGCACCTCCTGGATGGTGGCGTCCAGCTCGTCGACGGCCTTGCCGATCCCGTCCCGCACCTGCGGGACCACCGAGCGGCGCTGCGCGCCCTGCAGCATCAGACCGGTCGCGAACAGCCGCTGGATGACCAGGTCGTGCAGGTCACGGGCGATCCGGTCGCGGTCCTCGTAGACCGCCAGGCGCTCCCGGTCGCGCTGTACGTCGGCCAGCACCAGGGCCAGCGCGGCCTGCGCGGCGAACTGGGTGGCCAGGGTGCGTTCCACCTCGGTGAACGGCCTGCCACCCCGTTCGCGCGGCAGCGCGAGGGTGCCGATCACGCGGTCGTTGCTCTTGAGCGGAAGCATCATGCTCGGCCCGAACCGGATCGCCAGCCGCGTGGTCATCCGCACGTCCATGGAGGAGTCGTCGACGAAGATCGGCTCCCCGTTGAGCAGCAGTTCGGCGACCGGGCTCTCCGCCTCGATGACGGTGCCGAGCATCCCGGCCGGATCGTCGGCGGAGACCGCGACGACCTCCAGGCCGCCCTCCGCGGTCGGCAGCAGTACGAGCCCGGCAGCGGCCTCGGCCAGCCTGCGGGCCTGCTCGGCGACGACGTCCAGCGGGTCCTCGGCGGCGTCACCCGTCAGCAGTGCGGTGGTGACGGCCGCGGAACCGTTGATCCAGCGTTCGCGCTGGCGGGTCGCCTCGTACAGCCGCGCGTTCCCGAGCGCGATCCCCGCCTCGGTGGCCAGGATTCTCACCACCTGCAGATCCTCTTCGGTGAACTCGCCGCCACCGCGCTTCCCGGTCAGGTAGAGGTTCCCGAAGACCTCGGTGTGGACGCGGATCGGCACCCCGAGAAAGGCCTGCACCGGGGGGTGGCCCGGCGGGACGCCCGCCGACCGCTGATCCTTCGTGGTGTCGGCGATCCGCAGGGGCACCGGATGGCGGATGAGTTCGCCGAGCAGCCCCGTACGGCCGTCCGGGATGGCGCCGATGCGTGCGGCGTCCTCCTCCGAGATGCCGTGGGTGACGAAGTCGGCGAGGGCGGAGCCATCGGCGTTGAGCACACCGAGCGCCCCGTAACGGGCGGACGCCAGCTCGGCCGCGGTCTGGACGATCCTGCGCAGCGTCGTGTGCAGCTCGAGGCCGGTGCCGACGGAGACGACCGCCTCCAGCAGCTCGGGCAGGCGCGCGGCGATCCGGGAGGCCACGCCCTGGAAGCCGAGGGTCGTCGGCTCGCTGTCGTCTGCCATGCCCTCAGCGTATTTTGTCTGCTTTGTCCCTGCTGGCCAGAGGGTGGCCAGGTCAGGCCGTGGCCAGGTCAGACCGCAGCCAGGTCCGCGGCCCGCTCGCGTTCGAGCGTGCGGCGGAACGGCCCTTCGAGCGCGGCCAGCTCCTCGTACGGACCGCGCTGCACGACGCGGCCCCGGTCGAGGACGACGATCTCGTCGACGGCGTCCCCCGCCAGACCCGCCAACCGGTGCGTGATCAGCACGGTCGCCCGGCCCCGGGTGGCGTCGAGCAGATCCGCGGTCAGCGCGTCGGCGGTCGGCAGGTCCAGGTGCTCGGCCGGCTCGTCGAGCACCAGGACGGGGAAGTCGGCGAGCAGTGCGCGGGCCAGCGCGAGGCGCTGCCGCTGCCCGCCGGAGAGCCGGGCGCCGTGCTCACCCACGAGGGTGTCCAGGTCCACCTCCAGCCGGGCCGCGGCGAGCGCCGCGCGCAGCGCGTCGTCGTCGGCGGCCGGGCGCGCCAGCCGCAGGTTCTCGCGGACCGAACTGTCGAACACGTGCGCGTTCTGCGCGCACAGGCCGACCAGCCCGCGCACGTCGTCGCCGTCCAGCGCCGCCCCTTCCGTACCGGCGAGTGTGTACGAACCGCTCTCGGCGTCCAGGAAGCGCAGCAGCACCTGCGCCAGGGTCGTCTTCCCCGCGCCCGACGGGCCGACCACCGCGATCCGGCGGCCCCGCGTCAGTTCGAGGTCGAGCCCCGCCAGCGCCGGCCGCGCCCGGCCCGGGTAGCGGGCCGTCAGATCGCGGACGACCAGCGGGAAGGGCTCCACCGGCGGCTCCGCCGGCCGATCCGGCTCGCGGACCGGCTCCGGCGCGTCCAGCACCTCGTGCACCCGCAGCGCCGCCGCCCGGCTGCGCTGCCGGTACTGCGCCGCGAGCGGCATCCCCGTGACCGCTTCGAACGCGGCGAGCGGGGTGAGCACCACGACCGCCAGGGCGACCGCGTCGAGCCGGCCGTCCCGTACCGCCTGGATCCCGGCGTACGCGCCGGCCACCACCGTCAGACCGCACACCAGTGCGGTCAGCCCCGCGCCCAGCGCGGTCGTCGCGGCGGACCTGGCGGCGATCCGGGTGAGCCTGCGGTCGGAGTGCGCGGCACGTTCCCGCCGGCCCGGCAGCGCGCCCGCGACCGTCAGCTCGGCGGTGCCGGTCAGCAGGTCCACGACCTGCGTCGACAACTCGCCCCTGGCCGGCGCGAGCCGACGCTCGACCCGCCCCGACAGCACGACGGACAGCGCCGGGACACCCGCGCCCGCGATCAGCAGGCCGACCGCCAGCGCCACGCCCGCCTCGGGCAGCAGCCAGCCGGTGAAGGCCGCCGACGCGACGCCGACACCCAGCGCGGTACCGGCCGGCAGCAGCCAGCGCAGGAAGTAGTCCTGCAGTCCGTCGACGTCCGCGACCAGCCGGGAGAGCAGATCGCCGCGCCGCGTCTCCCGCAGGCCGGCCGGCGCGAGCCGTTCGAGCCGCCGGTAGACGGCGACCCGCAGGTCCGCGAGCGAGCGGAAGACCGCGTCGTGCGACACCAGCCGCTCCGCGTAGCGGAACACCGCCCGCCCGATCCCGAACGCCCGCGTCGCCGTGACCGCGACCATCAGGTAGAGCACCGGCGGCTGCTGCGAGGCCCGGCTGATCAGCCAGCCGGACGTCGCCATCAGACCGACCGCGCACCCGAGCGCCAGCACCCCCAGCAGCAGCGCCAGCGCGAAGCGCCCGCGCAACGGCCCCGCCATCCGGCGCACCCGCCGCAGCGGCCGTCCCCCCTCGACAGCGGTCGTCGCCTCCCGCGCGGGCGGAACATGCACGGAAAGCGGCTTCCGAGGAGCCGCCGGGGAAGGACGCGCGGCCTCGGCAGCGGTCACGGCGGCCGGCGCCGGCCGCAGCCGGATCGTTCGGTCGGCCACCGCGAGCAGGGCCGGCCGGTGGACGACGAGCAGGACGGTGCGGCCCACCGCCAGCCGGCGAACGGCCTCCACCACGGCCGCCTCGGTGTCACCGTCGAGGTTGGCGGTCGGCTCGTCGAGCAGCAGCAGCGGGCGGTCGGCCAGGAAAGCGCGGGCGAGGGCCAGCCGTTGGCGTTGACCGGCGGAGATGCCGGAGCCGCCCTCACCGAGCGGAGTGTCCAGGCCGGCGAAGTCGAGGGCACCGGCGTCACGCAGAGCGGCCAGCACCTGCCCGTCGGTGGCGTCCGGCCGGGCGAGGCGGACGTTCTCGGCGACGGTTCCGGCGAAGAGGTGCGGTCGCTGCGGGACCCAGGCGATCTGCCGGTGCCAGCTCTCGGGGTCGAGCGACGCCAGGTCGGCGCCGTCGATCAGGACCCGACCGCCGGACGGCTGCGCGAAGCCGAGCAGCGCCGCCAGCAGAGTCGTCTTGCCGACACCGCTGGGGCCCACGACGGCGATCGTCTCACCGGGGGAGACGGTGAAGGAGAGCTCGGGGAGCGAGGGCCGGTCCCGGCCCTCGTGGTGCACCGTCAGGCCGTCCACGGTGAGGGACGCGTGCCGCAGATCGGGGGCGGGGAGCGTCCCGGCGGCGGCCGGGGCCGTCTCCAGAACGGCGAAGACCTCGTCCGCGGCGGCCAGTCCCTCGGCCGCCGCGTGGTACTGCGCGCCCACCTGCCGCAGCGGCAGGTACGCCTCCGGCGCGAGCACCAGGACGACGAGCGCCGTGTAGAGGTCCAGGTCCCCGTGGACCAGCCGCATGCCGACGCCGACGGCGACCAGCGCCACCGAGATCGTCGCGAGGAGTTCCAGCGCGAAGGACGACAGGAACGCGATGCGCAGCGTCCGCATGGTCGCGCGCCGGTACTCGTCGGTGATGGCGCGGATGGACTCGGCCTGCGCCTTGGCGCGGCCGAAGACCTTCAGGGTGGGCAGGCCGCCGACGACGTCCAGGAAGTGCCCGGACAAGCGCGCGAGCAGCCGCCACTGGCGGTTCATCCGGTCCTGGGTGGCCCAGCCGATCAGGGCCATGAAGAGCGGGATGAGGGGGAGGGTCAGGGCGATGGTGAGCGCCGAGACCCAGTCCGAGCTGACGATCCGGGCGAGCACCACGACCGGTACGACCACCGCCAGTCCCAGCTGCGGCACGTAGCGGGCGAAGTAGTCGTCGAGCGCGTCGACCCCGCGGGTGGCGAGCGTGGTGAGTTCGCCGGTGCGCTGGGTGGAGAGCCAGGACGGGCCCAGGGCGGTGGCCCGTTCCAGCAGCCGGCCGCGCAGTTCGGACTTGACGGCCGCGCCGGCGCGGTGCGCGCACAGCTCGGTCAGCCAGGCGACAGCGCCCCGGCCGGCCGCGACGGCGGCGAGCAGCAGCAGCGGTGTGCGCAGCCCGCCGGCGTCGAGGCCGTGCTGGAAACCGCCGACGACCAGCTCGGCGATGAGCATCGCCTGGGCGACGACCAGCCCCGCCCCGGCCAGGCCGAGGGCCACGGACGCCACGAGGAGGACACGACTGGCGCGTGCGTACCGGAGCAGACGCGGATCGACTGGTTTCACGTGGAACATTCCCCTTCGGCGCGTGGCGGGCGAGTCGGGTGGCAGGCGAGTCGGGTGGCGAGTGGCGAAGGGCTCAGTGGGTCTCGGCGAGGTGCTGGGTGCCGATCCGCTTGCGGAACACCCAGTACGTCCACCCCTGGTAGATCAGCACCACGGGCGTCGCGACCGCGGCACACCACGTCATGATCCTCAGCGTGTACGGGGTCGCCGAGGCGTTGCTGACGGTGAGGTTCCACGCGTCGTTCAGCGAGGACGGCATGACGTTCGGGAAGAGCGCCAGGAAGAGCATCGCCACCGACGCCGCGATGGTGACGCCGGAGAAGACGAACGACCATCCCTCACGGCCGATCCGGATCATCCAGACCGCCGCGACCAGCGCCACCACGGCGACGACCAGCGCGCCGAGCGTCTTGGCGTCACCGCTGTCCTGCTGGGTCCAGCCCAGGAAGAGCACGGCGAGCACCGCGGCCGCGATGCCCAGCCGGAAGGCGAGCCTGCGGGCCCGTGTCCGGATGTCGCCGACCGTCTTGAGCGCGGCGAACACCGCGCCGTGGAAGGTGAAGAGCGTGAGGGTGACGAGCCCGCCGAGGATCGAGTAGACGTTCAGCAGGTCCCCGAAGGTGCCGACGTACTCCTTGTGCGCGTCGATCTTCACGCCGCGCACCATGTTGGCGAACGCGACGCCCCACAGCACGGACGGCAGCAGCGAGGCCCAGAAGATCACCTGTTCCCAGGTGGTCTGCCAGCGGTCGTCCGAGCGCTTGGAGCGGTACTCGAAGGCGACGACGCGGACGATCAGGCAGAGCAGGATGATCAGCAGCGGCAGGTAGAAGCCGGAGAAGAGCGTGGCGTACCACTCGGGGAAGGCCGCGAACGTCGCGCCGCCCGCGGTCAGCAGCCACACCTCGTTCCCGTCCCAGACCGGTCCGATGGTGTTGATCAGCACGCGGCGCTCGGGGCGGTCGCGGGCCAGCAGTTTGGTGAGGATCCCGATCCCGAAGTCGAAGCCCTCCAGGAAGAAGTAGCCGGTCCACAGGACGGCGATGAGTACGAACCAGACGTCGTGCAGGTGCATGTCGCGCTCCTTCCTCTCAGTACGAGAAGGCCATGGGCCGGTCGGCGTCGGTGGGGTCGCCACCGATCTTCGTGGGCGGGTTCCGATCGGACTCGGTCAGCTCCGGCGGTCCTGCCTTGGCGTACTTCAGCAGCAGCTTGACCTCGACGACCGCGAGCACCGCGTAGAGCAGGGTGAAGGCGATCAGTGAGGTGAAGACCTCGGCGGTCGAGACGTTGGGGGAGACCGCGTCGGAGGTGCGGAGCAGCCCGTAGACGGCCCAGGGCTGGCGGCCGGTCTCGGTGAAGATCCAGCCCCACGAGTTGGCCAGCAGCGGGAAGACCATCGTCCACAGCGCGATCCGCCAGTACCAGGCGGTGAACTTGTCGTTGAGCAGCCAGTTCCGGGTGAGCATCAGCTTCGGCGCCTCGTCCTCGCCGGTGCGGTGCTCCTCGGCGACCCAGAGCTTGCGACGGGTGAGCCACAGCCCTGCCAGGCCGACCGTGAAGGACGTCATCCCGAAGCCGATCATCCAGCGGAAGCCCCAGTAGGCGGTGGGGATGTTCGGCCGGTAGTCGCCGGGGCCGTACTTCTGCTGCTCGGCCCTGTTGATGTCGTTGATGCCGGGCACGTACGAGGAGAAGTTGCCGTCGGCGAGGAAGGACAGGATCCCGGGGACCTCGACGGCGACCTTGTTGTGGCCCTTGTCGACATCGCCGACGGCGAAGATCGAGAAGGGCGCCGGCCCCTCGCCGTCCCACAGAGCCTCGGCCGCGGCCATCTTCATCGGCTGCTGCTTGAACATGACCTTGCCGAGCGAGTCACCGCTGATCGCGGTGAGCAGCCCCGCGACGACGGCGACGGCCAGGCCGAGCCGCAGCGAGGTGCGCATCACGGCGATGTGCTTCTTGCGCGCCAGGTGGTAGGCGGAGATGCCGATCATGAATGCGGCGCCGGTGAGGAAGGCCGCGGTGATGGTGTGGAAGACCACGACCAGGGTGGTCTCCTGGCTGATGACCGCCCAGAAGTCGGTGAGCTCGGCGCGGCCGGTCACCTTGTCGTAGGTGTAGCCGACCGGGTGCTGCATCCAGGAGTTCGCGGCCAGGATGAAGTACGAGGACAGGATCGTGCCGATCGAGACGATCCAGATGCAGGCGAGGTGGATGCGCTGCGGCAGCTTGTCCCAGCCGAAGATCCACAGCCCGATGAACGTGGACTCGAAGAAGAACGCGATCAGCGCTTCGAAGGCGAGCGGGGCCCCGAAGATGTCCCCGACGAAGCGAGAGTAGTCCGACCAGTTCATCCCGAACTGGAATTCCTGCACGATCCCGGTCGCCACGCCCATGGCTATGTTGATCAAGAAGAGCTTGCCCCAGAACTTGGTGGCCCTGAGGTACTTCTCGTTCTTGGACCGTACCCATGCGGTCTGCAGGACGGCGGTCAGCGCGGAGAGGCTGATCGTCAGCGGGACGAAGAGGAAGTGGTAGACGGTGGTGATGCCGAACTGCCATCGCGCGACGTCGACGGTTTCCAGCGAGAGCTGCACCTCACGACTCCTTACCTGTACCTGTCCAAACCCGGGCGTTCTCGCCCGTACGCGTTCGCTTGTGAAAGTGAACGCATTCACAAGCTAAGTATCGCGCACACCTGTTCGCCCCCTCCCACCGGGGGGTGGAAGGGGGCGAAATCGGCAGGTGGCAGAAAACCCGCGGGCTGTTCAGGACGTGTTCAGGACGCCGGTCCGCGTGCGGTCCGGGCACGTCCGCGGACCGTCCGGGCACGTCCGCGTACGGTCCGGGCACGTCCGCGTTGGGTCCGGGCGTCGGCTACAGCGCCTTGCGGAACTCCTCCGCCGTGTCGAGCAGCAGGTCGTTGGCCGCGGTCTCGCCGATGGTGATCCGCACGCCCTCGCCCGCGAACGGACGTACCGACACGCCGACCCGCTCGCACGCGGCCGCGAAGTCCAGGGTGCGCTCCCCCAGCCGCAGCCAGACGAAGTTCGCCTGCGTCTCCGCGAGCGTCCAGCCCTGCGCGGCCAGCGCCCCGACAACCCGGTCCCGCTCGGTGACCAGGCCGGCCACCCGCTCCAGCAGTGCCTCCTCGGAGCGCAGCGAGGCGACCGCCGCGTCCTGCGCGAGCTGGCTCACACCGAACGGCATCGCGGTCTTGCGCAGCGCGGCGGCGACCGGCTCGTGCGCGATGGCGAAGCCCACCCGCAGACCGGCCAGGCCGTACGCCTTGGAGAAGGTGCGCAGCACCGCCACGTTCGGGCGGTCGCGGTAGATCTCGACGCCGTCCGGCACCTCGGCGTCCCGGATGAACTCCCGGTACGCCTCGTCCAGGACCACGAGCACGTCGGACGGCACCCGGTCGAGGAAGCGCTCCAGCGCCGCACGGCGGACGACGGTGCCCGTGGGGTTGTTGGGGTTGCAGACGAAGATCAGTCGCGTCCGGTCGGTGATGGCGGCGGCCATCGCGTCCAGGTCGTGCTCCTCGCCGCGGGTGAGGGGCACTTCCACCGGCGTCGCGCCGCTGATCCGCGTGATGATCGGGTACGCCTCGAAGGAGCGCCAGGCGTAGATGACCTCGTCGCCCGGGCCCGAGGTCGCCTGCAGCAGCTGCTGCGCGACGCCGACCGAGCCGGTGCCGGTCGCGATGTGCGTCTGCGGGACACCGAAGCGGTGCGCCAGCTCGGCGGTCAGCCCGGTGCACGCCGCGTCGGGATAGCGGTTGAAGGAACCCGCGGCGGCGGTGGCCGCCTCCAGCACGCCGGGCAGCGGCGGGAAGGGGTTCTCGTTGGAGGACAACTTGTAGGCCGGAGCACCCTCGTCCGTCACCGGGGGTCGCCCGGGTTTGTAGGTGGGGATGCCGTCCAGTTCCGCACGCAGCTTCGGGGTCATGACCACACCATACGAGGGGGCGTGAGGGCGTGGGAAAGTGCCGTGCGCCACATCGTGCGCGGGTGGCGCGCGCGGTAGTGCGCATCCCTCGTAGGAGTGAGTTGATACGTCCCAGGGATACGAACCAATGGACGGAGGATCGTCCTCAGGACACCGCGGGCTGGCCCGAGAAAGCGCTTATGAGCTGCACTTTCCTCGCCACAAGACGCTTTTGATCTTGCAGAAACGTATTGTCCGAATGCCCTTTCGGGGCCTCATCGGACGGACCAACCCCGCCCTACTATCGGGTCGCCATGACAGCAGCAGGGAACCACCAGGCGAGCCGGCCCATCGGACGCCGGCTCGAGCGGGCAGGCATCAGAGATGTCGCCGCCGCCGCCGGTGTCTCGATCACGACTGTCTCCGACGCACTCAATGGCAAGGGCCGACTGCCCGACGCCACCCGCCGCCATGTCCGGGAGGTCGCCGAACGGCTGGGTTACCGCCCGTCGGCGGCCGCCCGCACACTGCGCACCGGCCGATCGGGCCTGATCGGCCTGACGGTCACCACGTACGGCGAAGAACCCTTCACGTTCACCGAGTTCGCGTACTTCGCCGAAATGGCGAGAGCCGCGACCTCGGCCGCCCTCGCCCGGGGCTACGCCCTGGTCATTCTGCCCGCCTCCTCGCGCCATGACGTGTGGAGCAACGTCGCACTCGACGGCACCGTGGTCATCGACCCCTCCGACCACGACCCCGTCGTCATGGAACTCGTCCGCCAGGGCGTGCCGGTGGTCAGCGACGGCCGGCCCGCCGGCAGCCTCCCCGTCCATGCCTGGGTCGACAACGATCACGAGGAAGCCGTCCTCGGCATCCTCGACCACCTCGCCGACGCCGGAGCCCGCCGGATCGGCCTGCTCACCGGTACCAGCACCGACACCTACACCCGGCTCTCCACCACCGCTTACCTGCAATGGTGCGAGCAGGTGGGCCAGGAGCCGGTCTACGAGTCCTACCCCGCCCACGACCCGTGTGCGGGCGCGGTCGCCGCCGACCGACTGCTCGCCCGCCCGGACCGGCCCGACGCCGTCTACGGCCTCTTCGATCCCAACGGCACCGACCTGCTGGCCGCCGCCCGTCGCTACGGGCTGCGGGTGCCGGACGATCTGCTGCTGGTCTGCTGCAGTGAGAGCAGCGTCTACGCGAGCACTGAACCCCCCATCACCACGCTCTCCCTCAAACCGGGGAAGATCGGGACCGCCGTGGTCCAGCTCCTCATCGATGCCATCGAGGGCGTGGGGGCCACCCAACCCGTGCAGCAGATCATGCAGACCGACCTCATCGTCCGCACCTCTTCTCAACGTCGCACAAGCCGCACCACGGTCAGTCCCCCGCGCGGTCCGGCCGGGAGCTGAGGCCGGACCGGTCGGCAGAAAGCGCACCCGCGCACGCGAGCCGCGGAAGGGCCCGCGCGGGGATCCGGAACCGGAACCCCGCGCGGCCGCCCGCACCGGACCGCGGGCGCGAACCCGTTCAGGAGTCGTTCAGGAGTCGGCACAGGACTCCGAGCGGAACCCGAATCGGCTGCCGGACCGCCCCAGGACGCCGATTTAGGGGGTGTTTGTCGGTACCAGCCGAAAACCCGGTACCCAGGTATGTCACACCACGACAGCGTCATTCCTATGATGGGCGGATGGCGGCGCGATGGTGGAGGGGTCGATGACACAGGGGGCAGGTCACGGGCCCGTGCTCAAGGCGATGGTGAGCTGGCGTCCGGCAGGTCCGGACGCGGGTCCTGAGGCCGGACCGGAAGGCGGACGGGAGACCGGTCACGCAGCCGCGCCCGGCAGCGGGTCGTACGGATTCGCCGGAGCTTCCGGCGCCTTCGGCGCTCCCGGTGCGCCAGGCACACCAGACGCTTTCGGAGTGACCGGAGCGACCGGCGTGGCCGATGGCGCTGTCGCGCCCGGTCAGGACGGCCCGGCGTTCGCGCCCGCTGTCCTCGCCGCGCCGACGGCCCCGGCCCAGCCTCCCGCCGCCGCGCCCCCTGCCGGGTACGAGGCGACCCAGCTCGACACCCGCCTGGTGCCGGAGGAGTACACCCCCACCGCCCACGACCTCCCGGTGATAGCTCCCGTCGACGCGGACCGGCCCGGCCCGCTCTACGTCGTCGGCGACGTCCACGGGTACATCGACGAGCTGCGGGCGGCACTCCACGCCCAGGGCCTCATCGACGCCGAAGGCCACTGGTCGGCGGGCACCGCCCGGCTGTGGTTCCTCGGTGACTTCACCGATCGCGGTCCTGACGGCATCGGCGTCATCGAGCTCGTCATGCAGCTCTCCGCCGAGGCGGCCGCCGCGGGCGGCTACGCCAAGGCCATCATGGGCAACCACGAGCTGCTGCTGCTCGGCGCCCACCGTTTCGGCGACACCCCCGTCAACTCCACCGGCGGCACAGCCTCGTTCCTCGCCGCCTGGCGGCTCAACGGAGGTCAGCCCTCCGACATGGACCGGCTGGAGGACCGCCACCTGACGTGGATGTCCCGGCTCGACGCCGCGCACCTGACCGACGGTCATCTGCTGGTGCACTCCGACACCACCGCGTACCTCGACTACGGCACCACCATCGACGCGATGAACGACGCCGTCACCGGCATTCTCCAGCGCGGTGACGCGGACGAGTGCTGGGACCTGTTCCGCAAGCTCACCAAGCGCTTCGCCTTCCGCGGCGACAACGGCCCGCAGGCCGCCCGTGAACTGCTCGACACCTACGGCGGCCGGCAGGTCGTCCACGGCCACAGCCCCATCCCGTACCTGCTCGGCGAGGTCGGCGGCGAATACACCGCGGACGGAGAGGAACGCACCCCGGTCGTCAATGGCCCCATGGCATATGCCGATAACTTGGCTTTGGCAATGGACGGTGGCGTCACGATGGATGGTCGCCTACTCGTCGCCGAACTCCCGCTGCTTTCCTGACCGCCAGATTTCCGGGAAGCACTCTGTCACCCTCTCACCTCCGCGCTCTACCATCGCAGTATCCGTAAGGCACGCTCTCCTCCGCTTCACCGGCCGACCGGCTTCAGACAGCGGGGAGGCCGGAGACGGAGCATCGGGGGATGCACATGAACAGCGCTCCACACCTGCTCAACGAAGACCGCCCGGACTTCGAACGAGTCCTCGACGACGCACTCCACACCACGGACACCGGGCACGACGAACACAGCGGGCACGGTGGGCATGACGGCATGCTCAACACCGAGCAGCTCCGCACCGCGGCGCTGAGCGCCGCGGAGGCCATCTCCGCCTGCGCGGCACCGGAATACCAGCAGTACCTGAAAGTCCGCGAGCAGATTCGCGAGGCCCTGGAGGAGTCCGCCATCCTCCGTCGGACGGATCCCGTGACCGCCGACGACAACCGGGCCTTCAGCTACGCCGCCATGGGCGTGGCCGACTCCGCCGGCTCCGGCGCCGGACTCTTCGCCGTGGTCGCCGTGTTGACGCCCCTCCTGGCGGGCACCGCCGCGCTGATATTCCTGCTGATCGGCTACGTCCTGCACGCGATGACGCCGGAACCCGCCATCGCGGCACCGCTGCGCACCGCCGGCTGGGTCTTCGCGGGCGTCACCACCTGCGGCATCCTGGTCGGGATGGTCGGTCTGCTGCTCACCGCCCTGCGCGACAGCGCGGGCGCCATCCATGACGACGACTCCGACTCGCTGCCGCCGGAGGTCGCCGCCGCCCGTGAGGCGTGGCGGCGTGCCCTGCGCGACCGCGGCGTCCTGCCCTTCCTCGCCGAAGCCAGAACGAACGCCGCCCTGGCGCCCCATCCGGACTTCGAGCCTCCACGCTCCAACGGCACCCAGCCCTCACGAATGCCCCGACTCGGCTATTCAAGGCCGGACTTCAGCAGTCCCGGCCCGGAGGAATCCCCAGGACCGGGCCACCGATTCTCCAGCCCCGATTTCTCCAGCCCGGACTTTTCGAGCCCCGACTTCACGGGCCCGGACGAGGGTTCGCGATAGCGCACCCTGTTGTGGATATGGGCGGAATGATGAAGTCCGCACCTATAGGCCGAATTTGTGGCCATCCGACCCTCCGTGGCGCACGACGCCGCCTACGTCGGGCACCGGACGCGGCCCGACGTACCCCGGCTCACCCCGGTGTCGACGGTGCCGGGCCGCCGGCCCGGGCGGCCTCCCCGGCTACGCGGACAGCGGAAGCGACGCCAAGTCGCGCGGCAAAGGCGCGACTTCACGCCCGACTAGTTGAAATGTAAACGCAGAGCGGTGCCCGGCGCTCATTGTCCAATCCGTGGACACTTTCGCCTTCGAGCGGGATCGCCATGGGCGCGCTCCCAGTGGAATCGTCCACCGGGCCGCAGGTCAGCGCCGTGCGGCTGCCTCGATCGCAACCATCGGGAGCCGGATGGAGCGACATTCGCACGAGGTCGCGCATATGCCAGATGCATAGTCTTCGCCCTAATGCCCGGCAGCTCGGACGCCCGGAGACCCACCGCGTGGATCAACCCCGACTCCATTGCCAGAGGGGGCAATTGGCATGGAAGCACTTGCTCCGGACGACTGGTTTCTATACGAGTTGATGATGAGTAGGGTGTGACCCGCCACGGATGGATCTACGGAAGGTGCGTGGCTCATTACAGAGGGTCCGGCTGAATTCAGCTTGACCGGAATGTGCGGGTGCGCGTGGTGTCGTCTGTGGGATCTGGAGAGGGATAGTGGCTGCTGGCACGTTCGAGGGGCAGTACGTGTGGCATCCGGCGGCCGATGATCGTCAGCTGGCGCGAGCGTGCATGGATGTGAAGGCCGGGCGGTACCTGAGCGCAAGCGAGATCCTGAAGGAGACCCGAGGGGATTTCGAAGTGCGGGCCCACCGGTCCCTCGTACTCGCCTCCGAGGCAGCAGACTCCGACCTGGCAGAACGCTGGTTGGCCGAGGAACCCAGCGCCGAGTCCGCGCTGCTGTGGGCGCGGGTGGCGATGCTCCGCGCGTTACGGATGGCCGACGCCGGCGATCTCCGCGAGGGCGCACTGCTCCGCATAGCGCAGGGCGCGTGCGAACGGGCCTCGGAACTGCTCCCCACCGACCCCACCCCCTGGGTGACCCAACTCGCGCTGACCCGGCTCCAGCGGCCCCGCGACCCCGCCCCGCGCGGGCTGCTGACCGAGCCGACCGGTCCCTGGTACCTGTTCGCCCACATCCTCCGGCTCGACCCCTGGCACCGCGAGGCGCACCACCGGTTCCTGGCCTTCTTCTTCACCCGCAACGGCGGGTCGGCGAGCGCGAGGTGGGACGTCGCCTCGTTCCTCAGCCACCGGGCACCGACCTCCTCGCCGCTGCGGCTGCTGCCGCTGGTGGCGCTGGTCGAGGACTACGACCCCTCCGCCCTGCTGGCGGACCGCACCTGGGAACAGCCGCAGTGGAAAGCGACCACGATGGGGATCTACACCCATTGGTTCCCCGAGACGGCCAAGTACCGGTTCACCCCGGTTCTCGACCTGGCCTATCTGGCGCACGCCCTGGTGATGGGAAAACTTGAATTCGAGGCCCGGGAGGTCCTCACGGCAACGGGACCGTATGCGTCCCGCATGCCCTGGAGTGCGTTCGGCGCACCCGAGGAACAACTGACCAGGGCCAGAAAGCAGTGCGGACTACCGATTCCGAGCGCCGCCTGAGCCATATTCCGCCCCACATCGCACGACGAAGTCCCCCCGCCATCTCCCCCTCAGAAAGGCTGTCGTTGTGACCGAGCACAGATCTCTTTCACACGCGAAAACTCTTCGTCCACCAGCGCCCGTCGCCACTCTCGACGACGACGCGACGCTGCATGCCATGGGTTATCCGCGGAAGCTGACCCGGCGGTTTCGCGCGTTCGACAATTTCGCGATTTCTTTCACCATCATCAACATCATCGCCGGGATCTTCTCCTCATTCGGTTTCGGTATGGCGGCCGGCGGTCCGCGCATTCTCATATTCGGCTGGATAGGCGTGTCCGTCATGGTGCTGTTCGTCGGCGCCGCGATGGGAGAGATCGCCTCCGCCTACCCGACCAGCGGGGCGCTGTACTTCTCCGCGGGCAAGCTCGCCAAGCGGCACCGCGGCGCCTGGTCCTGGTACACCGGCTGGCTGAACTTCGTCGGCCAGGTGGGCGGGACGGCTGCCACCGGCTACGCCGCCGCCACGTTCATCCAGGCCTTCATCGCGATGCAGTGGAACGATTACGAAGTGACGGCGCAGCGCACCGTGGGCATCACGGCGGTGATCCTGCTGCTGCAGGCGCTCGCCAACACCTACACCGTGCAGCTGATCGCGGTGCTGAATCGTATCTCCGTGTGGTGGCTGTTCATCGGCATGGTCGTGATCGTCGTCTGCCTGACCGTGATACCCGACCACCACCAGTCGGTCTCCTTCATCACGCATTTCGAGAACAACACCGGTTTCTCCAACGGGATTTACGGCGCCATGCTCGGCCTGCTCGTCACGAGCTGGACCTTCACCGGCTTCGACGGCAGTTTCCACATGTCGGAAGAGACCGTGCAGGCAACGGTGAACGCCCCCAAGGGCATCATGCGGTCGATCGCCTACTCGGCGGGCATCGGCCTCATTCTCATGCTCGCCCTGGTGTACGCGATTCGCGACTACGCCGCCGAAGCGAGCTCCGCCGCGCCGCCGGTGCAGATTCTCATCGACGCACTCGGCATGGGCACCGCAAAACTGCTGCTGCTGATCGTGATCGGCGCCATGCTGTTCTGCGGCCTGGCCAACATGACGAGCAATACCCGGCAGATCTTCGCGTTCTCCCGTGACGGTGCCATGCCCGGTTCGCGTTGGTGGCATTCGGTTTCCCCGCGCACCCGTACGCCCGTCAAGGCGGTATGGCTCGCGGCGGCCTGCTCCATCGTGCTGGTGCTCCCCGGCTGGTGGTCGCACACCGCGTTCACCGCCATCGTGAGCGTCAATGTCGTGGGGCTGTTCCTCGCCTACGCCGTGCCCATCTTCCTGCGGCTGCGCCTGGGCGACGAGTTCGTACCCGGCCCCTGGCACCTCGGGCGCTACAGCAAGGTCGTCGGGATCGTGGCCGTGACCTGGATCGCCCTCAGCAGCGTGCTGTTCATGCTGCCCCAGAGCTCCCCGATCAACGCGACCACGTTCAACTACGCCCCGATCGCGCTCGGTGTGGTGCTGCTCATCGCCACCGTCTGGTGGTTCGCCACCGCGCGGAAGCGCTTCCAGGGACCGGTCAGCTACGGCCGCCCCGACGAAGTGGCCGCCATGGACCTGATCTGACCCGGCGGTAACCAATCACCCGAAGCACCCGAACGCCCTGGTGCTCGTGCCGTACAGAGGTCCCGGTGGGATGGATTCCCACCGGGACCTCACGCGTCCACGAGGTCAGCGACCCACCGCGGTCAGTCCGCCAGCGGCAGGTAGACCCGGTTCCCACTGGCCGCGAACTCCTCGGACTTCTGCCGCATCCCGGCCACGTGTTGCCGGGGTTGTTTCGCGGCGGACCAGTGCTACACCGAGGCCCCTACGTACATGCTCTGCGACGTTGCCGTCTGGAAGACGTCGCTTCCGGCGAAGACCGCCCGGTAGAAGCCGCCCGTGCTCCGCTCGATATCTGCGGCGAACGCGTAGCCCCTGCCTTCCCAGAGCGCCTCGTCCGTGGCGACAGTCGTCCATTCGGTGCCGTCGGGCGAATACTGGATGTCGACGAGGACCGTGCTCGGGCTCGACCCGTCGGGGAAGTCGACGAGTCCCTCGGTGTGGACCTGACCGGTGCCTGAGCGCCCTGCGGTGAAGGCCGTGAACTTCGAGGCCTTGTGTACACGCACGATGGTGCTCGTGCCCGTCGATGCCTGGAGGAACGGGTCGCCGTTGGTGTTCAGCGCCAGCTGGAAGTACCCAGCCTGCCACGGCGCGTAGTCCACGGTGAAGGTGCCGTCCTCGGCTGTGGTGAACCCACCCACCTCCTCCGTCTGGTAGTCATCGGCACCGAAGAGGACACCGCCGGACTTCCCTGCGAGCGGGACCCATCCGTCGGCAGTCTTCTGCTCGACAGCGACGTTCAGTTTGACGGACTGGCCGTAGTCGATGTCGGTCTTGTCGACCGTCGCGGTGAAACGCGTGGGAACCTGTTCGACGCCGATCTGCACCGGCTCCGACTTCCCGTACAACACGGTTGGGGTACCGCCATCCATGCGGAAGACGGCCTGGATCTGCGCGGCATTGTCCAGTCGCACCGAGGTGCGGAAGCGGCCGTGCGCATCGGTGGACACGGTGACCTGAGGCCAATAGTCGACTTCGATATCAACCTTGCGTGCCGACAGGGGCTTCACCTCACGCGTGGGCCACCGTCCATACAGCGTCCCCTTCACCTCTACATCACGATGCTCACGGTCGATCGAACTGCGGTCGACGCTCAACGCCCCGAACTGCGGGACAACGAAGTAGGAGAGGTCTCCGGCCGACTGCCGACGCACATGATCGCCGTCAGCGTCCGTCGCATCCACGTCGACGCGATAGCTACCGATCGTTGCCAGTTTCAGCGGCTTCTTGGTGCGCCAGACGCCGTCCTGGGGTGTGCCGGAGACGAGCCGGAGGTCCTTGAACCGTACTTCGGCCACCTCTGACTGGGTGGCGTACAAGGTCAGGTGCGCCGTGATCTTCTGGATGTCAGCTCCGGATCGAGCGCTGATCTCCAAGGTGCCGCAGTCGTCCGGCACGCTTCCCGCGTAGCGGACCTCGAGCTGATCAGAAGCGTGCGAGGCCGTGGCCCCACCGAGGCTGAGCGCGGCTGCCGCTGTCGCAACCGTCACCCATCTGCAAATTTTCCTCAGCAACATCCTTGATCCCCACCCTGTTGAACGAACGTTGTGCCGCCCTCGTGAGGCGACTCGGAACGGATCTTTATACAGGCCGTCACGTCCGGGCGCACTGGCGTTCCGACACGTGCCAGGAGCCGCGAACCGCCGAACGCCGAACGTTGGACGGCCGGTGGGAACGCGGCCCCCGCGGCACTCGGAAGAAGCAGGACCAGCGCAACGCGGAGTGCGCTCACCGCCCGCCACCGCGAGTACCACGGTGGGACTTTGTCAGTCAGCGAGCGGCAGCGATCGAGCGCCCCGGCTCAGGTCGGGCTGAGAGCGCAGGGCAGCCAGCCTTTGGTGGTCATTGGGCCCGGACAGGCTCTCGCCCAAGGCCAGGAGCGACAGAAGCTGCACGGGACGTCCCGCCGATGCTGCCGCCTCCAGCTTGTGATGGCCGTCGAGCAGGAAGTGCGTCAACCCCCAGTGCTCGTATTCGTCGGTCGACTCGGCAGCCGAAACCGCGGGCCGACACAGATCCAGGGTCGACACCGCGACGGCCGTCGGCACAGACCCCTGGCCCATCAGCTCGACGTACTCCGCCACCCGTTCTCGTTCGTTCCAGGACGGAGGAACCATCGGCACGACGAACTCAAAGAGGTGCGCGCTGTCGTCGACCACGGTCTCGAAGGTGCGGTAGTACGGCGTACGCGGGTGCTCCGGAAGGCCCCAGAACTGATCGAATCCCCAGGTGGCCACCTGCTCCTCGCTGAAGTAGTCACCTTCCTTCCCCGGCATGGCCAACCGTGGCTCCACCCGGAGCAGCAGGGGAAGGTAATCGCCCTCCGGCAGCAAGGAGCCGAACGCGTCCAGGATGCCGTCGTCCAACTCGGAGAGCGGGCCGGCCAGGCGCTCCCGCATGCTCCCCAACGACAACGTCGTGTTGGCACCCTCAAGCCGCTGGAACACGAACTGGCACGTCCCACACCACAAGGAGAGCTCGAACGCGGGCTTCCCGTCGAGCACAAGCAGTCTGCGCCGTGGCGCTGACCCCGGTTCGTGGAGCTCTGCCTCAAACCGCAGCCTCGCCTCGGCTCCGGGAACTCCGAGCCTGCGCGGCTCACCGACCATGTTCATCACGCCCACGACCGTACGAGTCCCGCCATCACCCACCAAAACGGTTTTCCAGGGACAGCAGGCGGGGACCGGGCAGCTCCTTGCGATGCAGGAGCTGCCCGGGCGCTCCCTCAGTCCGCCAGTGGCAGGTAGACGCGGTTACCCGCGGCTGCGAACTCCTTGGACTTCTCCAGCATCCCTGCCTCGATCTCCTCCTCTGAAGCAGAAGAGGCCAGGTCAGGGGCGAACTGCTCTGTGATGCTTCTACTGATCTTCATGGAACAGAACTTGGGGCCGCACATGGAGCAGAAGTGCGCGGTCTTGGCGCCGTCGGCCGGCAGCGTCTCGTCGTGGAAGTCCCGGGCGGTGTCCGGGTCCATCGCCAGGTTGAACTGGTCCTCCCAGCGGAACTCGAAGCGGGCGTCGGACAGCGCGTCGTCCCAGTCCTGCGCCCCCGGGTGGCCCTTGGCCAGGTCCGCCGCGTGCGCCGCGATCTTGTACGTGATGACGCCGGTCTTGACGTCGTCGCGGTTGGGCAGGCCCAGGTGCTCCTTGGGCGTGACGTAGCAGAGCATCGCGGTGCCCCACCAGGCGATCATCGCGGCGCCGATGCCCGACGTGATGTGGTCGTAGGCGGGGGCGACGTCGGTGGTGAGCGGGCCGAGCGTGTAGAACGGCGCCTCCTCGCAGATCTCCTGCTGAAGGTCGATGTTCTCCTTGATCTTGTGCATCGGGACGTGCCCGGGGCCCTCGATCATGGTCTGCACGTTGTGCCGCTTGGCGATGGTGTTCAGCTCGCCCAGCGTCCGCAACTCCGCGAACTGCGCCTCGTCGTTGGCGTCGGCGATCGAGCCGGGGCGCAGGCCGTCGCCGAGCGAGTACGTGACGTCGTAGGAGGCGAGGATGTCGCAGAGCTCCTCGAAGTTCTCGTAGAGGAACGACTCCTTGTGGTGCGCGAGGCACCACGCGGCCATGATCGAGCCGCCGCGCGAGACGATGCCGGTCTTGCGGCGGGCGGTCAGCGGGACGTACCGCAGCAGCACGCCGGCGTGGACCGTCATGTAGTCGACGCCCTGCTCGGCCTGCTCGATGACGGTGTCCCTGTAGACGTCCCAGGTCAGCTCCTCGGCCTTGCCGTCGACCTTCTCCAGCGCCTGGTAGAGGGGGACGGTGCCGATCGGTACGGGGGAGTTGCGCAGCACCCATTCGCGGGTGGTGTGGATGTTGCGGCCGGTGGACAGGTCCATGACCGTGTCGGCGCCCCATTTGGTGGCCCACGTCATCTTGTCCACCTCCTCCTCGATCGAGGAGGTGACCGCGGAGTTGCCGATGTTGGCGTTGACCTTCACCAGGAACCGCTTGCCGATGATCATCGGTTCGATCTCGGGGTGGTTCACGTTCATCGGCATGACGGCCCGGCCTGCCGCGATCTCCTCGCGCACCACCTCGGGGGAGACGTTCTCGCGGATCGCGATGTACTCCATCTCCGGGGTGATGTCGCCGCGGCGGGCGTACGCGAGCTGCGTCACCGCCTGCCCGTCCCGCCCCCTGCGGGGCACCCGGGGGCGGCCGGGGAAGACCGCGTCGAGGTTGCGCAGACCGCCGCGGGGGGAGGTGTGCTTGATCCCGTCGTCCTCGGGGCGGTGCGGGCGGCCCGCGTACTCCTCGGTGTCGCCGCGACCGATGATCCAGTTCTCGCGCAGCGGCGCCAGGCCGCGGCGGACGTCGGTGGTGACGCTGGGATCGGTGTAGGGCCCCGACGTGTCGTACAGCGTCACGTCGCGGCCGGTGGTGAGGTGCACCTGGCGCACGGGGACCTGGATGTCCGGCCTGCTGCCGGTCAGGTAGCCCTTGTGCCAGCCGGGCTCGCGCTTCCCCGGAGCGGCGGGCTTCGCCGCTTGTGCGGACGGCTCCACCGAAACGGGCCTTTCCGTCGAAACGGACTGAACGGAGACAGGCATGCGTGCATCCTGCGTGGTCATGAGACCCAACTCCCTACGCCGGCATTACCCGGTAACAGGTTCAGCGGTCGGCGCAGATCTTCAGCGCCCTCTCAGCCCGGTGCTCCGAGCTCCCGCGATTGCAAAGGTGCCCCCACGGTAGCGGTTGCGCAGGAACGCACACCAGGGGGTCTTGCGATGATCGATCCGTGGACACCCCCCAGACACCGCCGCACGCCTCTCCGCGCCCCCTTCCGCACCCCCCTCCGCCCAGCCAGGGCCACTCCCACGGGCACTCCCACGGGCACTCCCACGGCCCGGTGCCGCCGGTCTCGAAGCACCTCCGCAAGGTCGTCACGATGGTCCTGGTCCCGTTCGCCGCGGCGGTGCTCGCCGGGCTGATCGTGCTGTGGCCGGGCGGGGCTCCGCAGCACGCGCACACCGGCGTCGGGTTCGACCAGCAGACGCAGCAGGCGCGGGTCACCCGGATCGACGACATCGCCTGCGCCGAGGCGAACGCACCGCCGGCGGCGGCGCCTTCGGCCCCCGGCGCCGCCGCTCCGCCGGAAAGCTGCGACAAGGCGACCATCGAGGTCACGACGGGCAAGGACAAGGGCCGGACGTTCACCGAGATCGTGCACCCCGACCAGACCCGCCGCTACACGGTGGGCCAGGGCGTGGTGGTGGCGTACGCCCCCGACGCCCCGAAGGACCTGCAGTACGCGGTGACCGACGTCGACCGCGGGTTCCCGCTGGCCCTGCTGGCCGGGATCTTCGCGCTCGCGGTGATCGCCGTCGGCAGGCTGCGCGGTCTGATGGCGCTGGTCGCACTGGTCATCAGCTTCGCGATCCTGACGCTGTTCATCCTCCCGGCGATCCTGCACGGCCACAATCCGCTGCTGGTGGCGGTGATCGGCGGCAGCGCCATCATGCTGATCGCGCTCTACATGTGCCACGGGCTCAACGCCCGTACGTCGGTGGCCGTGGTCGGCACCCTGTGCTCGCTGTTCCTGATCGGGATCCTCGGCTCGGTCTTCATCTCCTGGGCGCACCTGACGGGCAACACCTCGGACGAGACCGGGCTGGTCCACGCCCTCTACCCGGGCATCGAGATCAAGGGGCTGCTGCTGGCCGGCGTCATCATCGGCTCGCTCGGCGTCCTGGACGACGTGACGGTCACCCAGACCGCGGCGGTGTGGGAGCTCAAGGACGCCGACCCCGGAGCGAGTTGGCGCAAGCTCTACGGGGCCGGCATGCGGATCGGCCGCGACCACATCGCGTCCGTGGTCAACACCCTGGTGATGGCGTACGCCGGTGCGGCGCTGCCGCTCCTGCTGCTGTTCTCGGTGGCGCGCAGCGGGGTGCTGCGGGTCGCCGGGAGCGAGCTGGTGGCGGAGGAGATCGTACGGACGCTGGTCGGCAGCATCGGCCTGGTCGCGTCGGTTCCCCTGACGACCCTCCTGGCGGCGCTCGTTGTCAGTGCCGACCGGCACAGTGACCGGCACGACGACCGGCACGACACGAGGGCAGGCACGAGGGCGGGCAAGCCGAAGGCGGGGGAGGTTCCCCCCGCGAGGACCGGCGGCGGACGCCGGCGCCGAGCGAAGTAGCGGCGCCGGGTGAGGCAGCGGCGGGGGGGGGGGGGGCGCCCCCCCGCCCCCCCCCCCCCC
>NZ_JAPVLU010000025.1:0-71590 GCF_027158205.1 Streptomyces sp. H39-S7 | reverse complement strand
GCGGTGACGCGCCCCGCCCCCGCTCTGGCGCCCCCTGGGCGCCTCGTACGGGTTCCGGCCCCCCGAGGAGTTACCAGTCACGGTGCGAGGAGGACGAGGATCCCGAGGTGAACTTCTTCACCAGGAAGATCAACCCGCCGACCAGCACGGCGAAGACCAGCACCTTGAACAGCAGACCGATGACGAATCCGATCAGGCTCATGATCAAGCCGCCGAAGACGACGAGAGCGATCACCGGGATCGCGACCCACTTGATCCACCAGGGCAGACCCTTGACCAGCTCTTCCATGACTGTTTCCCTCCAGATTCCTTCGTTGTCCCCGTGCTTCGACTCTAGAGCCGCGGAGGGGGCCGGCGGAGGGGTGGGAGACCCGATCCTTCCCTGACCGGTCCCCTACGGAACCCAGGGGTCCGACCCTCAGTCGCCGCCCCTCGGCCGGGGCTCAGGCCTCCGGCGGAGAGAAGACGACCATGACCCGCAGGTCCTCCGTCACGTGGTGGAAGCGGTGCGCCACCCCGGCCGGCACATAGACGACGCTGCCCCGGGCCACCGTGGTCGTCTCCTCGCCCACGGTGATCGCCGCCCGGCCGCTCACCACCAGGTAGATCTCGTCCTGCCGGTGCGGAGCCTGGGTGTCGAGCTCCCCGGCCTGGAGCGCGTACAGGCCCGCCGACATGTTCCGTTCGCGCAGAAAGCTGAGATAGGCCCCGTTATTGGCGGCCCGCTCCGCCTCCAGGTCGTCCAGCCGGAACACCTTCATCGCAGCTCTCCCTCGTCGTATCTCTTGCCCGGACGATCAGTTCTGCCACGATCACACCATGAAGAATTTCGTCGTCAAGACACTCGCCAATGCCGGGGCCCTCGGTGTGGCCATCTGGCTGGTCAAGAACATCACCCTCACCGGCGACGACACCTGGCACAAGGTGCTCACCGTCATACTGGTCGCCGTGGTCTTCGGACTGGTGAACTGGCTGGTCAAGCCGGTCGTCAAGCTGCTGTCCTTCCCGCTGTTCATCCTCACCCTGGGGCTGATCACGCTGGTCGTGAACGCCCTGATGCTGCTGCTCACCTCGTGGCTGGCGGGCAAGCTCAACCTCGATTTCCACGTCGAGGGCTTCTGGGCGGCGCTGATCGGCGGCCTGATCATCAGCGTCGTCTCCTGGGCGCTGAACATGCTCCTGCCGGACGAGGACTGAGCGATGCCGTTACGCCCGCGCGGGCGGAGGCCGGACCCACAGGATTCGGCCCCCGCCCCGGATCGGGGTTGACTGGACCCGCGCCCACACGCGGAACGCGGCACGACCCCAGTCCCCCAGGAGGCACGATGGCCGAGTACGACAGCGACGACACCGCGGGCGGCGACACCGCGGGTGAGAGCACGCGCAGCGTCCACGCCGGACGCCCGCCGGCGCAGCCGTACGAGCCCTCCCTGCCCGGCCCCACCTTCGTCTCGCACTTCCATCTGCCCGGTGAGGCGACCGGCCCGTACACCTACGGCCGGGACCAGAACCCGACCTGGACCCTGCTGGAACAGGCGATCTCCGAGCTGGAGTCCCCCGCCGACCCGACCGCCAGGACCGCCGTCTTCGCCTCGGGAATGGCCGCCGTCTCCGCCGTGCTCCTGTCCCAGCTGAGCGCGGGCGACACCGTCGTCCTGCCCTCCGACTGCTACCAGACGACCCGCACCCTGCAGAAGCGCCTGGAGTCGTACGGGGTCACCGTGCGGCTCGCTCCGACCCGCGGCGACGCCCAACTGCGGGCCCTGGACGGCGCGCGCCTGCTGTGGCTGGAGACTCCGTCCAATCCCGGCCTGGACGTCTGCGACATCCGCCGGCTCGCCGACGCCGCGCACGCGGCCGGAGCCCTCGTCGCCGTCGACAACACCCTGGCCACCCCGCTCGGCCAGCGCCCGCTCGACCTGGGCGCCGACTTCTCGGTCGCCAGCGGCACCAAGGCCCTGACCGGCCACGGCGACCTGCTGCTCGGCTACGTCACCACACGCGACCCCGAGCTCGCCGAACAGACCCTGCTGTGGCGCAAGACCGTCGGGGCGATCCCCGGCCCGATGGAGGCCTGGCTCGCGCACCGCTCCCTGGCCACCCTCGCGCTGCGCGTGGACCGGCAGGCCGCCAACGCCCTGGAGCTGGCCACGGCGCTCACCGAGCGCCCGGAGGTGACGGAGTTGCGGCACCCCGGCCTGTCCACCGATCCGGCGCACCGGCTCGCCGCCGCCCAGATGCGCCGATTCGGCAGCGTCGTCTCCTTCACGCTGCCCGACCAGGAGCACGCGGAGCGCTTCCTCGCCGCGCTCCGGATCACCGTCGAGGCGACGAGTTTCGGAAGCGTCCAGTGCACGGCCGAACGGCGGGCCCGCTGGGGCGGCGACGCGGTTCCGCCCGGTTTCATCCGCTTCTCGGTGGGCGTGGAGGACGCGGCCGACATCGTCGCCGATGTCACCCGCGCCCTGGACGCCGCCAAGTAGGGCTCCTACGCATAAATGCAAGAAGCGCTACGCAGAATGGGCGGTTCGAGCCTCCCCCCTCGTGGCTCGAACCGCCCTGGCGCAACGCGCGAAGATGCGCTCGAACAAGGCTAGTTGACTCTGCGTCAGTGTCCAATCACAGTACTTGGTACGACCTATCGATAAATTTATACTTGGCGGTTCGTCAGGTTCTGGCTGTGAGGAGACCATGGTGGACCTGGCCCTCCTCCGCACCTTCGTCACCGTGCACCGGGCCGGCTCCTTCACCCGGGCCGCCCAGCTCCTGGGCCTGTCCCAGCCCGCCGTCACCGGCCAGATACGCACGCTGGAGCGGCAGGTCGGCCGGCCGCTCTTCCTGCGGCTGCCCCGCGGTGTCGCCCCCACCACCGTCGGCGACGAGCTCGCGCACAAGGTCGCCCCGCACCTCGACGCGCTGCTGCGGATCACCGCGGCGGCCCCCGACGAGGACGGCCCCGGCGCCCACAGCCTGCACCTGGCCGGCCCGCCCGAATTCACCGCGCTGCGCATCCTGCCCGCCCTGGCACCGCTGGTCACCGACGGACTCCACCTGCGGGTCTCGCTCAGCGGCGACGACGAGGCGCTGGCGGGGCTCGCCGCCGGCCACCACGACCTGGCCGTCGTCAGCGTGCAGCCCCGCGACCGGCTGATAGCGGCCGTACCCCTGTGGGACGAGGAGTACGCGCTGGTCGCCTCGCCCACCTGGCTGGAGCAGACCGGCGGCCCGCACGGGGTGCGTGATCACGGCCCGCAGCTCCTCGACGACCTGCCCCTCGTCACCTGCGACGAGGAGTGCCGGCTGCTCTCCCAGTACTGGTCGGCCGTCTTCGACGCCCGGCCCACCCGGAATCCCGCGGTCGTCGTCCCCGACCTGCGCGCCGTCCTCGACTGTGTGCGCGACGGAGTCGGGCTGGCCGTCCTGCCCCGCTACCTGTGCGCCGCCGCACTCGCCGCCGGGGAGATCACGCTGCTGCTCGAACCGCCGGTGCCACCGCTGCGGACCTACTTCCTGGCCACCCGGGCCGGCACACTCGCCCTGCCCCATCTCGCCCGGGCACACGAGCGGCTGCTGACCGCCGCGCACGACTGGTAGCCCTTCCCTCCCCGGCAGCCAGGGGCGTGCCCCAAGGGGCCTGGACGGTCCTCGACGGGCCTCGACAGGCCTCGACGCGGTCCCCGGCCGGCGCCGGTGGCGCGTCAACGGGAACCAAGTGCTCCGATTCACCGCTCCCGGTGCGTTTGTCGATCCTTGTGTCGCGGCAGATCTCAACCATGCCCCAGGAGAACGAAGCTCCGGCCGAAGTCCCGGCCACCCGCCCGGTGGTCAAGCGCACCGCCCGGGCGATCCTGTTCGACGGCGACTGCATGGTCCTCATCAAGCGCACCAAGCCCGGCCTCGCCCCGTACTGGATCACTCCGGGCGGCGGCGTGGAGGACGACGACCCCTCGGTCGTCGACGCACTGCACCGTGAAGTGGACGAGGAGCTGGGAGCCAAGATCACCGACGTGGTCCCGGCCTTCGTCGACTCCGTCGAGCACATCGCGGAGAACGGCGCCCACGGCGTGAAGGTGCAGTACTTCTTCGCGTGCCGGCTCGCCTCGATGGACCCGGCCCTCCGGCACGGCCCCGAGGTGGACGACCCGTGCGGGACGTACGACGTCGTGCGCGTGCCGTTCAGCCGGGTCGGGCTGGCCTCGGTCGAGGTGGTGCCGCTGACACTGCGGCACTACCTCGACGCGAACATCGAAGGCGTACTGGGACTGATCGGCCCCGACCTGGGCTGAACGGGACGGGCCGGTGGACCGGCCGTGGGACCGGCCGTCGGCACCGCCGGTCGGGCCGGCACCCTTCGGCCCGGCTCCCGACAGCGGTCAGGCCGACGGCCGGAGGAACCAGCCGCGCAGCCGCCACCCGCGCCGTGCGGGCGGCCGCTCCGCCGGCCCCGGGGGCACGGACACCGTCCGCGCCACGGGCACGGGCGCCTTCGGCACGGAGACCGGCACCGGGACGGGGACGGGTGCCGTCACCGGTCGCACCGGTCGGCCTTCGGCGGCCGCACCGAAGTGGTCGCCGCCCTTGCGGCGTACGTCGTCGGTGCCCCACGGCCGGCCGCCGCCTGTGCCGGAACCTTTCTGCAGAGGCGCCGGAACCAGCCGCGGAATGTGCTTCGAGCAGTGGATGTAGGCCTCCTCGACCTCCACCTCGACCCACATCTGCGGACGGCGGCCGGGCACCGGATCCTCCGGCAGGTCCGGATGTGCGGCGCGCATCCGCTCGTCCGGGACGAGCAGCGCGCGGCCGTTGATGTGCAGCCCGATCCGGTCCTGGGAGAAGTCGATCAGCAGGATCCCGACGTGCGGGTTCTCGCGGATGTTCCCGAGCGAGGCCATGACGCCGTTGCCCCGGTACTCGGGATACGTCAGCGTCCGGTCGTCGAGGATCCGCACGAAGCCGGGCGGCCCCGCCCGGAAGGTGCTGTCGCACTCCCCGCGCCGGTCCGCCGTGGACAGGAAGAACATCTCCTGCCGGGCGACGAACTCCCGCATCCTCGGATTGAGCCGGTCCCGGACCTGGTCGTCGTAGAACCGGTCGGCGCGCCCGCCCGTGCCCAGTTCCGTCTGCATCAGGTGCTCGCCGTCGCTGCCTGGTCGCTCCACCCGGCTAGTCACCCGCCGCCACCAGTTCCTCCAGTGCGTCGTGCCGTATCCGGTGTGAGGGCATACCGCCGCCGACGAGCGCGTCCATGCTGCTGCGAATCATGCCGGCCGGGCCCGAGAGGTAGGCGTCGTACTTCTCCCACGGGCCGTACTGGCGCACGATGTCCGGCAGCGGGCCCGACAGGCTGCCGCTCGGGGTGTCGGCGACCACCGGCCGCACCGAGAGCCACGGGTGCTCCTCCTGCATGCGAAGCATCGTGTCGAGGTCGTACAGGTCGTGGTCGTGGCGCGCACCGTAGAAGACCTCGACCGAGCGCCTGCGGCCGTGCTCGACGACGTCCTCGACCAGCGCCTTGATCGGCGCGATGCCGGTACCGCCGCCGACGCACAGCAGCCCGCTGTCCGTGGTGTGGTCGACGACCATGGAGCCGGCCGGCGGCCCGAGCCGGATGACGTCGCCCGGTCGCGCGCGGTGCACCAGCGCGTTGCTGACCCAGCCGGCCGGGACCGCCTTGACGTGGAAGGAGAGCAGACCGTCCGAGCGGGGCGCCGAGGCGAAGGAGTAGTGCCGCCACACCCTCGGCCACCAGGGGGTTTCGAGCGACGTGTACTGGCCGGCCAGGAACGGGTACGGCTGGTCGGGCCGCACGGTCACCACGGCGATGTCCGAGGTGCGGGGCTCGTGCGAGACGATCTCGGCCTGCCACCATGGCGGCGCCGCCCGTTCGTCGGCGGCGGCCGCGTCGATCATCACCTGCGAGATCACCGTGTAGGCGCGCACCCACGCGGCCTCGGTCAGCGGGTCCCAGACCGCCGCGGCGTACCGGCTGAGCGCCCCGATGAGGGCCTCGCCGACAGCGGGGTAGTGCTCCGGCCGCGTTCCGTACTTGCGGTGGCCGCGCCCGAGGTTGGACAGGTACTCGACCAGGTACTCGGTGTTGTCGATGTTGTCGGCCGCGGTGAGCAGGGCCTTCAGGATCCGGTCGCGCTGGGCGTCCATGGCCGCGGGGAAGAGCTCGCGCAGTTCCGGGTGCCGGACGAAGAGCAGGGCGTAGAAGTAGCTGGTGGTCCGGTCGGCGACCGGTCCGACCTCCGCCATGGTCCGCCGGATCAGCAGCGCGTCCGGCGAGGCCTGGGGCGCGGTCGCGGCCTGGGGGGAGGGTATCCGCGCCGCTACGGGCTCGGGGTCCGACAGGAAGGCGGGGGTCGGTTCCGGAGTGGACGGTGACGCGGCCTCCGGCTGCCGGGCCCGTTCGTCCGCCTCCTCCCGCGCCCGCTGCTTGCGGGCGGCGGCCCGCCCGACGGGTCTTATGGCGGCCGGAGACCTGCTGGGTATCTCGGTTTCACCGCCCTCCGCCGCGTCCTGCAGAGCGTCGGATTCCCGATCCTGCAGAGCGTCGGATTCCCGTTCTGGCGGAGTGAACCAACCCCGGTTCGGATCCGTCTCGGCCGAGTTGGTGGTCACAGCGTCCATCGTGAGCTTCGCCTCGAACTTCCCCGGTCGATTTCCCGACGTGTGTCACGCGTGGTGGGGTGCGAGCGTGTCACGCAGGGGCGGCGCATCGGACAAATAGCCGGAAGCACAGGAAACGGGGATGCGTTCAGGTTAGGATCCATCGGCTTACGGCGGCGGCCCGAGGCGCTCGAACGGAGACGACCATACCCGGAACCTGCTGTTCAGCAAGTCCAGTTGGCTGATTCGTCCCGGCACGTTGGCCGAACTCCGTGACCCTTCCCACACATTCACGGAATTCGGTTTGCGTAACGTCATGTGGGTAGCAGATGCGGCCTCATTCGGTCATCCGCGGTCGAATTGATTCACCAGCTCAAAAGCCTCACGCAGGTCGCGCCCTGTATAGGCATGAGTAGCCAGATCCCGCACATAGTGGTCACCATTTACCGCAACCGAAGTCGGCACCACCCCGAACAACGCCGCGTCGGACAGCGAATCCCCGTACGCCACGCACTCCGCCCGCGTCACCCCGTACTGGGCGCAGAGTTCATCGGCGATGCCCACCTTCGACTCGGGCACCAGGATCCCCGTCAGATCGAGCACGGCCTCGGGCGCGAAGGGCACCGGCGGGAAGACCGAGGAGCGCGCCTCGTGCACGCCCCACTCGCGCAGCCGCCCCACGAAGAAGTTCGGCGACAGGGAGATCACCGCGCAGTGCTCACCGCGATCGGTGATCTCCGTCCAGACCTCACGTATGCCGTCCAGCCACGGCGCGCCCTCGAAGGCGGCCTTCAGCCGCTCCTCCGTCAGCGTCGTCCACATGGCGTACACGCGCTCCGCGAACCCCGGCGGGTCCAGCGTGCCGCGGATCAAACCGAGTTCCAGCTCCTTGATCTCATCGACCAGGTCCAGCTCCCGGGCCAGCTCCAGGCTTGCCGAGGAGCCGTGCATCAAAGTGCCGTCCATATCGAAAATGTGCAGCCGTGCCACGCGGGCGTCTCCCTCTTGCTTCGCCGGTCCCGCCTGCGCGGGGGTGCGTTCCCAGCGTGCGACGAGGACCACCGATCGGGCCACCCTTTTTGTGCGGCAGCTTTCCGTGCGGACCCCCGCTCAGGCGATGTTCCACGTGGAACATCGCACCTGTGGAACAGCGCACCCGTGGAACGGCGCGACCGTGGCACAGCGCCGGCCTCCCCCGAGGGCAGGGTCAGGACCCCACGCCGCTGAGCGTGACATCGCCGGAGCCCGTCCTCACCTGGATGCGCGCGGTGGCCGACGGGTCCGCCGGCACCGAAACGTGCTCGTCGCCGGAGCCCGTGCTGACATCGGTCGCGTACGGGCCGCCGGGCACGTGGACGGTGACGTCGCCCGATGAAGCCTTGATCGCGACCTTCTGCGGCGCCTTGACGAACGTCAGCCGGATCTCGCCCGACGACGCGGTAGCGCTGACGTCGGCTCCGCCGAGTCCGGTGCCGGTCAGATCACCCGAACCGGCCCACGTCGTCAGCGCCCCCGCGACCCCCGAGACATCGATATCGCCCGAACCCGTCTTCAGGTTCGCCGACGCCACCCCCTGCACATCCACGTCCCCACTGCCGGTGCTCACCTTCACGCTCGCTCCGGCGGGCACCGTCAGCTCGTAGTCGATCGAGCAGTCGTCGCACCCGTCGGTGAACGTCAGCGTGCCGTTCTCGACCTTCTGCCCGGGAGTCGGCTTGCCGTCCCCGTGATAGCGCACGGTCCTGTGGATGGTGACGCCGCCGCCCGCGCCCGGCCGGATGCGGACGTCACCGCTTCCCTTGCCCACCTCGACGGCGCTGACCGGGCCCGCGACCTTCGCGTCGTCCACGGACTTGTGCTCCGGAGAGCCGTGGAAGCTCACTCCGTCGCAGCCCGTCAGCGCGGCTCCCAGAACCAGCGCGGACACGATCAGTACGGCGGAACGCTTGGCTGTCATCACAGTCTCCCCGATCGCCGGAACCCTCGTCCGACGCTCCGCAGCCAACGTAAGGTCCGCCGTCACTCCGTCCCATCCGGACATCAGGTCTCTTGGTACGGGTGCTAGCACTACCGCCAGCCGTCGGGATCCACACCCCCCGGTACGCCGGCGGCCGCGTCGTAGGGCTCCCGGGTGAACACGAAGGACCCCAGGTCGAGATGGCGCACCCCGCCGTCGTCGCCGCTCACCACGCGCAGCGTCTCGCCCGCGTAGTAGCCGTCGAGGCCGGTCCAGGTGCCGTCGGGCTCCGCTCTGAACCGGGCGCCGCGCCCCCGCCCGTCCAACGGCGTGAGCTCGACATCGCGCTCCGCGCCCAGTCGCAGCACGAAGGGGGTGGTGCCCCAGTACCAGGGGCCGGTGAGCGCCAGCAGGGCCGGATCCGCCGAAGACCGCGGGCGCCACGGCACGGGGAAGCGCGGCTCGTTGTCGGCCACGATCGCCACCAGGTCGGCCGCCGCGGCGGCCACCTGCGGCCCGGAGGTGACGTTGGTCAGTACCAGCGCGCCCACCCCGTCCTCGACGCTCACCCAGAGCGCCGCCAGGAAGCCCGGCATGGACCCGGTGTGCCCCGCCAGCAGCCGGCCGTCCCGGCGCAGCAACTGCAGGCCCAGCCCGTAGCCGGGGTCCCAGTCCTTCCCGGCCGGCGCGGCGGCCGGGGTGCGCATCTCGGCGACGGACGCGGCGCTCAGCACCCGCTCGTCGCCCCCGGCCAGGAACACCGCCCAGCGGCACAGGTCGTCCGCCGTGGACCACAGCTGGCCGGCCGGTGCCATCCGCCCGGTGTCGTGCAGCGGTTCCGGCTGCATCAGATCGGCCCACGGGTGCACGGCCCAGCCGCCCGCGTGCGGTGCCTGCGGCAGCAGCGTCGTCCGTGCCATACCCAGCGGCTCCAGCACCTCCGCGCGCAGCACGTCGCCCCACGGCTCCCCCCGCAGCTTCTCCACGAGCGCGCCCAGCACGGCGTACCCCGGGTTGGAGTAGTGGTGGACGCGGCCGGCCGGATGCTTCAGCGGCTCCGTGCCCAGCACGTCCGCCAGCTCCGGCCGCAGCTCACCCGAGGTGCGCTCCCACCAGGGGCCGGGAGTCTCCGCCGCCAGCCCCGAGGTGTGCGCGAGGAGGTGGGCGATCGTCGCACCGCCCGGCGCGGCCCCGGGCAGGTGCGCCTCAAGGGGGTCCGCCAGGTCCAGCAGGCCCGCGTCCCGCAGCCGCATGACCAGCACCGCCACGAAGGTCTTGGTCAGCGATCCGATCCGGTACTGGGTGTTCCCGTCGGGGCCGTGGCCCTCCATCATGCTCCGGCCGCTCGACCAGACCGTGGCCCCGTCCCGCACCACCGCGCCCACCATCGACGGTGTCCGGCCCTCGGACTGTGCTCTGGCGAGCCGGTGCAGCAGTGCGCGCCGGGTGGAGGGAAGCAGTTCTTCGGCGGCCGGTGCGACGGCCGGTGCCGCGGACGACGGTGCTGCGGACGGTGCTGCGGACGGGTCAGGTGTCTCGGACATGTGGGACAGCCTCGCAGAGACGGTGCCGGTCCCTCCAAGTGTTTCCGGCGGCAGCGCTTGACTCTCACACTGTGTGAGGACCTGCACTGGGAGACGTCATGTTCACCATCGGAGACTTCGCCAAGCACGGCCGGGTATCGGTCCGCATGCTGCACCACTACGACGCGATCGGGCTGCTGCGGCCCGCCCGCGTCGACCCCGCCAGCGGCTACCGCTTCTACGAAGCCGGTCAGCTGTCACGGCTCAATCGCGTCATCGCCCTCAAGGACCTCGGCTTCAGCCTCGAACAGGTGCGGTCGATCCTGGACGAGCAGGTGAGTGCCGAGCAGTTGCGCGGCATGCTGCGGCTGCGCCGGGCAGAGCTGGAGGAGGCCATGGCAGCCGCCGCCACGCGGCTGACCCATGTCGAGGCGAGGCTCCGCACCATCGAAAGTGAGGGACGTATGACTGCCGACGACGTCGTGGTCAAGCGCATTCCAGCGGTCCGGGTGGCCGAACTGACCGGCACCGCCGCCGGTTTCGGCCCGGAGCACATCGGGCCGGTGATCACTCCGCTCTACGACGAGCTGACCCGCCGGCTGGAGGCCGCGGGCGTGGCCGTCACCGGGCCGGGGGTCGCCTACTACGAGGACGCTCCCCAGGGCGACGGCGCGATCACCGTCCACGCGGGCCTGACCGTCACCGCCGACCCGGCGGCCGGCCGGGACTTCGCGATCGTGGACCTGCCGGCGATCGGGAGCGCCGCCACGATCGTGCACCGCGGATCCATGGAGAACATCGTGTCGACGGCCCAGACCCTGGGCCGGTGGATCGACTCCGCCGGCGCCCGCTCCACCGGTTACGCCCGTGAGCTCTACCTCGAATGCCCGGAGGACCACGCCCAGTGGGTCACCGAGCTGCAGGAGCCCATCGCCCAGGACTGACCCTCCAGGACCGGTGCGCCCGGTGGCCCCGGAGCGGCGCGAACCGCCGCTCCGGGGCCACCGGGACTGGATCGATGCCCTTTCCTCGGCGGGACGATGAGTCTGCGGCTGAGCCACCGGGCACAGCACTGCATGGGAGTTCGGATCGCGCACCGATGAGTTTCCCGCGCCGCGCCGGTCCGTACGTGGGAGACCGACACACGGAAGGCTGGCGCCATGCGGAAACTGATCTTCGGAATGAACCTGACCCTGGACGGCTACATCGCCGCGCCCGGCGACGACATCGGATGGAGCGTGCCGAGCGACGAGCTGTTCCAGTTCTGGTCCGACCAGTTGCAGGCGACCGACCTGTCGCTGTACGGGCGCAAGCTGTGGCAGACGATGAGCTCCCACTGGCCGACCGGCGACCAACAGCCGAACGCCACCCCGGCGGAGATCGAGTTCGCGCGCCGCTGGCGGGACATGTCGAAGGTGGTGTTCTCCTCGACGGTCGACAAGGTCGACTGGAACACCCGCCTGGTCACCGGCGACGCGGTCGCCGAGATCACCCGGCTCAAGGCCGAGGACGGCGGCCCGATGGACATCGGCGGCGCGACGCTCGCCGGCGCGGCCATGCGGGCCGGGCTGATCGACGAGTACGTGCTGGCCACCGCGCCGGTCCTGGTGGGCAGCGGTACGCCGTTCTTCACCGCACTGGACAACTGGGTGAACCTGAACCTTGTGGAGACGCGGACGCTTCCCTGCGGCGTGATCCTGACCAGGTACGAGACGAGGCGCTGAGCGTCTGCCAACTGCCGTGAGGCTCTCCCAGGACTTTTGGGGACGCTACAGACGAGCCTCAGGTCTGCGCCATGTCGACAAAGCGCGAGTAGTGGCCCTGGAAGGCGACGGTGATCGTCGCGGTGGGGCCGTTACGGTGCTTGGCGACGATCAGGTCGGCCTCGCCCGCGCGCGGGGACTCCTTCTCGTAGGCGTCCTCGCGGTGCAGCAGGATGACCATGTCGGCGTCCTGCTCGATGGAGCCGGACTCACGGAGGTCGGAGACCATCGGCTTCTTGTCCGTGCGCTGTTCGGGGCCACGGTTCAGCTGCGAGAGCGCGATGACGGGGACTTCGAGCTCCTTGGCCAGCAGCTTCAGGTTTCGGGACATGTCCGAGACCTCCTGCTGACGGCTCTCGGGGCGCCGGGAGCCACCGGACTGCATCAGCTGCAGATAGTCGATGACGACCAGCCGCAGATCATTGCGCTGCTTGAGCCGCCGGCACTTGGCGCGGATCTCCATCATCGACAGGTTCGGCGAATCGTCGATGAAGAGCGGCGCCGCCGACACGTCCGGCATCCGCCGCGCGAGCCGCGTCCAGTCCTCGTCGGTCATGCTTCCCGAACGCATGTGGTGCAGCGCGACGCGTGCCTCCGCCGACAGCAGGCGCATCGCGATCTCGTTGCGGCCCATTTCGAGGGAGAACACGACGCTGGGCATGCCGCTCCCGATCGAGCAGGCGCGGGCGAAGTCCAGTGCCAGGGTCGACTTGCCCATGGCGGGGCGGGCCGCGATGACGATCATCTGGCCCGGGTGGAGGCCGTTCGTCAGCGAGTCGAGGTCCGTGAACCCGGTGGGGACGCCGGACATCCCGCCGCTGCGGGACCCGATCGCCTCGATCTCGTCGAGGGCGCCCTCCATGATGTCGGAGAGCGGCAGATAGTCCTCGGACGTGCGCTGCTCGGTGACCGCGTAGATCTCCGCCTGGGCGGAGTTGACGATCTCGTCCACGTCGCCGTCGGCCGCGTATCCCATCTGGGTGATGCGGGTGCCCGCTTCGACGAGGCGGCGCAGCACGGCGCGCTCGTGCACGATCTCGGCGTAGTACTCGGCGTTGGCCGCCGTGGGGACCGCGTTGACCAGGGTGTGGAGGTACGGGGCGCCGCCGACGCGGGTGATCTCACCGCGCTTGACCAGTTCGGCGGCGGTGGTGATGGGGTCGGCCGGCTCGCCGCGGGCGTACAGGTCGAGGATCGCGGTGTAGATGGTCTCGTGCGCCGGACGGTAGAAGTCCTGGCCCTTGAGCACCTCGACGACATCGGCGATGGCGTCCTTGGACAGCAGCATGCCGCCGAGGACGGACTGCTCGGCGTCGAGGTCCTGCGGGGGTACGCGTTCGAAGCCGCCGCCGCCCTCGGACCAGTTGCCCCGGTCGTCGCCGTCGTCCTTCTTGCTGTTGTTGCGCTTTCCGCCCTGTCCCGAGCGGAAGTGGGTGACCGGCAGCCGGTCACCAGGACCGCCGTCGGGGGGGAACGGCGGTTCGTCCCCCCAGTGGTCGTCCGCGGGTTCGGGTTGGGTCACCCCGCCACCTCCTCCGTCCGACCTGGCGCCATACCGTGCGTCTCTTTCTTACGCCACGGCTCTGACAATTGAGACACCCGGCACCTCGTGCGGCGCGTCGGGCAGGGGGCTCACGGTAGGGCCACGGAGACCGTTGGCCAAGACGGTTATCCACAGGCCCTGTGGACGGAGGCATCCAACCTGTGGAGAAGCCGCCTGAACCTGTGTACAGGCCTTGGGAAAGCACTGTGGACAAACACACAATCAGCCGACCTGAACCGCTCTGACCTGGCCTTTTCACATCCTCGGGCTGTGCAGAAGAAAAACTTTTGCCATTGGGCCAAGATCGCGACAAACCACGCGGAGGAGATCACTCTACGCAGTCAGCCGTAATAGTCGTGGATGGCTTGCAGGTATTACTTGTGGATGATTATCCTGAGGCTGTGAATCCGGTCGCCGAGCCCCCGCAGAAGAGCCGCCCCAGCCACCTCCCCAAGGAGACCCGGCGGCGGCACGACCGGGAGATCATCGCACTCGCCGTGCCCGCCTTCGGCGCACTCGTCGCCGAGCCGCTCTTCGTCATGGTCGACAGCGCGGTCGTCGGCCACCTCGGCACGTCGCAGCTCGCCGGGCTTGGCGTCGCGGCTGCCCTGCTGACCACCGCCGTCAACGTCTTCGTCTTCCTCGCCTACGCCACCACCGCCGCTGTGGCCCGCCGGGTCGGCGCCGGCGACCTGCCGGGCGCGATCCGCCAGGGCATGGACGGCATCTGGCTCGCCCTCCTGCTCGGCGTGGCCGTCATCGCCCTCGTCGTCCCCACCGCGCCCGCGCTCGTCGGCCTCTTCGGAGCCTCCGACACCGCCGCGCCCTTCGCCGTGACCTACCTGCGGATCAGCGCGTTCGGCATCCCCGCCATGCTCGCCGTCCTCGCCGCCACCGGCGTGCTGCGCGGCCTCCAGGACACCAGGACACCGCTGTACGTGGCGCTCGGCGGCTTCACCGCCAACGCGGGGCTCAACGCGGCCCTGGTCTACGGCGCGGGACTGGGCATCGCCGGCTCCGCCTGGGGCACGGTCATCGCGCAGAACGGCATGGCCGTGGTGTACCTGTACGTCGTCGTCCGCGGAGCGCGCCGGCACGGCGCGTCGCTGCGCCCGGACGCCGCCGGCATCCGGGCCTGCGCCCAGGCGGGCGTTCCGCTGCTGATCCGCACCCTGAGCCTGCGGGCGGTGCTGCTGATAGCCACCGCCGTGGCCGCCGGCCTGGGCGACGCCGAGATAGCCGCCCACCAGATCACGCTCACGCTCTGGTCGCTGCTGGCCTTCGCCCTCGATGCCATCGCCATCGCGGGGCAGGCCATCATCGGCCGCTACCTCGGGGCCGACGACCCCGCGGGGGCGCGGGCCGCCTGCCGCCGGATGGTGCAGTGGGGCATCGCCTCCGGCGTGCTGCTGGGCCTGTTGGTGGTCGTGACCCGCCCGCTGGTCGCGACGCTCTTCACCTCCGACCCGGCCGTCAGGAGCGCCCTCATGCCGGTCCTGCTGGTGGTCGCCCTCGGCCAGCCGGTCTCCGGCATCGTCTTCATCCTCGACGGTGTACTGATGGGCGCCGGCGACGGGCCCTACCTGGCCTGGTCCATGCTCGCCACTCTGGCCGTCTTCGCCCCCGTCGCGCTCGCGGTACCCGCCCTGGGGGGCGGCCTCACCGCGCTGTGGTGGGCCATGACGCTGATGATGCTGACCCGGCTCGTCGCACTCCAACTGCGGGCCCGCTCGGGCCGCTGGATCGTCACCGGGGCGGTACGGGCATAGCCGCTCTCCCCGGCGCGAGGGACGCGGTGCCGGACCGTCGGGGCAGGTTCGCCGTGCCGCCGAGCCGCGCCGACCGTATCGGCGGGCCGGTCGGACGGCCCGCCCGGAAGACGGCGAGCGGCCTTTCGCGGCCTCCCAGCCGCCGCGCCAACTCCTCCTCCGTCCGCGGGCAGTCGAGGATCTGGCTCAGCGGGTGCACGGCGATGCCCCGCTCCGCCAGCCCGTACCAGACCCGCACGAGCTCCTGCCCGGCCCGGACCAGAGCGGCCGGAGCGCCGGCGCCGGACGCGTCGGCCCCGGCGGCCGTGGTGAGGACCAGGACGCTCCCCTCGTAGCGCAGCAGCCCGCTCTGTGAGCCCGCCAGCAGCCGGGCCAGCCCGAGGCGCCGCAGCACTCCGTAGACGCCCGGTACGAGCACCGCCCGCAGCGCCGCCGCCTCGACCCGCGACATGGCCAGTGCCTCGTACGTCAGACCGTCGTCCGCGTAGCGCGGGTGGCCCCGGCGCAGACGCAGCCAGGTGCGCAGTTCCCGCACCACCGGCGGGGTGCCGAAGAGCCACCGGTCGGCGCGTACCGCGAGGCCGGCCAGTTCCCGCGCGGGCATCTCCACCAGGCTCGCCCGTTCCAGCCCGGTCCTGGCGGCGCCCAGGTCCGCCGCCGTGAGCCGGCCCCCGGTGTGGGCGCCCCTCGCGCAGCCGCGCAGTGCGACAGTCCGCGCGCTGAAGGGCGTCGCGTGCAGATCGGGCGCGGGCAGCAGCCGGGCCACCGTCCGCCGTTTCTCGTCGACCGTGATCTCGGCGCGTATCGCGAGCCCGGCGTCCGAGGCGACGATCAGGCAGGTCTCCACGAAGGCGCCCAGGGACAGGAACAGGTCGCGCCGGCCGGGATCGCCGTCGGGCAGTTCCCGGGACGGGTCCCAGCCCACTTCCACGGCGTCGTTGTCGTAGCGCAGCACCCAGGGCTGGGTGTTGTGCGCGCTCGGCGCGCGGCGGCACAGCTCCTCGCGCTCCCGCAGTACCGCCGTCCAATGGACCGAGTCCCGATTGCTCACCGCATTGCCCTCTCGTAGAAGGTGTAGCCGTGCAGCGGGCGGCCGCCGACACGCCGGTACTGCGCGGCCGACGCTGCGTTCCCGTGTTCGACGAAAGTGCTGCGCAACGTCCGGTAGCCGCCGCTGCGCAGATTGCGGTGCAGTTCACGGGCGAGGAGCGTCAGGTAGCCCTTCCCCTGGTGAGCCGGCACCGTTCCCTTGATGATCAGTACGGCCTCGCTGCGGTACCGGCCGCGGGTGGCCAGCAGCCGCAGTTGCCGGGAAAGTCCCATCCGGCCGCGGGCCGCCATGACGAAGCGCGAGATGTCGGGGACAGCGAGCACGAACGCGACCGGCTCGCCCTCGACCGTCAGGTAGAGCAGCAACTGCTCGTCGAGGAGATGCGCCAGCCCGTCCGTCTGGGCCTCGAGATCCGCCGCGGAGATCTCCGTGTAGTAGCCGAGTTGGGCGAAGGAGGCGTTGAGCATGCCGCGCAGCAGCGGCAGTTGCTCGGCCAGCCTCCGCCGCGACCCGTGGTGGATGCGCAGCCCCTCGGCCGCGATGCGGCTGTCGTCGAACAGGAACGCCTCGTCGGGGTCGACGGCGCCCGGACCGTCCAGGTTCTCGCAGACCCAGGTGTCGGCGGCGAACCTCCGGGTGAAGCCGTGCTGTTCGTAGGCGGCCGGGTAGTACGCCGGGTTCCAGGCGGAGTCGATGAACCCGCGGTCGCCGAACCCCGATGTGATGACGCCGCCCGACTGGTTGGGCAGCAGGCTGACCGGACCGAACGCCACATCCGTCCCCGCGCCGGCACGTTCGGTCGCCGCGAAGAGCTCCTGGGCCACGTCCTCCCCGACGTCCTGCGGATCGGCGAACTCTGCCAGCCCGAAGAGCTGGGCGCGCTTCCCGATCCTGCTGTCGAACCCGGAGTGGCGGTGCAGACAGATCCGGCCGACGGGCGTACCCGCCGCGTCACGGGCGACATGGAGCTCGGCGGCCCGCTCCCGGTGCCATGTGCGGATCTGGGGTTCCAGGGCCGGCACGTAGCGGTCGCGGGGGTGGATCCGCAGCGGCACCTCGCAGAACTCCCGCAGCTCGTTCCGTCCGACGACCTTGCTGACGGTGATGGTCACGGTCGGCCGTCCCGGTGCGCCGGGCACTGCGCGGCGGGCGCTGTGCCGGGCTCCGCCGCGTGCGGCTCCGCCCTGCGCCGCGCACGCCGTCCCTCGTGCCGCACGTGCTTGACGGGGCGCGGTGCGCGCCCTGCGGAGAGCTCGGTGCTCAGCGGCTCGAAGGTGTCGACGTGGGACAGCGCACCGTCCTCGGCCCGCCAGACACCGTTGGTGTACCCGGCCGCGTCCGCGGTGTAGATGCGGATCCAGCCGCCGGTCGCGCGGCCCTTTCCCTCGTCCGTCAGCCAGCACATGAGCTCGTGGTGGGCTTTGCCCCGGGCGAACTTCAGCAGTTCGTCACGGTCGGCGAAGAAGGCGATCGTCCCGAGGGTGAAGGGGAAGCGCCAGTACACCTTGTGCCAGACGTACCCCTTCATCCGCCGCATCTCGCGGACCATCCGCACGTAGCCGGGGCCCAGCGTGATGATCGCGCGCAACCCCGAGTACCGGGTGGCGCCGACGAACATCGCACCGGCCTGCCCGGGTGCCGGGGTGAGGGAGAAGTCGGTACTGCGCATGGTTCAGGCACCGCCCTTCGCGGTCGCACCGAGCAGGTACTTGTTCTTGATGCCGTGACCGCTGCCGCCGGCCGCGGTTCCCGTTCCCCTGACGAACGGCCCCGAGCCGTACGGGTGCACCCGCGCAGACACCTCACCGGCCGAAGCGTCCTCCGTCAGCGACTGCGCGAAGTCCCGGCTGCAGGCGGCGAGATGGCGCACCACGCCCGCCCGGCACACCTCGGCGAGCTTCGCGGCCCCGCCGGCGTCCAGCACCGTCCCCTCACGCAACTGCACGTGCACGACGGGCCGCGCCTCCAGGTCGTCGCCCTCCTCGATGGCCAGGCAGAAGCTCTCGATCCGGTCCGCCATCGGGTTGCCCTCGTACAGGCCGTACTCGACGTCCTGCGGGTAGATGTTGGCCCCCATGTAGGAGATGGTCGAGTCGGCCCGCCCGTAGAGGAACAGCAGCGGCAGCCGCATCTTCTCGCGCAGGGCGGCGGCCTCCGCGCGCTGCAGCAGGACCGGGCGGTCCGCGAACAGCTCGCGCAGGATCTCCCAGACCTGGGGGAAGGACATCAACGTGCCCTCGTCGCCGATGTTGTAGCGCAGTTTGGGAGCCATGACCGCGGTGGAGTTGATGGTGCAGAGCACCTCGCCGGTCCGCCCGTCGCCGGCGGTCTCCAGATAGGTCTCCAGAGGGTTGTACTGGAAGACCATCGGCAGCCGCTGTTCGTCCGGACCCAGGAAGGCCGCCCTGACAGCGGCGTCCTCACGCATCATCCGGCGCAGCCAGACGCTGAACGTGGTCTCGCCGCCCATCCCGATGGTGAGGTCGGACGCCCCGTAGCCGGACCGCACCTTGCCGAACACGTCTCCCACGTAGTCGCGCAGCGCTTCGGTCATCCCCTCGCCGCCGACCATCGCCGCGAGCCGGAAGCTCTTCTCCGCGAACCAGGGCTCACCGGCCAGCCGGTCCCGCAGGTGCTTGAGGAACGGCGGGTAGGCCGTGACGAGATAGTCGTAGCGCGGCCCGAAGTGCCGCAGCGTGTCGACGATCTTCTCCAGATCGGGGCCGGTGTTCTTCACGGTGGCGATCCGGGCCATCGCGATGCCGGTGTTCGTTCCGGTGGCCCAGGCGCCCATCGAGTAGGCGTTGATCACGAAGAGCCGCTTCGAGGGGAAGACGAGGCTGGTGTAGCCGGCCACGTTGCGGTGCACGGTGTTCAACTCCCGGCGGCTGCGCACCCAGTTGTACGGAGTGCCGGACGAACCCGAGGACTCGTCGACCACGCTGCCGGCGATCTCCACCCGCCCCTTCCAGCAGCGCGCCTCCTCCGGGTACGCCTTGACGTACGTTTCCTTGTCGGTGGCCGGGTAGGAGTCGAGCCGGAACCAGCGGAACCGCCAGCCGCCCTGCTCCAGGTGCGTCGCGTACGCCGGTACGTCCAGGGCCGCGAACTGGCAGGTCATCCAGGCGTGAAGACGTGCGAAGCCGCTCATCCACGGACGGTAGTTACGGGCCATCACCCGCCACACGAAGGGGTGCACCCGGTAGAGCCGGTACAGAGCGGTGAGCCCGAAGCTGATGATTCTCAGCAGCCACTGCCGCGCGAAGCTTCCCATTGCCATACCGCACATCCTGGCGGCGCCGACCCGCCCCGGGATGGGCTGCGCTACTCACTCCTGACCCGGTACCTACCTGAGTACGCCCGGCTGCGGGGCAGGCGTCCGGTGCGATGTTCCACGTGGAACATGCCGTGCGCGATGGGATGTTCCACGTGAAACATCCCGGAACGAACGAAGGACCGGCACCCCCTGCGGGGTACCGGTCCTTCGCACTGCGCCGAAGCGCGGCAGATCAGGCAGCAACAACCTCAAGGTCGAGCTTGACCTCGACCTCGGGGTGCAGACGCACCGAGATCTTGTGGGCACCGAGGGTCTTGATCGGCGTACCGACCTCGACACGACGCTTGTCCACGTCCGGGCCACCGGCAGCCTTGATCGCCGCAGCGATGTCGGCCGGCGTGATGGAACCGAACAGTCGGCCGCTGTCACCCGCGCGGGTGGTCAGCTGAACCTTGACGGACTGCAGCTTCGCCTTGACGGCGTTCGCGTCCTCGAGCGTGTGGATCTCGCGGATCCGACGCGCGCGGCGGATCTGCTCGACGTCCTTCTCGCCACCCTTGGTCCAGGCGATCGCGAAACCGCGCGGGACCAGGTAGTTGCGGGCGTAGCCCGACTTGACCTCTACGACATCGCCTGCGGCGCCGAGGCCGGAGACCTCGTTGGTGAGGATGATCTTCATGATTCGGTCACCCTTCCTTAGCGAGCGGTCGACGTGTAGGGCAGCAGTGCCATCTCACGGCTGTTCTTCACGGCCGTGGCGACGTCACGCTGGTGCTGCGTGCAGTTGCCGGTCACGCGGCGGGCACGGATCTTGCCGCGGTCGGAAATGAACTTCCGCAGCATGTTCGTGTCCTTGTAGTCCACGTATACGGTCTTGTCCTTGCAGAACGCGCAGACCTTCTTCTTAGGCTTGCGCGGAGGCGGCTTCGCCATGGTGTCTCTCCTGTTTGATCAAGAAGTTGGTGTCGTGACGCCCTTAGAAGGGCGGCTCGTCCGAGAAGCCGCCGCCGGAGGAGGAACCGGAGTTCCCTCCCCAGCTTCCGCCGCCACCCTGCTGGGCACCGCCGGCCGGAGCACTGGTCGCCCAGGGGTCGTCGGCAGCGTTACCGCCACCGGCCTGCTGGCTGCCGCCGGAGCTTCCGCCCCAGTTGCCGCCACCCTGACCGCTCTGTGCGCCACCGCCACCGCCACCGCTGTAGCCGCCCTGCTGGCCGCTTCGGCCACCGCCGGTCGTCTTGGTGACCTTGGCGGTCGCGGTCTTCAGGCTGGCGCCGACTTCCTCGACGTCCAGCTCGTAGACCGTCCGCTTGACGCCCTCGCGGTCCTCGTAGGACCGCTGCTTCAGCCGGCCCTGCACGATGACGCGCATGCCTCGCTGCAGCGACTCCGCTACGTTCTCCGCCGCCTGACGCCAGACCGAGCACGTGAGGAAGAGGCCGTCGCCGTCTTTCCACTCGTTGGTCTGCTTGTCGAAGATGCGGGGTGTGGACGCGACACGGAACTTCGCGACCGCCGCACCGGACGGGGTGAAGCGCAGCTCGGGGTCGTCGACGAGATTGCCGACGACCGTGATGACGGTCTCGCCTGCCATGGTGGTGACCTCTCGGCGGTGTGCTGGCTGCTTCTCGGAACCGGTACTGCTCTAAGCCCGCAGGCTCAGTGCAGTTCCGGGCGGAGGACCTTGGTCCGGAGAACCGACTCGTTCAGGTTGAGCTGACGGTCGAGCTCCTTGACGACCTCGGGCGAAGCCTTGAGGTCGACGACCGAGTAGATACCCTCGGCCTTCTTCTTGATCTCGTACGAGAGGCGACGACGGCCCCAGGTGTCGACCTTCTCCACGCTGCCGCCGCCGTTGCGGACGACAGTGAGGAAGTTCTCGATCAGCGGGGAGACAGCGCGCTCCTCGAGATCGGGGTCGAGAATGAGCATGAGCTCGTAGTGACGCATTGTGGAACCCACCTCCTTTGGACTCAGCGGCCACGGCGGTTCCGTGGCAGGAGGGTTTGCATTGCGTCGCAACGGTAGCGCCGACCACTGACAATCACGGTGGATCGTTGTGGACCAGCGCAGACACCGGTGCAGACCGTACAGACTACCCGGACAACCGCCTCCGGTTGAAATCCGGTCGCTAATGCCCTCAATCTGTACACATCGGGTATGAACGGCGCTACGATGCGCCACTGCTCCGTTACGGAGGTGTCCCATGGCACAGCAAGCGGCTCGGACCCATCACCTCACGTTCAACACCGACGGCCAGGCCCATCCCCTGGAGAACACGCTGGTCGCGGTCACCCTGGTCCTCGGTGGCATCGCCATCGTCTCGTCGATCTTCGACTACCTGCACCTGCTCAGTTCCCTGACCGGCCTGGCCGGGATCATCACCGGCGGATACGGGCAATTCATCTCCGTCACCACCGCCGAGCGCTTCGCGCTGATCATCGGGCTCGGCGCGGCCGCGGTCGGCTTCTACCTGGGTATGGCACACGGAGGGTTCTTCGGAAGCTAGCCGGAGAGTTGTCCACAGGGCTGGCGGGGCGGTTCCCCGATCGCAGTAGGCTTCGGCGCAGATAAGACCGCAGCCACAGCGATGGGGAGCGCCCCGCATGAGCTTGACCCTGAGGACCATCAGCCGTGAGCAGCATCTGGCATTTATCCAGAGTCTGCCCTCGGCCAGTCACTGCCAGGTTCCGGCATGGGCGGATGTCAAGAACGAATGGCGCTCCGAGAACCTCGGCTGGTTCGACGACAGGACCGGCCAGATCGTCGGCGCCGGCCTCGTGCTGTACCGGCAGATCCCCAAGCTCAAGCGGTACCTCGCGTACCTGCCCGAGGGCCCGGTCATCAACTGGTACGCGCCGAACCTGGACGAGTGGCTGCAGCCGATGCTGGCGCACCTCAAGCAGCAGGGCGCCTTCACGGTGAAGATGGGTCCGCCCGTCGTCATCCGCCGCTGGGACGCGCCCGCCATCAAGGCCGGTATCTCCGACCCGGACGTCAAGCGGCTGCGGGACGTCGAGGCGACGTTCATCGAGCCCCGCGCCTTCGAGGTGGCCGACCGGCTGCGCCGGATGGGCTGGCAGCAGAACGAGGACGGCGGCGCCGGCTTCGGTGACGTGCAGCCGCGCTACGTCTACCAGGTGCCGCTGGAGAACCGTTCGCTGGACGACATCCTCAAGGGCTTCAACCAGCTGTGGCGCCGCAACATCAAGAAGGCCGAGAAGGCCGGTGTCGAGGTCGTGCAGGGCGGATACGACGACCTCCCGGTCTGGCAGAAGCTGTACGAGGTGACGGCGGAGCGCGACCACTTCCGGCCCCGCCCGCTGTCGTACTTCCAGCGGATGTGGACCTCGCTCAACAACGAGGACCCCAACCGGATGCGGCTCTACCTGGCCGTGCACGAGGGCGAAGCGGTGGCCGCGGCCACCATGCTGATCGTCGGCGGGCACGTCTGGTACTCCTACGGCGCCTCCGCGAACCACAAGCGGGAGGTCCGGCCGTCCAACGCGATGCAGTGGCGGATGCTCAGGGACGCCTACGCCCTCGGGGCGAGCGTGTACGACCTGCGCGGCATCAGCGACTCCCTCGACGAGACGGACCACCTGTTCGGCCTGATCCAGTTCAAGGTGGGCACGGGCGGGCAGGCAGCCGAATACTTGGGCGAGTGGGATTTCCCCCTCAACAAACTGCTCCACAAGGCACTCGACATCTACATGTCCCGCCGCTGACCGGCGAGCAGACGAAGGAAAGGTCCTGACCAGGCCATGGCGCTCACCCTGTATGTCGACACCGCACGCTGGCGTGCGCACCAGCAGTCCGTGGCCGAGCAGTTCCCGGGCATAGTCCCGGTCTGCAAGGGCAATGGCTACGGCTTCGGCCACGAGCGGCTCGCCGACGAGGCGACCCGGCTCGGCAGCGACATGCTCGCGGTCGGCACGACCTACGAGGCCGCCAGGATCAAGGACTGGTTCGGCGGGGACCTCCTGGTCCTCACCCCGTACCGGCTCGGCGAGGAGCCGGTGCCGCTGCCGGACCGTGCGATCCGGTCGGTGTCCTCCGTCGAGGGTGTGCGCGGGCTGGTGGGCGCGCGGGTCGTCATCGAGGTCATGAGCAGCATGAAGCGCCATGGCGTCGCCGAGGACGACCTGGTCAAGCTGCACGCCGCCATCGACGACGTACGGCTGGAGGGCTTCGCCATCCACCTGCCGCTGGACCGGACCGACGGGTCCGACGCGGTGGAGGAGGTCTTCGGCTGGATGGAGCGGCTGCGCGCCGCCCGGCTCCCGCTGCACACGATGTTCGTCAGCCACCTCAAGGCCCATGAACTCGGCCAGCTGCAGCAGCAGTTCCCGCAGACCAAGTTCCGCGCCCGGATCGGCACCCGCATGTGGCTCGGCGACCACGACGCCACCGAGTACCGCGGCGCGGTCCTGGACGTCACCCGCATCGCCAAGGGCGAGCGCTACGGATACCGCCAGCAGAAGGCCTCCGACGACGGCCACCTGATCGTCGTCGCGGGCGGGACGTCCCACGGGGTCGGTCTCGAGGCGCCCAAGGCCCTGCACGGCCTGATGCCCCGCGCCAAGGGCGTCGCACGGGCCGGCCTGGCCACCGTCAACCGCAACCTGTCGCCGTTCGTGTGGGCCGGCAAGCAGCGGTGGTTCGCGGAGCCCCCGCACATGCAGGTCTCCATCCTGTTCCTCCCCAACGACGTCGCCCCGCCGGCGGTCGGTGACGAGCTGGTGGCGCACCTGCGGCACACCACCACCCAGTTCGACCGCGTCCTGGACCGCTGAGCCGCCGCGGGAGGCCGCTCAGCCGCCCGTAGCGGTTCCACCCTCCGTGGAGGGCTGTCCGGCCGGCTCGCGCCGTTCCACGCCCCACTGCACCGGCGTCCCCGCGAAGGGCGCCGCGTGCCGCGGTTCGTGGGCCCGGCCGAGCACGAAGACGTCCGGCGCGCCGTCCAGCACGCCGCCGGACGGGTCGTCCTCGCCGTCCCAGCGCACCGCGTCGCGTTCCGGCAGCAGGATGTCCCGCACCACCACTCCGCACAGGTAGAGCGTGCCGAGGACGTGGACGACGATCGCCAGGTGGTAGCCGTCCTGGGGCAGCCCGTGGTGCTTGTTGCCGCCCGTCACGTAGGCGAGCTGCATCCAGATGCCCAGGAAGTACAGGACCTGGGAGCCCTGCCACACCAGGAAGTCCCGCCAGCGGGGCCTGGCGAGTACGGCCAGGGGCAGCAGCCACAGCACGTACTGGGGCGAGTAGACCTTGTTGGCGATCACTACGGCGGCCACGACGAGGAAGGCGAGCTGCGCGAAGCGCGGGCGCCGTGGCGCGTACAGCGCGAGCCCCGCGACGGCCGCGCAGAGCAGCAGCATCAGCGCGACGGCGTACGCGTTGACGCCGTCGAGCGGCCGGCCGGTCTGCTGGCTGACCACCAGCCAGATGGAGCCGTAGTCGATCCGGCGGTCCTGGCTGAACGAGTAGAACTTCGCCCAGCCGTCGCGTGCCAGGAGGATCACCGGCAGGTTGACCACCAGCCAGGCGCCCACCGCACCCGCCGCGGCCGTCCAGAAGGCCCTCAGCCGCCCCGCCCGCAGGCAGAGCACGAACAGGGCGCCCAGCAGCAGGAGCGGGTAGAGCTTGGCGGCGGTGGCCAGGCCGAGCAGGATGCCGGCCGCCAGCGGACGGCTGCGGGACCACATCAGCATCGCTCCCGCGGTGAGCGCCACCGCGAACAGGTCCCAGTTGATGGTGGCGCTCAGCGCCAGCGCGGGGGAGAGCGCGACGAGCAGGGCGTCCCACGGGCGCCGCCGGTGGGTGCGCGCGACGCACACCACGAGGACCACGGCGCAGATCATCAGCATGCCCGCGTTGATCAGCCAGTAGACCTGCTCGCGGTGCTGCTCGGTGCCGCCGTCCGGGGTGAACCAGGACGCGGCCTCCATGAAGAGGCCGGTCAGGACCGGGTACTCCAGATAGTGGAAGTCGGTGGAGATCTCGTCCGGGATCCGGTCGAAGTACGGCACGATCCCGGTGGAGAAACCGCGACCGCCGAACAGGTGCGGGATGTCGGAGTAGCAGGCGTGGGCGTACTGCGCGTCGCCCGGCTGGAACCAGGCGCTGTTGTAGCAGGGCAGCTTCTGCGCCATCCCGAGCGCGAACATGCCGATGACCACGATCACCAGGACCCGCAGCGGGTTCCACCAGCGGTGTCCGCCGGTCTCCGCCCGTCGTCCCAGCGGTCCGCCGATGACCTCGCTGGCGGATTCGGCCACCGGATCCTCGTCGGTCGGTGGCACGAGGGCCTCCAGGTGGTCTTCTTCGCGCACGCTCGTCATGCCGGACATCCTGCCGCATGGCCCCGGAAGGCAAGAGGCCGCGGAGGGCATTGGCCCTCCGCGGCCCCGGCCGCACTACTCAGCGCTCATCCGTCAGTCGGCGGAATCATTGTTGTTGTTCCCCCCGCCACCGCCGTTGCCGGGACGGGTCGGGGTGGTGGTGGCCGACGGCGACGTACTGCCGCCCCCAGGGGTCGTCGGGTGGTTGCAGTTCCAGTCGAACGGCGAGCAGGGCGTCGTCGGCGTGCCGGTCGGCGTGCCGGTCGGCGACGTGGGCGCCGTCGTCGTGGGCGTCGTCGGAGCCTTGGTCGTCGTCGACTGCGTCGGCGTGGGCGTCGTCTGGCTCGGCGTGGGCGTCGGGCTGGTGCCGGGGGCGTACACGATCTCGCCCGGATCGCTCGACGGCTCGGTGAACTCCTGCTTCGGGGTGCCCTTGAGCGCCTGGCCCATGTAGTCGTGCCAGATCTGCGCCGGGAACGAGTTACCGTGCATCTTCGCCTTGCCGGCAGTCCCGTACATCGACAGGAAGCCCTTGCCGGTGGCCTTGTCGTCCAGGCGCCACATACCGATCGAGGTCGACAGGGTCGGCGTGTAACCGACGAACCAGGCCGACTTGTTGTCGTCGGTGGTTCCGGTCTTGCCCGCGGACTCCCGTCCGTCGTCGAGCCTCGCCGGCTTGCCGGTGCCCTTCGTGACCACTCCCTGCAGCACGTCGGTGACGGTGTCGGCGACGTTCGCCTCGAAGGCGATCTTGGACTTCTTCTCGTGCTTGTAGATCTGCGCACCGTCCTTCACCACGGAGGTGACGGAGTACGGGTCGTTCTGCGTACCGTGCGCGGCGAACGTCGCGTAGGCCCCGGCCATCCGGATCGCGCTGGGCGACGAGGTGCCGATCGAGTACGTGACGCTGTTCTTGTAGTCCTCCAGGCCGTTCTTCGGCGTGGACAGCAGACCCGCCGCGATCGCGGCGTCATGGACCTTGTCCGTGCCGACGTTCATACCGAGCTGGACGTAGGGGGAGTTCATGGACTTCTCCATGGCCTCACGCAACGTGACCTTCGCCTCGGACTCGCCGTCGTCGTTCGGCTGCTTCCACGGCTTCTTGGTGTCCCCGTTGATCCAGGGCTCGCCGTTGTAGGTGTTGATCTCCAGGTCGTTCTTGCCGCTGAAGACGCTCTTCGGCGAGACCTTGGTGCGCTCGTCGTCGCTCTGCTCCGGTTGGCCCTTGGGGTCGCGCGCGCCGTGTGTCATCGCGGCGGCAAGGACGAACGGCTTGAAGGTCGATCCGACCTGGGCGCCGGTCTCGTTCGCGTTGTTCGTGAAGTGCTGCACGGCGTCGGTACCGCCGTAGATGGCGACGATCTTGCCGTCCTTGGGATCGACCGAGGCGCCGCCGAACTCCACGAACTTGTCGACGAAGCCGCCGTCCTTGTCCAGGGTCGTGTTCTTCCCCGAGGTGTCCTTACGGGTGTCCGGCTTCAGGTTCTTGTCGCGGACCGCCTTGATCGACGCCTCCAGCTCCGCCACCTTCTTCTTGTTGAAGGTGGTGTGGATCTGGTAGCCGCCCTGGGCCAGGTCGTTCGACGTGACCTTGAGGCCGGTGCTGTTGACGACGTAGGACTTGGCGAGGCTCACCAGGTAGCCGATCTGCCCGGCCATCTGCGCGTTCTTCTTCACCGGGCCCGGCATCGGGTATTCCGTGAACTTCGCGCGATCCGCGGGGGACAGGCGGCCGTCCGTGACCTCCTCGTCGAGGATCCACTTCCAGCGCTTCATGGAGTTGGCCTTGTTGGCCTCGGGAGTCGCGCGCGAGTCGATGTCCACCGCGCCCGCAGGGTCGTAGTACGTCGGGCCCTTGAGCAGCGCTGCCAGGAACGCGCACTGACTCGCGTCGAGGTTCACGGCGTCGACACCGTAGTACGTCCGGGCCGCGGCCTGGATGCCGTAGGCGCCCCGCCCGTAGTACGAGGTGTTCAGGTAGCCGGCCATGATCACCGGCTTCTTCACACTGGCGCCGACCTTTATGGAGATGAACAGCTCTTTGAACTTACGGGTGACCGTCTGCGACTGGTCGAGCCGGGAGTTCTTGACGTACTGCTGGGTGATCGTCGAACCACCCTGCACCTCGCCGCCGGTGGCCATGTTCTTGAGAGCGCGGGCAATACCCAGGGGGTCGACGCCGCTGTCGCTCTCGAAGGTCTTGTTCTCCGCGGAGATGACCGCGTTCTGCATCGCCCGCGGGATCTGGTCGATTTTCACGTTCTGGCGGTTGATCTCCCCGCCGGTCGCGATCATCGGGGTGTTGTCGTCCCAGTAGTAGACGTTGTTCTCCGCCTTGGCGGCGAGGTTCTCGTCCGGAATCTGCACCATCGCGTACGCGATGCCCGCGATTCCGACCAGCGTTCCGAAGAACGCGATCGTCAGCGATGTGACCTGCTTCCAGGACGGCATCCAGTGCCGCCACCCGGTCTTGCCCCAGCGCGGGTAGTCGATGAAGCGCTTCTTCGGGGGGCGAGCGGGTCCACGGCCGCCGGGGCCACTGCCACTGCCGCCACCACCGGTCCTGCGGCGACCGCCGCCACCGGCGCCGCCCGCACCCTCCGCGGCACCTGCGCCCTCGGAGGCGTTCTCCGCACGGCGGCGTCCGCCCTGCCCGGCGCGGCGCGCGGCCGCGCGGCCGGGGTAGGAAGCCCCGTCAGCGGCGGAACCGCCCGGGGACGGTTCCTGCGAGGGCGAGTTGGCGGCGCGCCGGCCACCGGAAGTCGGCGGCGTCGATTGCTGCTGCGCTCCGCGCCGGGCGGCTGCGCGGCCGCCGCCGGGCGACTGCGGCGGCTTGCGACGGTGATCGCTCATGAACAGCTACTCCTAGAACAGGCGGGATCGCCTGAAGGCGGCAATGAATATCCGTGGGTCCCCCTGAGCGCGGCAGTGTCAGGCCGCACTGCACCCAGGACCAAGACGCTCACGCGCGTCACAGGGTTCCCGGTGCTCTGCATGGCGAACAGAGTACGCAGGCTCAAAAGCCCTGTGACACCAACCTTCGCCACATAACGGGCACCTGGGCCTTCACAGGTTTCCCGATGTGACACCGGTCACCGCGGGCCGCCTTGCCAGATAGATCAAGCCGTTCTATCGTCGCGATGTATCGACTCGATACATCGGGTCGGCACAAGCACCACCAGACACCGGGACGGCCCGGGTTCAGCGGTGGCCAGGACGGAGAGGCGGGGGCTGTGAGCAAGCGCTCCGGAATCCTCGAATTCGCTGTCCTCGGCCTACTGCGCGAATCCCCGATGCACGGTTACGAGCTGCGCAAGCGGCTCAACACCTCGCTCGGTGTGTTCCGTGCGTTCAGCTACGGCAGTTTGTATCCCTGCCTGAAGACGCTGGTCGCCCAGGGCTGGTTGATCGAGGAGGCGGTTCCGGACGTGGATCCGCTGGCTGCCCCCCTCGTCGGCCGCCGGGCGAAGATCGTCTACCGGCTGACCACGGCGGGCAAGGAGCACTTCGAGGAACTCCTCGCCCACTCAGGGCCGGACGCATGGGAGGACGAGCACTTCGCGGCTCGTTTCGCCTTCTTCGGCCAGACGTCGCGGGACGTCCGGATGCGCGTCCTCGAGGGGCGGCGCAGCCGCCTCGAGGAACGCCTGGACAAGATGCGCGCGTCATTGGTGCGCACCCGTGAACGGCTCGACGACTACACGCTCGAGCTGCAACGGCACGGCATGGAATCGGTGGAGCGCGAGGTCCGCTGGCTCAACGAGCTGATCGAGACCGAGCGCAACGGGCGCACCACGCGCCCGTCCGCCGAGCAGGACGACAACACACAAGACCGCAACACTCAAGAACATGGCGGCCAACCCGGAGACCGGGGAACCGCGTGACGATTACACAGGGAGCAACCGTGGGTTCGGTTCGCGTAGCCATTGTTGGCGTGGGCAACTGCGCCGCGTCGCTGGTGCAGGGTGTCGAGTACTACAAGGACGCCGACCCGAACGGCCGCGTGCCTGGCCTCATGCACGTGCAGTTCGGCGACTACCACGTGCGTGACGTCGAGTTCGTGGCCGCCTTCGATGTCGACGCGAAGAAGGTAGGCCTCGACCTCGCGGACGCCATCGGCGCCAGCGAGAACAACACCATCAAGATCTGCGACGTTCCGCAGAGTGGTGTCACCGTCGAGCGCGGTCACACCCACGACGGCCTCGGCAAGTACTACCGCGAGACCATCGAGGAGTCCGACGCGGCCCCGGTCGACATCGTCAAGATCCTCAAGGACCGCCAGGTCGACGTTCTCGTCTGCTACCTGCCCGTCGGTTCCGAGGTCGCCGCGAAGTTCTACGCGCAGTGCGCCATCGACGCCAAGGTCGCGTTCGTCAACGCTCTCCCGGTCTTCATCGCCGGCACCAAGGAGTGGGCGGACAAGTTCACCGAGGCGGGCGTGCCGATCGTCGGGGACGACATCAAGTCCCAGGTCGGCGCCACGATCACGCACCGCGTGATGGCGAAGCTCTTCGAGGACCGCGGTGTCCTCCTCGAGCGCACCATGCAGCTGAACGTCGGCGGCAACATGGACTTCAAGAACATGCTCGAGCGTGACCGCCTCGAGTCGAAGAAGATCTCGAAGACGCAGGCCGTCACCTCGCAGATCGACCGCGACCTGGGTGCCGACAACGTGCACATCGGCCCGTCGGACTACGTGGCGTGGCTCGACGACCGCAAGTGGGCCTTCGTCCGCCTCGAGGGTCGCGCCTTCGGTGACGTTCCGCTGAGCCTGGAGTACAAGCTCGAGGTCTGGGACTCCCCGAACTCGGCCGGTGTCATCATCGACGCCGTGCGCGCCGCGAAGATCGCCCTGGACCGCGGTATCGGTGGCCCGATCCTCTCGGCGTCCTCGTACTTCATGAAGTCCCCGCCGGTGCAGTACTTCGACGACGAGGCCCGTGACAACGTCGAGAAGTTCATCAAGGGCGAGGTCGAGCGCTGAGCCGAACCGGCTCGGACTCGTCGGCCCATCGGCACGCAACCGCTGATGGCCGCTGAGTCGTTGATCACGTACGACGCGTAGCCGTCAGGCCCCGGGTGTTGCACCCGGGGCCTGACGCGTCATGTGAGGCTGTGCCCATGGCTGTTGTGCGCGATCTCCGCGTGCTGCTGCGGCTGCGCGACTTCCGGCGGCTGCTCGCGGTGCGCCTGCTGTCCCAACTCTCCGACGGCGTCTTCCAGGTCGCGCTCGCCACGTATGTCGTCTTCTCACCCGAGAAGCAGGCGTCCCCCGCCGCCATCGCCTCCGCGATGGCGGTGCTCCTGCTGCCGTACTCCCTGCTGGGGCCCTTCACCGGGGTCCTGCTGGACCGCTGGCGGCGGCGCCAGGTCCTGCTGCACTGCAACCTGCTGCGCGCGGTGCTGTCCTGCGGCACGGCCGCGCTGATCCTGGCCCACGTCCCGGACTGGCTGTTCTACCTGTCGGCGCTGTCCGTCACCGCCGTGAACCGCTTCGTCCTGGCGGGGCTGTCGGCCGCGCTGCCGCGCGTCGTGGACCGGGAGCGGCTCGTGATGGCCAACTCGCTGTCGCCGACCGCGGGGACGCTGGCGGCGACAGCCGGCGGCGGTCTCGCCTTCCTCGTCCACCTCGGCCTCGCCAAGGGCGCCGGAGCCGACGCGACGGTGGTGCTGCTCGCCGCGTTCGTCTACCTCTGCGCGGGCCTGGCCGCCCTCGCACTCGACCGCGATCTGCTCGGTCCCGATCCGGATCTCGTGCAGCCGCGGCTGGCCACGGCGCTGACCGGCACCGTGCACGGACTCGCCGAGGGGCTGCGCCATCTGCGCGGCCGCCCTGCCGCGGTGCGCGCCATGGCCGCCATGACGGCCCTGCGTTTCTGCTACGGCGCGCTCACCGTCGTCCTGCTGATGCTGTGCCGCTACGCCTGGAACACCGGGTCGGACAGTCCGGGGGACGACGGCAGCGGCGGACTGGCCCTGCTCGGGCTGGCGGTGGGCGTCTCGGGCGCGGGCTTCTTCGCCGCCGCGGTGATCACGCCCTGGGCCACCACCCGCTTCGGCACCGCCGGCTGGATCACGGTCTGTGCCGGGTCCGCCGCCGTGCTCCTCCCGCCGCTGGCCCTGCCGTTCGACCCCGCGCCCATGCTGGTCGCCGCCTTTGCCCTGGGCATCTGCACCCAGGGCGCCAAGATCGCCACCGACACCGTCGTCCAGTCCTCGATCGACGACGCCTACCGGGGGCGGGTCTTCTCGCTGTACGACGTGGCCTTCAACGTCGCCTTCGTCGGCGCGGCGGCCGTTGCCGCCGTGATGCTTCCGCCGGACGGCCGGTCCGCTCTCCTGGTGGCCCTGCTGGCCCTGCTGTACGCGGTGGTGGCCCTGGCGATGCTCCGTGTCAGGGCTCTCCAGTAGTGTTCGCCCGTTCTTACCTCGCTCATACATCCCAATCGGGGGACACCCATGACCACTCCACCGCCACCGCCGGGCCAGCAGGGCGGCAACCCTTACGGGCAGCCGCAGCCTCCCCAGGGCGGCAACCCGTACGGCCAGCAGCCTCCGCAGGGTGGCAACCCCTTCGGGCAGCAGGGCGGCGCCTACCCGCCGCCTGGCGCGTTCCCCCCGCCCGGCTCCTTCCCGCCGCCGGCCCCGCCGCGCCGCTCGAAGGGCAAGGTCGTCCTGATCGTCGTGGGCGCCGTCGTCGTCCTCGCCGGCATCGTCGGCAGCTACATATCCAGCCAGGACGACGCCGACACGGCCGCGGTGGGCGACTGCATGCACCGCGGGAGCTCCAGCAACAGCAACCCCGACCTGGAAGTCGTCGCCTGCACGGACTCCAAGGCGCAGTACAAGGTCCTGGCCAAGATCAGTGGCGAGTTCAGCAAGACGGAAGCCGACACGAAGTGCACGGCCGCGGCCAAGGACTTCCGGTACGCCTACACCGAGACCGGCAAGGGCAAGAACTTCCTGCTCTGCCTGACGGACAAGTAGTCCGCCGACCCCTCTCACGTACCCAGGGGCGATGTTCCACGTGGAACATCGCCCCTGGTGTCGTTTCGGCACCGCGATGTTCCACGTGGAACATCGCGGCTACCGCACGGTCAGCCCTGTGCCGCCCACCACGCCTTCAGAGCGGCGGTCGCGTCCTCCTCGGACATCGGGCCGTTCTCCAGCCGCAGCTCCAGCAGGAACTGGTAAGCCTTGCCGATCACCGGGCCGGGGCGGACATCCAGGATCTGCATGATCTGGTTGCCGTCGAGGTCCGGGCGGATCGAATCGAGCTCCTCCCGTTCCTGGAGCTCTCCGATTCGCTCCTCCAGCCCGTCGTACGTACGGGAGAGCGCCGCAGCCTTGCGCTTGTTCCGCGTCGTGCAGTCGGACCGGGTGAGCTTGTGCAGCCGGTCCAGCAGCGGGCCCGCGTCCCGTACGTAGCGCCGGACGGCGGAGTCCGTCCACTCACCGGTGCCGTACCCGTGGAACCGCAGGTGCAGCTCGACGAGGCGCGAGACGTCCTTGATCATGTCGTTGGGGTACTTGAGCTTGGCCATCCTGGCCTTGGTCATCTTCGCGCCCACCACCTCGTGGTGGTGGAAGGAGACCCGGCCGTCCGACTCGAAGCGCCGGGTCCGCGGCTTGCCGATGTCGTGCAGCAGCGCGGCCAGCCGCAGGACCAGGTCGGGACCGTCCTGCTCCAGGTCGATGGCCTGCTCCAGGACGGTCAGCGAGTGCTCGTAGACGTCCTTGTGCCGGTGGTGCTCATCGCGCTCCAGGCGCAGCGCCGAGAGCTCCGGCAGCACGCGCTCGGCGAGCCCGGTGTCGACCAGCAGCCGCAGGCCCTTGCGCGGGTTGTCCGAGAGGATGAGCTTGTTCAGCTCGTCCCGGACCCGCTCCGCCGAGACGATCTCGATACGGTCCGCCATCGCCGTCATGGCGGCGACGACCTCGGGAGCGACCTCGAAGTCGAGCTGCGCCGCGAAACGCGCCGCGCGCATCATCCGCAGCGGGTCGTCGGAGAAGGAGTCCTCCGGTGTGCCGGGAGTGCGCAGCAGCCGTGCGGCCAGGTCGTCCAGGCCGCCGTACGGGTCGACGAAGACGCTTCCAGGCAGCGCGACAGCCATCGCGTTGACCGTGAAGTCCCGGCGGACCAGATCCTCCTCGATGGTGTCGCCGTAGGAGACCTCGGGCTTGCGGGAGGTCCGGTCGTAGGCCTCCGACCGGTAGGTGGTGACTTCGACCTGGAAGCCGTCCTTCCTGCACCCGACGGTGCCGAAGGCGATACCGACCTCCCACACCGCCTCCGCCCAGGGGCGAATGATCTTCAGCACCTGTTCCGGGCGGGCGTCGGTCGTGAAGTCCAGGTCGTTGCCGAGCCTGCCGAGCAGGGTGTCACGCACCGAGCCGCCGACGAGGGCGAGCTTGAAGCCGGCTTCCTGGAAGCGCCGGCCGAGGTCTTCGGCGACCGGCGCGACCGTGTGAGGGGCCTGCTGGGTCTGGGGGTCATTGTTGGCATTCGGCACAACGCAAAAGGGTACGTGGCCGCGGGCCTCCCGGCCTCCTCGTTATGCCGCAGCGCCGCATGGAGCAGTCCGCAGCACTTTGCCTCTCGCTCGATCGTTAACATGCCAGGACGCACATCCGATTGACGACAGGACGGGCAAACGAGTGGGCGAGGCGGCACAGTCATCCGGTACACCCACGGCTCGTCCGCGGCGGCTACGCCGCGCGGCCGCGCTGATCGCCGGGGCGTCCCTCTTCGCGGGCCTGCTGCAGGTGCACACCGCACCCGCCGCCAGTGCCGCGGCGCCCGGTACCGGATCACGGACCGCCCAGGTCTCCGTGGAGTCCCTGGACCCCCTCACTCCGGCCAAGGACGGCACGATCACCGTAGAGGGCACCGTCACGAACACCGGCCGGGGCACGATCACCCATGCCGAGGCCGGACTGCGGCTCTCTTCCAGCAGCCCGCTGACGAGCCGCAGTGCGATCAGCTCCGCTGCCGCCCGCACCGGGTCCACCGGTGACGACGGCAGCCTGATCACCGAGCACACGGCCAAACTGGCGGACATCCCGTCCGGCACGAGCAGCCCCTTCTCCCTGAAGGTGCCCGTGAGCGCCCTGGAGCTGGGTGCTGACGGCGTCTACCAGCTGGGGGTCACCCTCAACGGCCAGACCCCCGAGGAGGCGTACAACCACATCCTGGGGATCCAGCGGACGTTCCTCCCCTGGTACGCGAAGGCCGAGGCCAAGCCGACGCAGTTCACCTTCCTGTGGCCGCTGACCGACCGGCCGCACCTGGCCGTGCGCAGCGACACCGACGACCAGCAGAGCCCGATCTTCCTCGACGACGACCTCGCGGCGGATCTCGCCCCCGGCGGCCGGCTGCAGGAGCTCGTGGAGCTGGGCAAGACCCTCCCCATCACCTGGGTCGTCGATCCCGACCTGCTCGCCACCGTCGACTTCATGACCCGTAGCTACCGGGTGCTGGGTCCGAACGGTGACATCGCGCACACGACGCCCGGCACGGGCACCGAGAACGCCAAGCAGTGGCTCAACGACCTGAAGTCCGCGACCGCGGGCCATGAGGTGGTCGCACTGCCTTTCGGCGACACCGACATCGCCTCGATCGCCCATCACGGCAAGGACGTCCCCGCGACCCTCGGCCACCTCAAGACGGCCACCGATCTGGGTGTCAGGACCGTCGACACGATCCTCGGTCTCGATCCGATCGCCAATGTGGCCTGGCCGGCCGACGGCGCCGTCGATCCGTCGATCGTGGACGTCGCCACCGCCGGCGGCGCCGACAAGGTCATCGCGCGCAGCGACAGCTTCGGCGAGACCGGCTCGCTCGACTACACCCCGACGTCCGCCCGGCCGATCAGCGGCGGCACCACGGCGGTAGTCAGCGACGCCGTCCTCTCCAAGGCGTTCCAGGGCGACATGACGGGCGCCTCGGCGTCCGCCCTCGCCGTCCAGGAGTTCCTCTCCCAGACCCTGATGATCACCATGCAGGCGCCGACCAAGCAGCGCAGCATCGTCGTCGCCCCCCAGCGCATGCCCACCGCGTCCCAGGCCCAGGAGATGGCCCGGGGCATCACCGCGGTCGGCCACAGCCCCTGGGCGCAGACGATCAGCTTCGACGCGGCAACCAGGGCCACCGCCGACCCGCTCGCCAACCAGAAGGTGCCGGGGACATCGGCCTACCCCGACTACCTGCGCAAGCAGGAGATCAACACCAGCGCGTTCCAGGACATCCAGCGGACGCAGGGCCAGCTCAACGGGTTCACGGTGATCCTCAGCCGCAAGGACCGGGTCACCGTCCCCTTCACCGCCGCGGTCCTGCGCTCGATGTCCAACGCCTGGCGCGGCGATCCCGGCGGCGCCTTGCTGTTCCGTGACTCGATCGGTTCCTATCTCACCGACCTCATGGGCGCGGTGCACATCCTGGACAAGACCAATCTGACCCTGTCCGGGCGCAGTGCCACGATCCCGGTCACCGTGAAGAACGAACTCGGGCAGGCCGTCACCGGCCTGGAACTGCGGCTCACCTCCAGCGCACAGATCCGACTGGACGTCGGCGACCCCCAGCCGGTCACCGTCGAGGGCGGCCACACCCGCTCGCTGAAGTTCCCCACCAAGGCCGGTGCGAACGGCCTGGCCCAGGTGACCGCCCAGCTCTACACCCCGGACGGCGTCAAGTACGGCGATCCGATGTCCTTCAACGTCAAGGTCACCTCGATCACCGACACCGTGATGCTGGTGATCGCCGGCGGCCTGCTGCTCCTCGCCCTGGCCGGCGTGAAGATGTACAACCAGCGCAAGCGCAAAGCGGCCGCCGGAGCCGACGACGATGCCGACGGAGACGGCGGGGACGACGGCCCCGACGCCGCCGGTGACGGCGACGACGCCCCCGATGGCGCGAACGGTGAGGGTGGCGCGGACGGCGCGGAAGAGGGCGGCGGTGCGCACGGGGCCGAAGCCGGGCAGCCGGGTGACCCGGCCCCGGACACCGCACCCGAAAGCACGGAGCCGTCCCCGCCGAGTGAGAAGGTGGACCGATAGCCAGGCCGGGTCCCGACAGCGGACAATCAATAAGGTGGGGCAGATGAACGCGCCGTACGACGGTGACCGCGACCGGGAGACTCCGGCCGGAGATCCGCGCGCACAGGTACCGCCGCCACCCCCTGGCCACCACCAGGTCCCGCCGGATCCCTATCTGCAGAACACCTACGCCTACGATCCGTACCAGCAGCAGGATCCGACCGCGCAGGACCCCGTGGACGAGGCCCTCTACGACCGCGCCGCGCATCCTCCGCCGCAGCCCCCGCCCTACGGGCAGCAGTGGCCCCCGCAGCAGCAGTACCAGATGCCGTACGGCGACGACGCCACCACGCAGTACGTCGGGGTGGACGACCTGGTGACCCATGCGGCCGAGGAACCGCCCCCGTACGACGCGTTCGCGCACCTGTACCGGGACCAGCAGCCGGCCGCGGAGCCCCTCGCGCCCGCCGGGCCGCCCGTCGCGCCCGCGCCGGAGCAGCAGGGGGCTCCGGTGCCCGCGCCCCGCTCCGGCGGCCGTGGCAGCAGCATCCTGAAGTCCAGCGCGCTGATGGCGGCCGGCACGCTGGTGTCCCGCCTGACCGGCTTCGTCCGCACCCTGGTGATCGCCGCGGCGATCGGTGTCGCCACCCTCGGCGACTCCTACGCGGTGGCGATGGTGCTGCCCACGATGATCTACATCCTCACCGTCGGCGGCGGCCTCAACTCCGTCTTCGTCCCCCTGCTCGTCCGCGCGATGAAGGACGACGAGGACGGCGGGACGGCCTTCGCGAACCGGCTGCTGACCCTCGTCATGGTCATCCTCGGCGGCATCGTCGCGCTCACCGTGATCGCGGCCCCGCTGCTGGTCCGCATGATGTCCACGAAGATCGCGGACAACCCGGCCACCTTCGACGTCGCGGTGACCTTCGCCCGCTACTGCCTGCCCACGATCTTCTTCATGGGCGTGCACGTCGTGATGGGCCAGATCCTCAACGCCCGCGGCAAGTTCGGCGCGATGATGTGGACCCCGGTCCTCAACAACATCGTCGTCATCTTCACCTTCGGCATGTTCATCTGGGTCTACGGCTCCTACGGCACCACCAACATGGACGCCACCACGATCTCCCCCGAGGGCATCCAGCTGCTCGGCATCGGCACCCTGCTCGGCCTGGCCGTGCAGTCCATCGCGATGCTGCCCTACCTGCGCGAGGCGGGCTTCAAGTTCCGGCTGCGCTTCGACTGGCGCGGCCACGGACTCGGCCACGCCGCGAAGCTGGCCAAGTGGACGTTCTTCTTCGTCCTCGCCAACCAGGCCGGTCTCATCGTCGTCACCCAGCTCGCCACCTGGGCCGGCTCCGAGGCCGACAAGCTCGGCTTCCAGGGCACCGGCATCACCGCGTACAACAACGCGCTGCTGATCTGGCAGATGCCGCAGGCGATCATCACGGTCTCCGTCATGGCCGCCGTGCTGCCCCGGATCTCCCGCGCCGCCCACGACGGGGACGCACCCGCGGTCCGCGACGACATCTCCTACGGGCTGCGCACGTCGGCCGTGGCCATCGTCCCGGCCGCGTTCGCCTTCCTCGCCCTCGGCGTCCCGATGTGCAGCCTGCTGTACGCCGGCACCGGAACGGACTCGGCGCGCAACATCGGATTCATCCTGATGGCGTTCGGGATCGGACTGATCCCGTTCTCGGTCCAGTACGTCGTGCTGCGTGGCTTCTACGCCTTCGAGGACACGCGCACCCCCTTCTACAACACGGTGATCGTCGCCGCGGTCAACGCCGCCGCGTCCGCGGTCTGCTTCGTCGTGCTTCCCTCCCGCTGGGCCGTCGTCGGTATGGCGTTCTCGTACGGACTGGCCTACGCGGTCGGCGTAGGAGTCGCCGTCAGGCGGCTGCGCACCCGGCTCGGCGGCGATCTCGACGGCAAGCGCATCACCCGGACGTACGCGCGCCTCACCGGCGCCTGCGTCCCGGCCGCCCTGGCCGCCGGAGTCGCCGTCTACGGCATCACCCGGACCCTGGGCAGCGGGGCGTCCGGCTCGCTGGTCTCCCTGGTCATCGGCGGCGCGCTGCTGATCGGCGTCTTCTACATCGCCGCCAAGCGCATGAGGATCGAGGAAATGACCGCGATGGTCGGAATGGTGCGCGGCAGACTCGGCCGCTGATCGAAAGAACGCGGCGGGCAACCTTCGGCTCCCGCCGTGTGTCGTGCATAGAGCTGGACTGTGGGCACAATTGGCCTTGGCTCTGCAGAGGTATCGCGCAACGGATGGGGAGGCAGGAACGACGGTGGCGGATCGGAGTACGGCTGCCGTCGGAGTGGCCAACGAGGGCGGCGAACCGCCGCCCGCCGTCCAGCAGGACGGGGCCACACCCGACGAGACAACGGATCAGGACAACCCCCAGGACGCGCGGGACGAACCACAGGACGAGGCAGCGGAAGAGCACCAGGGCAAGAGCGAGCCGCCGGAACTCCACAGCGGACACACGCTCGCCCGCCGCTACCAGTTGGAGGAGTGCGTCACCCGTCTCGACGGCTTCAGCAGCTGGAGGGCGGTCGACGAGAAGCTGCGGCGTGCCGTCGGCATCCACCTCCTGCCCGCCGACCACCCCAGAGCACGCCAGGTGCTCGCCGCCGCCCGCTCGGCCGCTCTCCTGGGCGATCCCCGGTTCGTCCAGGTCCTCGACGCGGTCGAGGAGAACGAACTCGTCTATGTCATCCACGAATGGCTCCCCGACGCGACCGCGCTCAGCGACAGCCTGACCGCCGGACCGCTGGAGCCCCACGACGCCTACCAGATGGTCAGCCAGGTCTCCCAGGCCATGGCTGCCGCTCACCGCGAGGGGCTGGCTCACCTGCGGCTCAGCCCCGGCTCCGTACTGCGCACCGGCTCCGGGCAGTACCGCATCCGCGGACTGGCCGTCACCGCCGCCCTGCGCGGCCTGAAGTCCGAGCGACCGCAGCGCGAGGACACCCAGGCGATCGGCGCGCTGCTGTACGCCTCGCTCACCCGGCGCTGGCCGTACGAGGAGAACGTGTACGGCCTCACCGGGCTCCCCAAGGACGTCGGGCTCGTCGCGCCCGACCAGGTACGTGCCGGGGTCCACCGCGGGCTGTCCGAGATCGCGATGCGCGCACTCGTCAACGAGGGCGCCACCGCCTCCCGTGAGGAAACCCCCTGCACCACTCCGGAGGAGCTGGCCCGAGCGGTCGCCGGCCTCCCCCGGATCCGGCCCCCCGAGCCCGACATCTCGCCGTACCAGCGCACCACGTACCAGCAGGGCCCCTACCGCCAGGCGCCCGCCACGCCCCGGCCGGCCCCCGCGCCTCCCGCTCCGCCGCCGGCCCTTCCCGGCCGCACCGGCAAGGCACTGAAGTGGGCCGTATCCGCGCTGCTGATCGTCGCGCTCGGTCTGGGCAGCTGGCAGCTCGCCGAGACGCTCATGGGCCGTGAGGCACAGAGCAAGGAGGACTCCGGTACCTCCCAGCGAGCGGGCCAGGATCCCACCAGCACCGCTCCCGGCACGCCGCTGGCCATCTCCTCGGCCGGTGAGTTCTCGCCCCTGGACAAGCCGACCTGGCCCGACAAGGTCCCGCTCGCCATCGACGGCAGGACCGACACCGCCTGGATCACCAGCAACTACAAGGGCCAGTCGAACTTCGGCAATCTCTCCAACCGCATCCAGGGCAGTGGCATCATCGTCGACCTGGGCAGCCGTCGGAAGGTCACCGGCGTCGACGTCACGATGTGGGCGCCAGGACAGACCGTGGAGGTGCTGGCCGCGGCACCGGACGCCTCCCAGCCCACCGCCCTGTCGGCCTTCCCGCAACGGATCTCCCCGGCGTCCAAGGCGGGAAGCACTGTGCGGGTGACCGTCCCCGTACCGGTGGAGACGCGCTACGTTCTGATCCACATCACCGACCTGCCGCCCGAGTCGGGCGGCGGCTTCCGTGGCGGCATCAAGGAGATAAAGGTCCTCGGCACCAGCTGAGCGGCGAACGGGGAGGCGCTTGTGGACGAAGGCAGCAGGCCGGGGGAGGAGGCGGGCGACGCCGAGCTCCTCGCCCGGCACGTCGCGGGAGACCCCGACGCTTTCGGGGAGATCGTCCGCCGCCACCGCGACCGCCTGTGGGCGGTCGCTCTGCGCACCCTGGGGGACCGCGAGGAAGCCGCCGACGCCGTCCAGGACGCTCTGGTGTCCGCCTTCCGTGCCGCCCACACCTTCCGGGGCCAGTCCGCAGTCACGACCTGGCTGCACCGGATCACCGTGAACGCGTGCCTCGACCGGGCGCGCAAGACCGCTTCCCGCCGTACCTCCCCCGTCGTCGACGAGGACCGCTTCGAGACGCTCCTCGAACCGCACGAGTCCGCCGCCGCCCCCGCTGAGCGCGGCGAACTCCACCGCGAACTGGTCACGGCACTGGCCACTCTGCCTCCGGAGCAGCGCGCCGCCCTTGTCCTGGTGGACATGCAGGGCTACCCGGTCGCCGAAGCCGCCGCCGTACTCGATGTGCCGACCGGCACCGTCAAGAGCAGATGCGCTCGCGGCCGTGCACGGCTCCTCCCACTCCTCACTCATCTGCGCGCCGACCAGGGGAGTAACGCGGACCCCAGCCGGGGAAGGAACCGGACGGAGGGGACATCCGTCCCAGAGACGGCAACGGAAAAGGGCGGAGGTGGCCACCAGTGACTTCGACGACGGGGATGGACGCACACCCCGAGGTCTCAGAGATCTCGGACCTGGCCGAAGGCCTCCTTCCACCAGGCCGCTCCGCGGACGTACGCGGCCATCTCGACAGCTGCGAGCTCTGCGCCGACGTGCGCACGTCGCTGGACGAGATCCGCAACCTGCTGGGGACGCTTCCCGGCCCTCCGCGCATGCCCGCGGACATCGCCGGCCGCATCGATGCCGCACTCGCCGCCGAAGCGCTGCTCGACTCGACGGCGCCCGCCGATGTTCCACGTGGAACATCCGGCGCGTCGGCGGCCCGGGAAACTCAGCCTCCCACCGCTGATCGCCCCAGCGGCCACGCTCCGGCCCCGACAGGACCCGGCCGCGGCCACGCCCGCCGCCGCTGGACCAGGACACTGGTCGTCACGGCCTCCACGGTCGCGGTCCTCGGCTTCGGCGGCATCCTGCTGCACTCCCTCGACACGAGCTCGACCCAGCACGACGCCGCCGCCCAGAAGAGCACGGCCACCCAGGGCGCCGCACAGCAGCCGGGAGACTCGGCCGAGGCGAAGAGGGACACCGCGGCCGCCGGCGACCTGCAGACGCGTGTCCGGGAACTCCTGGGGACACCCCTCACCGCCTCGGGCGCCCAGCCGCAGTCCCCGGCGCTCGGCTCCGACACCCCCGCCCTCATGCCGCTGCGCACCCACTCCGTCCCGCTGCCGCCGTGTGTGCGGAACGCCGTCCACCGCTCCGAGCAGCCGCTCGCCTCCGCGCACGAAGCCTACGAGGGCACCGACGCGTACTTGGTGGTCCTTCCCCGCGCCGGTGATCCGGCGCACGTCGACCTGTATGTCGTGGACGCCGCCTGCACCACCGAGCCGGGCCGGGTGCTCCGCCAGGACACGTACGCGCGCTGACGGCGTACTGGTGCGGGAATGCTGGACCCTTAGGATCCGTTAGGCAGGACGAGAGTCCCGCCAGGGCCCCGCAGTAGTCGGTAGAGACGAGGAAGACACCCGTGAGCGACGTCCGTAACGTGATCATCATCGGATCCGGGCCTGCGGGCTACACAGCCGCGCTGTACACAGCGCGTGCCGCCCTGAAGCCGCTGGTCTTCGAGGGATCGGTCACCGCAGGCGGTGCGCTGATGAACACCACCGAGGTGGAGAACTTCCCGGGCTTCCGTGAGGGCATCCTGGGCCCGGACCTCATGGACAACATGCGTGCTCAGGCGGAGCGCTTCGGTGCCGAGCTCGTCCCGGACGACATCGTCGCGGTCGACCTCAGCGGTGACATCAAGACCGTTACCGACACCGAAGGCACCGTCCACCGGGCTAAGGCAGTCATCGTCACCACGGGCTCCCAGCACCGCAAGCTGAACCTCCCCAACGAGGACCAGCTCTCCGGCCGCGGGGTCTCCTGGTGCGCCACCTGTGACGGCTTCTTCTTCAAGGACCAGGACATCGCCGTCATCGGCGGCGGCGACACGGCGATCGAGGAAGCGACCTTCCTCTCCCGCTTCGCCAAGTCCGTGGCGATCGTCCACCGTCGCGACAGCCTGCGTGCTTCGAAGGCCATGCAGGAGCGTGCCTTCGCCGACCCGAAGATCTCGTTCGTGTGGGACAGCGAAGTCGCCGAGATCCACGGCGAGAACAAGCTGAGCGGCCTGACGCTGCGCAGCACCAAGACCGGTGAGACCTCGGAGCTGCCCGTCACCGGGCTGTTCATCGCCATCGGCCACGACCCGCGCACCGAGCTGTTCAAGGGCGTCCTGGAGCTGGACGGCGAGGGGTACCTCACCGTCGACGCGCCCAGCACGCGGACGAACGTCTCCGGTGTCTTCGCCGCCGGTGACGTCGTGGACCACACCTACCGTCAGGCGATCACGGCAGCCGGCACCGGCTGCTCGGCCGCGCTGGACGCCGAACGCTTCCTCGCCGCCCTCGCGGACGCCGAGAAGACCGCCTGACCGTCAAAGACCCTCTCCCCCACACGTATCAAGCCTGAGGAGACTGCCGTGGCCGGCAAGACCAAGATTGTGACCGACGCGACCTTCGCCGAGGAGGTCCTCGCCAGCGACAAGCCCGTGCTGGTCGACTTCTGGGCCGAGTGGTGCGGCCCGTGCCGGCAGATCGCCCCCTCCCTGGAGGCGATCGCCGAGGAGCACGCCGATGACATCACCATCGTGAAGCTCAACATCGACGAGAACCCGGTCACCGCCGCCAAGTACGGCGTGATGTCGATCCCGACGCTCAACGTCTACAAGGGCGGCGAGGTCGTGAAGACCATCGTGGGCGCCAAGCCGAAGGCCGCCATCAAGCGCGACCTCGCGGACTTCATCGGCGACACCGTCTGAGACGACGCCGTGCGGCGTTCCGCCGTTCGCTGTTCCACGTGGAACGGGCCCGCTCCTCGAAGGAGCGGGCCCGTTGGCGTTCCGGGGTGCCGAGGCGCCTCACAGCGGCCTGAGAATCGGCTCCTTCTGCACTGCTCCCAGCAGTCGGTCGATCGCCATCTCGACGTCTTCCTTCCAGGAGATCGTCGATCGCAGTTCCAGCCGCAGCCGGGGATAGCGCGGATGGGCGCGTACCGTCTTGAAACCCACCGCCAGGAGGTGGTCGGCGGGCAGGACGCATCCCGGCTCGGCCCACTTTGCGTCGCCGAACGCCTCGATCGCCTTGACTCCGCGCCGCACCAGATCTTTGGCGACGGTCTGCACCAGAACCCGCCCGATGCCCTGCCCCTGGTACCCGGGCATGATCCTGGCGGTCATCAGCTGCACGGCGTCCGGTGACACCGGGCTGGTGGGGAAAGCCATCGAGCGCGGGACGTACGCCGGTGGCGCGTAGAGAACGAAGCCGGCCGGGACGTCGTCGACGTAGACCACCCGGCCGCACGAACCCCACTCCAGCAGGACTGCGGAGATCCACGCCTCTTTTTCCAGCTCCGGCTTGCCCGCCTGGACGGCGGCCTCACCGCTTACCGGATCGAGTTCCCAGAAGACGCACGATCTGCAGCGCTTGGGGAGATCCGAGAGGTTGTCCAACGTGAGCGGAACGAGCCGACGCCCCATATGGCCAGGCCCTCATTTCTGTCGCGAACCAAACTGCCCACGAATCCCCCCACCGCCCCCAAGCCCAGTCCCGCGGCCACGAGAGCGGCCATGTGACGCTCGTGCTCCAGTCCGACTTTCGCCGCACGCATGGGCTTCCCTCCCCAGAGAGGCTCCCTACTTCTTTGCATCGTAGTCTCGCCCCCAGTTCCTGGACATGGAGGACAAGCAAAGAGCGGGTGGTGTTCCGGTCGGAACACCACCCGCTCCCTCAAGCTCCGGACTCACTCGACGTCGTCGTCGGGTTCCTCGTCGAGCCGGCTCTCCAGGACCTTGCCTTCACCGGGGGCCATCGTCCCCAGGATTCGCTCCAGATCCTCTATCGAGGCGAACTCCACCACGATCTTTCCGCGCTTCTGCCCCAGGTCGACCTTGACCCGGGTGTCGAACCGGTCCGACAGCCGCGTCGCGAGGTTGGTCAGCGCCGGCGAGACCCGCCGACCGGCCCGCGGGCCGGCGGCCTTCTTCGCGCTCTTCGGCTCCGCGTTCATCAGGGTCACGATCTCTTCCACCGCCCGCACCGACAACCCCTCGGCCACGATGCGGTGCGCCAGCAGATCCTGATCCTCCCCGTCCTCCAGGGAGAGCAGCGCGCGAGCGTGCCCGAAGGAGATCACCCCGGCCGCCACGCGTCGCTGCACAGGCGCCGAGAGCTTCAGCAGGCGCAGCGTGTTGGAGACCTGCGAGCGGGAACGGCCGATGCGGTCGGCCAGCTGCTCGTGCGTGCAGGAGAAGTCGCGCAGCAACTGGTCATAGGCCGCCGCCTCCTCCAGCGGGTTCAGCTGGGCGCGGTGCAGGTTCTCCAGGAGCGCGTCCAGGAGAAGCTTCTCGTCCTCGGTGGCCCGGACGATCGCCGGGATGTTCGCCAGACCGGCTTCCCGGCAGGCCCGCCACCGGCGCTCGCCCATGATGAGCTCGTAGCGCTCGGGCCCTGCCTGCCGTACGACGACAGGCTGGAGCAGGCCCACCTCCTTGATGGAAGTGATGAGCTCGTTGAGCGCGTCCTCATCGAACACCTCGCGGGGCTGACGCGAGTTCGGCGTGATCGAGTCGATCGGCAGCTCGGCGAAGTACGCGCTCGGCGCTGCGGGCGCCTCGGCTGCGGGCGGATCCGGTTCCGTTTCACGTGAAACTGGGATGTCCACCACCGGCGGAGCATCCTGGGCCCGGGGGACCAGACCGGCGACCTTGGTGGCCGCCAGCAGGCTCCGGTCCGCTGTCAGGAGCGGTACCGCCGACGGCGATGTAGTCGCCGATGACGGTGCCGCCGGGATCAGCGCGCCTAGACCACGGCCGAGCCCTCTGCGTCGATCACTCACTGGATCCCCTCCGACATGCTGTGCTGATCATGCTCATTGGTGCCCTCGGCGCCACGCAAGGCCATCTCACGCGCCGCTTCGAGGTAGGACAGGGCCCCGCTGGAGCCCGGGTCGTAGGTCAGCACGGTCTGGCCGTAGCTGGGTGCCTCCGAGATCCGGACCGAGCGGGGGATGCTCGTGCGCAGCACTTCCTTGCCGAAGTGGGTACGCACCTCGTCTGCGACCTGGGCGGCGAGCCGGGTCCGGCCGTCGTACATGGTCAACAGGATGGTTGATACATGCAGCTTGGGGTTGAGATGAGCGCGGACCAGATCCACGTTCTTCAACAGCTGTCCCAAGCCTTCCAGCGCGTAATACTCGCACTGGATCGGGATGACCACCTCGGCGCCGGCCACCAGCGCGTTGACGGTGAGTAGGCCGAGCGAGGGCGGGCAGTCGATGAGGACGTAGTCCAGCGGCTGCTCGTAGGCCTCGATGGCCCTCTGCAGCCGGCTCTCCCGTGCCACCAGGGAGACCAGCTCGATCTCCGCACCGGCGAGGTCGATCGTGGCCGGAGCGCAGAACAGACCCTCGACATCGAGGACCGGCTGGACGACCTCGGAGAGCGGTCGGCTCTCCACCAGGACGTCATAGATCGACGGCACATCGGCATGGTGGTCGATGCCCAGCGCCGTGGAGGCGTTGCCCTGGGGATCGAGGTCGATGACCAGCACGCGCGCACCGTGCAGGGCGAGCGAGGCAGCGAGATTGACCGTGGTCGTGGTCTTCCCGACCCCGCCCTTCTGATTGGCCACCACCATCACGCGGGTCTGAGCCGGCCGAGGGAGGCCCTCGCCGGCCCGACCGAGCGCTTCGACCGCCAGCTGGGCGGCGCGACCGATGGGGGTGTCGTCCATCGGGGGCAATGTTTCACGTGAAACATCACCCCCGAATGATTCCGAACGGGGACCGGGGACCGGATCGGTCATCGGTCCCGCGATGTTGGCGTCGGACCGCAAGGATTCACTCTCCTCGACTACAGGCTCGCAATGCACAGAGCCTGCCATGCTTTCGGGGTCGTGAACCAGCGAGGCCCGGCTGCCTGTGGATGAATCCACCTCATGGGCCGACTTTGGGGGCTTCTTGGCGCGCGCCTCAGCCGCGGCACGACCGCGACTCAGGACTCCTGGGAGCAGGGAGCGACGTTTCACGTGGAACACGATGCACAGCGATATGCCCGTTATCCCGGAGACACTCCGAATTATGTCGTTTTGGCCGTTTGTATGGAGTAGAACGCGCCTCAGTGACGACGCCGGCCGGGGTTCTTCGCGGCACGGCTCGCCCGCGCCGCCTTCGCCCTGCGGGTAGCCGCCCGCACCCCGCCGGGGCTCTCCCCGACCACGACCCGCACCACCGTCGACAGCGGATCCACCACGCCGTCCCCCACCTGCACCACAAAGGTCTCCACCGCCCCGAGCCGGCCGAGCGCGGCCCGCGCCGCCTTCAGCTCCTCCTCGGCCGTGTCCCCCTTCAGGACGGCCATCTCGCCGTGCGGCCGCAGCAGCGGGAGACCCCAGCCGGCCAACCGCTCCAGCGGAGCCACCGCACGGGCGGTCACCACGTCCACCGCCGGGAGCTTGCCCACCATCTCCTCGGCACGTCCCCGCACCACGGTGACGTTGGACAGCGACAGCAGCTTGACGACCTCGTCCAGGAACGTGGTCCGTCGCAGCAGCGGCTCCAGCAGGGTGATGTGCAGATCCGGCCGGGCCAGCGCCAGCGGGATGCCCGGCAGCCCGGCGCCGGAGCCCACGTCGCACACCGTCATGTCCCGAGGGATCACCTCGGACAGCACCGCGCAGTTCAGCAGATGCCGCTCCCACAGCCGGGGCACCTCACGAGGACCGATCAGACCCCGGCGCACCCCCGCGTCGGCCAGCAGCTCCGCATAGCGGACCGCATCGGCGAAACGCTCGCCGAACACTGCCTGCGCCTGCTCGGGCGGTGCGGGAAGTTCCGCCGCCGCCTCCGCCGCTGCCTCCGTCACGAGGACTGTCCTTTCCGTCGATCCCGTTGCCGCACACCGGCGACTCCAGGCTTACAAGGATCGGCCCCGTCCGCGAGCAGACGGGGCCGACTGAGCCGTACTGGGCCGTGCTCGGCCCGGTCAGACCGGGAGCACGACCACCCGGCGCTCGGGCTCCTCGCCCTCGGACTCACTGCGCAGCCCGGCGGCCGCGACCGCGTCATGCACGACCTTGCGCTCGAACGGCGTCATCGGGTCGAGCTTGACCGGCTGCCCGGTGCCCTTCGCCTCGTCCGCCGCCTTGGCGCCCAGCAGCGCCAGCTCGGTCCGCTTACGGGCCCGGAAGCCACCGATGTCCAGCATCAGCCGACTGCGGTCGCCGGTCTCCCGGTGCACCGCGAGACGGGTCAGCTCCTGCAGTGCCTCGAGCACCTCGCCGTCCCGCCCGACCAGCTTGTTCAGGTCGCGGCTGGAGGATTCGCCGACGATCGAGACAGCAGCTCGCTCGCCCTCGACATCCATGTCGATGTCCCCGTCGAGGTCCGCGATGTCGAGCAGACCCTCCAGGTAGTCGGCGGCGACCTCGCCTTCCTGCTCAAGGCGGGACAGGCGATCGGCGGAGCCGCCGTCGGTCACAGTGGTGCTGTTGCCTTCCGTCACGGATGGGCTCCTCATCAGGTTCTGCACTACTTCTTGGACGGGTGCTTGGGGCGCTGCTGACCCTTGCGCTGTCCGCCCTTGGACGTTCTGGGGGAGCCGGACGTGCCGGAGCCGCCGGACGGCTGGGCATCCCCGGGTTCCTTCTTCGTCAGGCTCGGCTTGTCTGCCGTCTTGTCCGAAGCGGCCGTGGCCGACGATCCGGACCCGGAGCCCTGCGCGGTGCCGGCGGCCGTCGTACGGCGCGCCTTGGTCTGCCGCTTCGGCTGCTGGCGGTTGGCCCGGGCGACCTCGACGGCCTCCTTGGCCGCGATCTCCTCGGGCGGCTCCACCAGCTTGCCCTTGGCCCGCAGCCGGTCCTGGCGCTGCGTGAAGGCCAGGCTGCCCGGCGTCGGGTTCCGGCGGATGACGAACATCTGCTGGCCCATGGTCCACAGGTTGGTGGTCAGCCAGTAGACGAGGACACCGACCGGGAAGTTGACGCCCATCACGGCGAACATGACGGGGAAGATGTACATCAGCATCTTCTGCTGCTGCATGAACGGCGTCTTCACCGTCATGTCGACGTTCTTCGTCATCAGCTGGCGCTGCGTGTAGAACTGCGACGCCGACATCATGACGATCATGATCGCGGTGACGACCCGGACGTCCGTGATGGAGGCACCGAGCGCCGCGGCCTTGTCGGCGCTATCGGTGAACTTGGACGCCAGCGGAGCGCCGAAGATGTGCGCCTTCTTGGCGCTGTCCAGGAGCGGCTGGTTGATCGAACCGATCGTGTCGCCGCTGGCGATGCTGCTCAGCACGCGGTACAGGGCGAAGAAGAACGGCGACTGGGCGATGATCGGCAGGCACGAGGAGAGCGGGTTGGTACCCGTCTCCTTGTACAGCTTCATCATCTCTTCGGACTGTCGCTGCTTGTCGCTCTTGTAGCGCTCCTGGATCGCCTTCATCTTCGGCTGGAGCGCCTGCATGTTGCGGGTCGACTTGATCTGCTTCACGAACAGCGGGATCAGACAGATCCGGATCAGGACCACGAGCGACACGATGGACAGGCCCCAGGCCCAGCCACTGTCGGCGCCGAAGATCTTCCCGTACACCGAGTGGAACTGGACGATGATCCAGGAGACCGGTGTGGTGATAAAACTGAACAGATTCGAGATCGTGTCCACTAATCAGGCTCCTTGAGCATGGGGCGAGGTCTCTGCGGCCGGGCTGGTCTCAGCGACGGCGGAGGGACCGCCCTTGCTGTCGCGCAACATAGTGCGCAGCCGATCGTGCCACGGGGGTCGTTTACGTGGCGGAACATGGTCGACGCCGCCGGGCGACCACGGATTGCACCGCAGGATGCGCCAGGCGGTCAGTGCCGATCCCTTGACCGCTCCGTGGACGTCGATGGCCTTGTACCCGTAGTGCGAGCACGAGGGGTAGTACCGGCAGACCGGTCCCAGCAACGGGCTGATGGTCCACTGGTACACCTTGATCAGTGCCAGCAGTGGGTACTTCATCGCGCAACCCCTCCCAGCAGCCGCTGCAGGGCGGCGTCCAGGTCGCGGGCCAGCTGTGCATGGTCAGCACCACCCGCTCCGGGCAGCGCTCGTACGACTACCAGGCTACCGGGGGGCAGCAGGGCCAGCCGCTCGCGTATCAAGTGCCGCAGCCTGCGCTTCACGAGGTTGCGCTGCACGGCTCCGCCGACCGCTTTGCTCACGACGAAACCCGCACGTGCCGGGGGAGTGATCCCCCCCGGCACGTGCGGGTCCATGGTCTCTGCTTGCAGATGGACAACCAGAAGCGGGCGACCCGCTCGGCGTCCTCGGCGTACCGCTGCCGCGAAGTCCTGGCGCCGCCTCAGCCGATTCTCGGTGGGCAGCACGGCATGTGACCTGTTGCGATCAGGCGGACAGGCGGGCGCGGCCCTTAACACGGCGCGTCGCCAGGATGGCGCGGCCCGCACGCGTACGCATACGCAGACGGAAGCCGTGGGTCTTGGCGCGGCGGCGGTTGTTCGGCTGGAAGGTGCGCTTGCTCACTCGGGGGCTCCAGGGAAAATCGGGTGAAGGCGGGACGTCGCCTGGCTGTCACCGTGCGCCCACGAAAAACTCGCGGACCATTTAGGTGCACCGCTTGACGATCTTCCAGGGGGTCCCGGTTGATCCTCGCCCATCGGTAGGCAGGCGGCAGCAGCCATCGACAACTCGACCTCGATACGGTACGTGCGGTTGACCCATCCGGTCAAACCGGGGTCACCTGGGGCGCCGTTTGTGCACAGGCTGTGGACAACGACTTGAACCACTGGGCCTGCGCTGACTACCGTGGCCGAACTCGGGCATCTACCGCACACCCGACCCGACATCCTTCCCGCCCGTCCCAAGAACCACACCTTCGTGGGATTCCTCGGCACCACCAGCGACTGAGAGAGCGTGCACTGTGGCTGACGTATCTGCCGATCTTGCCGCAGTGTGGCCACGCGTACTCCAGAAGATCCTGGCGGAGAGCGAGGACCTCAAGCCCAAGGACGCGGAGTGGCTCAAGCGCACCCAGCCGCTCGCCCTCGTCGCGGGCACCGCGGTGCTGTCCGCCCCGAACGAGTTCGCCAAGAGCGTCCTCGAGGGGCGCCTGCTGCCACTGATCACCGAAGTCCTCAGCCGTGAGTTCGGGCACCCCGTGGGCATCGCCATCGCCGTCGCGTCCGGCGGCGACCAGGACGGCCCCCCGCCGGCCCCGCAGGAGCCGGTCCAGGAGCCGTCCCCGTACGGACAGCACCGGCGGGAGTACGACGAGTCCTACGACCGCCCCCAGTCGGAGCGGCCCTCCCACGACGACGGCCCCCGTATGCGCCGCGCGTACCCGGACCACCAGTCCGGGCGCCCCGGCGTCGACGAGTGGCCTCCTCGGCCGGCCGCCGACGACCCCTGGCAGCAGCCGCGGCTCGGCGGTTTCCAGGAGCGCGACAGCTACCAGGGCGAACGGGACCGCTACTCGACGGACCGGAGTCGCGAGTCCTACGCTCCGGCGCCGCAGAACGACTACCGGTCCCCGCCGCCGGAGCGCGACCGGCACGACCCGGGCCGCCACCGCGACCAGGTCCGCCACGACCAGTCGCCCCCCGGCCGCAGCGGGCAGGGCAGCCCCCCGAACGAGCCCACGGCCCGGCTGAACCCCAAGTACCTCTTCGACACCTTCGTCATCGGTTCGTCGAACCGGTTCGCGCACGCCGCGGCCGTGGCGGTCGCCGAAGCGCCGGCCAAGGCCTACAACCCGCTCTTCATCTACGGGGAGTCCGGGCTCGGCAAGACCCACCTGCTGCACGCCATCGGGCACTACGCGCGGAGCCTCTACCCCGGCACCCGGGTGCGGTACGTGAGCTCGGAGGAGTTCACCAACGAGTTCATCAACTCGATCCGCGACGGCAAGGGCGACACCTTCCGCAAGCGGTACCGCGAGATGGACATCCTGCTGGTCGACGACATCCAGTTCCTCGCGAGCAAGGAGTCGACGCAGGAGGAGTTCTTCCACACCTTCAACACCCTGCACAACGCGAACAAGCAGATCGTGCTCTCCTCCGACCGGCCGCCCAAGCAGCTGGTCACGCTGGAGGACCGGCTGCGCAACCGCTTCGAGTGGGGCCTGATCACGGACGTCCAGCCGCCCGAGCTGGAAACCAGGATCGCGATCCTGCGCAAGAAGGCGGTGCAGGAGCAGCTCAACGCCCCGCCCGAGGTGCTGGAGTTCATCGCGTCGCGCATCTCGCGGAACATCCGCGAGCTGGAGGGCGCGCTGATCCGCGTCACCGCGTTCGCGAGCCTGAACCGGCAGCCGGTGGACCTGCAGCTGACGGAGATCGTCCTCAAGGACCTGATCCCGGGCGGCGAGGACTCGGTGCCGGACATCACCGGGCCCGCGATCATGGCGGAGACCGCGGCGTACTTCGGCCTGGCCGTGGACGACCTGTGCGGATCCTCGCGCAGCCGGGTGCTGGTCACCGCCCGTCAGATCGCCATGTACCTGTGCCGCGAGCTGACGGACCTGTCGCTGCCGAAGATCGGCGCGCTGTTCGGCGGCCGCGACCACACCACGGTGATGCACGCGGACCGGAAGATCCGGGCGCTGATGGCCGAACGGCGGTCCATCTACAACCAGGTGACCGAGCTGACGAACCGCATCAAGAGCTGATCCGGGCTCGTCCGGAGCCGTTCCTAAGCCCTTCCGGAGCCGTTCCGGAGCCGCTTCTGGGCCGATCCAGAACCGAATCCTGCGGTTGAAACACGTGGCGCCCCGAGAGTCGAACTCCCGGGGCGCTTCTTTTTGTTCGAATGCCAGGCCCCGACCGGGGCTTCTCCACAGGTTGGGCCGGAAACGGCCGTCCACACCCTGGGGACTGGGAAGTTGTCCCAACTGCCTCCACAGGCAGGCCCGCTGCATACTCATCAGACGAGGTCAGCCGGGTGTGGATTTGTGGGAAACCTTTGTCCACAGGGTGTGGACAAAGATTGTGGGCAATGGACGGTCCGAGGGTTGTCCACCGCCCGCCCACAGGCTGGAGAGGGTTGTGCACAGCTTCTCCACACGTTTGTCCACTGTTCGGCAACAAAACGGCGTCTGTCCCCGGAGAGAGTGAACCGCGTCACACCAGGGGGGTGGATTGGGCTGGGGAGAACCCGGGTATTTCTGGGGACGGTGCTGGGGAGAAGTGGGGGTCCCCTGTGTACGCGGTGTGCACAACTTCTGGCTGTCCACAGAAGCGGTTGGTTATGCACCGGCCCCGCCCACAGGCTCGGTGGATAAAAAACAGGCCTTGACCTGCGCAGGAACCACTTATCCACGGTATCCACAACACCTATTACTACGACTACGTATAGATAACTGGGAACCTGCTTGGAAGCATGGGGTGTGCACAACTCGGGCCGGAGCCGCCCGGCACCGTCCTGCCCGGCTTGACCTCAACCAGCACCGACTGTCTGCGCCGGCTGTCAGACTGTTCACCGACAGCCAGCAACAAGCAGGAGGCGGTTCCGGTGAAGATCCGGGTGGAGCGCGACGTACTCGCCGAGGCAGTGGCTTGGGCAGCCCGCAGCCTTCCGGCCCGTCCCCCGGTACCGGTCCTCGCCGGACTGCTGCTGAAGGCGGAGGAGGGCAGGCTCAGCCTCTCCGGCTTCGACTACGAGGTCTCGGCCCGGGTCGCGGTCGACGCGGAGGTCGAGGAGGACGGCACGGTCCTCGTTTCCGGCCGGCTCCTCGCCGACATCACGCGGGCACTTCCCAACAGGCCTGTGGAGATCTCCACCGAGGGATCCCGCGTCACCGTGGTCTGCGGCAGCTCGCGATTCACACTCCACACCCTGCCTGTGGAGGAGTACCCGGCACTGCCGGCGATGCCGGTCGCCTCGGGGACGGTGCCCGGTGAGGTCTTCGCCGCCGCGGCCGCCCAGGTGGCCATCGCCGCCGGCCGTGACGACACGCTGCCGGTGCTGACCGGCGTGCGGATCGAGATCGAGGGCGACACCGTCACCCTCGCCGCCACCGACCGCTACCGCTTCGCGGTCCGCGAGTTCATGTGGAAGCCCGAGCAGGCGGACATCTCCGCGGTCGCCCTGGTGCCCGCCAAGACTCTGCTGGACACCGCCAAGTCCCTGACCAGCGGAGACACCGTCTCCATCGCGCTGGCGGGCTCCGGCTCCGGTGAGGGCCTGATCGGCTTCGAGGGCGCCGGGCGCCGCACCACCACCCGGCTGCTCGAAGGCGACCTGCCGAAGTACCGCACGCTCTTCCCGACCGAGTTCGCCTCGGTCGCCGTCATCGAGACCGCCCCCTTCGTGGAGGCGGTCAAGCGCGTCGCGCTGGTCGCCGAGCGGAACACCCCGGTGCGGCTGAGCTTCGAGCAGGGCGTCCTCACCCTGGAAGCCGGCTCCAGCGACGACGCACAGGCTGTGGAGCGCGTCGACTCCAAGCTCGACGGCGACGACATCTCGATCGCCTTCAACCCGACGTTCCTGCTGGACGGGCTGAGCGCGATCGACTCGCCGGTCGCCCAGCTCTCCTTCACCACGTCCACCAAGCCCGCGCTGCTCAGCGGCCGCCCGGCCGTGGACGCGGAGGCGGACGACGCCTACAAGTACCTGATCATGCCGGTGCGTCTCTCCGGCTGACCTGACGCGTCACCGGCTGAGCCGGTCGCGCGGGGCCGTCGTAGGCTCGGTCTAGGTCAGGCACGCTTCGAACGAAGGATCTGTGATGGAGCTCGGTCTCATCGGTCTCGGCAAGATGGGCGGCAACATGCGCGAGCGCATCCGCCGCGCGGGCCACACCGTCATCGGCTACGACCGGAACCCGGACGTCGCCGATGTCCACAGCCTCAAGGAGCTTGTGGACAGCCTCAAGGGTCCGCGGGTCGTGTGGGTGATGGTCCCGTCCGGTGCGGCCACCCAGTCGACCATCGACGAGCTCGGCGGCCTGCTCTCCCCCGGCGACATCGTCGTGGACGGCGGGAACTCCCGCTGGACCGATGACGAGAAGCACGGCGAGGAGCTGAAGGCCAAGGGCATCGGCTTCGTCGACTGCGGCGTCTCCGGTGGCGTCTGGGGCCTGGAGAACGGCTACGCGCTGATGTACGGCGGCTCCGCCGAGGATGTCGCCAAGGTGCAGCCGGTCTTCGACGCCCTCAAGCCCGAGGGCGAGTTCGGCTCGGTCCACGCGGGCAAGATCGGCGCCGGCCACTTCGCCAAGATGGTTCACAACGGCATCGAGTACGCGATGATGCAGGCCTACGCCGAGGGCTGGGAACTGCTGGAGGCCGTGGACTCGGTCACCGACGTCCGCGAGGTCTTCCGCTCCTGGCAGGAGGGCACCGTCATCCGCTCCTGGCTACTCGACCTGGCGGTCAACGCGCTGGACGACGACGAGCACCTGGAGAAGCTGCGCGGCTTCGCGCAGGACTCCGGCGAGGGCCGCTGGACGGTGGAGGCCGCGATCGACAACTCGGTGCCGCTGCCGGCGATCACCGCGTCGCTGTTCGCCCGTTTCGCGTCCCGCCAGGACGACTCCCCGCAGATGAAGATGATCGCCGCGCTGCGCAACCAGTTCGGCGGCCACGCGGTCGAGAACAAGAAGTAGTCATTACCGGGGAGGCCGGCGCACAGCCATGCACGTAGCGCACCTGTCGCTAGCCGACTTCCGCTCCTACGCCCGGGTCGAGGTACCGCTCGACCCGGGCGTCACCGCTTTCGTGGGCCCCAACGGACAGGGCAAGACCAACCTCGTCGAGGCGGTCGGGTACCTGGCCACGCTGGGCAGCCACCGGGTGGCCTCCGACGCACCGCTGGTGCGCTCGGGGGCGGAGCGCGCGGTGGTCAGGGCCCAGGTGGTGCAGGGCGACCGCCAGCAGCTCATCGAGCTGGAGATCAACCCGGGCCGGGCGAACCGGGCCCGGATCAACCGTTCGAACCAGGTCCGGCCGCGCGATGTGCTGGGCATCCTGCGGTCCGTGCTGTTCGCTCCCGAGGACCTCGCCCTGGTGAAGGGCGACCCCGGTGAGCGCCGCCGCTTCCTCGACGAGCTGCTCACCACCCGCACCCCGCGCCTGGCGGGTACCCGGTCGGACTACGAGCGGGTGCTGAAACAGCGGAACACGCTGCTGAAGAGCGCGGCGATGGCCCGCAGGCACGGCGGCAAGGGCGGCGACCTGTCGACCCTGGACGTCTGGGACCAGCATCTGGCGGGCGTCGGCGCGGAGCTGCTCGCGCAGCGCCTGGACCTGACGGCCGCGCTGCAGCCGCTGGCGGACAAGGCGTACGAGCAGCTGGCTCCCGGGGGCGGTCCCGTCGCCCTGGAGTACCGCAGTTCGATCGGCGAACGACTTGCCGGCGCGAGCGGCCGCGAGGAGTTGTCGGGGTTGCTGCTGGAGGCGCTGGGCGAGTCCCGCAAGCAGGAGATCGAGCGCGGGGTGACGCTCGTCGGCCCGCACCGTGACGACCTGCTGCTGCACCTGGGCCGGCTGCCGGCGAAGGGGTACGCGAGCCATGGCGAGTCCTGGTCGTACGCCCTGGCGCTGCGGCTGGCGTCGTACGAGCTGTTGAGCGCGGACGGCAGGGAGCCGGTGCTGATCCTGGACGACGTCTTCGCGGAGCTCGACGCCAAGCGCCGCCGGCGGCTGGCGGAGCTGGTGGCGCCGGGCGAGCAGGTGCTGGTCACGGCGGCTGTGGAGGACGATGTGCCGGATCTGCTGGCAGGGGCGCGGTTCGCCGTCGAGCAGGGCGCAGCGGAGCGTGTGTCATGAGCGGGCAGCTGCCGTCGGGCGGTGGGGGCGCGGGAAAGGCGCCCGCCTCCAAGACATCAGGGGCCTCGGGAGCGGTGCCCCCCTCCAGGTCGCCGGGGGCGGTGCCCGCGCCGGGAGCGGCGTCCGGCACCCAGGGCCAGGACGCCGCCGGCCCCGGGGACGGCCTGTCCGGTGTCGACCTGGCGCGGGTCGCGCTGCGCGCGGCCAAGGAGCAGGCGCGGGCGCGGGGTGCGGCGACGCAGCAGAAGAAGCAGGCGCGCAGAGGGGGCCTGCGCAGCGGTGCGCGCGCCGACGGCCGCGATCCGCTGCCGCTGGGCGCCGCGATCAGCCGGCTGATCACCGAGCGCGGCTGGGAGGCGCCGGCCGCCGTGGGCGGTGTGATGGGCCGCTGGCCGCAGATCGTGGGCGAGGACGTGGCGCAGCACTGCGAGCCTGCCAAGTACGACGAGGAGGAGTGCGTCCTGACGGTGCAGTGCGACTCGACGGCGTGGGCGACGCAGCTGCGGCTGCTGGCTCCGACGCTGGTGGCGCGGCTGAACAGTGATCTGGGGCACGGCACGGTGAAGTTGATCAAGGTGCTGGGCCCGATGGGGCCGCCGCGTACGTACGGCCGGCTGCGGGCGCCCGGCAGCAAGGGCCCGGGCGACACATACGGGTGAGGACCCTGCGTCTGCTGAGACCCTGCTCACCGTAATCGTGGGTTGACAGCCAGAAGCCCTGGACGCCTGCGTGAGCCGTTTCCGGCCCCGGTCCACGTGTAGGGAGTCGGGCGAGTGTGGTTCAGGACGGCACGTGGGAACTCAGGTACCGCCAAAGCCCCATTCATGTCGGCGCTACCGGTAGACTGATACGTAAGCCGCCCAGTCGCGGTACATGTCGAACGACGCAGCCGATCCCGCTCGGCGGGAGACGGCTCGTGCTGTGCCAGAAAGGGCGCTTCGTGGCCGATTCCGGCAACCCCAACGAGAACTCCAGTCCGGTCTACGACGGCAGCGCGATCACCGTGCTCGAGGGCCTCGACGCGGTCCGTAAGCGTCCGGGCATGTACATCGGCTCCACCGGTGAGCGCGGCCTGCACCACCTGGTCCAAGAGGTGGTCGACAACTCGGTCGACGAGGCCCTCGCCGGGCACGCGGACACCATCGATGTGACGATCCTGGCCGACGGCGGCGTGCGCTGCGTCGACAACGGCCGCGGCATCCCCGTGGACATCGTCGCGTCCGAGGGCAAGCCCGCCATCGAGGTCGTCATGACCGTGCTGCACGCGGGCGGCAAGTTCGGCGGCGGCGGCTACGCCGTCTCCGGCGGTCTGCACGGCGTCGGCGTCTCGGTCGTCAACGCGCTGTCGACGAAGGTCACCGTCGAGGTCAACCGCGACGGCTTCCGCTGGACGCAGGACTACAAGCTGGGTGTTCCGACCGCTCCGCTGGCGAAGAACGAGGCGTCGTCCACCACGGGCACCACGGTGACGTTCTGGGCCGACCCGGACATCTTCGAGACCACCGAGTACTCCTTCGAGACGCTGTCGCGGCGGCTGCAGGAGATGGCCTTCCTCAACAAGGGCCTGACGATCACGCTGACCGACGAGCGCGAGTCGGCGAAGGCCACCGTCGGTGCCGAGGTGGTCGAGGAGGCGGAGGACGCCCCCCAGGTGCGCTCGGTGAAGTACTACTACCCGGGCGGCATCGTCGACTTCGTGAATCACCTCAACTCCCGCAAGGGCGAGCTGATTCACCCGACCGTGATCGACATCGAGGCGGAGGACAAGGAGCGGCTGCTCTCCGTCGAGGTCGCGATGCAGTGGAACACCCAGTACACCGAAGGTGTCTACAGCTTCGCGAACACGATCCACACCCATGAGGGCGGTACGCACGAGGAGGGCTTCCGTGCGGCGCTCACCGGGCTGGTGAACCGCTACGCGCGCGAGAAGAAGTTCCTCCGCGAGAAGGACGACAACCTCGCGGGCGAGGACATCCGCGAGGGTCTGACGGCGATCATCTCCGTCAAGCTCGGCGAGCCCCAGTTCGAGGGCCAGACGAAGACCAAGCTGGGCAACACCGAGGCGAAGACCTTCGTGCAGAAGGCCGTGCACGAGCACCTCACGGACTGGCTGGACCGCAACCCGAACGAGGCCGCGGACATCATCCGCAAGTCGATCAACGCGGCCACCGCGCGGGTCGCGGCCCGCAAGGCGCGTGACCTGACCCGTCGCAAGGGGCTGCTGGAGAGCGCGTCGCTGCCGGGCAAGCTGAGCGACTGCCAGTCGAACGACCCGACGAAGTGCGAGATCTTCATCGTCGAGGGTGACTCGGCCGGTGGTTCCGCGAAGTCGGGCCGCAACCCGCAGTACCAGGCGATCCTCCCGATCCGCGGCAAGATCCTCAACGTCGAGAAGGCGCGGATCGACAAGATCCTGCAGAACACCGAGGTCCAGGCGCTGATCTCGGCGTTCGGCACCGGTGTGCACGAGGACTTCGACATCGCGAAGCTCCGCTATCACAAGATCATCTTGATGGCGGACGCCGACGTCGACGGCCAGCACATCAACACCCTGCTGCTGACGTTCCTCTTCCGCTTCATGCGCCCGCTGGTCGAGGCCGGCCACGTCTACCTGTCCCGCCCGCCGCTCTACAAGATCAAGTGGAGCCGGGACGACTTCGGGTACGCGTACTCCGACCGCGAGCGCGACGCGATGATGGAGATCGGCCGCCAGCAGGGCAAGCGGGTCCGGGAAGACGCGATCCAGCGCTTCAAGGGCCTCGGCGAGATGAACGCCGAGGAGCTGCGGATCACCACCATGGACATCGACCACCGCGTGCTGGGCCAGGTCACCCTGGACGACGCCGCGCAGGCCGACGACCTGTTCTCGGTGCTGATGGGTGAGGACGTCGAGGCGCGGCGCTCGTTCATCCAGCGCAACGCCAAGGACGTCCGCTTCCTCGACATCTGAGTCGGCCCCACCGCCGCCGCCCGAAAGGACTTTGACCAGCAATGGCCGACGAGAATCCCCCTGTGACGCCCGACGACGAGGCGGCCGTGGCCGCCGATGCCGAGGTTTCCACCGTGCGCATCGAGCCGGTGGGCCTCGAAACGGAGATGCAGCGCAGCTACCTCGACTACGCGATGTCCGTCATCGTGTCGCGTGCGCTGCCCGACGTCCGTGACGGCCTCAAGCCGGTGCACCGCCGTGTGCTGTACGCGATGTACGACGGCGGCTACCGGCCCGAGAAGGGCTTCTACAAGTGCGCCCGCGTCGTCGGTGACGTCATGGGCACGTACCACCCGCACGGCGACTCCTCGATCTACGACGCCCTGGTCCGCCTCGCCCAGCACTGGTCGATGCGGATGCCGCTCGTGGACTCCAACGGCAACTTCGGTTCCCCGGGCAACGACCCGGCCGCCGCCATGCGGTACACCGAGTGCAAGATGATGCCGCTGTCGATGGAGATGGTCCGCGACATTGACGAGGACACCGTCAATTTCCAGGACAACTACGACGGCCGCAACCAGGAGCCGACGGTCCTCCCGGCGCGCTTCCCGAACCTGCTGGTGAACGGTTCGGCGGGCATCGCGGTCGGTATGGCCACCAACATCCCGCCGCACAACCTCCGCGAGGTCGCGGCGGGCGCGCAGTGGTACCTGGAGAACCCCGAGGCCTCGCACGAGGAACTGCTGGAAGCGCTCCTGGAGCGGATCAAGGGCCCGGACTTCCCGACCGGCGCGCTGGTCGTGGGCCGGAGCGGCATCGAGGACGCGTACCGCACGGGCCGCGGCTCGATCACGATGCGCGCGATCGTCAACGTCGAGGAGATCCAGAACCGCCAGTGCCTGGTGGTCACGGAGCTCCCGTACCAGGTGAACCCGGACAACCTCGCGCAGAAGATCGCCGACCTGGTGAAGGACGGCAAGGTCGCCGGCATCGCCGATGTCCGCGACGAGACGAGCTCGCGCACCGGGCAGCGCCTGGTCGTGGTGCTCAAGCGCGACGCGGTCGCCAAGGTCGTGCTGAACAACCTGTACAAGCACACCGACCTGCAGACCAACTTCGGGGCGAACATGCTGGCCCTGGTCGACGGGGTGCCGCGCACCCTGTCGATCGACGCGTTCATCCGGCACTGGGTGACGCACCAGGTCGAGGTCATCGTCCGCCGCACGCGTTTCCGGCTGCGCAAGGCCGAGGAGCGGGCGCACATCCTGCGCGGCCTGCTCAAGGCGCTGGACGCGATCGACGAGGTCATCGCGCTGATCCGGCGCAGCAACACGGTCGACATCGCCCGCGAGGGCCTGATGGGCCTGCTGTCGATCGACGAGATCCAGGCGAACGCGATCCTGGAGATGCAGCTGCGGCGCCTCGCGGCCCTGGAGCGGCAGAAGATCGTCGCGGAGCACGACGAGCTGCAGCAGAAGATCAACGAGTACAACGCGATCCTGGCCTCGCCCGAGCGGCAGCGGCAGATCATCAGCGAGGAGCTGGCGGTGATCGTCGACAAGTTCGGCGACGACCGGCGCAGCAAGCTGATCCCCTTCGACGGTGACATGTCCATCGAGGACCTGATCGCCGAAGAGGACATCGTCGTCACGATCACGCACGGCGGTTACGTCAAGCGCACCAAGACCGAGGACTACCGGTCGCAGAAGCGCGGCGGCAAGGGCGTACGCGGCGCGAAGCTGAAGCAGGACGACCTCGTCGACCACTTCTTCGTCTCCACCACGCACCACTGGCTGCTGTTCTTCACCAACAAGGGCCGGGTCTACCGGGCGAAGGCGTACGAGCTGCCGGACGCCGGGCGGGACGCCCGCGGCCAGCACGTCGCGAACCTGCTGGCGTTCCAGCCGGACGAGAAGATCGCCCAGATCCTGGCGATCCGGGACTACTCGGCCGTTCCGTACCTGGTGCTCGCCACCCGGGCGGGCCTGGTCAAGAAGACCGCGCTCAAGGACTACGACTCCCCGCGGGCCGGCGGCGTCATCGCCATCAACCTGCGCGAGGCCGAGGACGGCTCGGACGACGAGCTGATCGGTGCCGAGCTGGTCTCGGCGGAGGACGATCTGCTGCTGGTGAGCCGCAAGGCGCAGTGCATCCGGTTCACCGCCACGGACGACGCGCTGCGGCCGATGGGCCGTGCCACGTCGGGTGTGAAGGGCATGAGTTTCCGAGAGGGCGACGAACTGCTCTCGATGAATGTGGTCAGGCCGGGTACGTTCGTCTTCACCGCCACCGACGGCGGGTACGCCAAGCGCACCAAGGTGGACGAGTACCGCGTCCAGGGGCGTGGCGGACTCGGCATCAAGGCGGCGAAGATTGTCGAGGACCGCGGTTCCCTCGTCGGGGCGCTGGTGGTCGAGGAGAGCGATGAGATCCTCGCCATCACCCTCAGCGGCGGAGTGATTCGTACGCGGGTCAACGAGGTCAGGGAGACGGGCCGTGACACCATGGGCGTCCAACTGATCAATCTTGGCAAGCGGGATGCCGTCGTGGGCATCGCGCGCAATGCCGAGGCTGGGGTGGAGGCCGAAGAGGCCGACGCCGACGAGGCCGTGGGCGACGAGCCCGTGGCCGCTGAAATCGAGGAGTAACCGTGAGTGGAGCCACGGGCGCCGCTGCCGGCGGGACGACAGGTCCGGACCGGCCGCAGGCGGCCACCCAGGCCGGTGCCGGCGGCGGTGCCCCTGGCTCCTCCACGAGCAGCAGCCCGCAGCAGGGGGGATCCATCGTGACCGACACCCGTCCGCCGCATCGTGCGGGCCCGCTTCAGACCTATGGCGCGGGGGTTCCCGGTGCGCCGGAGCAGCCGCCGCACCAGCCCGCGCAGGCCTACCCGCCGCCGGGCCCCCAGGGGGCCGGTGCGGGGGCGCCGGCCGCCGCGGGCGTCCGCCGGCCGCGTCCCGCCGCCCGTACGGTGCCGCGGACGCGCAAGGCGCGGCTGCGGGTCGCCAGGGCCGACCCGTGGTCGGTGATGAAGGTCAGCTTCCTGCTCTCCATCGCGCTGGGCATCTGCACGATCGTGGCGGTCGCGGTGCTGTGGATGGTGCTGGACGCGATCGGCGTCTTCAGCACGGTCGGCAGCACCATCAGCGACGCGACGACGGCGGAGGGCGGCGCCAGCGGTGGTTTCGACCTGGTGTCCTTCCTGTCGCTGTCCCGCGTCCTCGTCATCACCACGGTCATCTCGGTGATCGACGTGGTCCTCGCGACGGCTCTGGCCACCCTCGGAGCCTTCATCTACAACATGTCCGCGGGCTTCGTCGGCGGCGTCGAGCTGACGCTCGCGGAGGACGAGTAACCGGGCGTCGGATACCGATTTTGGGACATGGCCTGTGGTGCGCTAATCTTTCGTTGCAGCGAGGGCCTATAGCTCAGACGGTTAGAGCGCTTCCCTGATAAGGAAGAGGCCACAGGTTCAAGTCCTGTTAGGCCCACCAGCGCAAACGCCCCGGAAGGATCTCCTTCCGGGGCGTTCTTGCGTCCCGTACCCCCACGGCTTACGCCAGTAGGCGATCAGCGGCCCTGCATGCCGTCCCGGAGTTTGGCGCTGATCTTGGCTGCGGCGGCCCGCTGGGACTCCGTGGTGACGTGGGTGTAGATGTCCAGCGTCGTTTTGATCTGGCTGTGACGCAGGATCTTCTGAGCGTCCTTGGGGTGGACCCCCAGCCAAGCGAGCAGACTGCCGCAGGTGTGACGTGTGTCATGCAGCCGCACCCGCCGGAGCCGGGAGCGCTTCACCCGGCGCTGGAACGTCTGGGAGAAGTGATCCGGATCAAAGAGACCCCCGGTCTCGGTGCCGAACACCAATCCCAGCTCGGTCCACTTCTCCCCTGCCTTGGCCTTCTCCAGCTCCCGCAGGCGCCGGCACTCTCCCAAGGTCTCGATGCACAGCAGGGGGAGCGGCAGAGCGCCCTTGGAGGCTTCTGTCTTGAGGTCCACCAGGACCAGCCCAGCGCCCTTCTGCCGCTGTACCTGCTTGCGCGGGTGCGCGACCCCCTGATCGAGGTCCAGATCGATCCAGCGCAGCCCCAGAAGCTCCCCGCGCCGCAGGCCCAGCACCAGCGCCAGGACGAACGCGGCGTGCATGCGGTGCGGACGCGTTGACCGCAGAAAGTCGATGGCTTCCTGCGCGCTCCACGGGATGATCTCTTTCGAGTCGACGGAGGGCATGTCCACCAGCGATGCGACGTTGCGGAGCAGCAGCTCTTCCCGCATCGCCCGGTTGAGGGCGTTCCGCAGCACCTTCATGCACTCAAGCCGCGTTGACGCCCCCACGCCCTCGGCCTTGGTCTGCCGCAGGAAGGTACGCACGTCGGCGATGCCCAGCTTGGTCAGCCGCTTTGTCCCCAGCTTGGGGATAAGGTGCAGCCGCGCCATGGACTCGTACTTGTCGTAGGTAGTGGGCCGCTGGTTCGGCTGCACGATCTCTGCCAGCCAGTACGTGAGGTAGGGGCCGACCTTCCACGCCTTATCCGGTGTCGGCACGCCTTTGGATTCCAGCTCCAGCAGCTTGGCCAGCTTCTCGGCAACTTCGTCATAGGTCTTGCCGTAGCGGGACACCCGCTTGAGCACGCCCTCAGTCGTCGTCACGTAGGCACGCCCGTGATAGGTGCCGTCCTTGCGGCGGGTGATGCTGCCCGCACCGTTCGGCCTGCGCTTAGCCATGGTCAGTACTCCTGATTGGTCTGGTTGCGGAGATAGGCGGTGAGGCTGTCGACCGTGATGCGGCGGCTGCGGCCGATTTTGAAGCTGTCCAGCTCGCGGGAGCGGAGCAGGTCGTAGAGCTTGCTGCGGCCGAGCCGCAGTGCAGCCATGACCTCTGGCACGGTCAGTGCTTCGGGGATGGGAGCGGTGGTCACTGCGGCTCCTTGGGTGGCGGGGTGGGCGCGTTTTGGGCGGCTCGCGCTCGTGGGGCCGTCGCACCTGTCCGAGGTGGGGATTTCTGCGTCATTGCGTCATTGGCGTCATGCGGGCCTCTGACCTGCGGTTTTTAGTGACGTAGCGGTTGGGGGTGCGTCATGGGTGCGTCATGGGCTGCGTCATCGCATGACGCAGATGACGCAGGATGACGCAGGCGCCGCCGTCTGCGTCATGGCTGTCACCGCAGGTCAAGGCCCGTATTTCGGCCCGCATGACGCAGATGACGCAGGTTCTTCCTACTTAGGAAAAAAGAAGGGCCTGTCTGTTGTGGTCCGGTGCGCCTCACAGAGCGAAGAAGGAGCCGCTGCGCGGCACGACCTTCGAGCGGCGTTCCGCCGAACAGCAAGAGGAGCACCCCCCGGGGCCGGTGCTCTTCTTGCTGTTCCGGGTGTGCGTGCGGGTCAGAACGCCCGCTGCTGTTCAGGTGGCGGCGGGGCTGCCGGGCGGGTCATTTCGAGGTAGCGGCCTTCGCTGGTGCGGCCGGTGTCGATGAGCACGCCACGTGCGGCCAGCGTTGGTTGGAGGCGCTTGAGGCGGTCGGAGAGGACTTTGCCGGTGGTCGGCCAGCCTTTGGGCAGGGGGCGGCAGTCGTCGCCGCTGTGGAGGCGGCTGAGGCAGTGCAGCCACTGCGTGGACGTCATCCGTTGCTCCGTGCCCGGGGCGAGGGTCTCGGCGTGCTTCAGGACGGTCTGCGCGAGCAGGTCGCCCTCGATCACGTCGTCGTTCAGCTCGTCCAGGCTGGCCAGGTAGGCGGTGAGTGCTCCGAGGCCGGCGGCTGCGTCGAGCTGCGCGCACAGGTGCGCGAAGTCCGCCATCCGCAGGTCGGTGGGGGTCTCCACCTCCATGGCGCGGACCTTGACGGTGAGGTCCAGGAGCGAGCCGAGGATGACCGGCAGCACTTCCGCGTACTCGGCCCACAGTTCGGCCTCGGTGCGCCGGATCCGGGGCCGTACCAGGCGTAGCGGCAGGAGCCGTTCAGCGAGGTCGGGGCGGATGACTCCGACGTCGATGCCGGTCAGGAGCAGGGGGCGGCGGAAGCCCAGACGGAAGACGTCCCCGTCGCTGAACAGGGCGCGCTTGACGCTTTCGGCGCCGGTGACGATGCAGCACATCGCGTCGGACAGCTCCGGGGTCATGTGGGAGAGGTTGTCCAGGGCGGTGATCCATCCGGCGGCCACGGCCGTGATCAGGTCGCCTTCGTCCTTCGGTGCCCGGCGCAGGTCTCCGCTCATGCCCTCAATGATCCGCAGGAGCATCCGCCCGGCGGTGGACTTGCCCGCACCCTGGGGGCCGGTGAGGAACGGTGCGGGGACGGGCGCGAACGGCCTGAGGCAGCCGATCAGCCAGGCGATGGCCAAGCACTCGGTCTCAGCGGTGGCGAAGTTGCACAACCGCATCAGCAGGTCGATGCCTTTACCGCCGGTGTCCTTGGCCGGCAGGGGCAGTTCCCCGGTGAGCTGGGTGCGCCGCCAGCACACCTCGCGGGGGTCGGGGGTGAGGATGTCCCAGCCGGTGGGGTGGATGCGGACGGACTGCCCGTCATCCCGCCCGAGGTCCAGCCACGTCGCCCCGTCGAACCCCGGTGCCACCCGGATGTGCACCGCCTGCGTCTCCTCGTACAGCGCCAGCGCCTCGATCAAATCCAGCGCCTCTTTGAGCGCGGTGCCGTTGAACACCCCGATCCCGTCGCGGTACATACCGACGATGAGTTCCTGGCGGTGGCTGCCGGTCGTGCCCTGCGAGCGGATCGGGCGGGCCACGGGGTGGCCGTTGCGCTGTGCGTATACGGTGCCGTCGGCGGTGCGGAAGTACCGGAAGTGGGATTGCGCGTAGTCGGTGATGATCTCGCGGGCGGGGGTCTTCTCGTCCTCGGGCATGTCACATCCCCAATCGGTTCAGGGCGTTGGTCCATGCGTCGGTGCAGTGCCGTGCCGATTCGCCCTTGACCTGTGCGGCGGTGAACAGCCGGGCCATGTGTGCCTCGGTGAGGCAGCCGCACTGGCCGTGCGCGGACAGCACTGCGAGGAACGTTCGGTACACGGTCGCGTGCACCGCCTCGCGGGCCTCGGTGATGCGCTGCTCCGCCATGGCCAGGCCACGGGCGAGATAGGCGGGTGTGCGGTGCGGGCACTGGCTGTCCCTGGCCTGAGCGGGCACGGCGATGGGCGGCGCCGGTCGTACGGGCGCGGACTCCTTGGCGGTCAGCGCGCGCACGACGTCCGGCAGCGCCGCCATCGTGCCGGTGCCGGCACCGAGCCAGCGGGCGTAGGCCATGGTCGACTTGATGTCGACGCCGGGCCGTACGCCGTTGGCGCCCTGCATGGCGCCCTGGTAGAGCCAGTGCTCGCCCCGGGTCGTCGGCACGGTCCGGGTGGCGGGCAGGTTCGCACGGGCCCAGGCGATGGCGGCCGGGTTATCGAGGTCCACGACGGTGAGCCCGGCGCCGCCCGGGTGGTAGGCCACACCCGCCGCTTGCCGCCACGCCCGCTCCCACGGAGGCGAGGAGATGACGTTCGGGTCGGTGGTGGCAGCGGCCCAGCCGTGGCACAGGTTCGGGCAGGTGCAGGGGCCGGGGGTCTTCATGTTCGGCCGCCCGCCGCACACGTTGCCGGCGCAGGCCCGGCAGTTCCCGAACGGGACCTTCCCCGCCCGCAGCGGCAGCACCGGTACCCCGGCGGCGGCCAGGTCCAGGGCGGTGGCCAGCAGGGCGTTCATGCCGCCACCCCCAGTGCCGGCGTGATGCTGGCCAGGAGCTGGGCACCGATCCACGCCGCGTAGGCGGGTGGGATGCACTCGCGGATGCCGTCGCGGTTCATCCACGGCACGCCCATGACGCGGCGGGCCAGGTCGACGCCGGAGAAGTTCCCGACGAACTGCCCGTACCAGCCGTCCGGGACGGGGCGGCCCATCTTGGCCTGCGGTGCGATGTGCGCGGGGTGGGCGGGTGCGGTAAGGGTGAAGCCGCCGCCAGTCTCGAACCAACGGTGGCGGTAGGTCGCCATCCCGAACATCGCCCCACACAGCATCACCGGCTCGCGGAGCTTGGGCAGGGCACCCTTGACGTTCTCCATCACCCACGGCCTGCCAGTGGACTCCAGCGCTGCGCGGGTAGGGGCGATCAGGTCCGGGTGGTCGCGGCCCTGGATGCGCTGGCAGTCGCTGTCGTGCTGGCACGGCGGAGAAGCGTGGATCGCCGCGAACTCGTGCCCGTGCTCCCGGATGAACGCGACCGCATCACCCTGGACGAAGGTGAACGGGTAGCGGGGCTGCGGCTCGTGGTCGAGGCCGGTGACGTCGAATCCGGCGTCGTCGTAGCCTTTGCCGGCGCCGCCCTGGCAGCCATAGGCGTCCAGTAAACGGGGCCGGTGGGGTCGCCGGATGGGGGTGGGTTGGGTCATGCTGGGTGTCTCCAGTTCTCGTGTGAGCGTGCTGGATTGGCGGCGGCCCCGGCTCTTGGTCGGATTGGGGCCGCCGTTGTCGTTCGGTCAGGCCGCTTGCTGGCCGGGCAGGACCATGCCGTCATCGGTCCTGAGCAGGGTTCCGGTGGCGATGAGGGCTTTGAGTTCGCGGGAGACGGTTCCCTTGTTGATGCCGGTCCGGTCGGTGATGTCCCGCAGGGTCCGAGCCCCGTCCGCGACTGCCTGTCGCACCCGGTCCCGGTTGCTGGCCGGCACGGGCGCGGCCGCCGGGGCGGTGGTCGGCTCCTTGACCAGGTGCAGCGGGCTCCGGGTCGGCTGGGAGGTTGCTGTCCGGTGCCAGATGGGGCGGTCGGGCAGGGCGATGACGTCGGCCGGGGAGAACGCCCGGGTCTTGACCGGGTGGGGCTGGGACTTGGGTCCGGAGCGCAGCATCGCGATACCGGGCATGGGCAGCTTGTGTGCGTGCCATCCGTCCTCGGTGGCGTCCTCCCCGAACACCACCCGGGACTCTGAGGATGTGGAGAGGGCGAGCGAGGCCCGGTAGGTGATCTGCGCGCTGATCTGCGGGTCCAGACCGGGGCTCTTGCCGTCCATAGTGGGCTTCTGCGTTGCCCAGATCAGGATGATTTCCCCTGCCCGTGCCATGCGGGCCAGGGTGCGCAGGTTCTCCATGATCCGGACGTAGTCCGTGCCGGGCCCGTCCTCGGTGCGGGGGGCCTTGTGCCGGGCCATGGCGATGACCTCGGCCCCTTCGTCGACGAAGACCGTGATGCGGGGGCGGCGGGCGCTGATGGCGATGACGTCGCTGCCGCGCGGGATCTCCTCCAGCCGCTCGTGCATCTCCTCGACCAGCTCATCGGTCACCTCAAGGACGTCGTCTCGGCGGACCGCCGTGCGGGCTCGGTGCTGCCAGTTCAGGGCCTCGACCCGCTTCGGGTCGATGACGATAAGGCGGTGGTCGGCAGGCTCGGAGGCGTCTGCGAGAAGCGCCCGGGTGGACCAGGACTTGCCTGATCCGGAGGTTCCCGCGATCAGCATCCGGCGGCCCAGCGGGACCATGACCGGGTCGCCGGTGATGGTGTCGATGCCCCATGGGGCGCCGGGGGCCCAGCCGGTCAGGTCGATGCCGTCGGCCGCGCTGCGGGTGCGCAGCGTGATCGTGGCCCGGTCGCCGTGGCTGCCGGAGGTGATCTCCATGCGCAGGGCCGTCCGCGCCCCCAGCAAGGCCCGGATCTCATCAGCCTTCGCGCGGAACGATTTCGGTGTCCACCGGCCGTCGAGACGCACGTGTGCGACCAGCCCGGCTTGGGTGAGCTTGGCCGGGGTGGGCACCGTGCCCGACAAGCCCCGGGCGTCGGCGTTCTGGACCCAGAACGAGGGGTCCAGCCGGGAGGCCAACCGACGCTCCTCAGGGCTCATCCCGTCATCGAGCCGCACCGACGGCTGACGACGCCCCAGCCACAGACCGGCCGCGTTCAGGACGATCAGCCCGGCGGACAGGGACGCCGGCCACACCGTGAGCGTGTGGGCGGTCTCCGACATCAGCCAAGACGCCAACCCGCCCGGCACCGCGTGCGCGGCATGCGCCTGCACCGCACGGGTGGTGAGAGTGGCGGGGTAGTTGTTCTGCGCCGCCTTCAACACCGCGCGGGCCTGGCTGTGATGCTGCCGTGCGGCCTTGTGCGCGGTCCGCGCGGCCCGGCGGTTCTGCGACAGCGGATTGTTCGTCGCCTTACGGGCCGCACTGCGCTGATTGCGCGCCATGACAGCGGTGGAGCGGGCAGAGTTGTGCTCCCGCTGCGCACTCATGAGCGCTTTCAGGTGCTCCGGGGTCCGCAGTTGTGTCCGGCGCTCGGCGTCCCGGTCCCAGCGGACCGCGAACGGCGCGCACATCGGTGCGAGCGCGTCCAGCGCTGTGTTGGTTGTGGTGGTGGTGTTCGACCATGCTTGTTTCCAGTCCACGAAAAGGTCCTCCAAGACCGTGGATAGGGCCGGTGCGCCGTTGCGTGGCGTCACCGGCCCACCTCAATGACCGGGGGTTGCGCTGCCGGTTGCGTCGGCACCGCAGGTTGAGCCTCCACAACCGCCTGTGACCTGCGAAGTTGCGGAGTTGCGCCGTTTCAGGGAGGGGGCCTCTACGCGCACGCGCGCGAAGAGCACCGCAAATCAGGCCCGTGCAGCCCCCTCGTGGGGGCCTCAACGGCCGTTCGCGACCCGGGGGGTCATGCCCCACATGCGAGGGGGATCGGACGCCCTGCGGGCCCCCTACGGCCTCCCGCCCGTTTGGGGTGGGCGGGAGGCTTTGGGCGGGGCGGGACTAGAAAGGCGGTTCGCTGCTGTAGCCGACGCGCGGTCGGCGGAACCAGGACAGCAGGGGCAGCAGGGTCATGCGCCAGTGGGTCCAGCAGCCGCAGGGCTCACACTCGGTGCCGGCGTACTCGCCCGAGTCATCGCCGTAGTGGTGGAGGATGCCGCCCGTGCCGCCGCAATCGGGGCAGTTGGGGCGGGGGGTGTCGGTGAGGACGAGCGCGTAGCGCGGGCAGACTGCCGTATGGATACGCAGGCGGATCATGCGGGGCTCCATCCGTTCAGTCCTTGGTGCGAGCGAGTTTGAGGGTGATGCCGCCGACGCTGACCGGTCCGGCCACGCTGCCGATGGCGATGGCGGTGTGGGCTGCGAAGTCGAGGAGTGCGACGAACGCGGCCACGAGGCCGAACATCCCCACGACGCCGGCACCCGCGATGACGAGGGGAAACAGGTAGTGGCGCAACGGGCGCCCGTCCTGATCGGTGGTGTGCACGACGATGACGACCGGTTGCCCGGTGGCTTCGGCGCGGCGGTAGGCGTCTGCGGGTATGTGCGGGGCGATGATCCCCGGTGGGTCACGACGGGCCATCAGGACTCTCCCTCAGGTCAGTGGGAGTCTGCGCAGGTCACGCACATGCCAAGGGAGCGCGGTATGCAGTACCCGGCATCGACTTGGCAGACGGGGCAGGTGCGTCGGGCCAGCATCGCCAGCGCGAGAGCACCCCACTTGCGGGACGTCATCGGCCGGACCGGTTTCGCCAGGTCAACGCGGTAGAGGTAAGCGACCAGCGGGCCCCGCCGACGGCGAGGGCGCTGGACTTCGGCGGCTACGTCCTGGCCACCCGGGCGCAGCCCCATCGCGCGGAGCTGGCGGCGGGTGGCCAGCCCGTCAGGGGCCAGCCGCCACCGATGCACGGAAAGCAGCGGGTTCGCAGATTCTGAGAGCTGTCTGAGCACGAACCCGCTGCTGGTTGGGGTGTTGGGGTGGGTGAAGCGGCGGGTTGCCGCTGTTATGCCTGGGTGGGCTCGATCGTGAAGCG
>NZ_JAPVLU010000024.1 GCF_027158205.1 Streptomyces sp. H39-S7 | reverse complement strand
GATTTCGGCTGTGCGAGCCGAGACCGGCAGGCTGCTCCTGACATCAACGTCCAGACGCCTCGGAGCACGGTTGCCGACCGGTCATGTTGTCTGATGTAGGCACGCGGCCTTGAGCGGAGCGGGCTCGTGCCTCCATCCGGGGTTGCATCCGCCTGGATCTCACAGGCGTCTCACGGACGAGTCGTCATGAAGCCGGAATGGTCGTCATGGCGGTCCTCGTAGAACGGGACCTGACCTGGGTTATCTGGACTGCACGGGACCAGCTATGACAGACCGTCAAACTTGGTCGAACGCTGGGGGTCAAGGGGTCGCAGGTTCAAATCCTGTCGTCCCGACGGTGCTGAAAGCCTGCTGAGTTGGAGGATTCCTCCAGGTCAGCGGGCTTTTCGTTGCCCCGATGGGGCGCTACCGGACGATCCGCAGATGCCGTCGAGGCGCCCCGTCCGGGACCACTTTGGGACCAGGAGCCTCCAGGCGGCCGTTCGCCAGGTGCGCGCTGAGGGCGGCGCCGGGCCATCTCGATGGACCGTTTGTCGGTGTGTAGGTACCGCTGTGTAGTGGTCAGCGAGCCATGCCCAGCGATCTTGCGAAGCACGTGCAGCGGGACTCCGGCATCGGCCATCCACGTCAGGCCGGTATGCCGCAGATCATGACGGCGCAGGTGCTCATACCCGAGCTTGATCACGACCTCATCCCAGTGCGTGGCGTCCCGGAGCACGGCCGTACTGATCCTTCCGCCACGCGGACCGGTGAACAGCCGGGCCATGGGGTCGCTCCCGACGGAGTCGAGCCGGGCCGCAACCAGGTCCCGGATTTCCGGGATCAGCGGAACGGTACGGCGGCGCTTGCCTTGAGTCCCTTTGTCGATCAGCCCGCCCGGTCCTGGCGTGGCCTGGCGGCACGCCTGCCAGGTCCATTCGTCCCGGTTGATGTCCTGCACCCGCACGCCGGACACTTCGCCGATACGGGCGGCGGTGCACGCGGCGTATTTCACGACATCGCCCCAGCCGGCGAACTGGTCTGAGGAGCGCAGAACCAGGGCGGCGGACAGCTTGTCCAGGGCATCCCAGTCCGGCAGGGCCAACGACCGCGGGTCGTCCATCTCGTCTTCCGCGCGCTTGTACTCATGTTGCCAGCCCACGATCCGCGCCGGGTTGATGTCGATGATGCCGTCACGCAGCGCCGGTTCCATGACCCGTACCAGGACGGCCAGGCTGTTCTTCACGGTGGACTTGCTGCACTCCTCAGCGATCCAGCCGTGCACCGCCCTGTCGACCGCGCCATTAGTGATGGCGGTTACCGCCACGTGCCCGAGGGTCGGCACCACTCGCAGCCGCCAGCCGGCCCGGTAGGGATCCATGGTCTTGGCTTCCAGCCCGCGCATGGCGAGCGTCCATTCCTCGTCCCCGTACTCAGCCAGGGTCGATGTCGCCGTAGCGGGATCGACGCCACGGCTCGCGGCCCGCTGCATGCGCCCGATCCACGCCTGAGCCTTCTCCTCGTCCGGCAGCATTTCGGACTGCGACAGACGCCGTTTTGACGTCGGATCGAACCACCGCACGCGGGCCCGGAACGGGTTCGGAAAGCCTGCCCGGTACTCCACATCGGTGGAGAGCTTCACACCGAGCGGTGGTGACTTCTCGCCCATCAGGCAGCCCGTACCGGGACGATGCGCCGAGAGGTAAGCCACGTCTGCACATCCGGCGCGCTGTAGAGGGTGACGCGCGAGGTGAGGCGGACGAATGGCGGCCCTTGCAGCGGGGCAATCGTGCGCCAGCGACGCAGCGTTGAGGAGTCGACACCGATCAAGTCAGCCACCTCGTCCGTGGTGTACTAGCCACTGTGCAGCAGATCCGGCACCGTGTTTCCGGAACTGTCAAGGTCGGGTGAATGGGGCCCGCTTCCTGCGGCGCTCAGCAGTTCTGCCACTTGCGCCAATGTCAGTAGTCGGCTCATGACCGTTCCCTTCCAGCGTTCATCGCTTCGCTTAGGGCTTCTCGTGCGGTCTTGCGGTTGACGCGTAGGTCTCGGGCAACGCTGGCGGCGAGAAAGGATTCGCCGGGGGAGTGGCCTTGGCCCGGGTGCAGCCAGTCAGACGCGACGAGCACTGTCGGATCCTGCGTGTCGTCAGTTAGTTCGAGCGCTTCGCGTTGCTGTTCATCAACGGGAGCGAGCCCGGACCAGTTGACTGCTGCGAGACGGAAGACTCCGGGCCCGAGGGCGTTCTCAGACGGCTTCTGCTCGGCCGTGATCCGGTGCGGAAACCTGGTTCGGGGCCGGCGGGGGCTGGCGCGAGCGGCGGTAACAGGCTTCGCATCACGCTCCAGGTCCTCCGCCGACTTGCTCAGCAACTCCGCGACCAAATCAGCGTCGTTGTCGAACAGCCGCAGGACCGCCGCAGCGGCTTCCCGCGCCGCAATGTCGGCCTCTTCTTTCGCTCGTGCTGCCTTCACCGCGGTCTCGCGTGTGGTCAACACGTTCGCCGCAGCCATCTCCCGCGTTTTCGTCTGAAGCGCTTCGACCGCGCGAACCCGCCGCCGCAACTCTGCCGCGCTCACCGATGCTGCCGGAATCGTGCTCACCCGTTCCCCCCAGGCCTGTTCGAAATGGTTGCTCATCGCACGCTGAAGTTCCTCCCGCGCCAGACCTCGCCAAGTGCCCTCTTCTCAACAGGGGTCTTGATGGCTGTAGCTCTGGCAAGGAGGAGCAGGTCAGCGATAGTTGATGCGTGAATGATTGTTTCGGCTTGCTGGTCTCGATTGTGGCGGCTCTGGTAAGCGTCATGCTGCCGCGATCCAGGTGGCTCTCGACGGTGAGTCCGTTTGGTGGATTGCCTGGGTCCTCGTTTTGCAGATCACTACGATCTGGCAGCTGACGCGGGAGAGCCGACACCACCGTAAGACGCGCCGGGACCGCTGACGTCACCCCAGATCAGCATGTGGCGATCGCTCGCCGTCAGGGTGCGCCCGCCCGCCAGCTCGAAGCAGGATCGGGTCCCCGTCACGGGCCAGCTCTACCATCGGCTGCGACTCGTCATATCCGTCGCGGTTACCCAGCCGGTACCCAACCAACATTCATCACCGCGTGGACGCAGAGATAGATCCGCACACCGCACGCTCGCATAAATGCAGCGGATAGTAACTGGAAGCATCCATGATCAGACTTGTCCTTTATAGCGACCACACCTAGATCACGGTCAACACCCGTAACATCCGAAGAACCTCGTCACCGTTGCCCGAGGGAAATAACGATGAAACCATCATCTACAAGGAGTGCCTCGACTAGGATTTCCTAACCAGGCCGCCAGGAGATGGGATAGCGAAAAACGTCCGGAGAACCGAGGGGTCAAATTGCCGCTCTCTCAACATCACGTCATGCCTCACTTCTACGCCATGAAGACGGTGACCACTGCGCCCAGCGGCCCTGATCAGGCGGCCGGACCATGGGAAAGTGAGTGCACGGGCGGGTAATTTTCGGCACGGGGGTCGGGATTTTGAGACTGCCACCAGATGCATCAGAAAATTGTGATGATCGCGAAAGGGACCATGCTTGCGAAGTGCCGCCATGGGTGCGTGACGCAGATCTGTCCCTTCTGACCGCGCGTGAACTCGAAGTTCTAGTCGCCTTGGGCGACTGTCTGTCGAACACCGTCATCGCGGACCGTTGGCACCTAGCCGAGCGAACGATCAAGAAGCATGTCACCAGTGTCTTCAGCAAGCTGCAGATCTCCTCGCGAGCGCAAGCGGCCGTCATAGCGAACTACAGGAAATGCGCTGCATGGTGCCCTTCAGGACACTATCGTCCGCCACCGGGGGTGTGACATCTTCGCCGGACCAACGCCAACCACAGGAGAATAACTGTGACAACGTCAATTCTGGTCAGGGGAAGAGAGCGAGCTGCGGAGCCGGTAGAAGCGAAGGCCGTTAACGCGTACACGTCGGCTTCGATCGGCGCGTACGTGGCTGCGACCACGGCGCCCGAGCGTGTCGCTGCGTCGATCAGAGCGAAGGTCGACGAGGGGCTCGTACGTTACGACGCATGGTTCCTGATCTTCACCGCCGTCATCCTCGCCCTGGGCGCCACCATTTTCGCCGGATTGGTCATATGGTGTGTGGTGAATCAGCACAAGGCATTCAGCGGCAACTGGTCCTTCAAGAACTGGGGACTGAAGGTCAACGCCGAATGCAGGTAACAGCCTGACGGCTACCAAAGCGCCCAGGGATCCCCTGGCAGTACCTGGGATCCCTGGGCGCCGCCCGGATTGACGGACTCGGCAAAGGATTAACACGATGGTGTCTCTCCTGAACGTCAAAGACGTCAGCTACTCCTATGACGGCATCATCAACGTCCTTTTGGACGTGTCCTTCTCGATCGAAAAAGGCGCGATTGTCGGCCTTGTTGGTCCCAACGGCTCCGGAAAATCCACACTGATCAAGAACATTTTCGACCTTGTGCGCCTTCAATCCGGTCACATTCGGATTGGCGGCCACGAGCATGCCCGGCCAGAAGCGAAGCAGTTGGCCATGTACCTATCGAGCAACGACTATCTGCCCGAGTTCCTCACCGCCCGCGAATACATCTCCATGCTGGGCAAATTGTTCGGTCTTGACGTTGATCACGATGAAACGGTCGGATTGTTCCGTAAATTCTCAATGGACGGCCGCTATGACGACCTCATCGAAGATTACTCGCACGGAATGCGCAAGAAGACGCAACTGGTATCCGCGCTAGTGATCCGCCCGCCGCTGGCGATCATTGACGAAACCCTCAACGGCATCGACCTCGAAGCGCTGCACCTCGCGGAGGAGGAGTTTCGGCGGATCCGCGACGAAGGCCGCTCTGTCCTGCTCTGCACCCACGATTTTGCTGTCCTGGAGCGCCTGGCCGACCGCACCATCTTCCTGGACTTGGGGACTGTGGTGTATGACGAACCCACACAAGAACTGATCAGGGAGCACGGATCGCTAGCCGCCATGGTGTTCGACTACCTCGAAACGTCCCAGCGGTGACCGCGACACGGTTGAAGCATTCCGTCGTGCTGGCACGGATGCTCCTCGTCTTCTTCCGCCGACGGGTACTGCGGGCCGGAGCCCTGAAGTCTGCCCCGGTCAGGGTGTTCGTCACGGTGGTGAGCGTTCTGCTCCTCGGCGTCATGTGCACTGCCGCCTACCTCTTCTTACGGCCGCTGGCTGACGAAGCGGCTGTGTGGCGGCTGCTGTTCGACACCTCGACGGTATCTCTCCTGCTGTGGGTGCAGATTGCCTTCCTGTTGGTGAAGGTATTGTTCATGAACGCTGAGGGAATGCTTCAGCTCACCTATCAACTGCCAGTCACCAACCGGGAACGTTCGATGGCGTTCCTTTTATACGAAGCGGCGATGACCGCGATCGTGGCGGCGGCCGGCCTGGTCTCCCTCTGCGTCAGCGCCTTGATCCTCCTCGGTCCGTCCGCGACCGGCTACATCACTGCCTCAATCATCATCCCAACCGCCCTGACCTATCTGGCACTTTCTGTTGTGTACCAGCTGCTGACCAGGCTGTGGATGCTGGTGCGGCTCAGCCGAATGGCGGGCATCCTCAACGCACTTTCCCTGTTCGCGGCGCTGGCGTACTACTCCGCTCAGATGACACCGATGATTCAGGAAATTTCCGGCGCATACCTGAGCAAGCGGACCCAGTACACGTGGGTCACGAGGGCCTCCTGGGCCTGGAACGCGCACGGGCCTTGGCTGACCCTGGCCGCAGCCGGGGCACTAGGGGCCGCGCTTATAGCGCTGTCCTTCGCGCTCGCCCCGAACCATCACCTACGCCAGTCCCGCTACCTGAAGCTACCGGGAAGTGTGCGCCTGCGACGAGTTCTTGGGCCGTACGACTGGTGCCTGCTGCGCAGCGCACAGACCGTTGCCGCGGCCGCGATGGCACTGGCCGTGTTCGCCTACCTGCTAGTGGCCAAACCGTCGGTGAACCCCATCTGGGGCCTCGCCGCCCTGTCCTTCGGCGGCCTTTATCAGTACACCGCCACCCAACAGCTCCGGCTGCTGCCTGGCGCACAGGAGCCCGCCTGGCGGGTGTACGTACGGCTCATCAGGGCGCAGCTGATCCTGCTCGCCGTGTTCACCGTGCCGGCTCTCACGATCGCGGTTGCGCGGCACCCGGACCAGTTCCTCTCCAGCGGAACAGCACTTGCGTCCTGCGTAGGCGGAACGGTCATGACCACGTGCATCAGCGTTGTCTTCCCGGCGGAGAAGGACAATCCCTTCTCCGTGTTCCTGGGACTGTCCGTTGTCGGAATCGTTATAGGCCTGTCAGTGATCGGAATGGGACTGCTCAGTCTCCCGCCCTGGGCAGTGATGATCTGTATTGCCGGGGCAGCCGTCGCATTCGTTTGGTACGCGGTACAAGGAATCCACGCAGGCGAGTCGAGGAGAAGGAATGTTCAAGGCACGCTCGGTCGTGACGTCCGCCATAGGGGCGGCGCTGCTGACGCTGGGCACCGTAGCGGTGACCCTTCTCACCCTCATGTTCTCAACGGGCACTGACGAGATCGTGAAACGGAAGGTGTTCTTCGGGTCGATGATGTTTGAGACGGCGAAAAAGGACAACGGGGCGCTGGGCATCACCACGGGAGTCGAGAACCCGGCCCCGCTCATCGTCTTGTTTCTCTTGCTCACCGCCGTTCTGGCGTTGATCCAGATCGCCTTTCGGGGGTTGAAGCAGCGTCGTGAAGAGCTCCTCAAAGAGATATCCGGCAGCTGACCTGAGTACCCGGGCAGTTGCCCTAGCGGTGGCTACCCAGGTGTGGCCACTGCTCGCATTCGTCGGGGTCCTCCTGGCCGCGGCCCTGGTCTGGTTCGCACTCTCCGGCGACCGGGTGCTGGCGGGACTGACATGGGCGCTGCTGTTCAAACCGGCCGCTTTGGGTTTGGTGGCCTCGTTCGCCCTGCACGAGTCTGCACATGTGATCGTCCTCAAACGGGTCCGCACGGTGACTCACATCGCGGTCGAGCGGACAATGTGGCGCACGTCAGTGATTCCGGAAGGGAACATGACGGCACGACAGACAAGGGTGGTGGCCTTGGCCGGGCCGTCTGCGTGCGTCATAGTGGGCGCCTTCCTATTGCTCTCCGGCCTCGACCGGTCCCTGGCCTGGTGGCACCTGGCGCACATTGCCTTTCTTCTGCCAGTCTTTGGCGACGGCCGTGCCCTCTGGCGTAGCTTCCGCGCGACATAGGTGGCTAGCCACGGGGGAGAGAACACAGACTGTGGCAGTTCACGTCATAGCGGGAGCGGCACTGGGTGGGTGCCCGCGCGGCCAGCTAGTACCAAGTCCGGGTAGTTGACGTTTTCGCAGATCACGCAGGGGGTGTTGGGGTCCATGCCGTGGCGGGGTAGAGGCCGGGGCCGAGTTTGTGGATGAGGCCGGTCTCGGCCCATCTGGAGAGCTGCCGATGCATGGTCCCCATAGTGATGTCGCCGAAGTGAGAAGCGATGTCACGGGGGCGCCAGAGGCGGGCGGGGTTCTCCTCGAGCAGGCCAAGGATTCGATGGCGGGGGCGGTGGGTGAGGGCGGTGTTCCGGTCGTCGCGGGAGATGACGGGGAGTTGCGGGTGTGGTTCGCGAGGTTCGAGGACGCTGATGTCGGGACCGGTGACGGTGCGGCTGGTGTCGGGTCTGCCGTCGTCGTGGCGGGTGCTGTAACGGGACATCGGTGACTTGACCGTGCGGGTGCTGACGCGCTGCCGCCGGGGCGGCAGGAGACGGGCCAGGACCCGGTGTCCGATCAGCCCCACGCGACCGGCATCGGCGGGGTCGGTGATGACGGCGGCGGCCTGGATGACCTGGTCGCGGGCGGTCAGGAGGGCGGGTAGAGGGTGAGTAGGGCCTACATCTCCTGTTCGGCGCCGGCTGGGTCGCCCGAGCGCAGGACACGCCCGTTCATGATCGTGTGGCGGAGCGCGTGATACGCAGATTCGTGTTCCCACCGCTGGTGGTAGAGACCGCCAGCACGGCCGCCGGGTAGCGGCCGGCGTCGGTCAAGCTGGTGAGCCGCCGGTAGGAGCCGGTGAAGACGGTGCCGTCCGCGCAGGTCACCGTGGTGTTCGCGTCGATCACACGTACCTTCTCGGCGGCGATCACCGACAGGTATGAGCCGTCAGCGAGGCGTGTGAGAACGGGGGTGCGCCGGTTGCTGCCGAGTCGACCCAGGAACTGGGCGCGGGTCGCGGTGACGGAGGCGAGGAAGTCGTTGCCGTCGAAGCCCTTGTCCCACAGGACGAGCGTGTCCGGCCGCAGCAGATGCAGCAGGCGCGGGGCATAGCTGGTCTCGCCCTCCGCGGTGGGCCCGAACACCGCGCTGAGCAAGGCTCGTGTGCCGGTCTCGACCAGCGTCATCAACTCCGTTGCGGGATAGCCGTGATGGGAGGTCCGCCCCAGCCAGGCCCTGTTTCGCCCGGAGTCGGGGACCTTCTGGGCGCAGCGGGCGTTTCAGCGGGCATCTGCGCCTGTACCGCGTGGGCCCCCGGTGGGCTGCCATCCCGGTTTTCAGATGAGGTGTAGCCGCCGGGGAGGGTGCTGGTGCCGCCGGGGGGTGGTGACGGTGTCGTCTACAGGGCCGGTGGTGAGGCTGGCGGGAACCACGGAGGCCAGGGTGTTGTCGGCTCGGGCGCTGAACAGGATGTTGACGTGGTTGAAGTGGACTTGGGTGGCGGTTCCCAGGTTCCGGCCGGTGAGCTCGGTGACGGTGCCGCCGAAGCGGCTTCCGGTGGTGGTGCTCAGGCCGGTGAGCGCCGATGGGTCGGCGTAGGTGGAGGTGAGTGTTTCGGTGGCGAGGCCGCCTGCGGTGGTGACGGTGACGGGTACGCCACCGGGACCGGCGGCGGGTGGTGAGGGTTACTTGTCACCTGGTTCGCCGTTCGCAATGGCACCTCGCCGACGCTGATGAGCGTGGGAAACGTGAGTCTGGAAGGCTGTGTGGGGACACGTCGGTATCGGTCGCCGACGGGAGATGACAGGGCGGACGCTGCTGTGACCTCCGCCCTCTACCAACGGAGAATTGTCATCCCCGTGGTGCGTGTCCGGGTTGTCGTACGGCTGCGATGAGCTCACAGAGGTGTCGTGGTGAGCTGGTACCGGGGATAGGGGCGACGTGATCGCCCTGGCTGAGAGGCCAGTTTGGGCCTCCCGCTGTCCATCGTGCTCACGCCCGGCAACGTTAAGGACACCACCGCCGTATCCCGCGCGCCGTTGCGGGCCGGCCTCGGACGACGGCGGCGCGGGTGCTGGGCGACAAGGCGTATTCCGGCCGGGCGATTCGCCACCTGCTGCGGCGCCGGGGCATCGTTGCCACGATCCCCGAACGTCGCCCCTAGGAGGCGCCCAGGACGGACCACCCGCACGGCTGGAACCACCGATGGACGTGCTGGCAGGTTGGACCGCCTCCCCGCCGTCAGTACTTCTCGGCAGGATCGGCCTAACGACGAGGAGTCGCGTTGCCCCGTCCGGGTGGCCGCGTCGCGGGCCAGTCGTGCCGGGCCGGCCGAGCGGGCCGTCGGGTGATGGTTGCTCCCCGCCCGCGCGGGGATGCACCCTGGGTGCTTGTGGCGTCCCTGTCGGCGAGCTACTTCCTGCGCCCGCGAGGAGCGTCATCGCCGTCACATGGTGCATGGCCGTAGTTCATGGGCGTCGGCAGACACGGTCACCCGGCCTGGTCATTGGCAGTTGGCGAACATCGCAAAACGTGACGGCGATCCGGAGGTGCTGTTCGACGCTCTGGGCTGTATGCAGGGCGACGCGACACGACCAGGGCCGTGACATAGACGGGCACCGGATCTTCCCATTGAGAGCACTTCGCCCCGCCGGATGATCGCCGACAGGGCGAAGTGGTACGGACTTCGAATGAGTCAGCTGTTTCCCAAAGGGTCTGCCCCGTTGTCATTGTTGCGGCCACGCGGACTACGGCGCGGTCTGGTGGGTAACGGGGGGCTCCGGTTGGCCCGGGGTGTCGGTCCTGGGTCTCCTGCGCGAGGAGGACTCGCTGCTGACGAAGTCAATTCCCGCTATCGACCACGTCGTGTCAGGCCAGCCGTTCGCAAGTTCACCGAGGAGCCTTGAGCGAGATCGTCAGCGTTCCCCGGTGATCTCATCGAGGTCGAGCATGCCGCTCAGCGACTCCTTGACTCGGGAGGTTTTCGACGATGTCGCTGCTGACTTCCCTAAACAGCGGAAGCCGAGTCTGCAGCCCCGCCCGACTTCCCGTCACCTGGTAGCCACCGAAGGGATCGGCGTTGGGGCGTGCGGTGCTGGAGGCAGCGGCGGCTGGCCTCGTTGAAGAGGTTCCTCTGTGCTGCGGCGTGCCCCCTGTGGATCCGCACCCCAGCGGGGTGAGGCGCGGCTCGGGGGTGCTGCGCATACTCGGTGTCATGAACAAGCACGGGCAGCTCGCCGAGTTCCTCCAGGCACGCCGGGGCCTTCTGCACCCCGAGGATGCCGGGTTGCAGACCTACGGCGAGCGGCGCCGGGTGCCGGGTTTGCGGCGGGAGGAGCTGGCGATGCTCGCCGGCATCAGCGCGCCCTATTACGCCCGTCTGGAGCAGGGTCAGTCGCGCAACGCCTCGCGCGAGGTGCTCGACGCGATTGCGACTGCCCTGCACCTGGATGAGACCGAGCGGGCCCACCTGCACGAACTCGCCCGTGCGCCGAAGCGGGGAAGAGCTGCGCCCCGCCCCCGTCCCGAGCGAGTCCCCCCGGCCACCAGCGCGTTGCTGTTGGCTCTCGCGGGCACACCCGCACTCGTCATGGGCCGCCGTAGTGACGTTCTGGCCTGGAACCCGCAGGGGCACGCGTTGTTTGCCGGTCATGTCGACCCGGACAGCCCCGCTGAACCGGGTCGTCGGCCGAACATGGCGAAGCTGGTGTTCCTCGACGCGCACACCCGGGAGCTGTATGCCGATTGGCCCGCCAAGGCCAGGGCCGTGGTCGGCAACCTGCGCCTGACGGCCGGCCGGCATCCGCAGGACTCCTTGCTGGCCGGACTCGTCGGCGAACTGACCATGCGCAGCCCGGAGTTTGCGGCCATGTGGGCCGACCACCGGATCGTCGTCTGCGATGTCGCCGATTACGAGATGCACCACCCCTCGGTCGGGATCCTGACCGTCACCCAGCAGACACTGCAGAGTCCGCAAGGAGACGGGCCGGCCGTGGTGATCGCCACGGCCACGGCAGGATCCCCTTCCGCAACAGCCCTCAGTCTCCTCGCCCACGCCAGCGGGCCGAGCGAGACAGCCCAGACCCGCACCGGCGCGCGATCCCGCCCCTCCTGACCGGACAAGCCCCTCCTCAAGCCCTGTGAACGGGCAAGCGCGCCCTGAGCGCACGTCACTGGTGCCGCATCCCGACTCGATCTGTCGGGCGCCACCTGCCTGCCGACCCACCCCTGGCTGCGGCATGCCCGCATGCCGGAAAAGAGAGAAGGAACCCATGCGCAAGCGCACCACTCTCCTCGCAACCGCTGCGGCGACGGCCGCAGCGGCTCTCGCAATGGCCGTCCCGGCCGGAGCCATCCCGGCCGCCCCGCGGCCCCTGAGCCACGTGCAGATCGCCAACCACTTCGACCTGGCCGCGGGCCGGATGCCCGAGAACATCGCCCTGCTGCCCGACGGCAGGGCCAACGTGACCTTCGCCGGCAGCCGCCAGGTCGCTCAGATCACCCCTGGGGGCGGCACCCGCATCCTGGCGACCCTGCCCGCACCCGCCGATGGCGGAGTCAAGACCCCCGCCCTCGGATTCCCTCTTACCACCGGCATCGTCCAGGCTCCGGACGGAAGTACGTACGTGCTGTACGCGACCGGCACCGCCGACCTGACGGGCCTGTGGCGGCTGAGTCCCGGCAAGGCGCCGCAGCGCATTGCCGCGCTGCCCGCGAACGGCCTGCCCAACGGTCTGGCGCTGGACCCGCAGAGCAAGCAGCTCTACATCACCGACTCGGTGCTCGGCACCGTGTGGACCGTCCCTCTATCCGGGGGCCGGCCCACCGCCTGGTCCACCGCGCCCGAGCTCGCCGCGGCCGGCTTCCTCGGAGCCAACGGCGCGAAGGTGCACGACGGCGCGCTGTGGGTGAGCAACCTCGACAAGGGCACCCTCGTGCGCATCCCGATTTGTCACGGAAACCGGGCGGGCGCCCCGCAGGTGAAGGCATCCGGCCTGGCCGGTATCGACGACTTCGCCTTCACCGGTCGCGGCAACGAGGTACTCGCCACCCTCGACGCCCCCAACAAGGTCGTCCTCATCCGGCCCGACGGCACCCACACCACCGTTCTGGACACCGGCGACGGACTGCAGAACCCCACCTCCGTCGCACTGCGCGGCGAACAGGTGTACGTCCTCAACGCCGCCTACACCACCGCCAAGGACCCCAACCTCCTGCTCGCCCGCCTACCGGGCCACCCCTAGATCCCCATCGGCTCCGAGCCGCCCGGCCCGACTGCCCCACTGCCCGCCTGCACGAGAAGAGCAACCGACACAGGAGCAGCATCATGAGCGACATCACTCTCGGCGGCGTCGAGGTGACCCGGGTCGAGGAAACGCACGGACCCAGCGGGATGACCCCGGGCGTGTTCTTTCCCGATTCGCCGAAGGATCAGTGGGACGCACACCGGTCCGTCATCGTCCCGGACTTCCTCGATGAACAGACCGGTATCTGCAACGTTGCCGTGCAGACCTGGGTGCTGCGCAGCGAAGGCAGGACCATCCTCGTCGACACCGGCGTCGGCAACCACAAGGAACGCCCGTACGTACCGTCCTGGGGACACCTGGAGCTGGACTTCCTCGGCAATCTGGAGCGGGCGGGCGTCCACCCCGACGACGTCGACATCGTCGTCAACACACACCTGCACGTGGATCACGTCGGCTGGAACACCCGCCTGGAGGGCCAGTCCTGGGTCCCCACGTTCCGCAACGCCTCATATCTGATGCCCAAGGCCGACTTCGAGTTCTGGAACCCGGCCAACAACCCGAAGATCGCCGGCGGGGTCAATCAGAACGTCTTCGAAGACAGCGTCGCTCCGGTGCACGCCGCCGGCCAGGTCACGCTCTGGGAAACGAGCCACACCATCGACGCCAGTCTGCGCCTGCAGGCCGCACCCGGTCATACCCCGGGATCAAGCGTCGTCATGCTGGCGTCCGGCACCGAGCGCGCGGTCTTCTCGGGCGATCTGCTGCATTCCCCCTTTCAGATCATGCAGCCGGAGCACAACAGCTGCTTCTGCGAGGACCCCCATGCGGCGCGCGAGACCCGGCGGGACATCCTCGGTTGGGCCGCGGACGCCAATGCGCTGATCCTGCCCGCCCACTTCGCCGGGCACGGCGCCCTGGAAGTGGAACGCAGCGGCAGCGCGTTCGGCATCAAGCGGTGGGCCTCGCTCGACCGCCTCTGACCCGCAGGCCACAGGCACGGCCGCGACCCCGGCCGCCACTGCGGGGCCGGGGTCGCGGGCCAACTCCATCCCATTTCCGACGCCCACCGGGCCACGGAGAGGAACCATTGTGAGAGACGACGCCGATCCCATCCTCGCCACTGAGCAGGGGGCGGTCCGAGGGCTCCGTCAGGACACCACCGTCGCCTTCCTGAACATCCCCTACGCCGCTGCGCCCGTCGGCGCCGGCCGGTTCGCCCCGCCGCAGCCGCACGAACCGTGGGACGGTGTACGGGACGGCACGGTGCCGGGTCCCAACGCCCCGCAGTCCGAACGCACGCTCGGCACGGTAGACATGTCCCCCTACTTCGGCGCCGGATGGAGTCGCGGGGAGGACTACCTCACCGTCAACGTCTGCAAGCCTGCCGCGCCAGGCGAAGACCTGCCCGTCATGGTCTTCGTCCACGGTGGCGGGTTCGTCGCCGGGTCGACACGGTCCGCGCTGTACGACGGCTCAGCCTTCGCTCGCCACGGCGTCGTACTCGTCACCCTCAACTACCGGCTTGGCATTCCGGGATTCCTTGACCTCCCCGGAGCACCGGCCAACCGCGGCCTGCTCGACGTGGTGGCTGCCCTGCGCTGGGTGCGGGAGAACATCGCGGCCTTCGGTGGTGATGCCCGTAACGTCACCCTCTTCGGCCAGTCGGCGGGCGCCACCATCGTCGGCGGTGTCCTGGCCATGCCTCAGGCCGCCGGCCTCCTGCGCCGGGCGATCGTTCAAAGCGGCAGCGGCACGGGGGCGTTCACCCGGCAGCAGGCCGGCCGCGTCACCCGGGCAGCAGCCCAGGCGCTGGGGGTCGAGCCGCACGCCGACGCCTTCTCGGACATCGCCGACGAGCACCTGGTCGAGGCGGCCGGCCACCTTGCCGGGATCGACCTGCGGACCCCGACCCACTACGACCCCCTGGTCGGGCTCAGTCCCTTCAGCCTGGTCCTGGACCGGCAGCCTGCAACATCCGTCGCCGCAGGCCTGGGAGCGGACGTCGACCTGCTCATCGGAACCACCTCGGAGGAGGGCAACCTCTATCTCGTCCCCACGGGCGCCCACACCACCGCAACGGCGGCCGACGTCGACGCCGCGGCGATCCGCTCCCACCCCCAACCGATGCGGCTCATCGAGGCCTATCGCACAGCACGGCCCGGCGCCTCCTTCGGCGAGCTGCGAGCCGCCATCCTGGGCGATGCCGCGTTCGGCGCGGGCAGCCGGGCCCTGGCCGACGCGCACGCCGCCCACCCCCAGTCCCGCACTTACCGCTACGAGTTCGCGTGGCGCTCCCAGGCCGTGGGAGGAGATCTCGGCGCTGCCCACACGATGGAACTCCCCTTCGTCTTCGACCGCACCCATCTCTCCCCACTGCACGGCCCGTACGGCCTGCTCGGACCGACGCGGCCTCCTGCGGATCTCGCTTCTCGCGTGCACGGGGCGTGGGTCCGGTTCGCCCGGACCGGCGACCCGGGCTGGGAGGCGTACACCAGCGAGCGCCGGACCACCATGCGCATCGACGACACGTGGAACCAGATCAACGACCCCCGCAGCCAGGAACGACAAGCCTGGAACTGAGGAGGGGCGGCGCGTCCATCCCTCGCCGTCGCTGCTCACCCTGTCAGCCACCACCCGCATGTGCCCGGCGAAGCAGCAGCCGAGGCTCCCACCGAAGCGGACCGCCCTCCCACGAGGCTGAACGTGACTGCTCATCTCGACAGCGATGGCCAGCCGTCCCACAACGAGGTCGCGAGGCTCCAATGCCCGGTGCGGCGCCGCCTGACCCGCAGCGCCCGAACGGGGCTTGACTCCAAAGCTAAAGCTGATAGCTTTTAGCTAACACAATTAGCCGCTGATGAGCGGGCCATATGGAGGTAGTCGTGACCGAGTTTCTGAACGTCGACGGTGGGACCCTCGCGTACGAGGTGAGCGGGGACGTCGGGCCGCTGGTCGTGGTGGCCCACGGCATGGGCGACAGTCGCGAGGCCTACCGGTTCTTCACCCCCGCCCTGGTCGAAGCCGGCTACCGGGTCGCCGCGGTGGACCTGCGCGGCCATGGTGAGTCCAGCGTCGGGTGGGCGTCCTACACCCGCACCGCCCTCGCGGATGACCTGATCGCCCTGGTCAAGCACCTGGGCGGGCCGGCGGTGCTGGTCGGCCACTCCATCGCCGGCGGTGCGGTCACGATCGCCGCGGCGAAGGCCCCGTGGCTCATCACCGCACTGGTCGAGCTCGCCCCCTTCACCCGCAAGCAGCAGGTCCGCCTCGGCGACCTGCGGGTGGCCGGCTACCGCCGCGGGCTGACCCATCTCATGGGCACCACCATCCTGGGCAGCACCCGGCAATGGGCCAAGTACCTCGACGTGGCCTACCCTGGCTCCAAGCCCGTGGACTTCGACGCGCGTCTGGGGCAGATCACCGCGATGCTTCAGGAGCCCGGCCGGATGAAGGTTTTGCAAGCGATGGGCAAGATCTCTCCCGCTGACGCCGCTGAGCAGTTGGGCAACGTCACCTGCCCGGTGCTCGTCGTGCAGGGCACCTTGGACCCCGACTGGGCCGCGCCGCAGGCCGAGGGCGAGGCGATCGTCGCTGACCTGCCGACCGGTCTGGGCCGGCTGGAGATGATCGAGGGGGCCGGTCACTACCCGCATGTGCAGTTCCCCGAGCAGACTTCGGCCGCGGTCGTGAAGTTCCTGGCCGGTGTCAGTGCCTAGGGCAGGTTTGGACGCGGCCACGATTGTGGCCGCCGGCGCCGCGCTTGCCGACGAGATCGGTTTCACCGAGCTGACCATGGGCCGGCTGGCTGAGCGGGTGGGGGTGCGCGCCCCGTCGCTCTACAAGCACATCGCCAGCCAGGACGACCTCCACCGGCGCATCGCGGCGCTTGCCTTCGACGAGGCCGGCGTCGCGATCGGCACAGCCATCCAGGGCCTCGCCGGGCGCGACGCCCTGGCCGCCGCCGCCGGTGCGCTCCGCGACTTCGTGGTCACCCACCCCGGCCGCTACGCGGCCACCCTGGGCCTGACACCGACCGGTCCCGACGACCCGATCGCGCTCGCCGCCGGACGGGGAATCAGCCCTTTCGCGGCGGTACTGCGGGGGTACGACATCCCTCCGCAGGAGATGACCCACGCGCTGCGGGCGGTGCGCAGCGTCTTTCACGGCTTCGCCCACCTGCAGGCATCCGGCGGATTCCAGTGGTCCGCCGACATCGGCGAGAGCTTCGAGTACCTCATCGACCTCATCGACCGTGGGCTGCGCTCCGCCGTCGCCGACCCCGCCGCGGTCCCTGACCCTGGCGACGCCACTGCCCCTGCCGAGCAGGGTATGGGCCAGTGACATCGTCCACGAACTGCGGACACCGTTCAGCACCATCCGCAGTTGGCTGGAGCACCCAGGACGGGGTGCTCACCTCTGACCACGACGTGGCCTCTGTGCTACGGGGGGAGATCCTGCTGCTCCACCACGCTATCGACGCCCTTCGGGACCTGGCGGCGGCCGAGGCCGGCACGCTTCAACTGCACCGTGAGTTCCTCGATGCGGGCGACAACCTGGGGCTGCCGGCAACCTGATGTTCAACGCCGTACGCCACACGCCCCCGGTGGCAGGGTCACCGTGCGGCCTTTCCGGACCGGGAACTCGCTCCTGATCCAGGTCAGCGACACCGGCTCCAGCATCGACCCGGAGGACCTGCCGCATCTTCGGCCGGTTCTGACGCGCAGAGAAGTCCCGCTACCGCCACACCTGCGGCAGCGGCCTCGGGCTGTCCACCGCCCGCGGCTCACCGAAGCTCACGGCGGCATCCCTACCGTCGCCAGCGTCCCCGGAACCGAGGCCGTCTGCACCCTGCAGATGCCGCGCTGACCAGAGCGGTTCAGGGTGCTGGGTCGGCTCCCAGGCGGGTGGGGATCCAACGAAATCCCTGGTGTGAGCGCTCTCTGAGTGGCGGCCTGATGAGCTTTCAGAGATCGTCCCCGGGGCCGGACAGTGAAGGTGGGCGGAACTATGCTGCGATCCGTGACCGACCTGGATACTGCGTACGAACCTGACGATGAAAAGGTCGAGCGGCATGCGAGCTGGGCCGAGTTGTTCTTCGACCTTGTGGCGGTGGCGGGCGTGGCAGCCCTGACACATGTGCTCGGGCTCGAACTGGACGCCGCGGGGCTTGGTGTCTACACGCTGCTGTACCTCACGTTCTGGTTGTCGTGGACGACGTTCATGCTGTACAGCAACATCTCGGCCGGGCGGACCAGGGTGGTGCGGCTGATGATCGGGATGACCGGTCTCGGGGTGATGGCCGCGTCCGTGCCGGGGGTGGCGCACACCGTACTCGGGCACGGGAACGACCAGCGTCCGGTGACCGTCTTTGTGATCGCGTACCTCGCCACGCGTATCTACGGGGCCCACTCCTGGCGCCGGGGCGAAATCCTGCTGGACTTCCCGGTGGTGCAGTACTCGGCAGGACTGCTGCCCTGGTTCATATCGATCTGGATCCAGGAGCGGTGGAAGCCCACGCTCTGGGCGGTCGGGGTGGGCCTGGACCTGTTGCTGATCCTGGCCGTCTCCGGGGACAAGCTCCTTCAGCAGGTGCAGGCGAAATTCACCGCCCGCGCCGCTACCCGGCGTCGGCGGCGCCCCGGTGCTGGTCCCGGCGGGACGGGGCCGGTCATTCAAGGGGTGTCGGTCGATCCGGCTCACCTCTCCGAGCGGCTGGGACTCTTCGTGATCATCGTGCTCGGCGAGTCGGTGGTGCAGGTCGTCGACGCCGCGGCCGGTGCGCGGTACGGCATCGGGCTGTTGGCCACCGGTGTCGCGGCATTTGTGTTGCTGGCCGGGATGTTCGGCCTGTCGGTCGTGTTCGGGTACGCCGGGTTGCCGCACCTGCGCGCCGGCCGCATCTCCACCCGCGCCGCCCTTGGTCTGCACTGCCTGGTGACCGGAGTCGTCGCGACCCTGGGCGTGTCGCTCTCATCGGTGGTCGGCCACGGCTCCGATGCGCTGCCCGACTCAGGCCGCTGGCTTCTGTGCGGCGCGATGGCCGCCTACTTCGCCCTCGGGGTGGTCACTGGCGTCGCCAGCCGCAGCTCGGACACGCAGAGGACGATCTCCCGGGTCATCACCGGCATCGCAGTCCCGCTCCTGCTGGGCCTGCTCGCCACCGACGCCAGCGGCCGGACACTGGTGGTCTGCCTGGCCCTGGTCGTACTCGCCCACCTCTGGTTCGAACGGCGGTCGGCACCGGTCCAAGACCAAGGCCAAGGCCAAGTCTGACCAGGAGACCTTCGGCTGCGGCCCTGCGCAACGGGTGCCCCGGATCCGCGAACAGAGGCGTTCGGGGCAACACCGAGCGGCCGTACGCGGGCCGGACGGTCTGACCGCCCGCGTCGATAATCTCGCCGCACACTACCCGGCAACCGAACCGGGAACTGATCAGGCCCGGGAACGGGGCCGGGTTTTGGAGGCGCAGGGTGGGCGTCCCGTGCCTCCCGATGCGGCCCCACCTCGAAGGCCTACTACGACCGCAAGCGAGCCGAGAACAAAACCCATAAGGCAGGCTGTCATCGCCCTCGCGCGACGCCGTCCGAACGTCCTATGGGCACTCATACGCGACGGCCGCACCTTCGAGATCGCCCCGCCACCCCACCCGGTCGCCTTGGGCTGAAGTGCTCACACCAAGTCACCAACCCGCGTTGCCAACTTCATGGGGAATCAGTAGAAGACCTCGTACGAGGCAAGGTCCGCCGGATCCTCCGTCGCGAGTGCCACATACCCGTCGGGCCGTACGAGAAAGAGTCCCCGGTCCCCGTACCCCTTGTGTGCATGCCCGTCCACGTCGATGACGTCGCCCTGCTCGCCGGGCCGGCCGACCCGGACCGGCTTGAAGCGTTCGGAGGCCGGGGCGTCGGTCCCGCCGAAGGCGAAGAGGGTGGCGTGCGGGCCGCGGACGAGGTCGAAGAGACGGATGGGCCCACAGGGGGCGTCGGGGGCGCGGTCTCCGGCGCGCAGTGCGTCGTCGGCCAGGTCGTCGCGGCAATCGCGGGTGAGGGGGCTGTCGCGGTAGCCGAGGCCCAGTTGGAAGGTCTCGCCGCCGCGCCGGGAGAAGCCGCGGTCCTTGTCCACGCGGTCCTGCTCGAAGACTTGGGTGGTGAGGGCGAGCACATGCTGCGCGGCCGGCCGCCGTTCGGCCTCGTAGGTGTCGAGGAGCGCGTCGGACGCCCCGCGCAAGGCTGCGCCGGTGATGGTCTACGGACCGCTGACCAGCCACAAAATGAGGGTGCCGTCAAGATCATGGCTGTACCGGCAGACCACCGCGGATGCCCCGGCCTCGTTGGTGCCGCGCTGCCACGGGCTCTGAGGGTCGGCGAAGTAGACGTTCCGGGCGGTCGCGGCGCTGACGTTCCTGTGGGTGGTCGGTTCCATGCCGCGATTCCAGGTCAGCGACTTCCGCGGTTGGGCCGGCAGGTCGAGCGTCCGGGCCGGAATCCAGGTGGTGACGGGGGCTGTGTCAAGTCCGTTGACCTGGGCCGACACCGTGAATCGGGTGGTGGGCCGGGCGAGGACCCCAACTTTGCGCGTCGTAAGCGGAATCAAGCCAACTGTTTGCCGCGGCCATGACAGATGACTGGATGTGGTGGCACGCTGCGCCCCACAGGCACCAAGCGATGACTCGTTACCCACGTGCACCGCCCGCGCCCGACTACCTGGACAGGCTGACCGACAAGATCCTTGCCGCCATCCTCGCCTAACGGCCGTCCGCAAATGACCTTCGGTTGGTTGCGGACGGGGTCGGTGGCCGGTGGAGGTGTGGTCGAAGGTTTGTGAGTACACCCAGCCGCCCGTGCTCCACGGCGAGATGGCCAGCACCCCGGACGACGCAAGGGCGATACGGAGACGGTGCGGTTGCGGGCCCAGGCGGCCGCGCCGGCGGCCCGAGGGAAGCCGATTTCGCCACAGGGCTCGCGGGCGCGGCGCGCTGTGCAGATTGGTGATCAATTGCGCGGAGGTTTACGCATATTCAATCATTCAGGTCTGGGAGGATGATGATGTACCTCCAGTGCCCTGTCAACCCTGCCGGATGGTCCTTCGGAGAGGTCAAGAACGACAAGGAGAAGTCCAACTCCTACTGGTGAGTCGGGTCTTGACGGCGGGAGGATCGCTCCTCAGGATTACTCGGGCTTCCTGGCAGGGGCAGGGAGCAACACGGCTGGGGCCGCCACCCGCCGGGCATTGCGATCCGTCTTGCTCGCACTGAGTCCAGTGATGTTTGACCAGTCGCTGGTTTGGACAATTCCGAGCATCAACTGTGGGATTGGGCGGCGGAGGCGATGCCTGACGATGTGAGATCGGGCCCCCTCCGCTCTGTCCATTGCCGCGAACTCGCCGGTAATGTCTGACTCATGGGCAGATATGATCCAGCAAGGCCGCCTTGGTAACTGGGAAGATTCCTGACAAAAGCGCAGTTCTGCCAGGTCATGACGCGTTGTGCATTCCAGCTGCTCGCGCTCTGTTCATTTCTGCTTGAAACTGTTGACACGCAAGCATGGGCGGTGGATTATTCCAGCCGAGCACCAGCCATCCGCGTGGACGACGTTGCTCCGCTGCCGCCGTTCCACCCCCACACGGCGTGCGCGCAATATCCGCCAGGAGGCGTTCATGAACGGGTACTTCCCTCCTCACGCGCCCCTTGTTTCGCCAACCATGCCGAAGAACCGCTCCTGGACGTGCTCAAGAGCGCCGGGCTGAAGAGCCTGCGCGACCGGCTGCCCAGGCCGACCGTGATCGACGCGACATCGGAGATGGCGGCATCCCCGGCTGTCCGCGACGGCGCGCAGGCGGGACTCGGCGGCAGCACTCCCGTGCAGTGGCTGAGGAATGGCACCACAGCAGGCCGGCCACGCGACGCAGCCGATCATTCCGGCGTCGACCGGGCCGGCGCCGGCCCGGCCGAGGGTTACGGATCTTTCGGTTCCGGCGCCGCCGGAACCGCACACTCCCAGAGAAGGGACCACCCATGTCACGCCTCCGAAGAGCGCTCATGGGCGTCACCGCAACCGCCGCCCTCATAGCAGCGGGCACCATGGGGTCCACCGCGTCGGCCCTCCCGCCCGGCGCCACCTACTCGGTCTCGGTCGGGTCGACGGGCTCCTACGCGTATCCGACCGACACCTCCGCGATCCCCTACATCGACAAGGACGGCACGTTCTACTTCCAGCAGTCCGCCGCGCTGTACGGTGCCGGCGACCCCCGCTACTGGGACTTCTTCACCGGTACGAACTTCGATGACGCCTCTCGGTCGAGTGCGATCAGCAACGCGGTGAACCCGGCCAACTCCAGCGACAGGAACAACGACACGACCTGGCGCTGCAACAACAGTCCGACCGGTGTGACGGCGACGGCCGCGCCCTCGGGCTCGGGGTACGCGCAGAAGAACTACTGCGACCTGACCGGGGTGTGGGTCGACCCGGACACCGGTGACTGGTATGGCCTGGTGCACAACGAGTTCACCCCGCAGCCGTTCGGCGACGGCCTGCACTACGACGCGATCGACTACGCGCGCTCGACGAACCAGGGCAAGGTCTGGAACATCCTGGGCCACGCGATCACCTCCCCGTACAGCACCGCACGAGGCGACACCGCCGCGTTCCCGAACCAGACGTACGACTACGGCGACGGCGACCAGCGGATGTTCGTCGACACCGCGTCCGGCTACTTCTACGTCACGTACGGCTCGCGCATCGTGGACAAGGGAGGCAGCTGGAAGGCGTTCTATTCGCATGTGGCCCGCTCTCCCATCTCCTCCAAGATGGCGGCCGGCTCCTGGCAGAAGTGGTACGACGGCTCCTGGTCGCAGCCCGGCGTGGGCGGCAAGGAAAGCAACATGGTGCCGACCTCCACCAACAGCAGCGGATACACCCCGGCCGCGCAGGAGTACAGCCCGGCCAACACCGGCACCGTGGACCAGCAGGTCGCGGCCGGCAAGATGCCGCCGACCTCACCGCTGTTCGTCATGGACATCACCTACAACGCCTACCTGGGCCTGTACATCGGTGAACCGCAGGCGGTCGACCAGAGCGGCAACGCCCCGCAGCAGTACTACGCCACCGACAACCTCGCCACCCAGAAATGGACGCTGGTCGGCAACTCCGGCGGCTACACCGGGGCTTCGTGGTACCGATGGTTCCTGGACGGCGTGAACAAGACCAGCTCCACCATCGTCGGCAAGAACTTCCGCTCGTACTGCTCCATCTCGTGCCCGGGTGGCGGCGACGGAAACTACCTGAACCTCACGATCAACTCGAACTCCCCGGCTCCCTCACCGGTCGACCCGTCGAAGACCTACACGATCGGCAACGGGTCCGGCCGGGTGCTCACCCAGAGCTCCGGCAGCTCGGCGACCACCTCCGTGGCCGCCGCGACCGGCTCCGGCCTGGAAGCCTGGAGCTTCACCAGCAACGGCGACGGCTCCTTCAGGATCACCAACGCGTCCTCCGGCCAGGCGCTGGGCGTCGACTCCAACCCCACGGCCAACCGTGCCTGGGCGGCCAGGCCCACGGTGACGAACCTCGGATCCAGCCCCACCGTCGGGCAGCAGTGGTTCATCATCCCCGGCAAGAACACCTCCGGCGGTGCGACCGGCGCCTACCGGCTGGTGAACCGCTACAGCGGACTCGTCCTGGGACTGTCCTCGGACTCCAGCCGTCTCGCTGAGACCACGCCGACCCGCGCCTGGACCAACGGCACGGGCAACCCCGTCGGGGGATCACGAACCGCGGCCGAGCAGACCCTGACCCTGACGCAGGCGGGTTCTTCGGGTGCCGAGTCGGTGGGTGTATCGAACCCGGGTGCTCAGAGCAGCACGGTGAACAGTGCGGTGTCTTTGCAGATCAACGCTTCCGACTCGCAGGGCAAGGCGCTGACGTACTCGGCCACGGGCCTGCCGGCCGGGCTGTCGATCAACTCCTCGGGGCGGATCACCGGCACCCCCACCGCGACCGGCACCTCCAACGTCACCGTCACCGCGACCTCCGGCACCGCCAGCGGCTCGACCACGTTCACCTGGTCGGTGAACCCGGTCGGCAGCGGCAACCTCAACGGCACCCACACCCTGACCGCCTCCGGCAAGGCACTGGACAACCCCGGCGGCTCCACCACCACCGGAACACAACTCATCACCTGGACACCCAACGGCGGAACCAACCAGAACTGGACCTTCACCCAGCAACCCGACGGCTCCTACACCATCGCCAACGGCACCTCCCACCTCTGCGCCGACGACTCCGGCAACGCCACCACCCCCGGCAACCCCATCATCCAATGGACCTGCGGCACCGGCATCAACCAGCACTGGACCGCCACCAAACTCCCCACCGGCACCTACACCCTCACCAACAACCGCAGCGGACTCCTCCTCACCACCGCCTCCACCACCGACGGCGCCCTCACCACCCAACAAACCAACACCAACAACCCCCTCCAACAATGGACCATCAACTGACTCAGGACTGGTCCTGCAGCACTCGCACGACCTGACCTGCGGCAGCGAGCGCCACTCGCTGCCGCAGGCTTCGGGCGTTCTCAACAGACGCTCACGTACGACCGCCCCCACTCCTCTGGTCGTCATCGGATCACTCGTCTCGGTCGTGCCCCTGCTCATCGCCTTCCTCGCCCTGCAGCGGTTCTGGCGGGCGGGCATGACCGCTGGAGCCGTGAGGTGAATCCGTAGCCAAGTCATTGAGCTGAGCTATCGCCGACGGATTTCAGAAGCGCTACGCCTGTGCTCCGCCACCCGGGCTGTGCGGCCGGCTTGACCTGCTACTGCCTGGTCACGGCCCGGTCAGCGCCGGCTTCGGGTCACCTTCGGCTGCGGCCGGGTCGGGTGCGCCGGACTTACGCAGGTGTACCAGCAGGGCGGCGAAACCGGCGAAGAAGCCACTCGCCAGCCCGGAGATCGCATGATTCACCATATTGGCAGTCTCATTGGAGGGCAGTCCGACGAGGGCTCCATTGATGCAGGAACTCAGCATGGCACCGATGAAACCGCCGATGCCGCCACTCACCAGGGAGACGCGGACATCCGCGGAACGCAGGCCACTTCGCCCCGTTGTCCTGTATGCGCGCATGAGTGAGTTCCTCTCGATGGGCCGGAGAAGACTGCCGGCGGCGATGCAGGACACACTGCGGCACCGCCCACCTGTCGAGGAAGACGCGGACCCATTGCTTGCGGTGATAGCACCTATCGGCCGACTGGATGGGAGACGGAACCGGAAGCCTGTCCTGCCTGCGCGAGCTGACCACCCGTGCAGGACGCGGCTTCATCCGAGCGCAGGAGCGGTCAGCGGCGAGCCATCTGCGCTCCGAGTTTCATCGCTGTCTCACGCAGCCAGATGTGAGCGGCGTCCTGGGTGTGCAGGGGGTGCCACCACAGAGCCTCCGCCACGGGGACCGCGTCGAAGGGGCACGGGAGAATGCGTACGGCGTACGCGTCGAGCAGTTGCTGCGCCAGGCGTTCTTGGATCATGGCGATGCGGCGGGTACCCGCGACGAGGGCGGGCAGGAGCTGGAAGCTCTGTGTGGAGACCTCGATGTGGGGGTCGATGCCGAGCATGCTGAGTTGGCGGTTGACGGGCGTGTCGTAGGGGCGCTGGTAGATCGCCCAAGGGAAACGGGCGAGGTCTTCCAGGGTGAGCCGGTCGGACACCTCGGGGTGATCCTCGGACACGACACACACCCAGCGGTCCTCGTAGAGCTCGACGGTGGGGAAGCCGCTGATGATGCCGTGCGGCATGAGGAGACCGTCAACGGTGCTGAGGATCGTAGCGGTGTTCTCCAGGATGTCCGGCGGGGGCTGGAGGAAGCGCAGACGAATGCCCGGCGCTTCTTTGTGGAGAAGGCGAGCGAGCTCGGTGCCGAAAGTGGCCACACCGTAGTCGACGCTCAGGAGGGTGAACTCGCGTTCCTCGACGGCCGGGTCGAAGTCCGCCTGCGTGGTGAAGAGGCGTTCCAGCAGGTCGCAGGCGGTGGCGGTGCGGGTGAGCAGGGCGGTGCCCAGGGGCGTCAGTTCGTAGCGGTTGCCGGTGCGGAAGAGCAGCTCGTCGTCGAAGTGGTGGCGCAGCCGGGCGAGGGCGGCGCTCATGGCGGGCTGACTGAGGCCGACGCGGTGTCCGGCTCGGGTGACGTTGCGCTCCTCCAGCAGCGCCCGCAGGGCGACGGTGAGGTTGAGATCCAGGCTGGCGAGGTTCACCGGCGGCTCCTGCAGCTATTCGTTGCGTAGATAGTCAGTATCCACAGAATCGATTTCCTTGATTGCTCGGCGGGGTCCAGATTAGTGCCAACGCATGGAGAGGAAACCCCGTGGCAACACTCGCGCAATTTTCCGGCCCCCTCGCCGTCGGCACTGTGTCCGTGGCCGACGGAGCGCCGTTCCCGGCTCTGGTCGTCCCCGAAGGGCGTGTCCTGGACATCGCTCAGGCGTTCGGGGAGCCCGGGCTGACGGTCAGGGATCTTCTCGAGGACTGGGAGCGGAGTCTGCCGCGCCTGGAAGCCCTGGCCCAGGACGGTGCGGGGGAGTGGGTAGCACTCGCGGACGTGCGCGTGCACGCACCGCTCGAGCCGCGCCAGATATTCCAGTCGGGTGCCAACTATCGCAAGCACGTGGTTGACCTGGCGGTGGCTCATGAGCCGGCGGACGGTCGGCCCGCGGAGCAGGTCCGGGAGCAGACTGCGGCCATGATGGACCGCAGGGCGACCGAGGACCAGCCCTACATGTTCATCGGACTGCCCTCCGCTGTCACCGGCCCCTACGACGACGTTGTTCTGCCGGCCTGGTGCGAGAAGCCCGACTGGGAATTGGAACTCGTCGCCGTGATCGGCAAGCCCGCTCACCGGGTGCCGGTCGAAGAGGCGCTCTCCCACATTGCCGGGTACACCATCGCCAACGACCTCACAGCTCGTGAGCTGGTCTTCCGCCGGGACATGCCGGAGATCGGCGCCGACTGGCTGCGTGCCAAGAACGCCCCCGGTTTCACCCCGCTCGGCCCCTGGATCATCCCCGCCGCTTCCGTCGGGGACCCCGGCAGCCTCCAGGTGACCCTGGAACTCAACGGCGACACCATGCAGGACGAGTCGACCAAGGACATGATCTTCGACGTGGCGCGGCTGGTCTCCTACGCCTCGCAGACCACGCCCCTGCTGCCCGGTGACCTGGTCCTGACCGGAAGCCCCGCCGGTAACGGCATGCACTGGGGGCGCCTGCTGCGTGACGGTGATGTCATGCAGGGCACCGTCACCGGTCTGGGCACCCAGCGCACCCGTTGCGTCGCGGAAGTTCCCGCCCCGTGAGCGCCCTGGACCGCAGCGACCCCGAGGGTGCCATCGCCCACGCTGCGACGTCCTACTCCAACTGGGACCGGTGGGGAGCGGACGACCGGCTGGGCACCCTGAACTTCCTCGATGAGGCCAAGCGCAGGCAGGGCGCCGCACTCATCCGCCGGGGCACGGCCTTCTCGCTCTCCCAGCGCTTCGACATGGATGGGCCGCAGAAGGGCTGGCGGCGGCGTACCAACCCCGTTCACACGATGCTCGACACGGGCACCGACGCCGCACTGGGGTTGCAGGGCTTCCCGCACGGTATCGGTGGTGCGGACGATGTGATCGCCATGCCGTTGCAGTGCTCCACCCAGTGGGACGGTCTCGGTCACATCTTCGACCACGGCAAGGCGTGGAACGGCCGCAACGCCGCGGAAACCGTCACCTCCGCCGGAGACCTGGTCACCGGCATCGAACACATGGCTCCGCACGTCGCGGGCCGTGGCGTGCTCCTGGACGTCGGACGTGTCCTGGGCGTGGACGGGGAACTGCCCGACGGCTTCGCCATCACCGAGGAACACCTCACCGCCAGCGCCGAGGCGCACGGGGTGGAAGTGGGTCGCGGTGACATCGTCATCGTCCGCACCGGGCAGCTCACCCGGGCCCGCCGCACCGGCTGGGGCGAATACGCGGGCGGCCCGGCCCCGGGCCTGTCGTTCACCGCCGCCGGATGGCTGCACCGTACCGAGATCGCCGCGATCGCCACCGACACCTGGGGCTTCGAGGTGCGGCCCAACGAGTTCGACCACGCCTTCCAGCCGCTGCACCAGGTCGCCATTCCGAACATGGGCCTGCTGATCGGCGAGATGTGGGACCCCGACGCGCTCGCGGCGGACTGCGCGGCCGACGGGGTGTACGAGTTCTGGCTCACCGCGGCCCCCCTGCCCATCACGGGCGCCGTCGGGTCGCCCGTCAACCCGATCGCCGTCAAGTAGCCGTCCCGGAGAGCCGGCCGGACGGAATGCGTCCAGGACAGCCGTATCCCGCCCGGCCCCTCGCCAGGACCCACCCCGACCCCGCTCCCGATGAACGCACTTCGCGTGCCCTCCACACCTACTCCGGTCTCCGGACCGACCTCCAGCCGCTGCCCGACGACGCGCGGCCCCTCAAGCGGGAGGAACCCCGAAACATGACTCATCAACCCACCGTTCTCGTCATCGGCGGCGGCACCGCGGGCAACGGTCTCGCCGTTCTGCTCCGCACAGCCGGCATCGCCGTCGATCTGGTCGAGGCCAAGGCCGACTGGAACGCCTACGGTTCCGGCATCACCCTCCAGGGCAACGCCCTGCGCGTCCTGCGGGAGATCGGCGTCTGGCAGGAGGTGTGCGCCCAGGGCTACAGCACCGACGGTGTCTCGATCACCACTCCCGCCGGCCACGTGGTCTTCACCCAGCAGGACGTGCACACCGGAGGCGACGACCTTCCCGCCACCTTGGGCATGCAGCGCCCCGCACTGCAGAACATCCTCATCGCGGCCGTCCGCGCCTCCGGAACCTCCGTCCGCCTCGGCTGCACGGTCGAGAAGCTGGCGCAGGACGCGACCGGCGTGGACGTGACGTTCACCGACAGCACCTCGGGCCGGTACGACCTGGTGGTGGCCGCCGACGGAGTGAGTTCCAGCACCCGGGACGCCATCGGGATACCGGACCGGCCGGTGCCCACCGGCATGGCCATCTGGCGCACGCCGGCGCCGCGTCCGGAGGGCGTCACTCGCACCCATCTCGCGTACGGCGGTACGGCGTTCATCGCCGGGTTCTGTCCCACCAGCGACACCACCCTGTATGCCTACCTCGTCGAGGCGAACCGGGACCGGGCCGCGATCGACCCGGCCTCGTACGCCGACGAGATGCGCAGTCTCGCCCGCGGGTACAGCGGGTTCTGGGACGAGATCCGCGACACGATCACCGATCCCGCGCAGGTCAACTACACCTGGTTCGACCGGCACCTGGTGGAGGGAGCCTGGCACCGGGGCCGGGTGGTCCTGGTCGGCGACGCCGCCCATGCCTGCCCGCCCACCATCGCGCAGGGCGCCGCCATGTCGCTGGAGGACGCCTCGGTCCTGGCGGAACTGCTCAGCTCCCACGACGTGTGGGACGACGCGCTGTTGACCGCCTACCGCGACCGTCGCATGCCTCGCGTCCGCAGGGTCGTCGACGCCTCTGTGCAGATCGGCCAGTGGCAATTGGACGGTGTCCGCGACGCCGACGTCCCCGGCCTGATGGGCCGCACCATGGCCGTACTCAAGGAGCTCCCGTGACCACCGCACCAACCGTCGACGTCCACGCCCACCTCCTTCTTCCGCAGCTCCAGGAACTCGTCGTCGACCGCCCCGGTTTCGGTGCGGCCCGCGACCTGGACGCCCGCCGCAACGGACCTGAGGCGTTGGCCGTCAGCGGACCCATGGTCGGCAGTCGCATCGCGCTGCTGACGGACGTCGACGCGCGGATCGCGGCCATGGACGCGGTGGGCGTCGATGTCCAGTTGGTCTCGCCCTCGCCGTCCCACTACCACTACTGGGCCGACGAGAACGTGGCCCGCACCGTGGGCGAGTTGGCGAACACCGCGACCGCCGCCCACTGCGCAAAGGCCCCCACGCGCCTGCGCGGCCTGGGCCTGGTCCCGCTCCAGCACCCGAAGCTGGCCGTCGAACTCCTCGATCACGCGCTTGCCCAGGGTATGTGCGGCGTGCAGATCTCCTCGCACGCACCGGGCCGCGAGCTGTCCGATCCGGCCTACGCGCCCCTGTGGGCCCGGGCCGAGGAGACCGGCGCCCTGCTCTTCCTGCACCCCTTCGGCTGCACCCTCGACGAGCGACTCGACCGGTGGTACTTGTCCAACACCGTCGGCCAGCCCACCGAGAACGCCGTCGCCCTGTCCCACCTGATCTTCTCCGGCGTCCTGGACCGCCATCCCGGACTGCGGATCATCGCGGCGCACGGGGGCGGGTATCTGCCCACGCATATCGGCCGGTCCGATCACGCGTGGCGGGCACGTCCGGACGCCCGGGGCTGCGCGGACGAGCCCAGCAGCTACCTCAAGCGGTTGTACTTCGACTCCCTCGTCCACGACCCTGCCGTCCTGCGCGAACTGGTGCGCGTGGCCGGCCCGGACCGGGTGCTGCTCGGCTCCGACTTCCCTTTCGACATGGGCACCGACGATCCGGTGGCCGCTCTGCGCGCCGCGGATCTGCCCGAAGCCGACTTCCACGCCGTCCGCGGCGCCAACGCAAGCGCGCTCCTGCGCCTCGCCTGAGGAGGAACGATGATGAGTGGACGCCTGCTCACCCACCTGCGACACGTCGATCTCGCCGTGCCGGACTACGACAAGCAGCTCGACTTCTACGCAGGCGTCTGGGGCCTGACGAAGGTCGCCGAGGACTCCGGTATCTCCTACCTGGCCGCTGAGGGCTCGCCCGAGCAGTACGTGGTGAGACTGCGCAAGGCCGAGGACAAGCGCCTGGACCTCGTCGCCTACGGTGCCGCGACCGCGGCCGACGTGGACGCACTCGCCGAGAATCTGCTCGCCGGCGGCGTTCAGCTGATCACCCGCCCGGGGAAGATGGACACCCCCGGCGGCGGATACGGCTTCCGGTTCTTCGACGTCGACGGCCGCACCATCGAGGTGTCCGCCGACGTCGAGGCACGGGTGCACCGGCGGGTGGAGGAGAAGGAGGCCATCCCGGTCCGGCTCTCCCACGTCGTCCTCAACTCCCCCGATCTGAACCGCACTCGCGAGTGGTACGAGAGCCACCTCGGCTTCGCACTGTCCGACAGCCTCAGCTCCCCGCACATGGGCGAGGTCATGCACTTCATGAGGATCAGCAACCAGCACCACTCCATGGCCCTCGCCAAGGGACCCCACACCTCGCTGCACCACGTCTCGTTCGAGATGCGCGGCCTGGACGAGTACATGCGCGGCTCCGGCCGGGTGATGCGGGCGGGCTTCCGCAAGATCTGGGGCCCGGGCCGGCACATGGCCGGTGACAACACCTTCACGTACTTCCTCGACCCGCACGGCAACACCGTCGAGTACACCACCGAACTCGAGGAGCTCGACGAGGACACCTGGCATCCCCACGTCTACGACTTCTCCCAGCCGGAGGTCACCGACCAGTGGGGCACCGCCAACGCGATGAACGAGATCGTCGCGAAGGAGTCCTTCAACGACGTCGACCGCGGCGTGTTCCTCGCCCCGCCGGTCTGACCCTCCCTGATCTCCGGGGGCGCGGTGCCCTGTCCTGCCCTGACCCACGGCCCCGCCCCCGGACCACCCCTGGAGTACCGCCATGCGCTTCGCCTCCTACGAACACCACGGCCGCCGCCTCGGCATCGTCGAGGACGACGGCCGCCTCTACCCCGTGCCCGGCCACGACGACCTCCTCGCCCTGATTCGCTCCGGCCGCGCGCACGAGGCCGGCACCGCCACCCTCGACGTCCCCGCCGGCCCGAAGGTGCGGGACGTCAGGCTGTTGCCGCTGCTGCACCCTCCGACCGTGCGCGACTTCGTCACCTTCGAGGAGCACGTCGAGGGCGTACGCCGGTCCGTCGAGGGCACGGCCGGGGTTCCCGCTCAGTGGTACGAGGCGCCCACGTTCTACTTCGGCAATCCGTACGCGATGATCGGCGCGCACGACGACGTTCCGGTGCCCCCCGGGTCCTCGGTCCTGGACTTCGAGCTCGAAGTCGCCGCCGTCATCGGCCGCGAAGGCCGCGACCTGACCCCCGAGCAGGCACGAGACCACATCATCGGCTACACGATCTTCAACGACTGGTCGGCCCGCGACCTGCAGTCCGCCGAGATGAAGGTGGGGCTGGGCCCCTGCAAGGGCAAGGACACCGCGACGACCCTGGGCCCGTACCTCGTCACCGCCGACGAACTGGAGCCCTACCGCGATGCCGACGGCTTCCTGCGCCTGGCCCTGACCGCCGAAGTCAACGGCGAAGTGGTCGGCAAGGACCTGCTGTCCAACATGAGTTGGACCTTCGAGGAAATGGTCGCCTACGCCTCGCGCGGTACGGCCGTCATGCCGGGAGACGTGCTGGGCTCGGGCACCTGCGGCAACGGCGGCTGCCTCGCCGAACTCTGGGGTGTAAGGGGCGAGCAGACACCGCCACCCCTGCGGCCCGGGGACGTGGTGACACTCACCGTGGAGGGCATAGGTACGGTGTCCAATCGCGTGATAACCGGATCGTCGGCGGTGCCGTTGCCCACGGGACGCCACCGGCCCCGGAGCCGGCCGTGAGGGAAGCCCGCCCTGGCCGGCTGCTGGGCAAGGTCGTGGTCATCACGGGCGCGGCCCGTGGCCAGGGCGCTGCCGAAGCGACAGCCCTTGCGCAGGAAGGTGCCCACGTCATCGCCACCGACGTGACACCCTCTCCAGGCTGCCGCCGGCTAGATGTCACCAGCGGGGCGGCGTGGACCGAACTCGCCGCTGAACTGCGCCAGGAGCACGGCCGCGTCGACGGCCTGGTCAACAACGCGGGCATCACCTGGCGCGCCCGTCTCGGCGACGTGGGGGCCGAGGACATGGCCCGCGTGCACGCCGTGAACGTCATTGGTCCACTGCTCGGCATCCAGCATCTCCTGCCGCTCATGCGACCCGGCGCCTCCATCGTCAACATCGGCTCGTCCGCCGCACTGACCGCCCACCCACTACCCGGTGGCGTACACCACCAGCAAATGGGCCCTGCGTGGGCTGTCGAAGACCGCGGCCATGGAGCTGGGGCCACGGGGCATCCGGGTCAACACCATCCATCCCGGTTTCATCGAGACGGAGATGACGGCCTCAGCCGATCCCGCCTTCCGTGCGGCGAATATCCGCGAGACCCCTCTGGGCCGTACCGGCACGGTCGACGAGGTCAGCCCACTGGTGGTGTTTCTCCTGTCGGAGGACGCCTCCTTCATCACCGGTGCTGAAATCCCTGTTGACGGCGGATACACCGCACACGGCGGAGCGAGAGCCATCTCTGACGCCTTGCGGCCCGGCGCCGAAGAGATCTTTGCGTCCCGCAGTGAAAAGGATTAGCCGCACCTCATGGACAAAGTCAGCGCAAGCGCCGCGGAAGCCGTTGCCGACATCCCCGACGGTGCCTCGCTCCCCGTCGGCGGATTCGGCCTCAGCGGCATCCCCGACGCTCTCATCCGAGCCCTCCACCCTCGCGTGAGATCATTCGTCCATGAGCAGCGACCTGGAAGTGAGTGCTCTGGCGATCAATGTCACGATCCCGCAGGTGCTCCGCTGGACGGACACTCGGCGCGGTGAAGCGTTCATGCTGACCACACTCAACGTCCGGCTCCTCCCGGACGGTCACCTCGCCGTAAAGGCCTATGGCCGACCAGTGGGTGGTGGCCGGGGCGCATACGTCTCGTTCCCTGTCCCCGACAAACCCGAACTGGCGGCCCTGGTCGCCGGCGCCGCCGGCCGTGCCAGTGCGTTGTGGGCCGCCCATCGTGGTCTCGGCTGAGCCTTATTCGGCTCGAATGGGTTTTCCTCACCCGCTCCCGCGAACACCGTGACCTGACCCGCAGATTCCTCCTCGACGAGCTCCTGGAACGCCTGCACTACCCCGCCGCTCTCGAACGCTTTCCACACCCCGGCCCCCGCCGGCGCGGCCCCCTGGTTCCACCGGACGCTGACCGATGGGCAGGGTGACGACAAGGCGTTCCAGTGCGGGGAGGACGCCAAGGGGCCCGGTCCGATCGTGACTGGCCCCACCGCCGTTCGGCGGTGGGGCCAGGGGTGCAGGCCGTTCACGGAGAGCGGCTACCTGTCTGGTGCCCGTCGGGTCGTTCGCCGTTGCGGGTGGGTGTTACGCGCAGGTGACCTTGAGTGCGGTGTCTGCTGCGCACATGAGGGTGGTAGTGCCGTTGTTGGGGTCGCTGGCATAGGGGTTGGCGCCAGTGCGGGTGATCGTGAGGGGGTGGGCCGTGCCGGGCGTCATGGTGCCGACGGTGAAGGAGATGAGGGGGGTGATCTTGTCGGTTCCGGCGGGAATGGCGCCGGTGTCGCAGGTGAGCGTCCGGCTCGTCGTGTTGATCGTGCACGAGGAGGGGGCGGTGGGGTTGGTGAAGACGGGCGGGTAGGCGAGTTGGTAGGTGACGTTGGTGGCGTCGCTCGCGCCGAGGTTGAACACATCGGGTGTCACGGTGATGTTGCCGCCGCCCGCGATTGCGGTTGAGGTGGTCAGGACGGGCAGCGGATTGGTGGCCGGTGCCGGCGGCGAGAGCGCGGAGGCGGGCCCCTGTCCGCGGGCGGTGACCGCGGTGACCTGGACGCTGGCGTGCCCGCCTTCGATCTGCGGGATACGGTCGGCGGGGATCGGCATCGAGGTGGCGGTGCCGGGGGCGGTGCCCAGGACCGTTTCGGAGCCGGCCGGGTCGCCGGGGTTGTTCACGACGGTGACCACGTACTCCTCGATGGCGCTGCCGCCGTCGGCGGGCGCCGTCCAGGTCACGGTCGAGCCGTCCGGACTGATCGCCGGCGCGTGCGGGGCCGCGGGCAGACTCGCCCCGTGGTGGTGCGCAGCCTGGGCGGTGACGGACGGGCAGGTGGCCGTGCCGGCGGTGGTGGCGTTGATCAGGTCGGTGTAGTTGGTCCCGGGGTGGGTTGGCGGGGTGTAGAGGCCGGTCGGGCTGACGGTGCCCAGGGAGCCGGCCGCCATCGACCATGTGACGGCTTGTGCGGGGTCGCAGGCAGCAGGCCAGGTGACGGCATACTGCTTGGTCGCCGCTGCGGCGGCGGTCAGGGACTTCGATGCGGTCCGCGGGCCGGTCGCGGCGGCCGGCGCCGCGCTGGACAGGGACGGTATCGGGAACGCCCCGGCGCTCTGGTAGAGGGGGAAGGTGGTGTTGTAGACGACGCCTCCGAACGAGAACGACGTCAGTTTGAAGTCCAGGAGGAAGAACACCGACACTTTCAGTGGCGCGGTCACCTTCAGCCAGGGCGTGGCGGCGGTGTCCGCGGTGATTTCGATGGAGGGCGTGACCTCCAGCTCGGGTCCGGCGACGTCGTAGATGAGGATCTTCAGTGACACGGGGAACGCGAACGTGACCGTCGCCGCGGCGTTCAGGTCGTAATTGAACGCCGTGACGGGGTTTTTGGTCAGGTCGGTCTTGTGCGTGTTCCCGCTGCTGTCGCGGTGGACCTTGCCGCCCATGGTCCGCTCGTACGTGGCGTTGAAGGTGAACTTGATCGAGCCGTCGATCGAGGTCTGGGTGTAGATCGTCAGCGAGGGGCAGAACGCGATCGCGTAGACGATCACGCAGCCCGTACCCGCCGGCTTGAGAGTCAGCAGCGGCTCGCGCTGCGTCTCGTGCTTGTAGGCGATGCCCAGTTCGCCGGTGATCGATGCCTTCGCGGTCGCGGTGGCGGAGAAGTCGTAGGTGAAGGTCTTGGTGGAGTACCACGAGCCGTTCGGGTCGTCCTGGAAGCTGGCGTTGGCTTCCCAGTTGGTGGTCAGGCTCAGCGCGGCGGTCAGTTTGGCGGTGATCGTGGCGTTGCCCAGACGTTCCTTCATCTTGGGGTCGTCGTTGAGCTTCTGGGCCAGATCGAGGGTGAAGGTCTTGTTGGCGATGGGGATCGCCACCTGGGGTGCCATCGTGGCCTGGAAGTTCGGGTTGAGCATCTGGATCCGGTAGCCCTGGGCGCCCGAGGTCGCCTGGTTGCCGTGGGCGGTGAAGTCCAGGGCCCGGAAGGCTTGTTGCAGCGCGGCCTGACTGGTGGTGAGGGTGACCGTGCCGCCCGTAGTGCTCTTGCTGTCCACGACGCGCAGCAGGCCGGAGTGGGCCAGCGGATTGGTGCTCTCGCCGACAGCGATGATGTTCTTCACCGCCAGGTTCGTGACCTGGGCGGGCGGGTTGGTGAACACCACGGTGGTGTCGGTGACGCGGGTGATGGTCGCGATGGACGCGGCGGACAGGAACACGGTGCCCGCCGCCAGGGTCGGGTGGGGTGCGGCCGTGACCGGGGTGCTGGTGGCGCTGAGCTGTCCGTTGTGCTGGGTCCCGGTGACCGTGATCTTGTACTCGACGTCCGGGGCCAGACCGGTCAGCGTTGTGCGGGTGGTGGTGGCCGGCACGGTCGCCACGACGGGCGCCTGGCCGGGCGCGACGGCGTCCACGATGTAGTTGGTGATGGTGTGCCCGCCGTTGTCGAACGGCGCGTCCCAGCTCACCTGCAGGGAGGTCGGGTCGGGCTGGGCGCCGTCGGCGCCGGGCGGGGGTGGCCCGGCGGAGACGTCCTGCGGGGCGCTGGAGGTGTAGGCGGGCCGGGCGGCGACGGTACCGTTCGCCTCGGCGCCCACGGTCTGGCTGTCGGACGTGCCGGCCGGCGAGGTGCCGGCAGCATTCGTCGCGGTGACCGTCACCGAGTAGTACTTGCCGTTGACCAGACCGGTCAGGGTGGTGTGGATGGCGTTTCCGGCCACGCTCGCGGTCACACTGGCCCCGGGGCCGTTCGGTGTCGCGGTGACCGTGTAGGACGTCACAGGCGAGCCGTTGGGGTGGGCCGGGTTCCAGACCACGAGCATTTTCGTGTCCCGCCCCAGGACAGTCGCAAGGGTGGGGGCCAGTGGCGGCTTCGGGGTCTGCGGGCCGCCGATGAACGGGGTCGAGACGCCGGAGAGCGCGCCGCCCGCTGTGGTTTCGGTGGCCTCGAACGCATAGTTGGCATCGTTGGTCAGGCCCTGGATCTTCACCACGGGCGGGTTGGCCGGGTCGGGATTGAGCACGTGCCCGTTGGCGATCGGCGCGCCGGTGGGGTCCCCGTTGTCGTCGAGCGCGTACGCGTGGACGTCGACGCGTGCGACCGGTTCCTGGGCGGTGTCGCCCATGGTGACGGTGACATGCACCGTGCCGGTGGTGAACGGCTGTACCGAGTCGATCATTGGCGCCTGCAGGGCCTGCGCCACCGAGCCTGACCGCTGTGGCGCGGCGTCAGCCACGCTCACCGAGCCGGTGCCTAACCCCAGCACCACCACTACGGCTAGAGCCGTACTGCCCCACGCTCGCCTGCCGCGGGTTCTCCTGGAAAGCCACATGCTCACGCCTCTCCGCACGCGGGCACACAGAATCCCGCGTGCTCACGTCACGGATGAACGGCGGTGGGTAGAAGTGATCGGCTCCGCCCGCACGCGCAACACGCATGAACAGAACCTGACCCGCCGCAGGGAACGTAGCAATCCCTTCGGTCGAACATATGTGAAGAGCAAAATATGCTTAGGGGATACGCCATGCCCTGCCTAAACCGCGCAAAAAGGCGTAGGAAAATCGAAATGCCTGCCATGTGGCGATGTGTGCGACCCCGTTGTCGAGGTGCGTCACCACAGTCACGCTCCGGGCCGAAGCGGCTGGTACCCGCCCATCCCGGCTCAGCCGGTTGGGCCGGCCGGGGGAAGCCGTTCCGTCCAATGGCCCCACAGCGGCCCCGTCAGGGCTGCCCTCACATGCGTCCGGTACTTGCCTGATCCTCGCCTGCCGGGCAGCGGCCGGACGGGCCGGAGCAGTGGTGTTGCCGGCGATCGCCGCGTACACCTGCGCCGACGCTACCGGCTGTGGGGCTGGGCCGGCTTCTGGGACCCGGCTTCGGGAGGCGCGGAACGCGGCAGGTGGCCGCGACGGCTCATCGACCAGGCGGTGCCGCCGGCAGGGAGGCAGCGCCCGGTTGACCTCCGTCTTCGAGGCCGACCACGGCAGAGCGGCGACCCTCCAGGTGGTGGCACGACCGTAACTCCCTGCCGGTCGGTACGGCCGCATCCCCCCGCATCAGGGCTCCACCGAAGGGAGTTGCTGTGACAGACGAAGAGGTCCTTCTCGGGATCGCACTGACCCTGGCCCTTGCCACCGGCTCGCAGATCCTGGCGAGTAAACTTCGTGTGCCCGCCCTGATCATCCTGCTGCCGGCGGGGTTCGCTGCCGGCGCGATGACCGAGGTCGTCCACCCCGACAAACTGATGGGGCCGAGCTTCTCCGCCCTGGTGTCGATGTCCGTCTCAGTGATCCTCTACGACGCCGGCCTCGGACTCAACCTGCGCAAACTCACCGGCCGCACACGGTGGATCGTGGGGAGACTCCTCCTGCTCGGCGTGCTGGTCACGTTCCTGGCGACCGCTGCCGTAGCACCCGCGCTGTTCGACATGCCGCTCCGGGAGGCGTCGATGCTCGGAGTGATCCTCGTCGTCTCCGGCCCCACCGTCGTGGGTCCGATTCTCGACTTCGTCCGCCCCACCGACAAGGTGCGCCGCATCCTCATCTGGGAAGGGACCCTGACCGATCCGATCGGCGCCATTCTGGGAGCGCTGGTCTTCCACGCGATCGCCACCACGCACCAGATCGACATCGGCCGCGGCTACCAACTCGGCCAGTTCGCGCTCAGCATGGCCGTGGGACTGGTCGGTGGAGCGGTGGGGACGGGGCTGCTGTGGCTGACGCTGCGCACGCTCCGGCTGGGCGAGACACTCGGAACGCTGGCTCAGTTGGCCACCGTGATCGTCGTGTCCGCGTGCTGCGACATCGTCCGGGACGACACAGGGCTCATCGCGGCCATCGTCACCGGGCTCGCCGTCACCAACATCGGTAAATTCGACATGCCCGCGCGGCGCCCCTTCTTCGAGGCGCTGGCCCAACTGATCATCGGGCTGCTCTTCGTCTCGATCTCCGCCACGATCACGCCGGCCTCCCTCGTGCCCGTACTCCTTCCCAGCCTGGCCCTCATCGCCATCCTCGTCCTCGTGGTACGCCCCCTCGTCGCGTACGTGTCGACTGCACGCTCCGGGCTGGCCGCAGGTGAGCGGGCCTTCGTCGGATGGATGGCCCCCCGCGGTATCGTCGCGGCCGCCACGGCAACGGCGTTCTCGGCGAACCTCGTCAATCGAGGAGTCGGCGGGGCCGCCAAGATCCTTCCCGTCACGTTTCTCGTGATCGTCAGCACCGTCGTTGTGTACGCTCTGAGCGCCGCGCCGGTCGCCAGAGTGCTGCGCCGACGTGGCCGGCGAGAAGGCGGACCGCTCGGGTCTGGCCGTGCTGGTCGACCCGGAGACCGTGCTCAAGGACGGCCCCGCAGACGTGGTGCTGGACGCGAGCAAGGCACACCTGCTGCGGACCGAGGCGCCGCAGCGCACCGAGGACCGCCAGCGCAAGGTCGACTTCAACGTCCCCTACAAGGGCTTCGACCCGTACACGGACTACCGCAGCGCGTACGTGCTGCCGCCGAACTACGACGACGTCTACGTCGCGCCGACGAAGCCGATGCAGCAGGGCGAGTTCATCCTGACCACCCGCTGGCGCAAGGGCGAGCCACAGCTCAGCCTGAGCGCGTTGGGCGGCCGACTCGACTTCGGCACACTGGTGCAGTCGGGCAGCGCCCTGGGCACCGCCACGGTGTCCTGGGTGGCCTTCGACCGCGCTGTTCGGATCGCCCACGACGACGGCCGCCCCGCGGCCCGCGGTCGCTGGGTGGACGCGCGTGACGAGATCTACGCGCAGGTACTCAGCCGGGGATGGGACCCGAAGAAGCAGGCCTTCGTGCAGCATTACGGCGACGACGTGCTCGACTCGTCGCTGCTGCGGATGCCGACGGTCGGCTTCATCACGCCGGATGATCCGATGTGGAAGTCCACCTTGGACGCGATGGATCGTGAGCTGGTCAGTGACAGCCTGGTCTACCGCTACAACCCCGAGGCGTCACCCGACGGGCTGCGCGGCTCCGAGGGAACCTTCTCCCTGTGTACGTTCATGTACGTCGACGCCCTGGCACGGGCGGGGCACATCGACCGGGCCAGGCTCGTCCTGGAGAAGATGCTCACCTACGCCAACCACCTGGGCCTGTACTCCGAGGAGATCGGCCTGACGGGGCGGCAGTTGGGGAATTTCCCGCAGGCTTTCACGCACTTGGCCCTGATCGACGCCGCGATCACCTTGGACGCGAGGCTCAATGGGGCGCCCGGGGACGGGACGTAGCCGTCGAGCGGGCCGTCTCCGCGTCCGGCGGACCACCACGGGCGGTCAGGCCGGCCCGCCGGTCCGGAAGCGGGCGATGGCGGCCTGGACCGAGCCGATGATCGCGTCGGTTCCGGCGCCGGCGTCGACGGTGAGTCCGGGCTCATCGTCCTGCAGCGGTTCCAGCGCCCCGTACTGGGAGTCCAGGAGGCGGGCCTTCATGAAATGCCCGGTCCGGTGGGCGATCCGGGCGTGGGCGGTCTCCTCGTCAAGGGCCAGGTAGAGGAACCAGACACCCGGACCGGCCGCACGGAGCACGTCCCGGTACTTCCGCTTGAGGGCCGAGCAGGTGACAACCGCCCCCCGGTGAGCGTGGGAGGTGTCCCGGATCGAGCGGGCGATGCTCCGCAGCCACGGCTCGCGGTCCCCATCGTCGAGTGCCTGCCCCGCGGTCATCTTGGCGATGTTCGCCGCGGGGTGGAAGTCATCGCCTTCCACGAGGGGCACATCGAGACGCTGGGCGAGCAGCCGCCCCATGGTGGACTTGCCCGACGCGGAGACACCCATGACCACGACGATCGCCGGTGCTGGTCCGGAATTCACCACAGTGCCCCTCGCCGGTCTGGACAACCCCTCGCGGAGATCATGCAACCGCGGGCCGCCGGTAGGAGAGTGCGGGCGCCGTGGGCCGGAGAGACACACCCGGATGGCTCCTCGACGGTGCTTGCGGACAGCCGAGCGGTGGCCCCTGCGCCCGCCTCACATTGGGCCGTCGGGGCGATCTCGGTGAGTCCATCGGGCGAGCCGCGCGCGCCGCCCGGTCAGGACGGGACTCGACCGGGAAGTGTTCCCCACTGAAGCCGGATTCGCGGCCGACGACGGGAGACAGCAGTGACCTCAGCTGTGGACGAGGGCCGGCGGGCGGTGCCGCAGATCCTCCGTGGACAGAAGGCGCTGGTGACGGGGGCGAACTCCGGCATCGGCAAGGCGACCGCGATCGGTCTGGGGCGAGCCGGTGCCGACGTCGTCGTCAACTACGTCTTCGGCAAGGAGGCGGCCGAGGAAGTGGTCGAGGAGATCAAGTCCTTCGGGGTACGGGCGTACGCGCACGAGACCGACGTCTCCCAGGAGGACCAGGTCGTCGCGATGGTCGCACGCATGGTCGAGGAGTTCGGCACGATCGACATCATGGTGGCCAATGCCGGGCTGCAGCGGGACGCCGCGATCACCGAGATGAGCGTTGCCCAGTGGCAGAAGGTGCTGGACGTCAACCTCACCGGCCAGTTCCTGTGCGCCCGGGAGGCCGCCAAGGAATTCATCCGCCGTGGTGTCGTCCCTGAGGTGTCCCGCTCGGCCGGGAAGATCGTCTGCATGAGTTCGGTCCACCAGATCATCCCCTGGTCGGGCCACGTGAACTACGCCTCGTCCAAGGGCGGCGTCCTGATGATGATGCAGACCCTGGCACAGGAGCTCGCCCCGAAGGGGATCAGGGTGAACGCCGTGGCGCCCGGCGCCATCCGCACCCCCATCAACCGCAGCGCCTGGGATACGCCCGAGGCCGAGGCCGACCTCCTGCGGCTGGTCCCGTACCGCCGGGTCGGCGACCCGGAGGACATCGCCAACGCGGTGACCGTCCTTGCCTCCGACCTGCTGGACTACGTCGTCGGCACCACGCTGTACGTCGACGGCGGGATGACCCTCTTCCCCGGGTTCGCCACCGGAGGCTGATCACACGGTGGAAGACCATGTGACACCCCGAAGGGTGGTCATCCTGGGTGGCGGTTTCGCCGGTCTCTTCGCTGTCCGGGCCCTGCGCAGCGCCCCGGTAGCGGTCACCCTGGTCGACAGCCGTGCCCACCACCTGTTCCAGCCCCTGCTGTACCAGTGCGCCTCCGGCATCCTCTCCGAGGGACAGATCGCCCAGCCGCTGCGGGCCGTCCTGCGCCGCCATCCCCAGGTGCGGTGCCTCCTGGCGACGGCCACCGACGTGGACGTCGCCGGGCGGGTGGTCCACGCGGAGCGGCCGGACGGCGGCATGCTCGAGTTGCCGTACGACGATCTCATCGTGGGGGTCGGCGTGCGGCAGTCCTACTTCGGGCACGACGAGTTCGCGCCGTACGCCCCTGGCATGAAGACGCTCGCGGATGCGTTGGCCGTGCGGACCAAGCTCTACCAGGCGTTCGAGATGGCCGAGGCGAGCACGGATCCGCAGGAGCGCGCGCAGTGGCTCACCTTCGCCCTGGTAGGCGGTGGCCCCACCGGGGTCGAACTGGCCGGGCAGATCCGGGAGATCGCCGCCCACACGCTCGACCGGGAATTCTCCACCGCCGACCCCGGCCGGGCGCGCGTCCTGATCTTCGACGGATCGGACGGGTTGCTCGGCGCCTTCGGGCCTGCGCTGTCGCGCCGGACCGCCCGTACCCTCGACGCCCTCGGCGTCGAGGTCCACCTGGGGTCGATCGTCACCGATGTGGACGACCGGGGCCTGACGGTGCGCCGCAAGGACGGCGGCACGGATCGGGTGGAGGCGCGCACGGTGCTGTGGACGGCAGGGGTCGAGGCGCCTCCGCTGGCGACGGCGCTGGCCCGGGCGACCGGCGCCGAGCAGGACAGAGCGGGGCGCATCCGGGTCGAGCCCGATCTCACCATCGCCGGCCATCCGGAGATCCGGGTCGTCGGCGACCTGATGAGCCTGGACAGGCTGCCCGGCCTCGCGGAGGTCGCGATGCAGAGCGGCGCCTACGCCGGCCGCAGCATCCGCCACACCGTCGAAGGAAGGACCCGCAAGCCGCGACCGTTCCGCTACCTGGACCTCGGCAGCGCGGCGTACATCTCGCGCGGCAGAGCCGTGGTGAAGATGGGCCGCTTCCACGCCTCCGGATTCCTCGGCTGGCTGATCTGGCTGTTCATCCACATCGCCTTCCTCACCGGCTTTCGCAGCCGAGCCGGCGCCCTGCTCAGCTGGGCGGTGGTCTTCGCCACCGGATCGCGCCGCGAACGTGCCTTCGTCCCAGAGGCCCCGCACGGCGCCGCCGCCCGAGCCCTCCCCCCCGTCCGGTCCACCGGCTGACCCCGCTGTCAACCGGCCCGAGCCACCGAGGCCCGCATGAACACCGCAGCACACCTTCTGGCGACCACCCCTCCACAATTGCTGCCGGCCCGGGAACTGATGGCGTTCACCCTGGCCTCCCACATCCTGCTGGTGCCGCTGGGGGTGGCACTGCCGTTCATCACGCTGGTGATGCATTACCGGGGACTGCGCAAGGCCGATCCGGTCGCGATGCTGCTGGCCCGCCGCTGGTCCGCGGTGATGGCCGTCCAGTTCGCCGTCGGCATCGTCACCGGTACGGTGCTGTCCTTCGAGTTCGGACTGCTGTGGCCGGGCATGATGGGCCGCTGGGGCGACGTCTTCGGCATCGGGTTCGGCGTGGAGGCCTGGGCGTTCTTCCTCGAGGCGATCCTGATCGCGATCTACCTCTACGGGTGGCGCAGGCTGAAGCCGTGGACGCACTTCTGGCTCGGTGTGCCGCTGCCGCTCGCGGCGTTGCTGGGAGCCTTCGGCATCATCGCCGCGAATTCCTGGATGAACACTCCCCAGGGCTTCACGCTCGATCCGAGTGGCAGGCCCGTGAACGTCAGCGTCCGGCAGGCCATCTTCACGCCGATGTTCGGCCCGGAGTACTGGCACTTCGTGGTGGCGATGTTCCTGACCGCGGGATACGTCGTCGCCGGCATCTACGCGGTGGGCTGGCTGCGCGGCCGCCGGGACCGCTACCACCGCCTCGGGTTCACCGTCCCCTTCACGGCCGCCGCGATCCTCACACCGGTGCAGTTCATGCTGGGCGACTCCATCGCACGGTCGGTGTTCCACAAGCAGCCCGTCAAGTTCGCCGCTACCGAGATCGTCTGGAAAACCGACACCCACGTACCCGAGTACATGTTCGGCCGTCTGCAGGAGGACGGAAGCATCAAGGGCGGCCTGAAGATTCCCCAACTGGACTCCATTCTGGCCGGGTTCAGCCCGAAGACGCCGGTCACCGGATTGTCATCGGTACCCGCCGCCGACCGGCCCACCGCCACCCAGGCCACGATCGCGCACTGGGCCTTCGACATCATGGTCACCATCGGCAGCCTGCTGATCCTGCTCGCGCTCTGGTACGGCTGGTGCTGGCTGCGCCACCGCGACCTGCCCCGCTCCCGTTGGTTCTTCCGGTGCGCCGCCGTCTCCGGCGTGGCCTGCCTGCTGACCGTGGAGTGCGGCTGGATCACCACCGAGGTGGGCCGGCAGCCCTGGATCGTCTACCAGAACATGCGGGTCTCCGAAGCGGTGACGCCCACCGCCGCGTCCTCGCTGTGGACCATGTTCGGCATCGTCGTCACGGTCTACGTGCTCGTCTTCGGCGCGTTCCTCGGCGTGGTGCTGAAAATGCGCAGCCGCTGGCGGCTCGCCGACGCCGACTCCGCACGGGCGTCGGCCGAGGGCCCGGAGACCGACACTCCCTACGGACCGCGCCCTGAACTCGCCGCCACCGGGACGCGTTCCGGCACGTCGCCGACCGATCAGGGCACCGGCACGGCATTCGGGGGCGACCAGTGACCGCCACCGCCGTCGCCTGGATCCTGTTGCTGGTGATCGCCGCCTACGCCTGCGGCGGCGGCGTTGACTACGGCGCCGGGTTCTGGGACCTGCTGGCCGGCGGTGCCGACCGCGGCAAGCAACCGCGCCGGCTGATCGACCACGCCATGGCGCCCGTCTGGGAGGTCAACAACGTCTGGCTGATCTTCGTGTTCATCCTGATGTGGACCGGCTTCCCGGTGTTCTTCCAGACGGTGTTCACCGCGCTGTGGCTCCCGCTCGCGCTGGCGGCCGTCGGCATGGTCCTGCGCGGGGCCGGCTTCGCACTGCGCAAGCCCGCCCGGCGGCTGTCCGCCCGCCGGATCTACGGCGCCGTGTTCGCGGTCTCCTCGTTGCTCACCCCGTTCTTCCTCGGCGCCGCTGCCGGAGGGGTGGCGTCCGGGCGGGTCGCACCGGGTACCACCGCCTCCGCGGACGCCTGGTCCAACACCACCTCGATCATGGCAGGGCTGCTCACGGTCGCGGCCACCGCCTTCCTCGGCGCGGTCTTCCTCACCGTCGACGCCCGCCGCTTCGGGGCCGTCGAGCTGGTCGGCTACTTCCGGCTCCGCGCCTGGATCAGCGCCGCGGCCCTCCTGGCGCTCGGTGTGATCGGCCTGACCGTGACCGACCCGCACGCCTCCTACGTCCATCACGGTCTCACCCACGGGATCGGGCTCCTCCTGGTCCTTCTCGCCGTGGCAGCCGTGGCGGTCACCGCCCTGCTGGTCGCCGGTCCGGCCGCCGGGTGGGCCCGCTACACATCGGTGGCCACGGTGGCCCTGCTGGTCGCCGCCTGGGGCTTCGCCCAGCGGCCCTATCTGGTGCCCACCTCACTCACCGTCCAGCAGGGCGCGGGTGCGAGCGCGTCGCTGCAGTGGATGCTCATCATCGCGGCCGTCGCGCTGGTGCTGATCGGACCCGCGCTCGTCGTGCTGTACCGCCTCGACACCCACGGGGTGCTGGAACCTCTCGCCGATGAGGATGTCGCACGGTGACGGTTCCGCCGTCCCGACTGCGGCCGTTCACCGGTGCACGCGACGACGGCGACAGACGTCACCGAAGACCCTCCCAGGAGGATGTGTTGTGACACCGGATGAGGTGCTGGTCGGCGTCGGATTGATCGTGGTGCTGGCGGTCGGCTCGCAGCTGCTGGCGAGCCGGTTGCGGGTCCCGGCGCTCCTCATCCTGCTCCCGGTCGGCTTCGCCGCCGGCGCGCTCTCGGACGACGTCGACCCCGAACGGCTGCTGGGCCCCGCGTTCTCCCCGCTGGTCTCGCTCGCCGTAGCGGTGATCCTCTATGACGCCGGGCTGGGCCTCGACCTGAAGCGGCTGAGCGGTCACACACGGCGCGTCGTGGTCCGCCTCCTCTGGCTCGGCACGATCATCACCTGGGTGTCCGCCGCTCTGTGCGCGGTACCGGTGCTGAGTATGTCCATGAACGCGGCCATCATGCTGGGATCGATCCTGGTGGTCTCGGGGCCCACGGTGGTCGGGCCGCTGCTCAACTTCGTGCGCCCGACCGAGCGCCTGCAGCGCATCCTCGTTTGGGAGGGCTCCCTGATCGATCCGATCGGCGGCATCCTGGGCGCGTTCGTCTTCCACAGCGTCATCGCGAGGGCCGGCCAGAGCGGCTTCGGGAGCCAGTTGGGACAGTTCTGGGTCAGCGCGCTGGTGGGCCTGGCCGGCGGTGCGGTCGGGGCGGGCGCGCTCTGGCTGGTGATGCGGCACCTGCGGCTGACCGAGGTGCTCGGCACCACGGTCCAGTTCGCCGCGGTGGTCGGCGCGGCGGCAGCCTGTGACGCGGTCCGTGACGACACCGGCCTGATCGCCGCCGTGGTCATGGGAATGGCCCTCGCCAACGCGCGGGGCCTCGACATCCCGGCTCGCCGGCCCTTCTTCGAAACCCTGGTCTCACTGATCATCGGGCTGCTGTTCGTCTCCATCTCCGCCACCGTCACCCCGCAGTCACTGCGCCATGTGGTCCTGCCGGCGCTCGCCCTGGTGGCCATCCTGGTCCTCGTGGTCAGACCGCTGGTGGCGCACATCGCGACCGCGGGGACCGATATCCCGCCCGGGGAACGGTGGTTCGTCGGCTGGATGGCCCCGCGCGGTATCGTCGCCGCGGCCACCGCCTCCACGTTCTCCGTCACCCTGGTCCAGAAAGGCGTCGACGGCGCCGATCGGATCCTGCCGGCCACCTTCGTCGTCATCGTCGCCACCGTCATGCTTTACGGCCTGACCGCGCTCCCGGTCGCCCGGCGGCTGGGGGCGCTGCGCCCCGCACGGTCGCGACCGCTGCTCGTGGGTGGTGATCTGTGGGCGGTCGACCTGGGGCGCGCCCTGAACGCGGCGGGCCTGGACGTGCTGATGTGGGCCGGCGCCCATGACCAGCGCGCCCGGATCGAGGAGGCCGGGCTCGAACTGGCGCCCGGCGAGCTGCTCGCGGCGGCCACCGGCGCCGGCGCCGAGCTGGAAGGCATCACCAGCGTGCTGCTGCTCACCGAGGAGGACGACTTCAACGCGCTCGCGACGATGAACCTCCAGGAGAGGGTGGAAGGCCCCGTCCACCGTCTCGGACCCCTCGCCGGTGGCCACGGTGTGGTGGCGCCGTACACCGGGGGTGATGCGCTCTTCAGCGCCGGGCTGACGCGGCCGGAGCTGGTCCGCCGGTACGCGGCCGGCTCCCGGATCGTGACGCACCACGGCGACGGGGCGGTCCCCGCGGGACACGAGATGCTGTTCGTGGTGCGCCCGGACGGGCAGCTCGCACCGGTCACCGAGGCCGGTGCCCCGACGGCGCGCCCCGGAGATGTCAGCGTGCTGCTGACTCCGACGCCGGGGCTCTGAGCGCCTCGGGCCGGCCAAGGTGCCCGGACGGGTCGTCCGGGCGCCGGCTCAGCCCAGCCGCTCCGTGATGTGGTCGCCGACCCGCAGGGCGTTGGCGATGGCGGTCAGGGAGGGATTCACGGCGCCGATGCTCGGGAAGAAGCTCGTGTCCACGACATACAGGTTGTCGAGGTCGTGGGCCTTGCAGTTGGTGTCGAGCGCCGAGGTCCGGGAGTCCGATCCGAAACGGACGGTGCCCGCCTGGTGCGCGGTGGCACCGATCGGCATCCCCTTGTGCAGGTAGAGGCTGTGCGGCAGCAGGTGGTGCGGATGCATGCCCAGGTGCCCCAGCATGCCGCGCAGCTTGTGCTGCAGGCGCTTGAGTCCCTCGACGTTGTTCTTCTCGTCCAGGGCGAGGTGGATACGGCTGTCGCCGTCCAGGGTCACGCGGTTCTCCGGCTGCGGGAGGTCCTCCCCGCACAGCCAGAAGTCCACGGCGTGATGGGCCAGTACCTCGAAGGGCATGTCCGGAGAAGCCATCCCGGCCCAGCGCGGCGCCTCGCCGCGGATCTGGTCGGAGTCGGACTTGCCCAGCATCTGGATACCACCGAGCGGATAGTCCCAGTCGTCCGAGCCCAGGTACCAGTCGTTGAGCGCGAGTGTCTTCTGGAACTGGGTGTCGTTCGGCTCCTTGGACACCGCCATCAGCGCCTCGTTGTTGTGGCGCATGTAGTGGCGGCCGACCACGTCGGAGGCGTTGGCGAGCCCGTTCGGGTGCTGCTCGTTCGCCGAACGCAGCAGCAGTGCGGCGGAGTTCACCGCCCCGCAGGCGACCACGACGATGTCGGAGCTGAAGTGGGCGGCCGATCCGTCCTCCAGTTCGGCCACCACTGTGCTGATGCTGCGCCCAGCGGGGTCGGTCTCGAGCCGGCGAATGTTGGCGCCGGTGAGCAGGGTCACGTTGGGGTGCTCGAGGGCGGGGTCGACGCAGATCACCTGCGCGTCCGCCTTGCCCCGTACCAGACAGGGGAAGCCGTCCACCCGGTTGCAGCGGATGCACACACTGTCGTTGGTCGCGCGACCGTGCTCGTCCTGGGTGAGGTTCACGCCGATGGGCAGGTGGAACGGGTGCAGGCCCTTCTTCTCCAGGTCGTCGCTGAGTTGTTGGATCCGCGGCTCGTGCCGCACCGGCGGGTAGGCGTACTGGGCGCTGACCTCGCCCTCGCCGGGGTCCTCACCGTGCCGGCCGTGCACGAGGTAGAGGTGCTCCGCCTGCGTGTAGTAGGGCTCCAGGTCCTCGTAACGGATGGGCCACGCCGGGGAGATGCCGCCGTGATGACGCAGCTCGCCGAAGTCCTCGGGGCGCAGGCGGAACAGCGCGGCTCCGTAGAACTTGGTGTTGCCCCCGACGTAGTAGTTGACCTCGGGTGGGAACGTGTCGCCGTGCTTGTCGTACCAGAACTCCGGGGCCCGGTACTTGCCCTTGACGAAGACCGCTGTGGACTCCCAGTTGTCCCGTTCCCGGGGAAGGTAGCCGCCGCGTTCCAGGAGCAGGATGCGCTTGCCGGTGGGAGCGAGCCGGTGGGCGAGGGTGCCGCCGCCCGCTCCGGTGCCGATGATGATGACGTCATAGTGTTCGTTGTCAGCCATGTCGACCACCTCGGGGTCAGGGATCCCTGGAGCGGGTGCGTGCCCGGCCGATTGCCGGTCAGAGAATCGCGATGGGGTTGACGGGTGAGCCGGTGGCCGCCGGCAGCCGCAGGGGTGCGACCACGCAGAGGAACGACCAGCGGCCCTCCTGTTCGCAGAGCGGCACCAGGTCCTCGAACTGGAGGTAGTCGAGGAGGTGCAGACCGAGGGCGTGGATGCCCAGGACGTGCACCGGGAAGTCCACGCCGTCCGTGGGGCTCGGGGCGGTGTCGTTGTTGCTGTCGCTGCCCAGGGCCGCAACTCGGCGTTCGGCGAGGAACTCCATCGCGGTCGGGTGCAGTCCGGCCCGGGTGCGCGCGGCGTCCCACGGTCCCGTCTCGTTGCGCCGCCGGCGGTGGCCGACCCGCACGAGGAGCAGATCCCCCTCCCCGACCCGGACCTGCTGGGAGCGTTCGGCGGCGACCAGGTCGTCGGCGCTGACATGATCGCCCGGCTCGAGCCAGGGCACCTCGCGAACCCGCGGGATGTCGAGCAGCACACCCCGGCCGACGATTCCGTTTCTGGCCAGTTCGACGGAGAGGGCCGTGGCGCCGTCGGCGGTGACGGTGGCCGCGGGGACTCCGCCGTACAGGGTGCCGTCGTAGACGACGTGGCACAGCGCGTCGAGATGACTGTCGGCGTCGCCGTGCACATCCATGCTGAAGTGGTCGGTGGCGAAGTGGAGTCCCGTGGCGTCGGCGGCCGCCTCGGGCAGGCTGGTCAGCCGGTGACCGGCCGGCCGCGGATTGTCGGGCGCGGGCCGGGTCTCCACCGGCGAGGCGAGCGTAACGGTACGGCCCGAGCGGACCTCCGCCGTGGCAGCGCGGACCCTGTCGGGCGTGAGGGTGTCCAGGGCGCCCCGCGCGCCGCCCGCGGCCTGCCCGCGCAGCCGTTCATACAGGGCCTCGAACTCATCGGGGCGCTGGCGTGGCTGGCGCCCGGGCCGGGTCTGGTCACCCATCCGCATCGCTCCTCGCGTCGTCTCAGTCGCGCTGCCGGTCGAGGGCATCGTCCAGGGTGCAGGCCGCCGTGATGAGCGAGAGATGGGTGAACGCCTGCGGGAAGTTGCCCAGCTGCTCGCCGCTCGGCCCGACCTCCTCGGCGAAGAGGCCGACGTGGTTGGCGTAGGTGTGCATCTTCTCGAACGTGTACCGAGCGGGGCCGAGACGTCCCGCCCGGGCCAGCGCGTCCACGTAGAGGAACGTACAGAGGCTGAAGGTGCCCTCGGAGCCGCGCAGACCGTCGGGAGAGGCGGCAGGGTCGTACCGGTAGACCAGGCTGTCGGAGACCAGCGTGCGGTCCATGGCGTCCAGGGTGGAGAGCCAGGACGGGTCCTTGGGCGCGACGAAACCGACTCGGGGCATCAGCAGCAGCGAGGCATCCAGGACCGCTTCCCCGCCGTAGTGCTGGACGTAGGCCTGCTCCTTCTCGCTCCAGCCGCGCTCCATGACCTGTTCCAGGATGGCGTCGCGGGCCTTCGTCCAGCGCTGGGTGTCGGCAGGCCGGCTGAACTCAGTGGCGAGCTTCAGACCGCGGTCGAACGCCGCCCAGCACATCACCCGGCTGTAGGTGAAGTCCTGGCGCCCGCCGCGAGTCTCCCAGATGCCCTCATCGGGCCGGTCCCACGAGTCCGCCAACCAGTTCAGGGTCTCGGACAGGATCTTCCACCCTCGATAGCCGGACTGAACGGCGACCTCACGTCCCTCCGACAGGCCGTAGAGCGCCTCGCCGTAGATGTCCAGCTGCAACTGGTCGGAGGCCGCGTTGCCCAGCCGGACCGGGGCCGACCCCATGTACCCCTCAAGGTGGTCGAGGGTCTCCTCGGTCAACAGCGGCGTCCCATCGACCCGGTACATGATCTGAAGGCGCTCGCCGTCCTTTCCCGCCGAGTCCCGCAGCCGGTCGCCGAGCCAGCGGGTGAAGTCCGTGGCCTCCTCGACGAAACCGAGGTCGAGCAGGGCACGAATGGAGAGTGAGCCGTCACGGACCCAGGTGTAGCGGTAGTCCCAGTTGCGTTCGCCGCCGACCTGTTCTGGCAGGCCCATGGTGGCGGCGGCGACCGGGGCTCCGGTGGGGGCGTAGGTGAGCAGCTTGAGGGTGATCGCGGAGCGGTTGACCATGTTGGGCCAGCGGCCGCGATAGTTGGACCCCTGCACCCACTTCTGCCAGAACTCTGCGACTTCCCAGAGCTGTTGGGTGACACCATCGACGGTGGGCGTCGGCGGGAGCTGCCCGTCGGCGTCGCAGACGGTGAACACGGCCACGGCCTGCTGGCCGACCTTCAGGGTGATCGAGCCGCGCACGTCGTCGCCGTCCCGCTCCAGCGGGAAGCTGCTCTGGAGGTACGCGGTGACACCCGGTGCCCGGAAGGTGGCGGCGGTCGCGGACCCGAGGTCGAGCTCATGGGTGGCCCGGGCATAGTCGAACCGTGGCCGGCACTCCATGTCGAACCGGACCGTACCCCGTACCGTGCGAACGGCCCGGACCAGGGTGTGGCGGTCACTCGGGGTGCGGCTGCGGTTCGGCGGCATCCAGTCGATCACCTCGCCGACGCCGTCCGGGGACATGAAGCGGGTCACCAGGACGGCGGTGTCGGGGTAGTACAGCTGCTTGCACGAGGCTTCCGGATTGCTGGACGTCATTCGGAAGTATCCGCCGCGGTCGTGGTCGAGCAGCGCGGCGAAGATGCTGGGCGAGTCGAACCGGGGGGCGGCGAACCAGTCGACGACTCCCCGCGAGGAGACCAGTGCGGCGGTCTGCAGATCGCCCACCAGACCGTGATCGGCTATGGGGGGGTAGCGGTCCATGAGAATCCAATCTCCGACATATCACTACCCGGTCCACTATCCGTCACGCCCCACATACGCGCCTCTGGGGGCACCGTCACCGTGTCCCACCTGCTCCGATGTCCCGTAAGTGCCCAGGGATCGTGCTGCGTGAGTCATCTCCGATCGCGCCGATGTCGGAGATATCCGCGATGATCGGAGATGAGTGCACACGGGAGGTATTCGATGACCGAACAGCCCGACGCGACGATACGGCCCGGACCTCAGGCCACGCCCGCGGAACGAGCGGCCCGCGGCAAGGCGGCCCGTCGTGATGTGCCCCGTTCGAGTCATGCCGAGTTCACACCGCCGGCGACGCGACCCGATCCGCTGGGCATCCTCGAGGGTCAGTCGGCAACCCGAGTGCCCGAGCTCCTGCCGATCCGCTACGGCCGGATGACCGAGTCACCCTTCCGTTTCTACCGCGGTGCTGCCGCGATCATGGCTGCCGATCTCGCCACCACTCCGAACTCGGGAATCAGAGCCCAACTGTGCGGAGACGCACACCTGTTGAACTTCCGCCTGCTCGCTTCCCCGGAACGCAGCCTGCTGTTCGACATCAACGACTTCGACGAGACGCTGCCCGGCCCCTGGGAGTGGGACGTCAAACGACTGGCTGCCAGCCTCGTCATCGCCGGTCGGGCCAACGGCTTCACGGACGCCGAGCGCGCCGACATCGTGCGGGCGACCGTACGGTCCTACCGCGAGTCGATGACCAGGTTCGCGAGTATGGGCCATCTCGACGTGTGGTACGCGAGGATCGACGCGGACCGTCTGCAGGAAGTGGCGGCCGAGCAGTTGGCGAAGCGCGGCCGTAAGGGCGTGGCCCGGGCCCTGGCGAAGGCCAGGACCAAGGACAGCCTGCAGGCCTTCGGGAAACTCACCGAGCTGGTGGACGGACAGACCCGGATCGCCGCCGATCCTCCTCTCATCGTGCCGCTCACCGACCTGCTCCCCGACGCCGAACGCAGTTCCCTGGTGGAGCAGTTCCATGAACTGATCGGGCGCTACGGCCGAAGCCTCGCGTCGGATCGGCGCTCGCTGCTCGCGGGCTTCCGCCTGGTGGATGTGGCCCGCAAGGTGGTCGGCGTCGGCAGCGTCGGCACCCGCTGCTGGATCTTCCTGCTGCGCGGCCGGGACGGCGATGACCCGCTGTTCCTCCAGGCCAAGGAGGCCGACACCTCGGTGCTCGCCCCGTTCGTGGGCGCGAGTGAGTACGAGAACCAGGGCGAGCGGGTGGTCGCCGGGCAGCGGTTGATGCAAGCCGCGAGTGACATCTTCCTCGGCTGGGAGCGGGTGGACGGGATCGACGGGCGCCGACGCGACTTCTACATCCGTCAGCTCCGTGACTGGAAGGGCATCGCCCAGCCGGAACTGATGGTGCCGCGGGGCATGAGGGCGTTCGGTGAAGTCTGTGGCACCACCTTGGCCCGCGCCCACGCGAGGTCCGGCGACCGGATCGCCATCGCCGGATACCTGGGGCGCGGCGAATCGTTCGACCGTGCGCTGACGACGTTCGCCGAGAAGTACGCCGATCAGAACGAGCAGGACCACCAGGCGCTGGTGGACGCGGTCAGAGACGGCCGGATCACCGCAGCGGAGACGGAAACAGACTCTTCCTGAGCGCGATGGCGCGGCTGTGGCGGGGGAGCGGACACGCGCCGTCCGCGGAGCGCCATGGCGGAATGCTGGGCCATCGGAATGAGAGCCCGACCACCGTCGCCCGGTCGGCACCGGCACACCCGGGAGCACCGTCGCCCCGTGATATCACGGGCTGGAGACCTCGTGTGCCCGGGTGCCAGCGCTGAGAGACGGTGATCATGTCGGCCGACGGTGTCGGACAGCCAGGGGCGGCCCCCAAGGACCCTTTCGCGCTGGTCCGGGGGCGTGGGTACCCCGTCCTTCTGGTGGTGGCCGCGGTGCTCGGCGTTCCGATCTCGGCGGCGGCGTTCGGCTACCTCGCCCTGGTCTCCGGACTCCAGTCGCTGACCTACACGGACCTGCCCAAAGCGCTGGGCTTCCACGGGACGCCGTCCTGGTGGCCGGTGCCGCTCCTCACCCTGGCGGGGCTCCTGGTCGGCCTGACCATCCGCTACCTGCCGGGCGGCGGCGGCCACAAGCCGGCCGAAGGGCTCGTGGCCGGAGGGCCGGTCCCGGTCATCCATCTGCCCGGCATCGCGCTGGCAAGCATCGCCTCGCTGGTTCTCGGCGTCGTCCTCGGCCCCGAGGCGCCGCTGATCGCGCTGGGCAGCGGGGTGGCCGTCGGCGCGGTCCGCCTCGTCAGGAAGGACTTCCCGCCGGAGGCGACCGAAGTGGTCGGGGCCGCCGGGAGCTTTGCCGCCATCAGCACGCTGCTGGGGTCCCCGCTGATCGGAGCATTCCTCCTGATGGAGGCGTCCGGCCTCGGTGGGGCGATGCTCGGCATGGTGCTGGTTCCGGGACTGCTCGCGGCCGGAGTCGGTTCGCTCATCTTCACGGGCCTGGGCTCGTGGACGGGCCTGGGCACGTACTCGCTGGCCCTGCAGCAGGTGCCGCACGCCCACCGGCCGGACATCGCCGGGTTCGGCTGGGCCATCGTGGTCGGGGTGGCGGCGGCCGTCGTCGCCACGGGGATCCACCGGCTCGCGCTGTTCCTGCAAGCACGGGTCGAGCCGCGGCGAGTGGTGGCCACCGTGCTGGCGGGCACGGTGGTCGGCGTCATCGCGCTGGTCTACGCCGAGGGGACGGGCAAGGCGGCATCCGGGCTGCTGTACTCCGGGCAGAGCGCGCTGAACCCCCTGCTCGCGGCGAGCGCCGGGTACTCGGCGGGCACCCTCCTGGTCCTCGTGCTCTGCAAGGCGCTCGCGTACAGCGTCTCCCTGAGCAGCTTCCGGGGCGGCCCCATCTTCCCCGCGATGTTCGTGGGCGCGACGGGCGGGCTCGCCCTCGCCCATCTGCCGGGCCTGGACGTGACATCGGGGTTCGCGATGGGTGTCGGCGCGATGTGCGTGGCCATGCTGAAACTCCCGATGACCTCGGTACTGCTGGCCACTCTGCTGCTGGGAAGGGAGGGCCTGACCGTGATGCCGCTGGTCATCGTCGCGGTCGTCGTGTCGTACGTCATCTCGCTCAGACTCGCCCCGGTGCCCGCCGACGATCCGGCGGACGCATCCAGCGCCCACCCGTAGCCCAGAACCCCTTCCGGCGACCGCGGCGCGGACGCCGGAACCCGACTCCGAACCGGAGGCCTTACGTGTCCGAGAGCCCGAGCGGGCAGCAGATCCTCCTGCGCCACGGTGAGCAGACCGCTGTCGTCGTGGAACTGGGCGGTGCGCTGCGCGACTACTCGGTCGACGGCCACCCGGTGCTGGACGGCTCCTCGGCCGAGGAGCACATCACCGGAGGCCGTGGTCAGCTCCTCGTGCCCTGGCCGAACCGCATCGGCGCGGGCCGGTATCGCTGGAAGGACCAGGATCTCCAACTCCCGCTGACCGAGCCGGAGAAGGGGAACGCCATTCACGGGCTGCTGCGCTGGACGTCCTGGCAGGTGATCGAACGCGAGGAGCACCGGGCACTTCTGGGCGCCACCCTGTGGCCGCAGCCCGGCTACCCGTTCCACCTCGACGTCCGAGTGGGGTACGTGCTCGGGGCGGAGGGACTGACGGTGACCGTGGTCGCCCGCAACCTCGGTGCGGACACAGCACCCTACGGCGTCGGCCAGCACCCCTACCTGACCGTGGGCACCGAGGTGGTGGACGACGCGGTGCTCCTTGTCCCGGCCCGGAGATGGCTCCCGCTCGACGATGCCGGCATGCCCCTCGCGGCCGAGGATGTCACCGGTACGCCGTTCGACTTCCGCACGGCCAAGGCAGTCGGCGGGCAGCGACTGGATACGGCCTTCGCCGAACTGGAATGGGATTCCTCCGGCCGGGCCGTCGTACGTCTCGCGCACCCTTCGGGTTCGCACGGCACCGACCTGTGGCTCGGCGAGGGCACCGAATACGTGCAGGTGTATACCGGCGACACCCTGCCTGAGCGGCGGCGCCGGGGCATCGCGGTCGAGCCGATGTCCTGCCCGCCGAACGCGTTCCGAAGCCGCAACGGTCTGGTGGAGCTCGAACCAGGCGCCCTGCACACGTTCCGATGGGGCCTGCAGGCGTGGCGTCAGCGGGACTGACGCCACGTCGAGGAAGTCCGATACGCGGCGGGCTGGGTACCGGCGCCTGCACCGCCGACCCGGCGTCAGCCTGAGCTGCCACCGCGAACCGCGCCCACGCCCGCCGGGCCCGTGACGGTCAGTCGTGGTCGGCGGCGAAGGGTCCCTGGTCGACGAAGCGGCGCAGAAGGCGGGCGAAGGTTGCGGCGTCGCCCTGCGGCCAGGTGGCGAGCGAGTCCTCGATGGCGTCCGCGAGTCGCTGCCGGGTGACGGCCACGATGGCGTGGCCGTCGTCGGTGAGGGTGAGCAGGGTGGCGCGGCTGTCGTCCGGGTCCGGGTGGCGCGCGAGGAGGCCGGACCGCTCCAGGCGGTCGGCGCGCCGGCTGACGGTGGTGCGGTCCAGTCCGACCTCGCGGCCGAGGTCGGCGGCGCTGCGCGGGCCGGTGCGGGCCAGGCCGCTGAGGACCGGGTAGGTGAGGTCGTCAACCGCCTCCTCCAGGCCCTCGGTGAGGTGGGCGTGGAGGCGGGTGCGGGTGCTGCGCAGCAGGAGCATCCCGAGGGTGCGGGCGATGTCGTCGCCGGTCGTGTTGGTCACTCCTCCAGATTAGCGTGCGCGAAGCACGCTTTCCCTGTACAGTCATAAGCGTGCTTTAGGCACGCATATCTGGTGCTCGCTGTGCGGGCAGTCATCACCACACCGGGGGAGATCCCATGAACCGCACCGACATCCGCGCCGCCCTCACCGACCTGCTCCTCACCCCGGGCCTGGACCTGGACGAGGCCGCCGAGCGGCACTTCGCCCCCGACTACCGCCAGCGCACCGACGGCAGCTGGGTGGATCGCACCGAGTTCCTCGCCCATATCGCCCACCTGCGCACGGTCGTGGCCGGCGGCTCGGTCGCCGTCCACGACGAACTCGCGGACGGCGACCGGTACGCCGACCGCCACACCATGGAGGTCGTCAAGACGGACGGCTCCACGGTCCGCATGGAGGTCTACGTGTTCGGCGAGTTCGCGCCCGACGGCCGCTTCCGCCGGATCGAGGAGACCACCTTGCTGCTCGAAGGCTCCGAGGCCGACCGCGGCCTCGGCAGTGCCCGCTGAACCCCTCGCGCCGACCCCCGGCGTCGGAAGGCTCCAAGGCCGACCGCAACGCCGCCGCGCCTGTCCGGCCCCGCTCGATCCCACACCTCCGAGGAGACTGCCATGAAGCAACTGCTGTTCCCGAACAACACCCAGTTCTGGTACGAGACCCTGCGCTCGATGAGCCACATCGCCTACGGCGGCGCCGATTTCGGCGAGGTCGTCTCCACGAGCGAGCGCATCGTCGAGGGTGACTACGACAGCTGGCACCAGGAATGGATCGCCACGGCCGACCGGGTGGCCGACGAGGCGCAGAAGGCTCTGGACGCCGGTCACCCGGTCAGCGCCCGGGACGGGTTCCTGCGGGCCTCGAACTACTACCGGTCGTCCGAGTTCTTCCTGCACGGCAACCCCTGCGACCCACGCCACGACCACGCCTACGACCGCAGCATCGCCTGCTTCCGGGCAGCCGCCGCGCTCTACACCCCGCACATCGAACCGGTCCGCATCCCCTACGAGGGCACCACGCTGCCCGGGTACCTCTACCGGGCCGACACCACCGGCACCCCCCGGCCGACCCTGATCATGCACAGCGGCTTCGACGGCACCGCCGAGGAACTCCACTTCAGCGGGGCACTGGCGGCCGTGGAGCGCGGATACACCGTGCTGACCTTCGACGGCCCCGGACAGCCCGGCCCGCGCCACCACCAGGGGATGGTCTTCCGCCCCGACTGGGAGAGCGTCATCGCCCCCGTCGTCGACTTCGCCGAAACCCTCCCCGAGGTCGACAACAGCCGTATCGCGTTGTTCGGCTCCAGCATGGGCGGCGTGCTCGCCCCCAGGGCGGCGGCCTTCGAACACCGCCTGGCCGCACTGATAGCCGTCGACGGCGTCTACGACCTCGGCCAGATTTCCGTCCGCAACATCCCCGGTGACCGCGACGCCGCCGAACGGCTGCTGCGCGCGGAATCCGCCCCCGAACTCGACGCCGGCTTCGAGCAGATCATGGCCCAGGACGCAACCGCCCGCTGGGCGATCAACCACGGCATGTACGTCATGGGCGTGGACACCCCCCGGGCCTTCAGCGCCTCCTACCTCGACTACACCCTCCACAACGGCATCGCCGAACAGATCCGGTGTCCCACCCTGGTCTGCGACGCGGCCGAGGACGAGTTCTTCAAAGGCCAGCCCGAGCAGCTCTACGACCACCTGACCTGCCCCAGAACGCTCATGGTGTTCACCGCCGAGGAAGGCGCCGGAGCGCACTGCCACCCCGGCGCGATGCGCCTTTCCCTCGCCCGCATCTACGACTGGCTCGACGACACCCTCACGACTGGCCGCAGGTGACGGACTGGCGCCGGAATAAGCCATTCGTCATGACGCGGCGTGTAAGCGCACATGCTTTCCTCGGCGGCAACTCAAGGTTCGCTCAATAGGACGGAGTCCGTGCTCACGCGGGCTCCGCACGGCATGCTGACGAGTTGACGGCAGTTCCCCGCGCCGAGGACGTCACGTCATGGGCGGGAAAGCACCCGGCCGGATTCGGCCATATCAAGACGACGCCCGAGCCGATCCAGGGGACGGCGTCTCCACGGAAGGGAAGGACGTCAATGGGAAGGAATTAAAGGGATAAACTGGGCTGATCTGTGCATTCAACGCCGCGCCCGGACCATGTCATTGAGACGTTGGTGTCCTTGCGCGCCGGTGCAGGTCAGCGCGTTGTTCCCCGGTGTGGGCACAGAGATCAATTGGCCGGCATCCCGGAACTCCGGACTTCATGATCGAGAATCGCATTCGAACACAGTGTTGTGATAGGCGTCACTGTTCGATACGCTCACGATCCTCGACAGCCGTAAGTCCGAATATTGCAGGGGGCATTGTGGGTGCGTTCGTGTCGGCAATTCCCTCCGGGCGTCCTTCTTGATGGATACCTCCGAAGAGAAGGTGAAACCTCCGGACCCCCTCTTACCCGACAGCGCGTCCCCGTTCCGTAGGCGGGACTTCTTTCTCTTCTGGACAGCGGGTGCCGTCGACGGCCTCGGCACCTGCGCATCCTCCCTTTTCCTCCCGCTGATTCTGTTGGGTGCCGGATATCCGGCCGGTCTTGCCGGACTCGTCGCGTCGGTTTCCCTGGTCAGCGGGCTGGTGGTCTCGCCGGTGGCGGGCGTGTTCGCCGATCGGTGGCCGCGCAAGCCGATGATGTACACGGCGGCAGTCGTCGCGGCGGGCGCCATGGGATCGGTGTTCGTGGCCGTGGCCCTCGGGCATGTCGTCCTCGCTCACGTCCTCGTCGCGGCCGTGATCGAACAAGCGGCCAGTGCCACCTACGGGGCAGCCGCCTCCGGGACGATCCGGCGGCTGGTGCCGCCCGGGGAGTACACGCGGGCGATCGGATACCTGCAGGCGCGGGACCAGGCCGTGCAGATCGTCGGGCCGACGCTGGGCGGTGTGCTGTACCAGCTGGCGCGCTGGGTGCCGCTGCTCGCGGACGCGGTGTCCTTCCTGCTGGTCGCGGTATTGAGCAAGGCGATCCGCGCCGACCTGACGCCCGTGCGGGAGGGGCCGGCCGCGTCGTTCACCCGTGACCTCGCCGAGGGACTGCGCTTCGTGTGGGCCGAACCCTTCCTGCGCTTCGTGGTGGTGTGGACCGCCGGGATCAACGCGCTGCTCGGCGCGCTGTACTTCCACGCCGTGTTCGCCTCCCATGCCCGGGGCGCCAGCCCCTCCTCGATCGGGCTCATCCTCACGCTGGCCGGTGTCGGCGGACTGCTGGGCGCATTCGCCGCGCCGTGGCTGGTGCGGCGGGTTCCGGCCGGGCGGATCGTGACGAGCGCGTCGTGGGCCATGGTGCCGACGGCGGCCGGACTCGCGTTCGCGTCCCGGACCTGGGCGTACGGGCTGCTCCTGAGCGGCGTGTCGTTGATCGTGCCGTCCGTGGTGGTCGTCCTGCAGACCCAGGCGGTGCTGGTCACTCCCGACCGGCTGCTGGCCCGGATGGGAACCGTCCTGGGCACCGCCGGCCAGGGTGTCGCCGTGCTCGCGCCGGTGGCGGCGGGGGTCCTCGTGACCGCGTACGGCGGTCGCTCGGTGGCGCTGGGCTGCGCGGGCGCTTTCGCCGGGCTGGCGCTGTACGCGACGTTCAGGGCCCGGCTCGTGGTGGGAGGAACGCCGTGACGCCGGCCGCGGCGAAGACGGCCGCGCGCACCTACGGCGTCTACCGGCCGGTCCTGCCGGTGACCAGTCCCCGGCACCCGGACCGGATGGTGTACACCGGGGACGCCGACGGCCGGTGCGAGATCTTCACCTGGGACCGCTCCACCGGCGCCGGACGGCAGTTGACGGACCGCCCGCACGGCACGCTGCTGTGCGCCATCGACGAGGACGAGGCCGTCTGGTGGTTCGACGAGGACCGCGGTGGCAGCGGCTGCTGGCGGACCCAGCACTTCGACGGCGGTCCGGACCGCCCGGCGCTGACCGGAGTGCCGCACGGGCGGCCCGCCGGACTGGCGTTGGCGGCCGGGGGAGCGGTGGCCGTCGGCATCCGCACCTCCGAAGGGCTCAGCGTCCATCTGGGGAGGCGCGGCGGTACCGGCACCCCGGTCCTGCGGACGACGGACTCCGGCACGCTGTGCGACCTGGCGCCGGGCGGGGGGCTGCTGGCGGTGTCCGGCCCGGCGCACTCCGCCCGCGCCGTGACGCTGCTGACCCCGGACGGGGCGACCGTCGCCGTGCTCTCCGGCACCCAGGAACGCACCTGGGCCCTCGGCTTCGCGCCTGCAACGGGCCTCCCGCTCAACCCCGCACCGGCGCCCGGCCGGCCCCTGCTGCTGGTCATGCGCGAACGGGAAGGCCGCTACCACCTCGGCACCTGGGCCCCCGGGCGCGGCCTGGAACTGCTGCCCTGGTGCTCGTTCGACACCGAGATCGCGGCTCGCTGGTATCCCGGACCGGGCGGCACGCGGGTTCTGGTGCGGCAGGACCGGCACGGGCGCAGCCGGCTGTTCACCGCCGACCTGGACCGCGGCGAGCTGGTGCGATTACCGAGCCCGGAGGGCAGCATCCTGGACGCGTTCCCGGCCGCTGACGGGGATGTGCACGTCATCTGGACCGACGCGGTGAGCGTGCCGCGCGCGATGTCCCTGTCGGGTGCGCAACTGCCCGGCCAGAGCCAGTGGCGCCTTCCCCGGTTCGGCCACCGCCAGAACCTGTGGACTCCCGGACCCGACGGTCCGGTGCATACCCTCGTCACGACGCCCGCGGACCGCCCCGCGCCGTATCCGCTGATCCTGCTCGTCCACGGCGGCCCGGCCGACCACGACCGCGACGCCTACGACCCCATGGTGCAGGCTCTGGTCGGCTCGGGTTACGCCGTCGCCCGCGTCAACTACCGTGGCTCGACGGGCTACGGGCCGCGCTGGCGCTCCGCCTACTCGGAGGGCGTCGGGCACACCCAGGTCGCCGACCTGGTGCGGGCGCGCGCCGAGCTGCTCGAACGGGGCATCGGCCGGGAGGGCTCCGTGGGCCTGTGCGGCACCTCGTGGGGCGGGTACCTGACGCTGCTGGCCATGGGGACCAGGCCGGAACTGTGGGACGTCGGGGTGGCCGTCAAGCCACTCGCCGACTGCGTCACGGCCTTCCGGCACTCCACGCCCGCCCTCCAGGCGCTGGACACCGCGCTGTTCGGCGGCACGCCGGACGAGGTGCCTGACGCCTACGCCCACGCCTCCCCGTCCTCCTACGCGGCCGCCATCCGCTCCCCACTTCTGGTCGTGGCCGCGCGGCGGGACGTCAAGTGCCCGCCGGAACAGATCGAGGCGTACCTGGACGTGCTGCGCGCGGGCGGGGTGGCCCACGAGCTGATGTGGCTGGACTCCGGCCACGACGGCTACGACGGCGCGGACCACCTGGCCGTGATCAAGCGGTCCCTCAGATTTCTCGGTCGCGGGCTGCCCTCGGCACCCGTGCGGGCCGAGCCGCCCCCACACCAGGAGAGGAGGTGAACATCATGCAGAAGGACATCATCCACGGCGACCCGCTCGATGGCGACGAGGAGAGCCGCAAGCCCGGCGTCGGCGTCGTCGTCTACCTCCGCTCCGCGGAGGAGATGGAGGACGAGGACAAGTAGCGCAAGGGGGCCGGCCGCGCCCTCCACAGCGCGACCGGCCCCAACCCCGCCGATCCCCGGCACCAAGCTGACCGCGCGACCGGCCGGGACCGGTGCCTGACCGACGCCTGACTCCGTGCACGCATCACATGAGAAGAGGCCAGCCATGCGCGTACTCCTGGTGAACATGCCCTGGGCCCCGATCGATCTCCCGTCGCTGGCTCTCGGAATTCTCAAGCGCAGTGTCGACGAGCGCGTTCCGAACGGAACGGCGGACATTCTCCATGCCAATATCGAATACGTGGACTGGATCACCAGGACCACCGAGTTCACCCTGGAGGACTACTCCTACTACGCGCTGGGGTCCTATTTCCTGGGGTGCGGCGACTGGGTGTTCTCCTCCGCCCTCTACGACGACCCCCAGTGGCGGGTTCCCGAGTTCACCAAGGCGATGAGCAGTCGGGTACGCGGGCACCGGATGGAGATGACGAAGGCGCTGCACGCGACCGCGCCCGATTTCGTCCGAGGCATCGCCGAACGCATCGTGGAACTGGCCCCCGACGTCGTCGGTTTCACGTCGACGTTCCAGCAGAACACCGCCGCACTGGCGGCCGCCAAATACGTCAAGCGCCTCGCACCGCACATCGCGACGGCCATGGGGGGCGCCAACTGCGACGGCAAGCAGGGCGAGGCCGTCCACCGCAACTTCCCCTTCATCGACTACGTCCTGCGCGGTGAGGGCGAGGTGTCGTTCCCCGCGCTCCTCAACGCGCTGGACGCCGGCGAGCCGCTTGCGGACGTGCCGGGGCTGTGCTGGCGTGGTGAGGACGATTCATCCGTGGTCAACGCCATGAGCACCACGCCGCTGCCGCCCGCCTCGATCCTGCCGCCGGACTACTCCGGGTACTTCGAGCGCCTCGCCTCCTCCCACGCGCGGAACTGGGTCGAGCCGAAGCTGGTGGTCGAGGGTGCGCGGGGCTGCTGGTGGGGCGAGAAGCACCACTGCACTTTCTGCGGGCTGAACGGTTCGTTCATGCAGTTCCGCAGCAAGAGTCCGGACGTGTTCTACGACGAGATCATCGAACTGGCCCGCAAGCACCGGGTCCTGGACATGTACGTCGTCGACAACATCCTGGACATGGGCTACGTGAAGACCGTGCTGCCGCGCATCATCGACAGCGGGTTCGACCTGCGCATGCACATCGAGATCAAGTCCAACATGCGGCAGGGGCAGCTCCAGACCCTCGCCGACGCGGGCCTGATCTTCGTCCAGCCGGGCATCGAGAGCCTCAACAGCCGGGTGCTGACGCTGATGGACAAGGGCGTGACCGGCGGCCAGAACGTGCGGATGCTCCGCGACGCCGCCACCGTCGGCCTCTCGGTCGCCTGGAACTACCTGCACGGATTCCCCGGAGAGGACGCCGAGGACTACGACGACGTGGTGGCGCAGCTCGCCGCGCTGGAGCACCTCAACCCGCCGGTCGGCCCGTCCTCCCGGATCGCGATCGAGCGCTTCAGCCCGTACTTCAACAAGCCCGAGCTCGGTTTCTCCGAACTGCGGCCCGCCGAACCGTACCGGCTCACCTACGACCTCCCCGATGACGAGATGTTCGACCTGGCGTACGTCTTCGACGTTCCGCCGCGCGGGATCGGCGAGGACGTCGTCCGCCGCCTCGACCAGGGCATCGCGCAGTGGAAGCGGAACTACTCCGGCAGCCGTCTCACCCACTGCGATCTGGAGGACCGGATCGTGCTGGTCAGCAAGCGCCGATCCTTCGACTGGACCTACCTGGAACTGACGGACCCGCTCGAACTGGCCCTGTTCAGGCTGCTCGACCAGCCGCACGCGGTGAAGGCCGCCGCCCGCAAACTGCACGACGCCCACCAGGTGGGGGAGGAGGCTCTGCGGCAGGTGCTGGCGCGGTGGCGGGAGCTCGGGGTGGTCTTCGAGGACAGCGGGCAGTTCGTGCAGATCGCGCCGCCCGCCCGCAACGAGGAGTTCCTTCGTATCGACTTCATGCGGCACACCTCCGCCCGCGAAGCCGAACTCGCCGCGGCGACCGTCTGACCACCGCCGAGACTGCCGACGACTGCCGACGACTGCCCCACGGAGAGACGACGATGACTCCAGCACTCACGGGCACCGCGCCCTTCACCGTGACCGCCGCACGGGACTACGAACCGGAGGTGGGCGCGCTTCCCGGCATGTCGCTGGGCACCTACGAGATCGACATGTCCGGCGGCGAGGCGGCACGCCGGCTCTTCGCCGCCGGGGCCCGGCACGTCACCCTTCCCCGCCCGATCGACGTGACGGACCCCGCCGACGCGGCCTGGTCGGTGCGGGCCCTCAGCTTCGTGGGCGATCTGTCCAGTCTGGCCATCTCGGTCGGCTGGCAGCTCCACACCGGCCCGGATCCCGACGCCTGGCGCCACTACGGTCATCTCCACCCGCCGACCGCCGTCCTCGGTACCGCCGACCCGGCCGCGACGGCGCTGGAGTGGCGCAACGCGTACTACATCTGCAAGTGCGTCTTCCGGTACGGCCCCGGCTTCGTGCAGGTGCGCGACCGACGCTACGGCGAGCTGCACCGCTTCACGATCGACGAACCGGAGTACCACCAGGCCATCGAGACCCTGACCGACGGGGCCCCCGCCGACGCGATCCCGGGGCCGATCCTGGACGACCTCATGGGCGAGACGCTCGTGCTGCGCTTCGGCGACCACCTGTGGTGGGCCCCGTACCGGGTCCGCCGCTGGTCGGAGGCACCCCTGGTGATCTGAGCCGGCGGCGGAGCCCTGTCGGCACCTCGGGCCGGCCGGGAGCACGGGCTCCACCCGGCACCGTCCCCGGGCGGGCACCGGAATCCCGATGATCGCGGGCGGTGACGCCGTGCGCTCTGAATGACTCTGTGCGACGCGCGGTCGGCGGTGGTCGGTGGAGCTGACGGACGCGCTGGATGCGGGTGGCGCTCTCAGGGCTGACCATGGTCGTGGTCGGGGGTGTGGCGACGGCCGCAGATCGTCAGGAACCGGCAGCGGCGGCTGACTGGCGTCGACGAGATGGTCCTGTCGTTGTCCGCTCAGGGTCTGACGCACGGTGACATCTCCGCCCTCCTGGCCGAGGCCCGGTGGGCCCGGTCCAGCTCGCGCATCACGCCAACTACTGACAGTTCGTCAGGTATCTGGGATGCTCTCCGCATGACCGCCGCCACCCCGCCTCCGGACTCTTCCGGTACGGTCCCGGACGTGCTCCGCCCGGCCCAACTGGGCCCCCTGCGGCTGCGTAACCGGATCATCAAGGCGGCCACGTTCGAAGGCGTCACCCCCGACGCCCTGGTGACGGATGCGCTGATCGAATACCACCGCCGTCCCGCCGCCGGAGGCGTGGCGATGACCACCGTGGCCTACTGCGCGGTCGCCCCTGAAGGCCGGACCCAGAGCGCACAGTTGTGGATGCGCCCCGCGGTGCTGCCCGGGCTGCGGCGACTCACCGCCGCCATCCACGAGACGGGCGCCGCTGTCGCCCTCCAGCTCGGGCACGCAGGACCCGTGGCCAACGCTCGCTCGAACCAGCTCCCAGCCCTCTCCCCGATGGGCGGGTTCAACCCGGTCAGCCTGCGCCGCGACCGTGCCGCCACCCCCGAGGACCTGGACCGGGTGATCCGGGCCCACGCGTCGGCCGCTCAGCTGGCCGTGGACGCCCAGGCCGACGCCGTGGAGCTGCACCTGGGCCACAACTACCTGGCCAGCGCCTTTCTCAGCCCTCGGCTCAACCGCCGCACGGACGATTACGGCGGCTCCCTGCCCCATCGAGCGCGCCTCGCCCTCCACCTCGCCCGTGCCGTGCGGGAGCAGGTCGGGGACCGGATCGCGATCACCGCGAAGCTCAACATGACCGACGGAGTGCGCGGCGGGCTGTCCCCCGACGAAAGCCTCCAGGTGGCGCGCTGGCTTCAGGAGGACGGCTCGGTGGACGCACTCACTCTCACCGCCGGCAGTTCGCTCCTCAATCCCATGTACCTCTTCCGCGGGGAGGCTCCGCTCAGGGAATTCGCGGCCCAGTTCCCCCTGCCGCAGCGGTTCGGCCTGCGCACGCTCGGCCGGTCGTTCCTGCGCGTCTACCCTTACGAGCCGCTGTATCTCCTCGAACACGCACGGAGGTTCCGCGAGGCGCTCACGCTGCCGCTGATCCTCCTGGGCGGCGTCACCGACCGCGAAGGGATGGACCGGGCCATGACCGAGGGCTTCGAGTTCGTCGCCATGGCCCGCGCCCTGCTGCGCGAACCCGACCTGCCACGGCGCATAGGCCGCGACCCAGCCACCCGCTCACTGTGCATCCACTGCAACCGCTGCATGCCCACGATCTACACCGGAACCCACTGCCCGCTGATCGACACCCCGTAGCCAAGCCGCGCCCACCGACGGCCGCCGACGGCCGCCGCGAAAGACCGACCAAGACCGCGCGGGCCGGTCAGGGACAGGGCTCCCCGAACTTTACTGCGGTGAACTTCACCGGCTGGCCCGTCAGCGCCGTCCCGGGCAGCGGGATCTGCGTGCACACCTGCCAGTTCGATTGGACGATGATGACTCGGGAGCCCGTCGCGTCTGCCGGGGTGATCGACGTGGACGGGTCGAGAGCACTGATCGCGGTATTCAGCGACTTGCCCACGGAGTTCGGCATGACCTTCCCGGCCTTCGAGGGTGCCTTTCTGGTTCTTGAGGGGCGAGTGTCCCGCACGGGGCGCCTGGATGTCCGGGGTGTGGCTGATTCGTGACGAGATGCGGCATGGGTCACGAGTGCGAGTGTCAGTCCGCCCCGGTCGGGAAAGCCGCTCACAGATCGGTCGGACAGAGACTCGGGGTGGCGCCGACGATCAAGGACGCAGGCCACTTCCTCTAAAAGATCATGCAGGTGGTGGTGGCGTGAGCGATCAGTTTGCCTTGGTCGTCCAGCACCTTGCCTTCGGCGGTCGCGGTGCGGCGGCCGGTGTGGATGACGGTGCCTTCGGCGGTGAGTGTCTGTCCGTCGGTGCGGGCGGCACGGATGTAGTTGACCTTGATTTCGAGCGTGGTGTACCCGGTGCCTGCCGGGAGGGTGGTGTGGACGGCGCAGCCCATGACGGAGTCGAGAAGCGTGGCGGCGATGCCGCCGTGGACGGTGCCGAGGGGGTTGGCGAAGTCGGGTCGCGTGTCGAGGGAGATGACGATGCGGCCGTGCTCGACCTCATCGAAGCGCATGCCGAGCAGGCGGCCGATGGACGGTATGTCGGTGGGGCGTTCGGTCTGCACCCAGCGCATCAGTTCCAGGCCGGTCATGGCGGTGTAGTCAGTGGTGGTCACGGCTGTTCTCCTTGGGTGCTGCTCTGCTGCTGCGACGGGGCCGCCGCCGTTGGGCAACCGGGGCAGCCCGAGCCCCGGGCGGAAGGCCCGGGGCTCGGGCCGGTGGGGTGGTGGTCAGCCGAGGGGGTTGGTGGTGTCGCGCAGGGTGGTCAGGACCGGGGCGTACATGCGGGCCTTGATGGTGCCGAGGGTGTCGCCGGCCTTGTTCACCTGTGCCTGGGCGATCTTGATGGCGGTGGAGCGCACGGCGTCTTCGCCGACCGCCCGGTCGACGATGCCGACGGCTGCTGCGTCGGCGCCGCCGTAGCGGCGGGCGGTGACCATGGCCTCGTGGGCGGTCTGCGGCGCCAGCCGGGACTGGATGAGGGCGGCCATGCCGGGGGAGAAGGGGATGTTGATGTCCGCTTCGGGCAGGCACCAGTAGCCGCGGTCGGCGCGCATCACGCGGAAGTCATGGGCGAGGGAGAGCATCGCGCCGGCGGCGAAGGTGTGTCCCTGCAGCGCGGCCACGGTGATGACCGGCAGCGACAGCATCCGTGCGAACAGCTCATGGACGGAGACGACGTAGTCCTGGTGCTGGTCGGCGTGCGCGAACAGCCAGTCCAGGTCGAGGCCGTTGGAGTAGAACTTTCCGGTGGCGGCGGTGACCAGGGCGCGGGGACCTTCCGCCTTCTCCACCTCGTCGAGCGCGGCGCTCACGGCGGTGAGCCAGTCGGGGTGGAAGCGGTTCTCTCCGTCTCCGAGATCGAGGACGAAGACGTTGTCCTGACGGTCGAGCGAGGGCATGGCGACTCCTTCGAGCTGCGTAGGTGAAGCGGTTGTCCTGAGGCCGGGGACTATGGCCGGGGCCATGGGTCGGTGGCCCCAGGGCGACCGACCAGGGCATACAGGAGCAGGTCATGGATCTCGGCAGCGGCGGCCTCGATCGGGGCGGTGCTCCGTTCGGCGCGGGACATGATCACCGCTCCTTCGACCGCCGCGATGATGAAGACGCCGAGCCTTCGGCTGCGTGCCTCGGTCAGGCCGTGCCGCAGGAAGAGGGCCGCGAGGGCGTCCTGCCAGCGGGCGAAGACGGCAGCGGCGGAGCGGGCCAGCTGGGGTGCTTCGTCGTTGGTCTCGACGGCCACCGCCACGATCGGGCAGCCGGCCCGGAAGTTGCTCTCCACGAGCTGGTCGCGCCACAGCACGAAGAACGCGTCGATGGCCCTCACCGGATCATCTGCCTGCATGGCGGCGTCGAGCAGCCCCGCGATGAAGTCCCCCGCCAGTGCCACCGCCTCGTCGATGAGCTGCGTCCGGCCGCCGGGGAAGTGGTGGTAGACCGACCCGCGCGGGGCCCCGCTGTGGGCGAGAACCTGGTCGATGCTGGTCGCGCTTGCCCCGTACTCACGCAGGAGAGCGGCAGTACTGAGGATCATGCGGTCACGGCTGTCACTCCTGCGCGGGCTCACCCACCTACCACTTTCTCGTCGACGAGGCGGCCGCGATAGCCGTCTACTAATCAGTAACATATGGTGTATGGCATAGAACATGCAAGAGGATTCGGTCCGGCGGCTTCAAACCATCCGGATGGTTTAACAGGTGCATGGCCTATGACTCAGCGGCGACCCGGGCACGCTTGCTGGACGCCGCATACGACGAGTTCGTAGAGCGCGGCCTGGCAGGCGCCAGGGTCAACCGGATCGCGGATGCAGCGGAGTCGAACAAGCAGGGCATCTACGCGTACTTCGGGCCGAAGGACGCGTTTTTCGACGCGGTGCTGAACTCCCGGCTCCAAGCGCTCGCCGACCTGGTGCCGTTCGAGATCGACGACCTCCCCGGCTACGTCGGCTCGTTGTTCGACTACTTCGTCGCCCACCCCGGCATCCTCCGGCTCGCACAGTGGCGTGCCCTGGAGCGCCCGGAACCGTCCCCTGTGATGGTCGACACGCACGTCGGGAAGGCCCAGGAACTGGCGACGGCGCACGGCGCCCAGCTCGAAGTGGCTACCGACGTGATGATGCTGATCCTCGCGCTGGCGCAGGTCTGGAACACGACCGCAGTGCCCATTCGCACCCCCGGGGGAGCGGAGACCGCGGAGCGGTTGGAGCGCCACCGGGCGTCGGTGGTGCGCGCCGCGACCGCGATCGCCCGCGAACCGCTCGGCTGAACCCGCAACCCGGTAATGGCCGCGCCCTGCGCGACCCTCGCGGTGCTCGCAGCACCCACCGGTGGGATCAGGCGGGGTTGCCGCGCAGGAAGAAGGGCCCGCAGGCCCGCGATGCGATCTTCCAACCGTCGGGAGTGCGGAGGTAGCGGTCGGTGCACTGCCCCATGGCGAAGGGCAGGGTGGCGGTCCGGCCCTGCGACGGGACGCCGAAGAACTCGGAGGTCTGGGTCGCGGTCAGCTGCCAACGGGTCGCCACTTTGGTTCCCTCGGCGATCTGGTCCAGCACCTCGACGCGCAGGGCGGTGAACGCGTCAAGGAGGTTCTTCTCCGTCACGGCGGGTCCAATGCCCGCTGAGCTCCGGTTACCAGCCATGGGGACGCAGTCATGTCCCGTACGACGAACTTCAGCGGTCCGGTTTGGTGGAGCGAAAACGGGCCCGGTACGTCGTGGGAGCTACTCCCAGCGTCTGGTGGAAGGCGCGGCGCATGGTCTCCGCGGAACCGAAACCGGACCGGCTCGCCACAGCGTCGACGGGTTCGTCGCCCGTTTCGAGGAGGATTCGGGCGGCCTCCAGCCTCGCCGATTCGAGGTACTGCCCCGGCGACATTCCGGTCTCTCCGCGAAACAGGCGGGACAGGTGGCGGGGGCTGACTCCGACGGCCCGGGCGAGCGTGTCCAGGCTGTGCGGGGCTGCGGGGTCCGCCACGACGGTGTCCATGGCGCGTCGCAACTGGGGGTGCCTGGCCTCTTTCGGAGTCAGGCGCACGCTGAACTGAGACTGCCCCGCAGGGCGGGCCATGAAGACGACGAGTTCGCGCGCTACCTCGCGCGCCAGGTCAGGGCCGTGGTCGTCCTCGACCAACGACAGCGCCAGGTCGATGCCGGCGGTGATGCCGGCAGACGTCGTCACGTGCCCGTCCGTGACGAAGAGCGGGTCCGTTTCGACGCTGACCAGCGGATAGGCGGCCGCCAGTGCGTCGGCCAGTCGCCAGTGTGTGGCCGCTCGTCGCCCGTCCAGCACGCCGACGTGCGCCAGCAGGAAGGCGCCGGCGCACACCGAGGTCACCCGGTCCGAGCGGCGCACCACCTCGGCAACGCAGTCGACGATGTCGTCGTCGGTGACTGCCTGCCGCCAGTCGCTTCGGCCGGCCACGACGACCGTGTTCAGCCGTGGCGGGAGATCTCCGGCGGCGCCGTCCACCCCGATCCGTACCCCTGAGGAGGTCCGGACGTCCGCGCCGCTCGGGGAGACCGTCCGGACGTCGTAACGGGCACCGAAGCGGTTGGCGGTCCCGAACACCTCCGCGGGACCCGTCACGTCCAGCAACTGCACGCCCTCGAAGGCGATGACGGCCACCACGCGATCCGTCGAACCCGGCATTACTCGGGCCACGGGGAGTCCAGGATGGTGCGAACGAAGTCACCACGCTCGAAGCCGGGCACGTAGTGGGCGAGGACGTCGGCCTTGACGTTGCCGAAGGTGGTCTCCGGCTTGGGCCGTACGCCCTCGGTGAAGGCATCCAGAATGCGGCGCTTGAAGTCGGGGCGGGGATGCAGTGCCACCACCGCGGAACGCTCCGCTTCTGAGATCTCGTGGTAGCCGATGCCCAGCACGTCTGTCTCCACGCCCGCGGTCACCAGAGCGACCTCCGGCTCCATGAACTGCGGGATGCCCGGAGTGGTGTGCAGGGCGACAGCGGTCCACACACGGCGAATGCTGTCCTCGGGGACGCTTCGTGCCTGTAGGAAGCGACGGGCCTCGTCAGCTCCGTCCACCTCGAAACGGCGCCCACTGCCGTGGAACGGCTCACCCAACCCGAGGTCGTGGAACATCGCCGCGATGTAGAGCAATTCCGGATCAAAGCTGAGATCCCGGTTGCGGCCTTGAAGGCTGCCGAAGAAGTACACCCGCCGCGAGTGGTCGTAGATCAGATCGTTCGTCGTGTCCCGGACGAGCTGAGTCGCCTCACGCGCCAGTTGGGAGTCGGGAACCCGTACACCTGTCGCGGAAAGGTCGTTCGTCACGGCTACCACCTGCCTCTTCATCTGCCGGCGCTTCCGGCCACCCCTCCAGTCTCCGAACCATGCCGGGGTCGCGCCATGGCCGAGAGGCCACATAGCCCACAGATATGGACATCCCTCGGAGGCGCCTCTGGGCGGGCGGGCGAGGAGCGGCGACAGGTCCCGCGCCGGTCGGCCCTCGACGTCACTGCCGCGATGCTCGCCGCCTACGAGGCCGACCCCGACCCACCGCAGGCCCCCGCCCCCAGAAGCAGAGGTCGGCCGGGGTCTATGTGGTGCTGGTCATGGCGCGGGTGAAGAACTCGATCTCCGCGATCGAGACCTGCTTGTCGACACCCGCGTTGTATGCCGAGCGGATGACGAACCGTACGCTGACGACGTTCTGCGCCCGGAATTTGCGCTGCTGGGGGCCGCTCACCTGGTCGAGGTTGACGTGGCGCGTGGTCTTCTTCCCGTCGGCCGTGGTGATGATGGCGTCCATGCGGTGCGGCAGCGCGGCCTGGGAGAGGTCGGAGGCCTTGGTGGAGATGCCGGACGTGATGAGGATGTCCAGCAGACGGGTGGGTTCCTGGAAGCGCGCCTCGATCCACTCGCCGTCGGCGGACTGCGAGACGCCGGGACCCCACCAACTGTTGTTGATTTTGTCGAAGAGCAGCTTCGGCGGGTGGCCGGCGAAGGTACGGGAGGCCGCGGCGGTGTCCGGGGTGACCTGGACCCGCTTCGCGAAGTGGTCGCGGGTGGCGTTCCACGCCGTACCCACGTTGAGCGCGGCGTAGATCACCAGCCCGAGTGCGAGGCCGTACACGATCCAGGTGAAGATGCGGCCGATGCCCCGGCGCAGCCTCGGGCGCTCGCCCGCCCACGGCGCCGGGCGGTTGCCGAAGTTCCACATCCGGCGCCACCAGGGCCGCCGAGCTTCCGGGACACCGGGGCGCTCCGCGAGGGACATGCCGCAACGCCGGCAGAAGTGCCGGTCGGGGCGGTTGCCGACCTCGCACCAGGGGCACGGGGGACCGGCGTCCTCGGCCGGTTCGCCCCTGGGGGCCTGGACCCGGGGGCGGGCCGCGGCGGGCACGCCGGGGAGGACCGGCGCGACTTCCGGTGCCGGTGCGGCGGCGCGCTGGTCGGCGACCGGTACGAGCAGCGCCCTGGCCCGCGCACTCGCGTCTGCGTCTGCGTCCGAGTCCGAGTTCGGGGTCGCGGCCGCCGGGGAGGCGGGGGTCGCCGGGATCGCGGGCAGGGTGGCGTCCTCCTCTTCGGGCGCCACCGTCGGCGCGCTGGCGCCTGCGGTTCCGCGTACGGGTTCGCGCACCGGGTCTGTGCTCCGGGCTCCAGGAGCGGCATCAGAATCCGCGTCGTCGGTATCCGCATCCGCCGACGTACCCCCGTCCGAGTCCGCGGCGGCCGAAGGATCCGCGCCACGCTGCCGGCTCGCCGTACCCGCTCCCCGCTCCCCGCTGTCCGGGGTCCAGCTCAGTACCGCGCCGCAGCCGTCGCAGAAGGACTGCCCCGGGGTCGGCCGCGTGCCGCATTCGGCACAGTGACGTGTCGTGTCCCCCGTGTCGCCACCGGCCGTTGAAGACGATGGCGTGGACGGGGAGGCCTGCTGGCTGGTCACCTGTCGGAAGTCCTTTCTGCGGCGGTCACCTGGACCGTATAAGGCATATGGGCGGGGCAAGTTGCCGCTACGAGGCGCTCCAGGCGGTGCTCGGCGGCGGGGTCGTGTTCCAGCAGCCGTACCGTGACGCGCAGATGCGGGCGGCTGTCGCCGGGGACCGGGCCCAGGGGTTTGGCGTCCCAGGCGGCCGCGCCGCTCTCGCTGATCTCCGGCTCCACGCCGAAGGCGAGCCGTACCGCCTCGGACAGTCCCCGCCGGGTGCCACGGATGCGGTGCAGCCGTACGGCGGAGGTCACCGCGGCGCGCAGCGCGACCGTCGTCGCCGTGTCCTGCGGGTGGCCGGTGGCCGGTGCGGTCAGGGGGGCTTCCGTCAGGTCCCGTTCCAGGGGTTCTCCGGTGCCTCCGGCCATGTCCGGTCCTTCGGTCTCCGCGCCCACCCAACTGCCGAGCCAGCGGGTGAAGTCGGCGGGCGCGATGGAGGGTGTGAAGTAGGCGTCCAGACAGTCGAGCACGTTGTGGAGCGGCGCGAGGGCCTCGTCGATGCCCGCGACGAAGCGCTGGGCGAGATCGTCCTCGGCGAACACCGCCGGCAGCATCACGCCCAGCGGTGCCGAGGAGCCCAGCCCGTCGACGGAGCCGCGCGTGCTCCCGCCGGGGTTCACGACGCGTCTCCTATCACCCGGACGCGGTGGTCGAACGAGAAGACGAGCGCGGAGGGTTCGAGATCGATCCGCTCGGTGGGGTCGCCGCGCCTGCCGCTGAGCGGGTCGGCGGCATGCAGCAGCACCTCGTCCACCAGCTCGACGCCGGGCACCCGTTGCAGCACCGCGAACACCTCGCCCGCCTGCACCGGCCGGCCGAAGGGCCAGCCCGTGCCGTGCGCTCCTCCGGTCAACGGGTCGAGATGGCGGTACAGGGCGTCGTGCGCCTGCCGCCGGACCCGGTCGGTGTCGCTGCCGCGGAAAGCGTGCACCGTCGCGACGACCGTCACTCCCTGGTAGAACGGCGGTCCGACCGCCAGCCGGGTGCCGATCAGTCGCCGGTCGTCCAGGAACCGGGTGATGCGCCCCAACAGGGCGTCCCCAGGGACGAGTTGCTCGAAGCGCAGTCGGCCGCCCGGGTCGGACACGGCCTGCGGGACGACCAGCACCCTGACGGCGTGCGCGCCGTGTTCGTCCGGCTCGGCCGCGAGGCAGGTGATGCGCGCGGTCTCGGGCGCCGCGCGGCGCGCGAGTTCCTCGTAGTCCCGCAGTGTCACGGCGCGGTCCTGCCCACTCATCGTGATGGGCGCCCTGATCTTCGCCTCCTCGACGGTCTCACCGTCGACCCCACCGCGTGCGGCCTCCCGGTTGAGGACGTCGGAGACGTACGGGATGGAGTCACGCAGGACCTGGATGGCACCCCTGGCGACGTTGCCCCCTTTTCCGCCACCCGTACGGTAGCGGCGGGCCCGGATGGGCGCACCCTTGGGCGGTACGGCCCCGTACTGGCGAAGGGTGCCGTCCGGTTCGCGTACGGAGGGGCCGAAGGTGATCTCACCGGTGGTCGCGTCCAGGGTGATGTGCCGGTCGTCGGGGCCCGAGGCGGCGAAGTGGCCGACGGTCTCCCAGTCGACCCAGCCGTCGCGCTCGGCGATCTGGAGGAGCAGCGGCTGCGCGTCGCCGACGACGGGGCTGTTGGCCAGCCGCAGCCGGTGGCCCGGCAGACCGGTGCTCTCGCCCAGCGCTTCGTCCCGAACCGTCTCGGCGTGCACGACGCCGGTGGTGCCGCCGATGCTGAACGCCTCGGCGGAGCGGATGGTGGGCGAGGTGGTGTAGAAGGGCTGGCCCTCCTTCGGCTCGGTGACCCGGCAGCGCAGCCAGCCCGCCTCGCGCCGCCCGGTGCGGGACAGCGCGTGTCCGCCGGGGACGTGCAGCACCACCTCGCCGGGGCGGTTGAGTCCACCGGTGGTGTCCCGTTCGACGTCGCAGCCGGCCCAGCCGTCAGCGGTCCACGCCTCCCAGACGAGCGGCGGCTGCCTGGGGTCGACACCGACACCGTCCACCTGGCTGTCGAGTTCCAGGACGACCACGCACTCGGGGACGGCGGCGCTGAGCCCGAACAGCATGCGGTCACCGGGGCGCGGAGCGTCCGTGAAGCAGTGCACGTCCTTGGACTCGGTGAGGTCCGAGGTGCGGTCGACCGCCTCCTGATCGGCCCACTGGACCACGAGGTACGACAGCTCGCAGGGCACCACGGTGAGTTCGCGCTCGGTGGCGAACACCACCGCGTCCTCGGTCTGGGTACGGACCGTGGCGACCTCGGTGCCCGTCGCGAGCACGACGGGCTGCTGTTGCGGCGCCGACAGCCAGAACGTGACATCGGCGCGCGCCGCGGAAGGGGGGAAGAGGGTGATCCCGATGAGGTCCAGGAACGCGAGGTGGTTCTTCTCGGGCACCCGGTTGAGCCGGTAGACGATCTGGTCGGCCATGTGGGCGACCGTCTCGACGAGGGTCACGCCCGGGTCGGAGACGTTGTGGTCGGTCCACTCGGGGGCGCGCTGCTGGATGTAGCGCTTGGCGTCGTCGACGAACTGCTGGAAGCGCCGGTCGTCGAGGTTCGGGGAGGGCAGTGCCATCAGCGGTCGCTTCCAAGGTGCTCGTCGGGCGTGCCGGACCCCTCGGGCCCGTCGTGGGAGGGGATCACGTAGAACGGGAAGACCAGGCTGCGCGGGTTGTTGGTGCCCGTGATCGAGTAGCGGACGTCGATGAAGAGCACACCGTCCTCCGCGCCGGCCGTCACCGCGACGTCATCCACCTCGATGCGCGGTTCCCAGCGGTCCAGGCAACTGTGCACCTCGTGCTGGATGCGGCCCGCAGTGGCCTCGTTGACGGGCGCGAAGACCATGTCGTGGATGGCGCAGCCGAACTCGGGGCGCATCGGCCGTTCTCCGGGCGCGGTGGACAGGACGAGCCGGATGGCCTCCTCGACCTCGCGTTCCCCGCTGACCAGGGCGATACCGCCGGTGGGGCTGATGCGCAGCGGGAACGCCCATCCGGAGCCGACGAACTGTTCTGCCATCAGATTCCCCCCACGGTCAGCACCGGCTTCAGGTTGGAGGTGAGGAGGCCGGTGGACTTGATCGTGGCCGCTTGCAGGCCGATGTTGATGGCAGCGGTCATCTGCAGGGAGACACCCGCCGTCAAGGACATGGCCGCACCGGCCCTCAGGGTGAGCGCCCCGCCGGCGGCCACGGACGCGACACCGCCCGAGTTCACGGAGAGGGTGGTCCCCGCGTTGATGTTCATCAGGCCGCCGCTGCGGATCGTCACGGAACCCACCGCGTTCAGCGAGAGATTGCCGCCCGCGTTGATGGCCACGGCGGCGGACCCTCTGATGGAGACCTTTCCCTTGCTGTCCACGACGATCTCGGTCCTCGTCCGGTCCAGATTGATGGTGAGCCGGTCGTCGCCGGTGGAGAGCCGCACCCCGCGCTTGAGGCCGACGCTCTGGTCGAGCAGGTCGATGCGGTTGTTGCTGCGGTCGGCCAAGGTGCGCCGGGTGACCTTGCCGCGCGTCGGGTCGTACACCGGCACGTCGACGGGGTCCGGTTTGTCGACGCCGTTGTACAGCCCGCCGATGACGTACGGGTGGTCCAGGGCGCCGCGGTCGAACGCCACCAGCACCTCGTCGTCGACGTCCGGGGAGATCATGCTGCCGCCCTTGGCCCCGCCGAACTGGACGGTCCGGGTCCAGTCGCTGACGTACATGTCGTCCAGCCACGGGAACTTCAGCTTGACCCTGCCCTGCCTCAACGGGTCCTTGATATCGGTGACCAGGGCGTTGGCGACGCTCGGCAGCCTGGCCGGACCCGCCCCGCCGCCTCCGGAGGTGAGCCCGTACAGCGAACGCCACTGACGCCCGCTGACGTCCAGGAACGTCTGGTAGTGCTCCTGGTCGCCGAAGGTGTGGCGGGCGGCCGTGATCGTGTACTTGCCCTGGAACGGCTTGCCGACGTCCTTGAGGGTGACGGCGACGCCGGGCCGCAGTTCGGTGTTGCCGCGCGCCGTGATCTCCACCTCGGCGAAGGAGGAGGTCACGTCGTCCGACAGGGCGTCGGCGGCGTGTTTGACCTCGTCCAGCTTGTCGTAGGGCGTGCCGGTCTCGACGAGCTCGGCCTTGCCGAACGTCTTGGACGCCTGCGACGGCTTCGCACCGATGGCGTAGCCCGGGTTGTCCAGAGCGGGCGCCTTGTAGACGAGGGGCCGCTTGGTGGTGACGTTCCAGCCACGCGCCTCGACTGCGGTCACCTGATCGGCCGAGGTGATCGCCGCGCGGCAGCGCAGGATCTCCTCGCCGCCCTTGAGGACGAACGCGCTCTGTTTGCCCGGCATACCTTCCGGGGGAGCCAGCGCCGCCCGTTGCCGCTTGACGAACTGGAATCTGCCCCTCGAGTTGATGGACATCACCATCTCGTTCTCGTCCGCGAGCCGCTGGACGAAGTCCCAGTCGGTGACGTTGGCCTGGCTGATGAACTCGTACTGGCCCTTCGTCGGTTGGGTCTTCCCCATCGGAAGGCCGCTCTTGCGCGCCAACTCGACGGCGATCTCGGTGGCGGTCTTGTTCTTGTACGCCGCGACCCTGCGCTGCCGCAGCATGCGGTGGCCCTTGTCGTAACCGCGGATGATGGTGAAGGTGCCGGTGCGGTCGTAGTCGGTCTCCAGCGCGGTGACCTCTCCGGTGATCAGCGGCGTGCCCTTGCCGTCGGAGAGGGGCGCGATGACCACGGGCACGCCGATCTCGACGTTCAGCTTGGCGAGGATGTCCTTCTTCTCGTCGCGGAAGGTGAGCTGGAACGCGCCGGGCACACCCGCGCCGAAGTCGACCCGGCCCGCGACCAGTTTCCTGTTCTCCGGGGACTTGAGCTTCGTGCCGGCGATCTGCACCGTGAGGATGTTGGAGAAGCCGATGTCGGACATCAGACGCCGACCTCTTCCGCGGCGGGCAGCATCAGTTCCACACCGGGCGTCAGCGCCTTCGGGTCGTCGATGCCGTTGGCCTCGGCGATCGTGCGCCACACGGTGGCGTCCCCGTACTCGCGCCAAGCGAGGAGGGGGAGCGAGTCGCCGGCCACGACCCGGTGCACCCGGCGGGTGGTGAGCGCGCCGGAGGTGGGGTTCTGGCCGAGAGTGCTGCTCGGAATCTCGTGCAGGTTCACCTGGCAGACGGCCCGGATCGGCATCCCATTGGTGTTGAAGAGGGTGTACGTGGCTTCCACGGAGGCGACGTACGCGTTGAAGCGGGCGGTGGAGAAGGCACCCCACTCGAAGACCACCCACGGGGTCGACGGCTGGTTCGCCGCGATGCTGGCGGTGGTCGTCTCGCAGCAGGAGAAGAGGGCTTCGACCTTCTTGCGCACGTCGTTGCTGTCCGGGTTGTCGGAGCGGTCGAGGAAGATCTCGACCGTCATCTCCCGGGGCTCGGGCCCCATGAACTCCGGGACCGCGCCGTCCCGCACCGCGGCGGTGGGCGTGGTCTTCCACAGAGCCCTGCGGGTGAGCGACAACTGGGACGGGTTGAAGTCGAAGTTGAACGTCTTCATGAGCGCGCCGGGGCGGGTGCTGCTGCCGATCGGTGGCTGATGGATGGCGAGCGTCGCCCGCACCAGGCTGTCGCCGATGCCGAAGCTGGGGAGCTTCATCGGCTACACCTCCCCCGCGTCCGTGAATCCGTGATGGGCGATCTCCAGGACCTCGGTGGCCACGGCGGGGCTGCCCGGGTCGAAGGAAGGACCGCGCCAGCTCACCGGGAGTACGTCGATCAGCCCCCACTGGGCGACCATCGAGCCGTCGGCGCGCAGCGCGGCGATCTGTCCGGTGGGCCGGGTCACTCCCGTGGTCACGGAGGAGATCCACTCCGCCACCTTCGCGGTGGCCTCGGTGAGGGGCCGGGTCAGCGTGATGTTGGAGAAGGTGACACGGGTGGGCAGCTGCCAGACGAATCCGTTGTTGCCGCCCTCCTGCCGCTGCTCGATCTCGACCTGGGAGGAGAGCCCTTCACAACCGTTGAAGTTGCCCAGGCTCTCACCGTCGATGGTGAGGTTGAAGAAGATGGTGGAGCCTGCGTCGAGTTCCTGGGGCATCGGGTGGGGCCTTCCTGCGGTTCCACGCGGGGTTCGGGGTTGAGGCGGTGGAGCATGGGGCGGGGTCTGGACTTACGGGCTCACGGCTTACGGCTTACGGCTCACGGTTTACGGGCTACGTGACAGGTCGTGCGGCTCGGCTCTCGCGGGCCCGTCAGTGGCGTGGGTCGCGCAGCTTGCCGATCCGCTCGCGGTCGAGCCGTAGCTCGGTGCGCAGCAACCGTGTCATCGGCCCGATCAGCCGGTGGACCAGCTCGGCCACCTGGTCCTCCTTCAACTCACGCGGCTTCAACTGGCTCGTCACGGAGGGCGCGGGCTTGTCCGAGGACCCCCCGCCGTCGCCACCGCGTTGCACCGCGACGGACGTGGCGCGGCGCGGGGCGGACACCCGCGCGGTGGCGGGGGCCGCTGCGCGGGCCGGCGTAGGCGCCGCGGCCGGAGAGGGCCGCCCGGCCGGGACAGCGGGCGCCGCCCGCTGCACCGGGAGTGCGGCGGCCGGTACGGGCCGGGTCGGCGCCAGGGACACGACAGCGCTGCGGACCGGCCGGGCCACGGAGGCGGTCGGGGCATCAGCGGAAGCTCTGGGGGCATCGGAGGCATCGGAGCGACCGGAGCCGTCGGGAGTGTCCCTCACCGGCGGACGGGCGGTCCCGCCCGGGACGGGCGGCGCCGACGCGGAGCGCTGAACGACCGGGAGGACCGACGTGACGCTATGGGGATGGTGCCCTTCGTCGCCGCGTCGCGCGGGCGCCGCGGTGGGAGTGGTCAGGGGACGGGCGGCTGTCCGCGGCACCGGACGGACCGTGGCAGACGGGGCGGCCGGCGACGGCGCCACGAAACGCTGCACGGCAGGGTGACGAGTGCCGACGGTGGCAGTGCCGGTGCCGGTGCCGGTGCCGCTGCCGGTGGTCGCGGTCTGAATGCGGTGCAGACGCACCGGAGTCGGGGCGCTATGCGTCGGCGGCGCGGTGGCCGGCGACGGCGGTCGTACGGCACTGCGGACGCCCGGGAGCGCGGGTGCTCCGGGAGCGGTGGCCCGCTGCACAGCGCGCGGAGAGGCGGCCGCCGCAGGGTTGCCCGTCGGCGACGGTGTGAACCCGGCAACCGGGACCGGCCTTGAGGACCCCACCAGCGGGGCGACCCGAATCGGCTGTGGCCGCGACGCCGATGACACGTCGGCCGACGCCAGGGGTACGGCGGGCGCCCGCACCACGGATGGCAGGGCGCTCGTCGGGGCCACGGAGGTACGGGGGGCCGGAGCGGAGGTGCGGGCCGGGGCAAGGGACGACCGCTGCACTCGCGGCGAGCCACCCGGACGACCGGATCCGGATGCGGCGTTCACGGCGGGGCGCAGCGGCTCTCCCCCCGCGGAACCGGGCAGGGAAACGGGCAGGGAACCGGAAGCGGGACGGGCACCGAGTACCGGCACCGACCGTGGGCGACTCACGGGCGTGGCGTCGGAGGTCGTTCCCGGCCACCGCACCGGCACGGTGGGCACTGCTGCCCGCTGCGTCGGAAGCGCGCCCACCGACAGGGGGACTCCGGATCCGCTCGCCACAACGGGCCGCGTCGAACTCGTCGACTGCGTCGCCTTGTCGGCGCCGCTCCCGCCGGTGCCGATCGGCGGCCGAACGGGAGCGCTGGGCGCCGACGCGCCACCACCACCTGCCGGACCGGTGGCTGCCGGACCGGGACTGCGAACCGCAGCCGGACGTGGAGAAACCGGAGGGGCGCTCGCACGAGGGCCAGGCGCGGGAAGCCGTCCCAGCGGCGGTTTCCCCGCAGGGCCGGACCCACCACCCGGGCCGCTCGGCGTCGGCGCGTCACCACTGGGGGCTCTCCCCGGGGTGGCGAGCCGCTGCACCGGCAGCGGGCCGGCGGCAGTCCCCGTAGCCGCACCGGGCGTCGCCGCGGACTGCGCACGCGTCGGAACGACGGGACGCCCGGCGGCGGTGCCGGGCTGTGGCACGGCGCCGCTCGCACCCGTACCGGAAAGGGAAGGGCTTGAGATTGCGGGGAAGTCGAGGGACTTGGAGGAGTCGGCTCCGGTGACCGGGCCGGCCGAACCGGCCCCGGTGGGTGTCGCCCGACGCTCACTCGATGACGCGCGGTCAGTGAGGTCGCGCCGCTGTACGGGCAACTCCGGTGGGGGAGTGGTAGCGGGCGCAGCGGGGTCCGGAGCCGGCCGCGCGGCCGGCCGTACGGATGGCGGCACCGGGGTACTCGGCGGCCCGCCGGACATCGGGGACCTCTGCACGAGGGGTGTGCCACCGGGAGCCGGGGCACCGATCTGGCGACGCACGGCCGGGGCAGCCGCCGGGTTCGCCGCCTGACCGCCGACAGGTCCACTCACCGGAGCGCCCAGCCTCGGCCGGACGGCAGGACGAGGCCCGGACGCAGGGGCTCCGGGTGTACTGGCGCCGGGCGTGCCTGTCCCGGACGTCCCGGACGTCCCGGACGGGCGCGCCACAGCGGGCGGCCCGGCTGCCGGTGTCCTCTGTACGGGCGGCGTTCCGCCGTTCCCGTCATCGCCGGACGCGCTCACCCGACTCGACGGCGCTTCGCCCCCGGAGATGCCCGGCGGCGGAGCCACGGGCGGATTCGGTCCTTGCGGGGACGGTCGCACGACGGGGCCGGCGCTGTCATGACGCTGCTGTACCGGTGCAGGCTGCGAGGTCGGCGCAGGCTGCGGTGTCGGTGCAGTGTGCGGTGCCCGTGAAGTCGGCGAAACCACAGGTCCCGACAGCGGAGGCCCGAGCCTCGGGCGCCGAGGGGGCGCGGGGGCCGCCGGTCCGGCCGCCGGGCCGGGAGCGCTCGCCTCACGTCGCTGTACGGGGAATGAGGTGGTGTGAGCCGGAGGGGTCCGGTCCGCAGGGGGCGTTGCCTTGGGCTCGCCCGTCGGACCCGACCGCCGGGGGCCCGGCGGCTCGATCCGCGCCGAGCCGCCGCGGGGGCCGTCCTGATCCCCCTCCGAGCGCTGGACGCGAACAGCGGCCGCCGGGGTCACGGAGGGAGGCGGGAGAGGAGGAAGAGGAGAGCTGGGGGAGGGCGCCGGTGAGGAGTTGGCGGACGACGAGGACGCGGGCTCCGACACCCGGACAGGCGTCGGAGCAGACGTGGGTGCGGAGGTGGGCGCGGACGTCCGTGCGGCTGCCCCGGCAGCTGCCGGGGCAGCCGTCGTCCTGCTCGGCGCCGTCGCCACCACTGCCACCGCGGGTAGCGCCCTGCGTTGCCCCGCGCTCGGGGCGGAAGCCCGGGTCAGCGCCGTGGGCGCGGGCCGCGGCCGGGGCCGTGCGGGGGCGCCCCGCGGACCCAGGGCGCGCTGGACCGAGGGACTCTGCGCGCGGGCCGGACCGCGCGCATCGCCGTCCCCTCCGTCACGGTGCTCGACGACAGCGGCCGGCGGAGAGAGCCAGGTCTCGCCGGGGCTGCCCGGCCCGGACCCCCCGGCGAACGACAGCGTGTCCTTGATGAGACCGGTCGGGGCACCGTCCAGGACGGCGTGCGAGAGCGTCCCGGAGAAGGAGGGGTTCTGCCAGGTGCTCAGGGAGCCGGCGAAATCCGCGGACGCGACCGTCTGCCGCGACGGCTCCAGCATCGCGCGCTGGATCGGTGGCAGGCCGGCCCAGCCACGTCCCCGTCCGGAACTACCGGAACCACCGGTTTCCCCGGCGCCGGTGCTCGCAGCGGCACCGTCGCCGGCGGACACCTCGTGGACGGGGCTCGGCACGGTACCGCCCCCGCCCCGCTCCCGGCCCTTGACCCGGTCGAATATGCCCATCACCGCTCCGTTGCAGCACGCGTCACCAACGTGGCGATCTGCTCGGCATATCGCCGCCGCTCACGGTGTTCGAGGTCCAGGATGTCGTCCAAGTTCCAGTGGAAGTGGTAAGCGATGTACGCGATCTCCTCATGGATCCGGTCGGTCGCGTACGTCACGATTCCCCCAGGCGGCTCCCGCCGAGCTCGACCTCGAACGGCTGCTCGCAGTGCGGGCAGGAGACGCCGGCCCTGGTGTGGCCCTCGGCGTTGACCTGCCGGTAGAAGTCCTGCAGAAAGGCGAGGTCGGAGGCGAACATGTTCTCCACCACACCGTCGTGCATGTGTGCCACGGTGCCCAACTGGGTGATGACCCGGCCGAGCAGTACCACCGAGAGATACGCGGGGTTCTCCTGCACCCGCATGTCCCGCAGCGGGATCAGCTCGTCCCGGGCGGTCGCCAGTCGCATCACGCCCTCGCGATGCACGGTTCCCATGTCGTCCACGTACCCGCGGGGCAACTCGAACGCGAACTCGGTTCGCAACTGCTGCCGTGCGGGCGGTGCTTCCGCCGGTGCGACGGCCGGGGCCGCCACGTCCGCGTAAGCGGAGGTGGCGGCAGCGGCGTCGATGGCGGGCCTGGCAGGTCCGCGGCGCATTACTCAGTGACCAGCTCTTCGTAGACGATCGTGACGGTCTCGGTCATCACGGAGGCTTCGCCCGCCGTCGCCGCCGCGCCCATCACCTTGGTGCACCAGGCGTTGCGCAGGTGCTGACGGCGGACCGGGTTGTACTGGTAGTCCATGTAGATGATGCTCGCGTTCTTGCGGGCCGAGCCCATGTCGCCGCGCAGTGAAGCGTTGATCCACTCGGTGAAGGCGGTGGACTGCTCCATACCGCGCGTGACCGTGGTCTCCCCGGCCTTCTTCACGCCGGGCATCTTCCTGGTGATCGGCTGGCCGTTCGCCGAGACCTGCTGGTACTCGATGACGTCCTGTTCCATCCCCACCTCGCCCACGGCGTGGAGGTACTCGACCATGACTCCGTCGATCTGGAGGCCGAAGTTGTGGGTTGTGAGGGCGTCACCCTGAGAGAGACTCATGAAAGCCGTTCCTTCTACTGGTGCTGGGGCCTGTGGCTGAACGAGCTGAACGAGCTGAACGAGCTGTCAAGGGAAGCTCGCGGGTGTGGGACGTTCTACTCCTCCAACTCGCCGCTGCCGCCGGAGAACTGGGCCAGCCGGAAGATCACGAACTCCGCCGGCTTGACCGGTGAGACACCGATCTGGCAGATGACCCGTCCCAGATCCACCGATTCCACCGGGTTGGTCTCGGCGTCGCACTTCACGTAGTAGGCGTCCTCCGGCGTGGCGCCGAACAGGGCCCCGCTGCGCCACTCCGTCACCAGGAACGCGGAGATGTTCCGCCTGATCCGGGCCCACAACGCCTGGTCGTTGGGCTCGAACACGACCCACTGCGTGCCGTTGAGGATCGACTCCTCCAGGTAGTTGAAGTACCTGCGGACGTTGAGGTAGCGCCAGGCCGGGTCGGAGGAGAGGGTGCGCGCACCCCAGACGCGGATGCCGCGGCCGGGGAAGGTACGGATGCAGTTGACGCCGATCGGGTTGAGCAGGTCCTGCTCGCCCCGGGTGATCTGCATCTCCAGGTCGACAGCGCCGCGGATGACCTCGTTGGCGGGGGCCTTGTGCACGCCGCGCTCGAAGTCGTTGCGGGCCCAGATACCGGCGATGTGACCGCTCGGCGGGATCAGCCGGGACTGGCCGCTGGCCGGGTCGAAGACCTTGATCCACGGGTAGTAGAGCGCGGCGTACTTGGAGTCGTAGTTGGACGTCTCCAGACGCCAGACCCTGATCTGCCGGGCATTGAGGCCGGGCGGCGGGTCGATGATCGCGAGCCGGTCGCCCATCAGTTCGCAGTGGGCGATCAGACCGAGCTGGACGGCCTTCACGGCGTCCAGGTCGATCGCGCCGCGCTGGTAGGCGGCCATCAGGTCGGGGACGGCGACCATCGAGATCTCGTCCACGGCTTCGAGGCCGCCGAAGCCGGTACGGTCCGAGGAGTCGCCCAGGTACTCGGCGATGCCGACGGACTCGTCCTCCACCGCGTCCGGGACCGCGGGGGTCTGCGGGGCGGCGACCGGCGCCTCGAGCGCGACCGTCTGGTTGTCGGGGCGGGCGAGTTGCGAGGCCGCGACGCCCTCCTGCACGGAGATCAGCTTGGAGTGTTCCTTGACCTGGGTGACCACATAGTTGCGGGCGCCCTTCTTCGCCGAGACGTCGAAGGTCTCGACGGCCTTCGCGCCGTCCTTGACCAGCAGCCGGAACCGCTCGGCGGGGCCCTCGCCCTCGGCGTCCGTGACCTCGACGCTGAGCGTGCCGCTCTCGCCGGGTGCGACGGCCGACACCTTGAACGTCCCCAGTGCCTGCGCCTGCCCGGCAGTGAGCGCGGCGGGGGCCGCCGCACCGCTTGCGACCGACGACCGGCCACGCCGTCCGCCGACCGGGTCGGCGCCTTCGCCCGGCGCGCCCGCCACTCCGCCGGGCGTCCCGCCCACCCGGACCACATAGGCGGCGGACCCGCCGTTGTTGAAGAAGCCGTACACCGAGTGCGCCAGGAAGTAGCCGTCGGTGAACTCGCCGAAGGAGGCGACGTACTGCGTCCAGTTGGTGACCAGCGTCGGTTCGTTCAGTGGGCCCTCGGGCGCCAGCCCGACGAATGCGGCCACCGAGGTGCCGACCCCCTCGATGGGACGAGAGCCGCTGGCCACCTCTTCCACGTATACGCCCGGCGACAGGTAAGACGGCATGCTCTGCTCTCCTCGGGGTACCAAGACAAGACCAGACCCACCCTCGCGGCCGGTGCGTGACCGGGTATACGTCCTCCAGTGCCTTACCCAGGGCACCGACTATGTCCCCAGGGGCAAGGTGAAGAGGGCCGCGGGGCCGCCGCCGTCACCGGAGCTCCCCGCGGGCCGTACCCGTGCCGCGCCAGGTGCCGCACCGTGCGGCTCGGCCTCGGGCGCGGTCCCGCCCCCCTCGACAACAGGTGGACGCGGGGGTGTTCGAGGGCAGCGAGCGCTACCTTTCGGGCAGCGGCGCTACCCGGCTGCCTCTGATGCCGCCTCTCCCGTGGGCAGTAGCGTCCATCGGGTGACAACCTGGACATCCCTGGAGCCCGCCTCGACCACGGTCGACCCGGGCAGCAGCACCACCGTACGGCTGCGTCTGCGCAACACCAGCGACATCGTCGACGAGTACCGTTTCGAGGCGGTCGGCGACATCGCACCGTACGTCTCGGTGGAACCCCCGTCCATCAGGCTCTTTCCGGGAACCACGGGAATCGTCGAGCTGACGGTCGCACCGCCCCGTACCCCGGACGCGACCGCGGGACCGCACCCCTACGGTGTGCGCATCCTGCCCACCGAGCACCCCGGGGCCGCCACGGTCACCGAGGGCAACATCACGTTCACCACGTTCATGGAGGTGCGGGCCGAGCTGGTCCCGCAGACCGTCAAGGGACGCTTCAGGGGCCGGCCCAAGCTCGCCGTCGACAACCTCGGCAACACCGTGCTCACGGCGTCGATCGGCGGCGGTGACAAGAACAGCGACGACCTCTCGTACGAGATCGTCCCGGCCAGCGTCCAGATCGCGCCCGGTCGCGCCGCCTTCGTCAAGGCGACTCTCAAGCCCCGGCAGATCACCTGGGTGGGGCAGAAGCAGCAGCGGCCGTACGAGCTGTCGGTGCGGCGCTCGGGGTTCGAGCCCCTGGTGGTGAACGGCACCTACGTGCAGCGCACCCTGCTGCCCATGTGGCTGATGACCACGCTGAGTCTGCTGCTCGCCCTCACCGTCACCGGCCTCATCCTCTGGCTCGCCTACAAGGCACCGGTCCGCACCCTCGCGCAGGAGAAGCTCCAGCAGACGGCCGCCACCGCGCTGCCGGGGGAACCGTCGGAGCAGCCGGCCAAGAAGCCCACGCCGGAAGCCGCGCCCACCGTGCAGCCGAAGATGCCGGCCGCCGGCGGTGGAGGAGGCGGAGCGAAGAAGCCCCCGGCCGCGGTCGAACCCGCGCGGGATCCGCTGCCCATCACGTCGAAGGACAAGCCGAACCTCTTCGTGCAGTTCGCACAGGAACGACTGGCCGAGGGGGCGGGCGGCTGCAAGCTGACGGCTGCGCACACGGTGGGCAAGCTGGACATGGCGACCGGGCAGGCGCTGAAGTGCTTCCAGCAGGCCAGCGACTCGAGGTACGGCCAGTTCAGCCAGTTGGTGAAGACCGACGGGCTCGGAAACCTGGGCCGGACCACGATGACCGCGCTCCTGGCGGCGCACTTCACCGCGACGAAGTCACTGCCGCTGAATCCGAACGAGCTCAGTCCGGAGGTGCCCTGGGTGCGGAACATCCTGCTCTGGGGCACTCAGGGCGACTTCGACGACGGCGACCTGGTCACGACGGTGAAGTACACGAAGGCCAACATCGAATATCTGCGCAGGACCAAACAGCTCCGGGAGAAGTCGACTCAGGCCGACACGGACCGGATCAAGGAATACCAGGGCCAGTTCGGCGCCGAGCAGACCGGGGTGCTCGACGAGACGACTCTCGCGAAGACGAAGTTGGGCTGGGTCCATACGCAGGACACACCGGGCACCGTGACGGCCAAGGACTGGCTCCCGGCACCGATGAAGTAGACACCCCGGCTCGTCGCTCGCTGCCACGGGGCCCGCGGCGCGAACGCGGACTACCAGGACACGTCGTCCAGGACCAGCCGGCCCGCCTTGCGGTATTCGCGCCGGGCGCCCGCCAGCAGGTCCGCCGTCGATACGCCGTCGCCGCGGTCCGCCGCCGCGTACGCGGCTGTGACGACCGCGCTGCGGATCGAGCCGCCCGCCAGCTCGAAGTCCCGTGCGCAGCCAGCCGGATCGATGTCGTCGGCGCACGGGACATGGGCGAGGCTGTGCCGCCAGAGGGCGAGGCGCTGCTCCTGGTCGGGGAACGGGAAGTCGACCACCAGGTCCAGTCGGCGGGTGAAGGCGTCGTCGATGTTGGAGCGCAGGTTGGTGGTCAGCAGGGCGATACCGTCGAACGACTCCAGGCGCTGGAGGAGATAGGCGCTCTCCATGTTCGCGTGGCGGTCGTTGGAGCTGCTGACCTCGGAGCGCTTGCCGAAGACGGCATCGGCCTCGTCGAAGAGCAGCACCGCGTCCGTACGGTCGGCCTCGGTGAAGATCCGCTCCAGGTTCTTCTCCGTCTCACCGACGTACTTGTCCACGATGGACGGCAGCTGCACGACGTAGAGGTCGAGGCCGAGTTCCGCCGCGACCACTTCGGCGGAGAGCGTCTTCCCGGTCCCGGAATCGCCCGCGAACAGCCCCACCACGCCCCGCCCGCGCCCGCCGCCCGCGCTCAGCCGCCAGTCGCCGAGCACCCGGTCGCGGTGTCGGGCGCGCAGGACGAGTTCCTGCAGTTGCGCCAGCGGGCCCCTGGGCAGGACGAGATCGTTCCAGCCGACGTCGGGCCGGATACGGCGGGCGTGCCGCTCAAGGCCCGACGCGGACTGCTGCCGGGCGGCGAGCCGCACATGCGCGGCGGACAGCTCAGTGCCGTCGAACGCGGCGAGGTCCAGCGCCGCGCGGGACGCGCGGTTGATCCCGCCGGGCCCGAGCCGGTACGCGGCGACGACCGGCGCCAGGTCGAACCGCGGCTCCTCGGGGCCGAGCGCCGCCCGCCAGGCGTCGAGATCGCCGGCACGCTGCCGGGGCGCGTCCAGCACGAGCGGATCACGCCCGCTGTCGCACCACTGCGGGTCGTACGGGCGCGGGTCCGCGAACAGGACCGGGACATCGTTCACCGCGAGCGCCCGCATCAGCTCCTCGGGCTTCTCGGGCAGCGAGGTCACCACGATCGCGCGACCCGTCAGCCGCGCCTCGCGGAGCAGTTCCCGGTACGGGAGGCGCTCTCCCCTCGTGCGTTCCGCCGGCGCGTGCTCCTCGGGGCGGTGGTCGCCCGAGCGGCCCCCCGGCACGAGATGCATGGCCGGGATACCGGCCGCGCCCAGGGCGGAGGTGGCGCAGGCGAGCCCGTCGCCGTCGCGGTGCTCCCGCAGGTAGACCGTGAGCGGGCGGGCCGCGAGGTGCCCGGCCAGTGTCCGTGTCAGCGGGTCGACGCTGTCCGACGTGCCCGCGGTCACCGTGCCCTGCGGGCTCGCCGGGCTCTTGACGGCCCCTGCCGCGGGCCGGTGCGGAAGCGGGCGTACGGTCCCCTCCAGCGCCGGGTCCGGCGTGTCGTCACCGAGCAGGTGCGCCACGACCCGGTCGGGAACGCGCAAGGAGCGGCTGAGGAAGGGGCGTTCGGGGTCGTCCACCTCGATCAGCCCCCACGCGAGCAGCCGCGCGCCCGGATGGAACCGGGACCGTCCGACGGCGGAGTGCGCGGGCAGCCCGCACAGGTCGAGCGCGAGCGTGACGGTCGCCCGGCGTTGGGTGACGTCGTCGTTGAGGTAGCCGTACAGCGACTCGAAGGTGCGGTCCAGGTCGGGGGCCAACGCGATCAGCAGGATCTGGGTGTCGAGGGGGCTCAGGCGCAGCCAGTGGGCGAGCCGGTGGAGGCGGTCGTCGTCGGAAGGCGGGGACTCGTCCGCCCCTTCTGTCTCCTGCGCCAGGTCAGGCTCTTCCGGGCCGGAGGGGGACGCGTCCTCCTCACGCCTGCGCAGCAGGTGCCGCACCGTGTCCTGCGTCAGGTACAGCCCGCGCATCGGGTCGGCGGCCGTCGGGTCCGTGGCGCTGCGCCGATCGACGAGGAAGGCCACCCTCTCGCGCAGTCCCGCGAGCCGTTCGAGCAGCGGAGATGAGGAGGGGTCGTTCACTTCCGCCGCTCCGGGAGCGTTCCGGTCGTGCCGTGCTTCTGCACGAAGGCTTCCTTGGCGGCGTTGACGATCTCCGCGCTCTGGTAGCGCGTGGGACTGTCGGCGGGCTCGCCATCCGTCCCCCGGACGCGGACGCCGAGCCCCTCCGTGACGGGCGGACCGACCTTGTAGTCGGGGGACGCCAGGAAGGGTGCGGTGATCACCACGTCGAGCGAGGGTTTGAGTTCGCCGCCGAGCGCGGACCAGATCTCCGCGAGCGAGCGCGCCTCGGTGTGCAGGCCCGCGACGGTCAGCGGGACGGAGAGGCCGAGTCCGGCGAGGGTGCCGGTCAGGTCCTCCTGCGGAAGGATCTCCTTGGGCAGCAGCGTGTGCAGCACCGCGGAGAGCATCCGGTGCTCGTCCTGCGGGCGCTTGGTCCAGGCCGTGACGAGATACGAGAGCCGGAACCAGCGCGGCGGCTGCTGCTGCTTGAGGGCGATCCCCTGCTCGTCGCGGAGCGCCACCTGGCCGCGCTGGCGCCGTCTGGTGTCCTCACGGATGTCGTAGAGGTACGCGTCGATGGTCGGCGCGTTGCGCCGGGCCGCCCAGTCGCGCGTCGGGGCGTCGAAGGCGACCTCGACGTCGGACCCCGCGAAGGAGCCGCGGGTGAGCAGCCCTCTCAGGATGTCGTCCACCTCGTGGATCACGGTCGCGCTGCCCTTCACTGTCGGCGCCCGTCAGGGAACCGGTCGTCCTGAAACGAACCGTCACCGAACGAACCGTCACGGAACGAACCATCAGGTACGGCCTGTCACTTCACCCGGCCGCACCGATCGCGGTCCGGCCGGTCACGGGCGCCTGGGCATGGCGGAGCCCAGTCCATCGTGGCTGCCGGGACGCCCACCCCGCGAGGCACCCGGGGGACGACCACAGGGCAACCCCGTTGCCCTCGCGTCGCCCAACTCCGGTCCGCGGGACCCTTGAATCGGTGCAGGGGGCATCAGATGTAACCTTCTCGCAAGGCATAGGCCACGGCATGTGCGCGGTTGCGGAGATGTAGACGGGTCGTCAGGCCGTGCATGACGTTCTTGACCGTGCGTTCGGAGTAGGAGAGCTTGCCGGCGATCTCTCCCGTATCCATCCCCTCGGCCACCAGCCGGAGCACATCGACCTCGCGTGGCGCCAAGCCGGACGCCGTGGCCCCCGACACGCTGGTCGTGCCGCGCTGCAACGTGCCGACCTGGGCTATCAGCCGGCCCAGCAGGTCCGACGGAAGGTCACCGTCGCCCCGGGAAGCCGCGAGGACCGCCTGGAGAAGGCGGTGGCCGGTGGCCTCGCGCCGCCAGACGATCGCGCCGACCCCGTACTCGATCACCTGGAGCAGCTCTGCCTCGCGGATGAGGCTCGTGACGAGGACGGCGTTGGTGCCGTCAGCGCGGGTCAGTCGTCTCAGCCGCGACAGCGTGGGTTCGTCCAGCACCTCGGCGAGCAGGACAGCGACCGTGCCCGGCCGGCTCTCGCCCTCCTCGACCAGCTCCACCTCGGAGTGCCGGCGAAGCTGGCTGACCGCTCCGTCGAGGGAGAGCGGGTCGGACGCGTGGACCTCCACCGGGATTCTGCTCGGGTTTCGAAGAACCATGCCTATACGACCTCGCGTCTTGCTCAACGGAACAGACCATGCCCGCACCATCCTTCCTTTGTCGATGGGACGACCAACACCGTGGGTTACCACGAGACCGACCACGAGATCGGCGGCAGGTTCTGATGACAGTGGGATCGAATCAGCCATGGCCCAGTCCGACGGTTCCGGCCACGCCGCCGGCCCCGGGACCCGTCTCCGCCGGGCTGCTGGAACGTGAGTCCGCGCTGGATCTGCTGGCAGCGGAGGCCGAGAGGGCCCTGAGCGGGTCCGGACGGCTCGTCCTGTTCCGCGCGCCCACCGGGACGGGCCGCAGCGCACTGCTGGAGGCCGCCGCCGAAAAGGGCGCGAAGCTCGGCATGCGGGTGCTGCGGGTCCACGCCTCCGCCGAGTGCCCCCGCGCGCCCCTCGCCCTCGTACGGCAGCTTCTGAACGCACCGTCCGATCCCGATGACCTCCACAACGCCCCCGAGGAGGCGGACCACCGGACCTCCTCGTCCCGCCTGTGGCGGTTGCTGTGCGAGCTTGCGGCCGAGTCGCCCCTGTTGGTCGCCGTGGACGACGCGCACCTCGCCGACCAGCCCTCCCGGAGCTGGCTGACCGAGGCAGCCCGACGGCTGGCCGGGATGCCGGTCCTGATGGTGGTCACCGAACGGGGCCAGTACGACATCGCCCCGCCCACGCCGGGCCTCGCGTACTCGCTGCCCCCCGGCGTGGTCCGGATGCACGCGGTGGCGCCACTGAGCCGTGCCGCCGCCGAGGAGTTGGTACGCGGCGTCCTGGGCGCGGACACCAGCGACACCTGGGTGGACGGCTGCGTACGAGCGGGCGCGGGCAATCCGCTGCTGCTGCGCTCGCTCCTCGACGACCTGCGGGTGGTCTTCCCGCAGGTCGGGGCGGACAACGGCGGCCCGGAGCCACGACTGCCGCAGAGTTGCGCCGAGCTGTACCCCGGGGCGTTCGTGGCGGCGGTCTCCTGGTGGCTGACGAACACCGGCCCCGGGAGCACCACGGTGGCCCGCGCGCTCGCGGAGCTGGAGGACTCGGCACCGGAGCGGCACGACGAGGGGAGGACGGAGAAGGGGGAGTACGGGTTTCCCGACGGCCCTGAAGCACCCGGCCTCCCCCCGGGACCCGACGCGCACAACGCACCGGTCCCGGGGCACGACTTCGGCGACTTCCTCGCCGAACTCACCGGAGCCGACCCCGACCGCGTCGGCGGCTGGATCACCGCGATGATCCGGCTCGGGCTGCTGAGCCGCTCCCCAGGCACCGGCGTCCCGCGCTTCGCCCATCCCCTGCTGCGCGGTGCGGTCCTCGACGGCTGGCCCCGCTCGCACCGGCAGGCCCTGCACCACCGCGCGGCCGAACTGCGCCAACGCCGGGGCGACGGCGCCGAAGCGGTGGCCGGGCATCTGCTGCGGACCACCCCCGCCGGCGCGGCCGGAGGCAGGGCGGCCGTCGACAAGGCCCTCCTGGACGCGGCAGCCGACGCGTCCAGGGCCGGCAGGACCGGCGCCGCCGCGCTCTATCTGCGCCGCGCGCTCGACGAACCGATGCCGCGCGAGCGCCGGGCCGCGGTACTCACCGAACTCGGCGCGCTGGAGTTCGCCACCCTGCGGACCGGCGGGATACCCCGGCTGGCGGAGGCGCTGCGCCTCCAGGAACAGCCCAGGAAGCGGGTGCTGGCCGCGGTCAACCTGGGCAACGCCCTGGCCAACCGGGGCAGGACGCACGCCGCGCTCGACGTCATGCGTGATCTGGGCCCGCTGGACGCGGAACCCGTTCTCGCCCGCACGGTCGAGACGGCGTCGGCGTTCTTCTCCGACCACGACCCGGAGATCCGGCGGGCCGTCTACACGCGGCTCCGCGAGCGCGCCGAGCACGCCCCGGAAGGCATCAACCCGGCCCTGCGCGCCCTGCTGATCCGGTACCGGGCGGCGGCCGGGCTGCTGTCCGCGGAGTCGGCCGTGCGGCAGATCCGGCGGCTGCTGACGACCCCGGAGGAGCCGCTGCTGGTGCCGTACCTGCTGGCCACGGCCGCCGCCGTGACGCAGTGGGCCGACGCGCCGGACGACGCCGAACGTCTCATCAGGGCCGGGCTGACCGAGCACTGGCTGACGCCACTGCACCCCGTCCACCGGTCGCTGCTCAACTCGCGGGTGGACACCGCCGCCGCCCGCGGCCACTTCCAGCGGGTGCTGGAGGAGACCGCCGACAGCTTACGGACGCCGGGCGACACGGCCCGTACCGGTGTGAGCAACTTCCTGGCCCATCGCGTCATCGCCCTCGTCGAGTGCGGCCGTTCCGCCGAGGCCGGACGGCTCATCGCCGGTATCAGGGTCGAGGAGACGCACGAAGGTTGGGAGCTGAACCGGTTCCTCTACGCGCGCGGCGTCCTGCGTGCGTCCGTCGGGGATCCGGCGGGGGCCCTGGCCGACTTCCGGGAGTGCGGCAGGCGCCAGATCGGGCGCGACGTGGAGAGTCCCCTCGTCACACCGTGGCGCTCGGCCGCCGCCGAATGCCATCTCCTGCTGGGGGACGCGCCGCCGGCCCTCGCGCTCGCCGAGGAGGAGAGCCGGTACGCCGCCGTATGGGGCACCCCCCGGGTCCAGGGCCGCGCGCTGCGCGTCCTGGGCGCGGCCACCGGCGGCCGACGCGGTCTCGAACTCACGGCTGAGGCCGTCGGCATCCTGCGCGGCACCTCGCTCGACGTCGAGCTGATCCCCGCGCTCATCACCCACGGCCTCCAGCTCACGGCCGCCGGCCAGCCCCGCCGGGCCCGTCCGCTGCTCCGGGAGGCCGCGACACTGGCCGAACGGCTCGGCGCGGTCCGGCTGTCGGGCACCGCGGAACTGGCCCTGCGCGCCAGCGGGACCCGCCGCAGGAACGCCTCCCTCACGGGCCCGGGCTCACTGACCGCCGGCGAACGCCGGATCGCCGCACTGGCCGCCGACGGCCGGACGAACGCCGAGATCTCCGGCCTGCTGCACCTGGCACTGCGGACCGTGGAGACCCACCTGACCAGCACCTACCGCAAACTCGGCATACGGCGGCGGGCAGACCTTCCGGCCGTGCTGAACAGCGGTACGGAAGAGCCCGTGTGACCGGCCCGGCCGTCCCCTTCACGCCTTCTATGTCCCGGAGAGGTCGACCTGCCACGTGGCGTCTCCGGCGGCCTGATGGATGACATGGGACGAGTCGGTCGCATTCGCGGGGTCGAACTGCGACGTCGCCGTGTGCGTCATCACGGGGCTGGTCCATCCGGCAGCCGTGTTCCGGTGGGTCCCGCCGGTGTTCTTGGCGACCTTCCAGCGGAACTGGACCTGGTAGGACTTCAGGAAGTACCCGTCGGACATCCTCACGTTCCCGGTGAAACCGGGCGAGTCGTGGAAGGAGATCGCCTGCTGCCCGTTGGTGATGCTCCAGTCGTCATAGTCCGGATGGAACGGGCCGTCCACCTCCCAGCGCCGGCTTCGACGGCGGCCCCGGTTGAGTCCCTCGCTCTCCACGACCTGCTCGAACGAGTCGGTGACCTCCTGCCAGAAAATGTAGTTGGCGGCGACGCTCGATGTCGCGTTCGCGGGATTGTGCAAGGTGGCGGTCTGCTGGAATCCGATGTTCGTGTCGAAATTGAGATTCTGGATCTCATCGCCGACATAGGAGGAGGAGAAGGTCAGGGTCGGCTTGTCCAGATCCGCCTCAGGACGTTCGCTGGCGCGGGTCTTCCGCCGCTCACGCGGCGGACTCTCTCCCTTGTCCCGGTCCGCCTTCCGCTTCCCCGATTTCTTCGAGCTCTCTTCTTTGGTCTTGGCCCGCTGCACGACATCCAGGGGCCCGGACTCAGCGCTCCCCGGCTGTGACGCCGACCGCTGCACCGCGTCCAGGGGCGCGTACGCCGCGCTGTCCGTCCCCGGCGCCGACTGCACGGGCACGGGGCCGGCCATGACCTCGTTCGAGGAGGCCTCGGCCTCCCGCTCGTGGTGGTCGCTCTTGTCGCTCATGGTCAGCCCGCCCCCGGTCGGCGTCCCCGCGACCGGGCCCTCGCGTTGCTGAAGAACGTGCTTCAGTTCGTGCGCCAGGGTCTTCTTGTCGAAGCCGCCCTTCCCCCGCACGATGTTCTCGCCCGAGGTGTACGCACGGGCCCCGATCTCGGCCGCCGAACGCTGCGCCTTCGCGTCGTCATGCATCCGCACACTGGAGAAGTCCGCACCACCGTGCCGTGCCTGCATCTCGCCCAGCGTCGGCCCGTCCAGCGGTCGCCCCGGAGAGTTCAGCACCTCACGCACGTTCTGGGCCTGACGCTGCTCCTCGGCCTCGTCACCGTGCTCAGCCGCGCGCGCACGACGCTGCACGGCGCGAGAGGCCGCGGCTCCGGGTACCGTGCCCGGCGCCCTCGCATTCACCGGGTGACCACACGACGCACCATGACTGTGCCGCTCGTCGGCCAGCATCTGGACGACGGCGGCATTGCCCATGGACCGCTGCAACCCCAGCATCGACGCCGGGGTCCGGGCGGTCGCCCCTGCGCCGATCGCCGCGACGGGCGAGGCGGCGGACCGGGCCCGCGAGACGAACTGCCGCCCTCTGACACCGCCTGGTCGAGTGTCCTTGTTCAACTTCTCTTCGTGGCTGTGCAAAGGAAGTGTTCTCCCTCACGGAACGCTGGACCGGACATGACGTACCAGCAGAACTCGGCAGGACCGGCGGGCGGAAGGACCGCGAGGGCACCGATGGATGCACGGCTGTTGCCCTGCGGGGAACGCGGGAACGGTGCCGTACGGCCGAAGACGACCTAATAACCCCAGCGACCCCGGCTGCCGTCCTGGCGGCAGTGGATCATGCGCCCGTTTCCGGCGTGTGTGGAGCTGCCGATGTCGGCGTTGCGGCAGAACTGGCCGGCGTTGTAGCAATTCCCCGCGTTGGAGACGATCTCGCATTCGGCGGGCGCAGGCTCTGTCGTCTGCGGGGCCTTGGTGGTGGGCCTCGGTGTGGGTTTGGTCGTGTGCCGGGTCGTCGGGGCGGCGGCCGGCGCCGTCTGGCCGGTGGTCGCGACGGGGGTGATCGAAGGGGAGGGCGCCGCGGTGGTTGAGGGAGACGGTGTCGGGAGCGGGGAGGCCGTCGTCGGGACCGCCGCAGCAGTGGTCGAGGGTGGGGCAGTGACGGGTGCTTCGTTGGCCACCGGACCGCAGGCCACGGCGATTCCCGCCACCGCCACGGCAACCAGCGCCCGTCGGACAGCCGCCCTGCGCCGTCCGCGCTTGCTACCGCCCTCGGTTATGCCGTCACGGGTGTTGTTTTCGCTGTATGGATCGGCGCTGTGCATCGGTACCCCCACCTGAAGCAGCCAGAGAAGGCACATCATATGAACGGCCGTCCGGTTCCGTAGCGTCTCAGCTGAATCGTGACCAACGCTCCGTGTCAGGAGTCACAGCTATTCGTTGAGGCGGACTCCAAAACGGTCAATGATGATGCCACCGAAACTCCGAAAGCACACGGGAACGACCGTTCGACGTTACCGTGCGCACAACCGGTCCAATGCCGACCGGCTCTCATCGTCCGCGGCACGGACGATCATCAACAGCTGGTCCGGATCCTGGAGTGGCATCAGCACTTCGAAGTGCACGGCGATCACGCCGGCGCCCGGATGCCGCAGCACCTTCTGTCCGCGGCCGTTGACGCTCACATCCCGCTCGGCCCACCATCGCGCGAATTCCTCGTTATGGGTGGCGCATTCGGTGATGAGGTCGGTCAACGCCCGGTCCTCCGGGTGTGCGGCCCACGCTGTGCGGAGGTGGGCGATTCCCTCCCGTACGACGCGCTCGGGGTCGACATACAACTCCCTTATTTCCGGGTGTACCAGGCACAGCCACATCGCATTGCGCTGCGACGGCGGCAGGGTGTCGAAATCCAGCAGCAGCCTCGCCATCTCGCCGTTCCAGGCCAGGATGTCGTAGCGGTGGTTCATCAGCATGGCCGGCAGCGGCGACAGGTCGGCGACCAACCGGGCCAGCGGCGGCGCCGCGGTGGTGGCGGGGGTGTCGGCGGTGCGGGGTCGCTGTTGCGCCAGGTTGAAGAGGTAGGCGCGTTCGTCGGGGCCCAGGCGCAGCGCCTGGGCCAGTGCCTCCACCACGCTCGCTGAGGGCCGCAGTCCCCGGGCCTGTTCCAGCCGCACGATGTAGTCGATGCTGACCCCGGCCAGTTCGGCGACCTCTTCGCGGCGCAAACCCGGTGTCCGCCGCGCCTGTTGCCGCGACGGCAGATCGAAGTCGTGCGGGTCCAGGCGTTCGCGCCGGTTCCGCAGGAAGGCGGCCAGTTCCTTCGTCGTGTCCACGGTGCGAGTCGTCATGCTCGATCCAACAGTCAGGGTAGGACTGGTGTTCCCAGGAATCTCCCTCCCTTATCCGCGGCTCGCGGCGGTCACAGACTTGTGCTCGACAACGGATTACCAGTACTGGAGGACGCAATGTCACTCACCCTCGACACCTACCGACTGCTGGGCCGCTCCGGGCTGCGGGTCTCACCACTGGCGCTGGGAACGGCGACCTTCGGCACCGAGTGGGGCTGGGGCGCCGAGCAGGAAGAGGCGCGTAAACTGTTCGACCTCTACGTCGAGCGCGGCGGCAACTTCGTCGACACCGCCAACACCTATACCAACGGGAGCTCCGAGCGCTGGCTGGGTGAATTCACTCGCGACCACCGTGAAAGCCTGGTGCTGGCAACGAAATACACCACGCTGCGCCGGCCCGGCGACCCGAATTCCGGGGGGCCGCACCGCAAGAGCCTCTTCGCGTCGGTGGAAGCAAGTCTGCGACACCTGAATACGGAATACATCGATGTGCTCTATCTGCACGTGTGGGATTTCACGACATCGGTTGAGGAGATCCTGCGTGGCATGGACGATCTGGTCCGGCAGGGCAAGGTCCTGTACGTGGCGATCTCCAACGTCCCGGCCTGGCAGGTGTCACGCATGCAGGCGATCGCCGACCTGCGTGGCTGGTCGCCGCTGGTCGCGCTGCAGATCGAGTACAACCTGATCGAGCCTACTGGGGAACGCGACCTGATTCCGATGGCACGCGAGATGGGATTGGGCGTGGTCCCTTATTCACCGCTGGCCGGCGGGGTGCTCGCCGGCAGGTACGTCCGCGACGACCTGACCGCGAGGACCGCCGCGGTCGACGACGGCACCCGTAAGAATTTCAACATCGCCAACGGCGGGCTCACCGAACGCAACCTGGACATCGCTGACGTCGTGAAGGAAGTCGCCGCGGAGCTGGGCCGCACAGCCGCCCAGGTCGGGCTGGCCTGGACCCTGCAGAATCCGGATGTGACAGCATCACTCATCGGCGCCCGCACCCCCGCGCAACTGGAGGACAATCTGGGCGCCCTGGAAGTCGACTTCACCGCTTCCCAACTGGCCCGCCTCGACGAGGCCGGCGCGATCGAACTCGGCTTCCCGCACGACCTGCTCGCCGGCGACAGGATGCGCGCGGTGACCCACGGCGACCTGACGGTCGAATCCCGCCGCTGATGCCTCCCTGCTGATGAGTCGCCCGCTGTCCGCCGCGCGAGTTCGACCACCGGCCCGACGACGCCGCCGTTCCGCTTCGGGGGAACGCTGCGATCACGCCACGACGCCGTCCCGGCTGTGGGCTCCCGTGAGTACGTGAGTCCACAGCCGGTGTTACGGCCGTCAGGCCCTGCGAAGCCGGCCGACGATGCCGTCGATGTCGCGTTGCAGCAGGTCGTGGCGGATGAAGTGGCCACCGGGCACTTCGTACCACTCGTGCGGGATGCCCGCGTTGCCGAGGAGACCGCGGAACTCCCGCTGTCCGGCGAGCACCTGCGTCTCGTTCACCGTGTCGAACCAGCTGACCGGGTCGGGGCTGGTGCCGGCGACCAGGAAGAGGCGCTTGTTGCGGAAGCTCTCGATGCGCTCCACCGGGTTGTCGGCGCTCACCCGGGCCTGGTCCCACAGGGGTGCGCCGTACACGGTGCCACCGTTCAGATCCAGGACCGCGGAGGTGGCGTTGGCCCAGTGGACCACCAGCCCGTTGTCCCGGCGCAGGCTGGCCGGGCCGGAGTGGGCACTGACCGAGGCGAAGTGTCCGTAGTACTTGGCGGCGTACTTCAGCGCCCCGAAGCCGCCCATCGAGAAGCCGGCGACAGCGCGGCCGTCGTATTCGGCGTAGGTACGGAAGTTCGCCTCGACCCAGGGCAGCAGCTGCCCGATGTGGAAGGACTCCCAGTTCCGCGGGCCGACGTTGGAGCTGACGGCGTTGGAGTACCAGCCCCCGTGTCCGCCGTCGGGCATGACGACGATGAGCGGCCTGCCGGCGGTCATCTCGCGGATGTTCTCGCGGTCGAAGGTGATGAAATCCTGGTCGGTGCCGCCCCCGTGGAAGAGGTACAGGACAGGATAGGTGCGTCCGCTGTAGTGGTAGTCGTCGGGGAGCAGGACGTTCACCCCCGGGTTCCAACCGATCTCGGCGGTCGCGAACCGGTAGTACCACATGCGCGGGTCGCCCTCGTTGCGGTCCACGATGCGCAGACCGAAGCCGTCATCGGCGGCGGCGGCCGGCGACGCCGCGGCGAGGATGCCTCCGGCGCCCAGGGCCATCGCGGCGGAGAGTCCCCCCGCAGATTTGAGGATGCTTCGGCGAGTGGGCTGTCGTGCGGTCAACGCGACCTCCTGGTCGATTGGGCATTGAGGGATCGGATTCCCGGTGCGGGCTGCGTCTGCCCCGTCGATGATGTGCCGGAGCTCGGGGGCTCAGCACCTACGTCAAGCTCGCCGATTCGGCGGCGCTGTGGACGGCCTGCTCCTCCGCGCCGAAGTGGGTGGAGCTCATGTTGGGGCCCTGCACCCAGCCGAGGAGGCCGATGATCTGTCCCGGGTCGTCGTAGCGGGAGAAGACTCCTACCTGGAGGCCCTCGCCGGTGACGGGGTCGAAGTTCTGCAGGAGAGCGCCACCGCTGCAGCCGGGCGACTGCGCGCCGGGCATGACGTCGTTGTAGTAGACCGGGTCGTTGCGGGTGACGCCCTGGGTGACCATGAGGCTGCGGCCGTCGAAGGTCCGCTGCAGCCCGGCGGACACGTTGCCGGGGCGGTAGTAGTTGCGCTCATTGATCGTCGGGTAGCCGAAAACGTGGTTCGTCTGGTTCTGCGGCTGGCCGAAGGCGATCCGCTGGGCTCCGGTGACCTGGGCGATCGGCCGCGGGTCGTCGGGGTTGGCCACCAGGACCGCGGCCATGTCGCGGCCCAGCAGCCAGTCGGCGCTCTGGCTCCAGGTGTTGGTGACCCACTCGCGGGTCACGCCCCACACGCCGTACGGCGCGATGTCCTTACCGGGCAGGGCCGTGCTGGTGGTGTTGCGCGGCAGGCTCGCTCCGTTGAATCCCGGGACGAAGACCATGTTGGTGGCGAGGACGTTCCCGAATCCGATGTCGAGGGGGGTGTGGACGCGCAGGCAGTGGGCGGCGGTCACCACGACGCTCTGGTTGGCGCTGGTCACCACGTCGCCGGAGCACGAGGACGTCGAGACGGCGCCGGTGCTCACGTCCGTGTAGACCATGAAGAGCTTTCCGGCGGTGCGGGAGATCAGCCCCTGCTTCTGCGGCCACGGCTTGCTGAGGTCGTCCCAGCCTCCGGGGGGCGCGGTCGCGTCCTGGGTCTCGTGGTTGAGGCCGGTGGAGGCCATCTTTGCGAGAGTCCAGTACTCCACCTCCGCCCTGAGCTTCTGCTGGTGGTCGGCGCCGGCCGCCACCATCGGGGGAAGCTCGAATGCGGGGACGTCAGCTCGTGCCGGTGGTGCGGCGGTGAGCAGGGCTGCCACCAGCGCGAGCAGGCCGAGCACGGTGGTTGTCGCGCGTCGCGACACCATTCCGATGGACATGGCTTTCCCTCCTTGAGGGCATGCGGGGGGACGGATCGGTCGGCAATCGCGACACGACCGGGGGCCGGAACCGGGGGCCGGGTCCGGGGCCTGGCTACGGGCTGGGGGTCACGTGGAAGCCCGCGCCGTACACACCGGCCGGTGCTGCGGCGTCCCGGGCCCGCAGGTCGGCGAGGATGTTCGCGGAGCTGGTGTAGGCGAAGGGCGGCCAGGACAGAATGATCGCCTTGGTGATGCCGGCCCAGGGGCCCGACGACTGGAAGCCGTTCTCCTGGGAGGGAAGCGCGCTTCCCGGTACGTGCTGGATCGCCGGACCGCCCGAGTCGCCCGCCTGGTGCGGTGCCACCGCCTGGTAGATGCCGTCCTGGTTGCCCCAGAGGGTCCCGTACCACACACCCGTCTGACCGGACACGATGAGCTCGTTGCCGCCGGGGGCGAGCAGCCGCTCGGTGTCGAGCGCGGGGCTCGGCGCGTTCGGGCTGACGGTGCCGCCGGGAACCGCCAGCTCGCCCGTCTGCCGGAGGTACGGCCCCTGCGCGGAGAGCGTCACCTGGGGAACCAGCTCGATGACCATGTAGTCCTTGGTCAGGTGCCCCGTCTGCGACCCCTCGGGATCCTTGAAGTAGCGCACGTGTCCGATCGGGCCGAACCCCGTGTCCGCCCGGTCGTAGACGGGTGCGATGTCGTCGTGGATCTCACGGTCCGCGTAGCTGGGGGAGGAGATGCAGTGGCCGGCCGAAATGGCGATCTGGTGACCGTACTTGTCCGTGCCCACTGCGCCGATCGTGCAGAAGGCGTCGGGTTGCGACAGGTTGAAGAGGATCTGCATCGCGTTGAAGACACGTTTGCCCTGCTCGGCCTGGGCGGCGACGGCCCCCAGGGACCAGATGAGCGCGAGGCTCAGCAGGAGAGTTCCCAACCGCTTGATCATGTTTCGGAATCCTGTTCTGCCGTGCGGAGCGGGGTCAGGCGGATACGAGAGTTGCTTCGAGGCGTGGGACGAAGTCCACGAGATCCTGCGCCCAGCAGCCGTAGTTGTGGCCGCCGTCGCAACTTCCGCCCCAGCCTGCGCCGTTGCCGTAGTCCACGTAGTGGTAGGGCCGGCCGAGCTCGTCCAGGCGCTCCTTGGCGTGCTCGGACGCGGACTGGGCCCAGAGCTCCGGGTTCGCGGCATCGCCGTCGCCGTTACCGGTGTAGAGCGAGATGCCCATGCCTGCCAGCCGGTCCATGTGGGTGGACGGATCTGCCTCGTTCCAGCGCCAGTCGACGTTGAACACCGGGTACGGCGAGCCGAAGATGGCGTCGCTGGACACCGCGGGCCCGAAGTCCAAGGAGCAGGTGGGACCGCTGGCACCGCACAGCGCGGCACCGACGTTGGTCAGCGTGGCGACCACGGCCGCTCTCATGACGAGGTGGCCGACCGAAAGGTCGAGCGCGCCGGAGAAGGCGCCGACCTGGCTGAAGAGTTCAGGGTGGTTCTGCGCGTAGTGCACGGAGCCGAAGCCGCCCATCGAGAGGCCGGCGACGGCTCGCCCGCCCTTGGTCGCGTTGGTGCGGAAGTTGGCGTCGATGAACGGGATCACCTGGTTGATGTGGAAGTTCTCCCAGTTCTGCGCGCCGGCGGCGGTGTTCTGGTCGAGCCAGTTGGCGTACCAGCCCCGCTTGCCCCCGTCCGGGACAACCGTGATCATCTTCTTGGTCGCGGTGAGGGCCGGATAGGCCAGGTTCGGGTTGCCGGGGTCGTCGGACGCACCGTGCAGGAAGTAGAGCACCGGATAGCGCTTGGTGGCGTTGGCCGCGTAGTCGCTCGGCAGCAGGATCCGGATGTGGTGCTCACCGGCGACCTCCGGAGTCGTCACGGTGATAACGAAGTTGGTGTCGGTACCGACGGTGGCGCCGACCTGGGTCAGACCGAAACCGTCGGCCGCCCTCGGCGGGCCCGGGTCCGCGGCCTGCGCGGATGTCGTGGTGGACACGGTGGACAGGCCCGTCAGGATCACGGCGGCGGCTAACGCGGCGACTGCTGCTCTGGCGCGCAGAAGCCGTGCGGGCAGAAGCCGTGCGGGCAGAACTGATCGCATCGGATGTCCTCAAGGATGGGCTGGATGCCATGGGGCTGGTGGTTCATCAGCCGGACTCCGGAATTGTCATCGCAGAACTCCACGCCGCGCCAGGGATGACCTGTGTCTCACATGAGCCACTGGCGCAGCTGCGCCTACCCAGCAGTAGAATTCGATGGCCGTACCATCGACTCCGGTACGGATGAGGGGGAGCCGTGCGCGACGTCTTGGACCCGCATTCCGACCGCGGGCGGGTCTACAGATCCCTGGTCGGTCACCCGCGTGAGCCCGTCGGCTGGTTGGCGGCCCGCACCGGGCTGAGCGCGGCCGTGGTCAGCGCGGTGGTGGAGGAACTCGCCGCCGAGGACATCATTGTGAGGACGAATCACAGGAACGGGGAAGCCCCTGGAGTCGGGGAAACCTCCTGGGAGGCAATACCGCCCACGGAAGTCGTCGAGACCCTGCTGCAGCGCGAGGCCGCCGTACAGAGCACCCTGCGCAAGACCGGAACGGAACTGGAACGCCTCTACCGTTTCGCCCGGAGGGACGCCGGTCACTACGGCGCGCTGGAAGTCGTCGAGGACTCCGCACGCGTGCTGGCCGTCAGCCGGCAACTGCAGCAGACCGCGTCCCATCAGATCCGAGTCATCGACGTACCCCCGTACTCCGGTTCCGCCGAGCACTACAGGGAGCAGGAGGTGCTCCAGCGGGAGCGCATGGACGCAGGCGTCGCCTACCGCACCATTTACCACGGCTCCGTGTTCGACGACCTCGTCGCGTGGCCCAATATGGCGCGCATGATAGAGGCCGGTGAACAGGCACGGACTTTGGACGATCCACCGCTTAAACTCGCCATCAGCGACAGCGAACTGGCGGTCGTCACTCTCACCGCCGACGACCATCCCGGTGTCGTCTCCCTCTTGATCCGTCCGTCCAGCCTGCTCCAGGCGCTGTCCAACGTGTTCGAGTCCCTGTGGCGGCTCGCCGTTCCGATATCGGCCGCGGGCATCGGGACGCAGATCGACGCCCGGGACCGCCAGATCCTCACCCTCATGGCCAGCGGCGCCACCGACGACGCGATCGCCCGCCACCTCGGCCTGAGCCGCCGCACCGTCGTACGCCGCGTCTCCACGCTCCTGGCGGCATTGGGCGCCACGACCCGCTTCCAGGCCGGAGTCCAGGCGGCACGACGAGACTGGCTGTGAACTCCCGCGCTCTCGCTGAGTGCGCACTGCCGCGCACGGGCGGCTACGCCGTCAGAACAGGCCCACCTCGGCCACGGGGGATTCGTGATGACTGAGCCCGTACCCGTACACCTGCACGGCGCCGTGCTCCACATCCGTCCACCGCAGGCCCTCGGCCTGGGCGGGCATCTTGCCGGCTGCCCGCATCCGCAAGAGGCGGGCTTTGGTCTCTTCGGCGAGCCCCATCGGATCATCCGAGTCGTGTTCGCCGTCGGTCCAGCCGCGCGCCAGCTGACCCTCGGTCCAGTACAGCAGGATCCGCGTCTCGTAGTGCTTCATGGCGTGCCTCCACCTCAACGATGCGTCACCGAGCGACGCTGCGCACATCATGATGGCCTCACGTATGGGGTCTCTACCATTCTCGGCGCGACGGGAACCGCGCTCAGCCGATCCTGTTGCTGCGGCGCTCCAATAGCACGACATCTCGCCAGACGTCGTGCTGCCGGCCAATGCGTTCACGGGTGCCGATCACCCGGAAACCGGCGTTCAGGTGCAGGCGCATGCTCGCGGTGTTCTCCGGAAAGATCCCGGACTGAATGGTCCAGATACCCGCCGCTTCGGTCGACGCGATCAATGCGCCCAGCAGCCGCCGCGCCACTCCACGCCCCCGGGCCCCGGGATGCACATAGACCGAGTGCTCCACCACTCCGGCGTACACGCACCGCGTGGACACCGCCGACGCGGCCACCCAACCCAGGACCTGCTCCTCCGACGGGGCGGTGGCGATCATACGGTGCTCGGCCAGCCTCGCCGCGTCGAAGTCCTGCCACTTCGGCGCCACCGTTTCGAAGGTGGCGTTGCCTTCGTCGATACCGGCCTGGTAGATCGCCAGAACCTGGTCGGCATGCTGGGGCCGCATGGCGATCACTTCCAGTTCGGCCCGGGAAGCCGCTGCCGCTGACGGATCAGGGTGCACAGCGGAATCCTCCAACCTTTCGCTCATGCGGCGGGTGCGGCGGAGATCTCGGCGATCAGGTTCTCGATGAGGACCCTGATCTCGTCGCGGATCGGGCGGACGGCCTCGACGCCCTGGCCTGCCGGGTCCTCCAGTTTCCAATCCAGGTACCGCTTGCCCGGGAACACGGGGCAGACGTCCCCGCAGCCCATCGTGATGCAGACGTCGGACGCCTGGACGGACTCGACGGTCAGCACCTTCGGGATCTCGGCGGAGATGTCGATGCCGACCTCGCGCATCGCCTCCACGGCGGCCGGGTTGACCTGGGCGCCGGGGGCGGAGCCGGCGGAGCGGACCTCGACGCGGTCTCCGGCCAGGTGGGTCAGCCAGGCCGCGGCCATCTGGGAGCGGCCGGCGTTGTGGATGCAGACGAACAGGACGGACGGCTTCTCGGACATCGGGGTCCCTTGTGTCTCACGAAGAATCGAGCTGCTGTCGATATCAGCCACTCGGTGGTGTCAGGCAGCACTGATGTGACAGTATCAGCGCATGATGACGTCAGTCGACACTGATTTGATGCGAGTTCTCGCGGACCCGCTCAGGATGCAGATCGTGACCCTGCTCGCCCGCGAGACCCTCTGCACCACGCATCTGGTCGAGGAGACCGGCGCGAGGCAGACGAACCTGTCCAACCACCTGAAGGTGCTGCGGGAGGCCGGGGTCGTGGAGACGGAGCCCTGCGGGCGGTTCACGTACTACAAGCTGCGCGCGGACGTCATCGCCGCGCTCGGCGCCCAGTTCGCCGAACTGGCCGAGTCCGCGCGGACCGGCGCCGAGAACAAGAGGGCCTGCCCGTGACCCGCACCGAACCTCCCGCGACCATCACTGAACCCGGGGTGGTCGCGAAGCTCTCCACCCTTGACCGCTTCCTCGCCGTGTGGATCCTGCTCGCCATGGCGCTCGGCCTCGGACTCGGACGGATCATCCCCGGGTTGAACGACGCGCTGGCGAAGGTCGAGATCGGCGGGATCTCCCTGCCGATCGCCGTCGGGCTGCTGATCATGATGTACCCGGTCCTGGCCAAGGTCCGCTACGACAAGCTCGACTCCGTCACCGGCGATCGCAAGCTCATGGTCTCGTCCCTGGTGATCAACTGGCTGGTCGGCCCGGCCGTCATGTTCGCGCTGGCGTGGATCTTCCTGGCCGACCTTCCCGCGTACCGCACCGGCCTGATCATCGTCGGACTCGCCCGCTGCATCGCCATGGTCATCATCTGGAACGACCTCGCCTGCGGCGACCGCGAAGCCGCCGCCGTCCTGGTCGCCCTCAACTCCGTCTTCCAGGTGATCGCCTTCGGCCTGCTCGGCTGGCTCTACCTCGACCTGCTGCCCGGCTGGCTGGGCCTGGGCGACGGTGAACACCTCGACATCAGCATGTGGAAGATCGCGCTGAACGTCGTGATTTTCCTCGGCGTGCCGCTCGTGGCCGGCTTTCTGACGCGACGCTACGGCGAGAAGTCGATGGGCCGGGAGAAGTACGAGGCCACTTTCCTGCCGAAGATCGGCCCGTTCGCCCTCTACGGCCTGCTCTTCACGATCGTCATCCTCTTCGCCCTGCAGGGAAAGACGATCACGAACCAGCCCGGTGACGTCGTCCGCATCGCACTGCCGCTGGTGGTCTACTTCGCGATCATGTGGTTCGGGACCTTCGCCCTCGGCAAGGCCATCGGCCTGAACTACGACCGCACCGCCACGCTCGCCTTCACGGCGGCGGGCAACAACTTCGAACTCGCCATCGCCGTCGCCATCGCCACCTTCGGCGTCACCTCCGGGCAGGCCCTGTCCGGTGTCGTCGGCCCGCTCATCGAAGTTCCGGTGCTGGTGGCGCTGGTCTACGTGTCGCTCGCCTGGCGCGAGAGGTTCGCCCCGGCCTCGCTGAGCGCCTGAGGCAGGGCGCGCTGGTGGCGACCTGGGCCTGAAGCCGCGCACTTCACCCTCGAACCCCAGGCGCCAGCGCCCCGGACAAGGCGGCCAGCACGGACGGCGCCACGCGGTAGTAGACCCACGTCCCGCGTCGCTCGGAAGTGAGCAGGCCGGCCTCGCGCAGCTTCTTCAAGTGGTGGCTGACGGTGGGCTGCGAGACGCCGACGTCGGAGATGTCGCAGACGCAGGCTTCCCCGCCCTCGTGTGAGGCGATCAGGGAGAACAGCCGCAGTCGGACCGGATCGCCGAGAGCCTTGAACATGGCCGCCGTCCGTACCGCCTCTTCGGCGGTCAGCGCCTGCTGGGTCAGCGGTGGGCAGCACGGCACGGCCGGCTGCAGAACCGGCAACTCAACCATCTCTAGATTCGACATGTGTCTATGTTGACACTCGTCGAAGCCAGTGGCAAACTTCGACGTATCGACGGATGTCGAATCAGAGGGCGCAAGGCCCACGCCGTGTCCGTGTCCGACCTCGCGGCTTTCCATCGCGACCGCTTCGCAGCTCGGCGCTGCCTTCCGGTATCACCCATCACCTCCTGACCGCGCATTGCCGTTCCGCCCAGAGAGGCCCCACCATCATGCGTACGACAACCGCCCTCCCCGTCGTCGTCATCGGAGCCGGCCCCATCGGTCTGGCCGCCGCGTCCCAACTCCTGCAACGCGGGCTGGAACCGCTGGTTCTGGAATCGGGCGACTCCGCGGGCAGTGCGGTACGGGAGTGGGGCCACGTGCGGCTTTTCTCCACCTGGAGCGAAGTGGTCGACCCCACGGCCGAGAAGCTGCTCGCGCCCACCGGTTGGGTCCGCCCCGATGGGGCCGGCTATCCCTCGGGCGCCGAATGGGCCGAGCGGTATCTGCAGCCGCTGGCAGGCGCTCTCGGTGACCGGGTCCGGTACGGCGTGCGGGTGTCCGGAGTGTCCAGAGCCGGCCGGGATCGCGTCGTGGACGCCGACCGCGAGGCCCAGCCGTTCACCGTCCACGTCACCGGTTCCGGCGGGGCGGAGGAGCGGATCACCGCCCGCGCCGTCATCGACGCCTCCGGCACGTGGTCCACCCCCAGCCCGCTGGGCGGCGACGGTCTGCCGGCACTCGGGGAGCGTGCGGCCGCCGACCGCATCGCCTACCGCGTCCCCGACCTGGCCGACCCGACCGTCCGCGCCCGGTACGCCGGCAAGCGCACCGCCGTGATCGGCTCCGGCGCTTCCGCCTTCACCGCCCTGGCCTACCTCGCCGAGCTGGCCGCGGACGCCCCTGGCACCCACGCGGTATGGATCCTGCGGCGCGGGATCAGCGGCAGCACCTTCGGCGGCGGCGATGCCGACCAGCTTCCGGCACGCGGGGCCCTCGGTCTGCGCGCCAAGGCAGCCGTCGAGGCGGGCCACGCCAGCGCGGTGACCGGCTTCCGCACGAGCGCGGTGGAGCGGGACGGTGAGCGGCTCGTCCTGATCGGCGAGGACGGCACCCGCCTTGAGCCGGTCGACGGGATCATCGGCCTGACCGGTCTGCGCCCGGACCTGTCGTTCGTCGACGAACTGCGCCTCGGCCTGGACGAGCGCCTCCAGGCGCCAGCCGCACTCGCGTCGCTCATCGACCCCAACGTCCACTCGTGCGGCACGGTCTATCCGCACGGCGTCAAGGAGCTCTCCCACCCCGAGGCGGGCTTCTATCTGGTCGGCATGAAGTCCTACGGCCGCGCACCCACGTTCCTGGCCATGACGGGCTACGAGCAGGTCCGTTCCATCGCGGCCGCTCTCGCCGGTGACCACGAGGCCGCCGAACGCGTCGAGTTGACGCTGCCCGAGACGGGAGTGTGCGGGGGAGCGGGGCTCTTCGACGAAGCGCCGGCCGCCACCGACGGCGGAGGCTGCTGCTCGGCCCCGTCCACCCTCCGGATCGGCTCCGCAGCCCCGGTCGCCGTAGCGGCCGGCGGCTGCTGAGACCACCTCGAACGACCCGTGACACCCATCTCTCAGGAGGCTCGTCATGTCCCGCGTACAGCTCGCCCTCCGGGTACCCGACCTGCAGGCGTCCATCGCCTTCTACACCAAGCTCTTCGGCACCGAACCCGCCAAACTCCGCGACGGCTACGCCAACTTCGCCATCGCCGAGCCCCCGCTCAAGCTCGTCCTGATCCAGGGCAAGGACGGCGAGGAGACCCGCACCCGCATGGACCACCTCGGCGTTGAAGTCGACACCACCGAAGCCGTCCACGCCGCCACCACCCGACTGGCCGACGCGGGCCTGACCACCGACGTCGAGGACGACACCACCTGTTGCTACGCACTGCAGGACAAGGTCTGGGTCCACGGCCCCGGGCAGGAGCCCTGGGAGGTCTACGTCGTCAAGGCCGATGCCGACAGCCTGACCAGGTCCCAGGGCAGCAGCTGCTGCGCAACGCCCGCCGCCGCGGAGACCGACGCGCCGGAACCCGTCGCGGCCTCCTCCAGCGCCTGCTGCTGGCGGTTCCCCAGCAGCGGTGGCGGCGACGGGTCGGCCACGGCGGCGGCATCCACTGCGTCACCCAGCAGCAGCCGGTGACGTAACGCGCTGGGAGACCCCCATCCGTCCGCACGCGAGAACGTCGTGCCTCGTGCCACCTCGCACCCGCCCGTATGTTCGCCGGACAACTCGCCCGTCCAGTGTCGGAGCCTCGCGCACCGGGCAGACTGGACGGGCACATGCGGAACGATGTCATGGGGGTGGGCGCGTGGCCCGTATCGGTGTTACCGGCCACCGGTGCATCCCCGCCGACGCACTGGACAACGTGCACGCGGGGATCCGGGCCCAACTGCGGGGCGGCGGGGCGGGCGGGTTCGACGCGGCGTTCAGCAGCCTCGCGGCGGGCGCCGACCAGATCTTCGCGGAGGTGGCGCTCGGCTGTGGTGTGCCGGTCACCGCGGTGATCCCGGGTGCTGCGGACTACGGGAATCGGCTTGGCGGGATGACGGCCCAGGTGGCGTACCGCCGGCTGCTGGCGTCCTGCGCCGACCGGGTGGAGCTACCGGCCGCTGATACCGAGGAGGAGGCCTACCTGTTGGCGGGCCGGTGGATTGTCGACCACGTGGACCGGTTGGTGGCGGTGTGGGACGGCTGTCCGGCCCGCGGGCTCGGCGGCACCGGCGATGTCGTGGAGTACGCCCGGCTCTCGGGCGTGCCGGTGGTCGTCGTGTGGAGCCCCGGCGTGCGGCGCGCGTAGGGGGCGTACGGAGTCAGGAGCCGAAGCGGGCCAGCCAGTCTGTGTGCTGGGGTGAGACCAGGCGCTCCGCGGTCGCCACCGTGCGAGCCCAGCAGTCTTCAGTGACCGTGGTGTTCACCGTGACACGCAGCGCCTCCAGGTCCTGCTCCACCAGGGCGTGCGCGTAGTGCAGCGGGCGATGCCTGCGTACTTCCTGCCAGCCGACGCACGCCGCGGCGGCCGAGGCGAGCAGGCCCGTCAGGTCCCAGCCGCCGTGGCTGAGGCCGAGGGCCTGAACAGCGGCCGTGAGCAGTGCCAGCAGAGTCAGCGCGGTGCTCACAGCAGACCAGCGGAGCGCGGCGCGGTGCTCCTGCAGCGATCTGTTGCGGTACCAGGTCATCTGCTCCAGCATTCGGTCCCGCAGGTAGATGTCCCGGCGGGCGGTGAACGGTTTGGCCCGAACGGCCCGCATGACCGGGGTGATCTGTCCGGTCGCCATGATCTGGGGGGCCGTGCGCGATTCTGTCCAGCCCACTCTGCGCAATTCGAGCAGCCGCTCCTCCAGCCGTTCGGCGAACACCCCGTCGGGGTCGGGGACGTGGGAGGGGAACGGCCCACCACGGACCATGTACTGCCAGGCCAGGGACTTCATGAACTCGGCAGCGTCACGGTGCACCTGCCAATGGGCATGGGCGTGCCGGCGCGAGGTGCGCACACCCATCAGGATGGCAAGTCCGTACATGACGGCCGCGGGACCAGCGGCGATCTGGCTGTCGAACCGTTGAGCGATCACGGCCGTGGCCGTGGCGATCAGGAGAAGGATCAACTGGGTACGCGTGGCGCGGAGGGACTCGCTCTGACGGCTTAACGCCTTCTGATCGTTGGCGAGATAGAGCTGGGGCAGGTCGCGGTCGCCGACGGTTGTGCTCGGCCCCGGGGTCGTGGTCCGCACGGTTGCACCGCCTCACGAGGAAGGGTGAATATATCGTGACTCGAGACGTCCAAGAGCGCCAGGCACTGCGATGCGCTAGACACGACTGATATAACGCAACCTCTGACGGAGCAAAGAAATACGAGGCAGGTATGACGTCTTCACACAGTGCGGCTCGCCCCGCACCCGGCCGGCGCCCGGTGGACCGGTTGTCGTCCATCAACCCGTTCGATCCTGCCACCATGAGGAGGCTTGAGCGGGCGGGTGTGTCCACGAGGCGTGTGGGCGCTCCCGCGTCCGCCAGTTTCGATTCCTGCCTGTGAGTCGCCGGGCGCCCCGGGCGGCATCGCCCGGGGCGCCCGGGGCATGGCCCGGGGTGCGGGCTGCCGCCTGTCGACAACAACACCAGGCGCGGCGCACTCATTCTGTAGGTGACCCTGTCGGTCTAACGTACGAAGTTTAGTCTGCGCACCGCGGCGGTCGGTGCGTGGTTCAATATGCCGAGTGACGGTCTTCCCACTCCGGCAGCTGGTTCTGAAGGTTCACGGCCGGTGCAACCTTGCCTGTGATCACTGTTACGTTTACGAACACGCCGATCAGAGCTGGCGTACTCGGCCGAATGTGATCTCCGACCAAACCGTCGCGCAGACGGCTCGGCGATTCGCCGATTATGCCCGGGAAGAGAAACTCGACAGCGTATCGGTTATTCTCCACGGCGGCGAGCCGCTTCTTGTGGGGCCTGCGGGACTGAGAAGCATTTGCGAGGAACTGACCCGCACCATCGCACCGGTCACCGCACTCGACCTACGCATCCATACCAATGGCGTGACACTCAACAGGCGTCATCTTGAGGTATTCGCGGAGTTCGACGTAAAAGTCGGTATTTCCCTCGATGGAGATCGTGCCGCGAACGACCGCCACCGACTGGACCGCAAGGGCCGCAGTAGTTACGACCGAGTGGTGCAAGCGGTCGATCTGCTCAGGAGTCCGGAGTTCCGGCACCTGTACCTGGGGCTGCTGTGCACCGTCGACGTGGCCAATGACCCCGTTCTGGTGCACGACGCCCTCGCCGCCCTCGATCCGCCGCGGATCGACTACCTGCTTCCGCATTCCACGTGGGACCATCCCCCGTCGCGGCCCACCGGATCGCCGACCGCGTACGCCGACTGGTTGCTGAGGGTATTCGACCGTTGGGACGAACGCGGCAGGACGGTGCCGGTCAGGACCTTCGACTCGGTGCTGAGCACCCTGGGCGGCGGCCCCAGCGAGACCGAGGCGCTGGGCCTGGCCCCGTCCGACCTGGCGGTGGTGGAGACCGACGGCAGCTTCGAGCAGGCCGACTCGCTGAAGACCGCCTACGACGGTGCCGCCGCCACCGGATACGACGTGTACCAGCACAGTTTCGGTGAACTGGTCCGGCACCCCGGGGTCCGGGCCAGGCAACTGGGCATCAGCGGAGTCAGCGAGACCTGCCGCAAGTGCCCGGTCGTGGAGTCCTGCGGCGGCGGCCTGTACGCGCACCGCTACCGTGACGGCAGCGGTTTCGACAATCCATCCGTTTTCTGTGGTGATCTCCTGGCGCTGATCGACGGTATCGCCGACCGCAACATCCAGCGCGACCTGTCCCCTGCTGTTCGGTCCGCAGAGCGACTGCGCGCCGACCAACTGCAGTTGAACCGCGAATTGCTGGCCTTGCTGCACAACCGCCAATCCGGACGGCCCGGTTGGGACGAAGTCTGGCGGACGCTGTTGCAGCAGGACGCCGACGACAGCGTCCTGCCTCATCTCGACGCGGTGCTGGGCCACCCCTACGCGCGGACCTTCCTACGGCGCTCCCTGGACGGTCCGGCAGACACGGGCCGTCTGGCCGTCACCGTCGCCGCGGTCGCGTTGCGGGCAGCGGCCCTGGGGGTGGTGCCCGGAGAGACTGCGATGCGCTGGGATGCCGACAGCGCGGTACTGCACCTGCCGACCCTCGGCACCCTCCAGCTGACCGGACCCGGTCCGGTCGAGATCACCGCCACTTCCGGGCGCCTGTTGCTCCGGGAGGCCACCGGAGCCGAGCACCGGTTACCGATTGCCGGCGCCGCGGGGGACCTCGGGAGCTGGCGGCCGTTGTACGCGCTGGGTTGGCCGGAGGGCGCCGGTACCGGTGACGCGCCGCTGCTCGACGACGCCAACCCCTATCGTGACTGCTTCGCTGCGCCGGTGACCCCCGGCTTGGATCCCGGCGCGGTGGCCGACTTCCGGGTGCGGTGGGGTGAGGCAGCGGCCCTGCTGGCCGACCGAGTGCCGGGCTGGTCCAAGGAGCCCGCCGCGCTCTTCCCCACCGTCGTGACCCCGCTGGCCGTGGGCGCCGGGGTGCGCACCGGGGCGCACGGCCCCGGCGCCATCGGAGTGGCGGTGGACGCGCCACCCGAAGCGATCGCCCGGGGAGTGTTGCGGGAGGGGCGGCTGGCCTGGCTGGCCGCGCTTCGCGAGTCGACGGACCTGCACCTGCCCGGCACCGGTGCGGGCCCGCTGCTGGACGCTGCGAGTACGGCGCTGGGCGAGGCCGACTACTGGTCCACGGAGCCGGCGGAGGATCCTCGGCGGCGTGCCGCCCTGGCCCGGGCGGACGAGGCGCTGGTCCGTTTCGACGCGCGGCCCGAGCGCGAACTCACCGCGAGCGGCGCGGCGGTGGCCGCGCAGCTGCGCTCGGAGTGGCGCGAGCTCCGTGGCTGAGGCCGCCGGCCTCGCGAAGCGTTTCGCCGCGCTGGGAGTGCGGCGCGGTGGGGTGCTGTTGGTCCATGCCTCGCTGGGTGGCAGCGGACTGCGGGACACCGAGGTGCGTGACGCCCTGCTGGACGTGCTCGGTCCGAGCGGCACCCTGGTGGTCCCCGCGTTCACACCGGAGAACTCCGACAGCTCCCGTGCGCACCGCCGGGCCGTCGCCGGGCTGAACGACCGGGACAGGGCTGTCTTCCGGACGGCGATGCCGCCCTTCGAACCGGACGCCACCGGCTGCCTGTCCATGGGGGTGCTCGCCGAGCGGGTGCGCACCACCCCCGGCGCGGTGCGCAGCGGGCATCCGCAGACCTCGTTCGCCGCGCTGGGACCGCGCGCCGCCGACCTGCTCGCCGGTCACCATCCGCACTGCCACCTCGGGGAGCGCTCCCCACTGTCCCGCCTGTACGCCGCGGGCGCCCAGGTCCTGCTGCTGCGAGTCGGGTTCGAGGTCTGCAGCGCTTTCCACCTCGCCGAGTACCGCAGATCGCCCCCGCCCGCTTTGCGTACCTACCGTTGTGTCATGGAAAGCAAGGGCAACTGGATCGCGTATCGGGATGCGGTGCTGGACGACAGCGATTTCGGTGCGATCGGGGCGGAGTTGTCACTTGATCTTCTCGCCGAACAGGAAGTGGCCGGCCGGCCGGCGTTGCTGATCGGCATGAAGGAGGCGGTGGATCATGCCCTGGCCATCATGTCCGGATTTCGACGATGAAATTCTGGAAATAGCCGACCTGCGGAGCGGAACTTCGGGCACATTGTTCATCCTGGGTCTTCGTCGCCGGATGTGACGCGCCGAAGGGACGACGGCTCGTCGGCAGGCAGGGGGGCGCACGAAGATGCTGGGCCGAAATTGGGCTTCCGACAACAGGCCGTACTTCTTTCTCAGTTATGCCCACACGCCCGCGTGGGGGCCGGGCGGCGGTGATCCCGACCACTGGGTGCACATGCTCTACACGGACTTGTGCGGCCACCTCATGCACCTGACCGACCTGCCCGCCGGGGCGCAGGCGGGCTTCATGGACCGGGAGATGCGGTGCGGCGACGGCTGGCCGGAGAAACTCAGCGAGAACCTTGCCGCGTGCCGGGTGTTCGTGCCGCTGTACTCCCCACGATATTTCGGCAGTGAGATGTGCGGCCGGGAGTGGTATGCCTTCAACGAACGTATCGTCCACGCCCGGGCCACCAGCTCGGACAGCGCCGCCGCGATCGTCCCCGTCCTGTGGACCGGCGTCGACTTCGATGACTTCCCCGACTCGGTGCGGCATATCCACATCGAGCGCTTCGGCGCGCGCTACGCGGAGCAGGGGATCTACGGCCTGATCAAACTCAATCGGCTCCGCGACGAATATCAGGAGGCGGTCCTCCGGCTCGCCCAGCTCATCGTGCGGGTCGCCAAGGACTCGGCGCTTCCGTCGGCCCGTCCGCGCCCGTACGAGACGACACCCAGTGCTTTCAGGCCACGGGGCACCCGGACCCGGCACATCCATCTGACCGTCGCCGCCCCCACCCGCGACACCATTCCCGAAGGCCGTGACACGCAGTCATACGGCGAGGACGCCCTGGGATGGAACCCGTACCACTCCGAGGCGACCCGGCCGGTGACCGCGCTCGCCGAGGAGCTGATCCGATCCCTCGACTACCGCATAACCGTCGCCTCCTTCGACGACGAGGACTCCGGGGACCCAGCGGACGCCGCGGACGCTCTCGCGACGGCCCGAACAGCGGACGCCCACAACGGTCCGGACTCCGAAAGCGGTCCGGACACGGCCGCTGTCGGGCCCGCCGCCTCCGCCGACGCGGACGAGTACCCGCCGATCAAGCCTCCGGGCATCCTGCTGATCGACCGGTGGGCGCTCAGCGACTCAGACCGGCAACGCAGGCTCAAGGACTTCGACGCCGCCTCGCGGCCCTGGGTGGGTGCCATCGTCCCCTGGAACCGTGCCGATGTGCAGTGTCACAGCGAGGAGGGGCGCCGGCTCATCGCGGAGTTCGAGCGCACCCTGCCGAACCTCCTGGAGCGGTGGCGCCGTACCGACTGCCGGATCGCGGTCACCGGTGTCCCCACGCTCAAGGCGTTCACCGACATCCTCCCCATCGTGGTGGCCCACACCACCCAACGCTATTTGAAGCACGCGGCGGCCCATCCGCCTGACGGCCCGCACCCGCCCAGGCCCCGCCTGGTGGGCCCCTTACCTTCGCAAGAGCTCGACGCGGGGCATGAGATCGGAGGAGGAAAGCATGACGACGGCAAGCACTGACGGACGCATCATCACCTTCTACTCCTACAAGGGTGGCACCGGTCGCACCATGGCCCTGGCCAACACGGCTTGGATCCTCGCGTCCGCCGGGAAACGGGTGCTGGCCGTCGACTGGGACCTCGAAGCACCGGGCCTGCACCGGTTCTTCCATCCCTTCCTGGACCCCAACGTGCTCGGAGCCACCACCGGAGTCATCGACATCATCACCGACTACTCCTGGGCGGCGACGACTGGCGAGCCGCGCGGAAGTACGTGGCACCTGCCCCTCGCCCGGGTCCAACCGCACGCCGTGTCCCTCGCCTCGCCCCGCCTGGGTTGGCAGTTCCCGGAGGGCGGCTCGCTCGACTTCCTGTCGGCCGGCCAGCAGAACCGGGAGTACTCCGCGACCGTCTCCTCCTTCGAATGGGACAACTTCTACGAACGCCTCGGCGGCGGTGTCTTCCTCGACGCCCTGCGTGACGACATGAAGGCGACCTACGACTACGTCCTCATCGACAGCCGCACCGGGCTGTCGGACAACGCCGATATCTGCACCATCCACATGCCGGACATCCTCGTCGACTGCTTCACCCTCAGCGACCAGGCACTGGAGGGTGCGGTTGCCGTGGCCCGCACCGTCGGCGAGGGCTACGGCAACCGCACCATCCGGGTGCTGCCGGTGCCGATGCGCATCGACGAGGGTGAGAAGGAGAAGGTCGACGCCGGACGGGCGCTCGCCCGCCAGAGGTTCGAAGGCCTGCCGAAGGGGCTGACCGCCGAGGAACTGACCGCCTACTGGGGCGCCGTGGAAATTCCGTACCGCCCCTACTACGCCTACGAGGAGACGCTGGCCACCTTCGGCGACGAGGGCGGGCTCGCCAACTCCCTGCTGTCCGCTTTCGAACGGCTCACCACCGTGCTGACCAATGGCGAAGTCACGTCCATGCCACTGGTGCCCGAACCCATACGGCTGCGGTGCCGTGACGCCTATCTGCGCCGCCGGCCCGCCCCCAAAGCGGCGGACATCACGCTTGCCTACGTCGCGGAGAACCGCATGTGGGCCGACTGGGTCGAGGCCCAGCTCACCCGGGTCGGCTGCCGGGTCACCCCACGCGATTTCTCCTCGCCGACCGCCGCCGAACCCCTGGAGGGCCATGAGCGGACGTTGGTGCTGCTCTCCACGTCGTTCCTGAAGTCCCGGGCCGCGGAGACCGCCTGGCGTGGGTTGGTCGACCAGCGCATGTCGTTGCCACTGGGTCGACTCGTCCCGTTACGCATAGACGACGTTCGACTGCCCGCCTCGTACCTCGATCACGACCTCGTCGATCTGCACCGGCTCGACGAGGCGCAGTGCGTGAACAGCATCCTGCGGATCCTCATGCTGCCCGCAGTCCCCTTCGAGTCCGCCGGGTCCACGCCCGGTGCGGTCATGCCCCGCTTCCCCGGCGGCACCCCCCGCATCTGGAACGCCCCCCAACGCAACCCCGCCTTCACCGGTCGTACGCAGGTGCTCGAAACGCTGCGTGACCAGCTGGGCGGCGGTGTCTCCGTGGTGCTGCCCCAGTCGCAGGCGTTGTTCGGGCTCGGCGGTGTGGGGAAGACACAGATCGCCATCGAGTACGCCCACCGCTTCATGGCCGATTACGACCTGGTGTGGTGGGTCTCCGCCGAGGACACCGAAGGTGTCGTCGCCTCGCTCGCCGAACTCGCGGTCCAGCTCGGCGCGGCGGTCGGAGTGGACATGGCCGCGGCCGCGCAGGAGGCGGTGCGCCGGCTGAGCCGCGGCGCCCCGATCGCCAACTGGCTGCTGGTCTTCGACAATGCCGACGACCCCAAGCAGCTGGCCCCTTACCTGCCCAAAGGCAACGGCCACATTCTGATCACCTCGCGCAACCAGTCCTGGGCGCAACAGGGCGCTCCGCTGCCCGTCGATGTGTTCCTGCGCTCGGAGAGCGTCGACCATCTGACGGGTCGGGCCCCCGCCCTCTCCGCGCAGGAGGCCGACCGGCTGGCCGAGGCCCTGGGGGACCTGCCACTGGCTGTCGAGCAGGCCGGGGCGTGGATCGCGGAGACCGCGACCCCCGTCGACGACTACTTGGAGCAGTTGGAGGACCAGACCACCACAGTACTGGCGCTCAATCAGCCGGCCGACTATCCGGACACCGTCGCCGCGACCTGGAACATCTCCATCAAGCGGCTGCGGGAACACTCGCCGGCATCGGCCCGCCTGTTGGAGCTGAGCGCCTTCTTCGCCCCGGAGCCCATCTCCAATCAGCTGCTGTACGGCAGGGAGATGCTCGAAGCGCTCAGGCCGTACGATCCGGCGCTCCGCGAGAAACTCGTGCTCGGCAAGGTCATCCGGGAGATCGGGCGGTTCGCGCTCGCCAAGATCGATCAGGTGGGCGGCACCCTGCAGGTGCACCGGCTGGTGCAGGCCGTGATCCAGGCGCAACTCAGCGAGGAGGAGCAGCGCACGGCCCGGCACGTCGTGCACACTGTGCTGGCCGGAGCCCGCCCCGACGGCGAGGAACCCATCGACGACCCCGAGACGTATCCGCGCTTCGCCATCATCTGGCCGCACCTGTCGGCCTCCGAGGCGCGCTACTGCTCCGAACCGGACACCCGGCGGCTGCTGATCGACAGGGTCCGCTACCGCTGGAAGCGCGGTGACTTCCCCGGCGCCCACGAACTGGCGCAGGAGCTACTGACCGTGTGGCACGACCGGCTGGGTGAGGACGACATCCAGTACCTCTACCTGCGCGGTCAGTTGGCCAATGTGCTGCGCTCGCAGGGACGGTTCGTGGAGTCGAAGGAGATCAACGTCCGCCTCTTGGAGCGTCAGCGCGCCGTGCTGGGCCCCACCCACCCGCACACCTACATCACGACCTCCAGCCTGGCCAGCGACCTGGCCGCACTGGGTTCCTACGAGTCCTCGGTCGTGCTGGCCCGCGAGGCCCACGACGGTTTCAGCCAGATCTTCCACGAATCCCACCGGCGTACCCTGAGCGCTGCCAACAACCTGGGGCTGGCCCTGCGCATGGTCGGCCGCTACTCCGATGCGCGCCGTCTCGACCAGGACATCCTCGACCGGCGCACCGAGGTGCTGGGCCCGGACCACCCCTACACGTTGGCGTCCGCCGAGCGGCTGGGCCGCGACCTGCGCGAGGTCGGCCGGTACGTCGACTCGGTGAGCCTGCTGTCCCGCACGTACGATGCGCACAAGCGCGTGCTGGGCAAGTCGTTCCCCGGCACGCTGCGCTGCGCCAAGTCGTTGGCCGTCTCGCTGCGCAGGTCAGGGCAGTTCCAGGACGCACTGCGGCTCACCACCGCCACCCGGGCCCAGTACCGCGCGCAGTATGAGACACCCACTCCCGACACCCTGGCCTGCGATCTGAACATGGCCGCTGACCTGTTCGCCGCCGACGACCGCCAAGAGGCCCGCAAGGTCGCGCAGGAGGCACTGAAGCGGTACATGAAGGTGCCGGGCGAGGCCCACCCGTACACCCAGGCGGCGCTGAACAACCTCGGCATCTACCACTGGGGATGCGGCGACGCCAAGGAAGCGGAGGAGGTGTTCGGCTCCGTGCTCCCGCGGATGACGAACCTGCTCGGAGACAGACACCCTCACACGCTGTTCTGCTCGGTCAACTTCGCGAATGTGCTGGCCGATCAGGGACGCCTGGCGGAGGCGCGGGCCTACGAGGAGGCCGCGGCGGCCACGCTGGGCGACGTACTGGGCGCGCACCACCCGGAGACCCTGGCCATCAAGGCCAACCTCTCCCTCACCCTGGCCGCTCTCCGCGAGACCGACCGGGCCGCTGCCTTGCGGGAGGAGACGTTGGACGAACTGCGCAACCTTCTCGGCGACGACAACGGCATGGTCCGGCTCGCCACCGACGGGCGGCGCATCTACCGGGACCTGGAGCCGCTGACGGTGTGACGGGAGTCGGCCACAGGCTCGCCGACCCACCCCGCTACGCCGCCGACCGGTCGTGCTCCTCAGGCTCCTCGGGCCCTTCCGGCCGGACCGACCGGTCGGCGAGCAGCCAGGTGAGTACCTCCGGCAGGGCCAGCAACGCGGCGAAATGCGCCGCGGCCGGCTCCACGACCGTCCTGGCGCGCGGAATTCGGGCACCCAGCCAGGAGGAGTGCGCTGCTGGAGAGAACACGTCCTGCTGACCGTGCCAGAGCAGCACCGGCACCCGGATCGCGGCCAGGTCGAACCCCCAGGGACGGCACAGCGCCAGTGCGTCGTCGATCCATCCGTACGGCGACGAACGCAACGCCTCACGGTAGTTGCGCAGCAACAGGGAGCGGATTCCGATGTCCGACACGATCCTGCGGTCGTCGTCGGTCAACTCCTGGCGCAGCTCCTCCAGCAGCCGGGCGGGATCGCGGCGGATGGCGGCCGAACGCGGGATCAGCTGCGCCGCGAACCGCTCCGGATCGGCGAAGGCCGTCGTGAACTCCGCGACATTCGACTGGGTCATCCCGGCGAACCAGTCGAGCCCTTCGGCCTCTTTCGGCGCCAGGCTCACCAGCGCCGCAGCCCGGGTCACCCGGTCCGGCAGCAGCGCCGCGCAGGCCAATGCGTGCGGCGCCCCACCGGACCGGCCGACCACCGCGAAGCGCTCCAGTGCGAGGGCGTCCGCGATGGCCGCCACATCCTGCGCCACATCGACCACCCGGCGACCCGGATGCCGATCCGAGCCCCCGTACCCGGGCCGGTCGTAGCTGATCAGTTGGGTGCCACGCTGGTACAGCACCATCGCCCGCGGCCGCGGTCCGACCCGGCTGCCGGGTGTGCCGTGCAGCAGGAACACCGGCCTCCCCTTGAGATCCCCGGAACGCTCCAGCAGCAGCGTCCGTCCATCCCCTGTGCGTATGCGGTCCCGCACGTGATCCCTCCCTCTGCCCCGCGCCCGCGCCGGCAGCGCGTCCTGCGGGGCCGTGCTATGTATGCCCGTTTCGCGGAGCGGTCACCCGGAAGCCCGGACGGGACGGCGCCGGAAGCCGGGCTTGCTGCGGGCTCAGGGTGGTGACCAGGCATTACCAGCGGCCAGGCGGTCGATTCACCGGAACGGGATTCCCGGCGTTCATCTCACGGTTGCGGGCCGGGCGGTGCTGTCGGGTCCGGGGGCTCCAGGAGTTGTTCGGTCCAGATGGTTTTGCCGGACGCGGTGTAGCGGCTGCCCCAGCGGTGGGTGAGGGCGGCGACGAGGAACAGGCCGCGTCCGCCCTCGTCGGTGAGGCGGGCCCTGCGCAGGTGGGGCTGTGTCTGGCTGGTGTCGGACACCTCGCAGATCAGCCGTTGGTCCTTGATGAGGCGGAGCAGGACCGGCCCACCGGCGTAGCGCATGGCGTTGGTGACGAGTTCGCTGACGATCAGCTCAGTGGTGAAGGTCAGTTCGTCGAGTCCCCAGCGGGCCAGCTGGTCGGCTGTCCGGGACCGGGCTTCCGCGACCCGCTCCATGTCCGCGGGATACTCCCAGGCGGCCACCGTCCCCTCGGCTGATGCCCGTACCCGCGCCACCAGCAGGGCCGCGTCGTCGTCCGGCGGCTCGCTGAGGAAGGGGGCGAGGACCGCCTGCCCCAGTTCCTGCACCGGGAGGGCGTGCCGTCCGCCGGGCGTCGACCCGGTCCCGAACCGGCGAGCGACAGCGTCGCAGGCGTCGCCCTGGGCGAGCGAGCCGGCCGGGAAGGCGAGGACGTCGCCCGGTGCGAGGTCCAGTTCGATGGGTTCGAACAGGGCGCCCCCGAGCCCCAGGGCAGCCCCCGTGGGGAGCTTCACCGCGTGGGCTGCGCCGCCGTCCGCGGGGGCCAGCAGCGGGGCAGGGTGCCCGGCGCTCGCCAGCGAGCAGCGGCCGCTGACGGGGTCGTAGACCGCGTACAAGCAGGTGGCGCCGCGTACGGAGCCGTCCTTCGCCTCCGGCGGCAGCTGTTCGGCGAGCCGTACGACCAGGTCGTCGAGGTGGGTCAGCAGTTCGTCGGGGGCGGGGTCGAGGTCGGCGAGGGTGCGCACGGCGGTCTGCAGGCGCCCCATCGCGGCGGCGGCGTCCAGTCCGTGGCCGACGACGGTGCCGACCACGAGCGCCACCTGGGTGGAGGACAGGGTGATGACGTCGTACCAGCTCCCGCCGGTACCGGCGGCCGTGCGACCCGGAACGTAGAAACCGGCCGTGTCCGCCGCGGTCACCGCCAGCACCGGCTGAGGGAGGAGACTGCGCTGCAGCGCCTCGGCCGTACGGTGCTCCCGGGTGTAACGGCGGGCGTTGTCGATGGCCAGGGCCGCCCGGGAACCGATGTCCTCGGCGAGCGCGGCGGCCTCCTCGTCGAACGGCGCCCGTTCCGCCGTGCGCCACAGCGCGGCCACGCCGAGGACCCTGCCTCTGGCGTGCAGCGGCAGGACCATGAAGGACGTGGCACCCGGAGCCATCACCAGCCGTCTGCGGTTGTCGTCATCACCGACCCGCGCCTTGAGATCGGCGAGGTTGCGGGTGAATCGCGGGGAGCCCGCCCGGAGCAGATCGCTCTCCGCGTCCTGGACCCGGATGACCGCGTCGAGGGGATACAGCTCGGTGGGCCAGGGGCCGTCCCGTGCGACCGCCGCGACACGGAGCAGCGGCGCGCCGGTGAGCAGATCACCCGGCTCCTTGCCGACCAGGACCGTCTCCGTCAGGTCCACCGCGGCGAGATCCGCGAACTCCGGGACGAGCAGATCGGTGAGTACCTCCGCGTTGCGCCGTACGTCCAGGGACTGGCCGAGGCGGGAGGCCGCTGCCGCCACCAGGGCCGAGCGCCACCGCGAGTGCTCCTGCTCCGTCACGTCCATGAACGTGACGGCGACACCGTGCGGCGTTCCGTCCCTGCCCCGCAGCGGCAGTGCCGAGACCGACACGCTCCGCTCACGGCCGGGGCTCTCGGCAAGCCGGGCGCTGGTGACGAAGTCGATGAGCGCCTCGCCGGTCCCGGCGACCTGGCGCAGGCGGTCCTCGATCCGTGCACCGTCCTCGGGTACGAGCAGGCCCCGCAGGCTCTGCCCCGGCGGACCTCCGGCGGTCTGCGGGAGTGCCGGATCGGGCTCGCCGGGCTGGGGATTCGCCCGCGTCACACGGAGTTCGGTGTCATGAATGGCGATGCCCATCCCACTCTGGGCGAACATGGCCCGCACCAGCGCGTCGTCCTCGTCACGCTGGTCGGCCACGGCCACCGGCATGATCCGCATCAGGTAGGCCGGCCCGGGCGAGGCTTCGACGGGCAGCAGGTCCAGGCGGACGGCCAATGGCTCCTGGGACGCGCGCCGCAGCAAGGCCCGTGCGGAGGTGAAGGATGGTTCGGGCCTGCGCTCGCGCAGCTCCTGCCAGACCCCCGGCCCGACGAAGAGGTCGTCGGTACGCGTGCCGCGCAGCCCCTCGGCGGGAACCCCGAGCAGCGCCACGGCGTCGGCGGTGCACCCCCGGATCGTCCCGCCGTGGTCGACCACGAGCACGGCGGTGTCCTCGGGGGGCCCCGGCCCCGTGCCGGGGCCGGGAGTCTGCTCGCTTTCGCTCACTCGTCGCTCACTCCCGGGCTGCGGTCACACCGGCTACGGCCCTGCCCATCGGCACCATCGGCCCTGCCTGCACCGTCGGCCCTGTCGGCGTCCCTCGCGGGGCGGTGCGCGCACAGTCCCTGCCGACCCCTACCCGTCATTGTTCCCCAGCACTTCCCCGTCCGCCTTTCGGCGGGGCCCGCACGGGGAGCATCCCGCGCAGCCGGCGGGCCGGGGTGCGGCCTCGCGTTACTTCACCAGGAGCGGGAAGCCGCCGACCGGCGGCGGGTGACGGCAGGGCATCGCCGATGTCGGCTGCCTCGCAGGCTGCCGAGGTGCACACGGGGTCCTGGGAGTCGATGATTGTTTTCCCGGACGGGGGCCGGACCTAGGAGGCGACGGTGCGTTCCGAGGGATCGAGCACCGGCCCGGGCGAAAGGAAGACGGTGCCGGAACCGTCTCACGACGACGCCGATGCCCTGCGCACCCTGCTGGCGGACCGGGCGCGGCTGGCGCTGCTGGACGAGGCCGCGGAGCAGATCGGGACCGGCCTGGACCTGGACGCCACCTGCGCGGAACTGGCCCGGTTCGCGGTCTCACGCTTCGCCGACCTGGCGAGCGTGGAGATCCTGCCGCCCGAGGCCCTCCCGGCCGGGAGGGCCGTCGGGACGGGCACGCTCCGGGCGCGGCGCATCGTCCTGGAGGCGCTTCCGGCACCGCGCCACGGCACGGAGATCCCCGCGCCGGTTGCGGAGTGGGTACGTCACCTGCCCGGGTGCCCGAGCATGCAGTGCCTGGGGAGTGGCCAGGCGTACGTAAGCCACCAACGGCCGGGCGGGCAGGGAAGGACGGCTGACGAAGGCTGGTCCTGCGAGGAAGGCAGCGGCGCCGGTGCCGCAGCGGTGCTCGTCGTCCCGCTCCGGGCCGGCGGCCGGCCCATCGGAGTCCTGTCGCTGCTCCGCACCGCACCCGGCGCCGCCTTCGATGACGACACCGCCGTGGTCCAGGCGGTCGCGGACCGGGCGGCCCGGAGCATCGACAAGGCTCGGCGCTATGCCCTGGCCCAGGACCTGACGATGGAACTGCAGCGGGCGCTGCAGGCCGACCCGGGCAGTCCGCACGCGAACCTGGAGCTGACGTCCCGGTACCTGCCCTGCGGCACCTCCGCGATGGTGGGCGGCGACTGGTTCGAGACCATCCGCCTGCCCTTCGGCCGTACCCTGGCCACCCTTGGGAACGGGCCTCGGCGACTACCAGGCAGTGACCCACTCCCTCGACCCCGGGCAGGTGCTACTGCTCTACACCGACGGCCTGGTCGAGCGGCGCACCGAGGACATCGATGCCTCCCTGGCCAGACTCACCCGCCTGCGCCGCCCGCGCCCGGACGAGTCCCTGGAAGACCTGCTGGACCACGTCCTGGCCACGGTCGCACCCGCTGCGCCCGACGACGACATCGCCGTCCTGGCCGCACGCGTCCACAGCTGACACGAACCCCTGTCCAGCAACAGCGCCCCCTTTTGCGGCGGACCGGCGACGAGTGGCGGAGCGGGTGGGGGGTCGGGGAGGATCGCGTGCATGGCTTCGATGGTGACGAACGTAGCGATCGACTGTGCGAACGCGTACGAACTGGCGCGGTTCTGGAGCGGGGTGACCGGGCAGCCGCTGGATCCGGAGGACGAGCCGGGGGATGACGAGACCGAGGTCATGCTGCCCGGCGGCCCGACATTGCACTTCAACGAGGTGCCGGAACCGAAGTTGGTCAAGAACAGGCTTCATCTGTGCCTGCGCCCGGACACCACGCGGGACGCGGAAGTCGAGCGGCTGCTGAAACTGGGCGCCTCCCTGGTCGACGATCGGCGCAAGGCCGACGGCTGGGGCTGGGTCGTTCTTGCCGACCCGGAGGGCAACGAGTTCTGCATCCTGCTGGCCGAATCCGAGCGGGAGGCACTGCCCTCACCGCAGTGACCACGTAGCGCGCGACAACGAGAAGGCCGCACGGCGGGAGCCGTTGCGGCCTTCATGCTGTGCCGCTGTCGTCGAGGCGGCTGTTTCCACCGGTTCCCGTGGGAAAGTCCTGGTCTCCGTCGGCCGAACCGCGCTGTACCTGGTGGCGTCCACCGATGTGAGCGCCGCACCGGGCAGCATGGTGCGCTGTGCGGTCCGAGTTGCCGGTCCGCACCTGTTCGGATGCTTCGAGCAGCCGGTTGCCCGACTCCGCGGCGCACGCCGCACCGACTGAGGAGACCACCGCGACATGGGCCAGCTGACCCGACCCACCGCCCTCCTGCTCGACTTCGGCGGGGTGGTCGTGGCGACCACCCGCCGGCCCACCTGGGCGCGCGACATGGCCACCGAGCTGCACACCGCGCTCTGCACGGCCGGCAGCCGGGAGTTGACGATCGAGCACATCGAGGCGGACCTGAAGGCCGGCGTCACCGCCGACGCGCACTGGAAGAACGCGATGAGCCGGCCGGCCGCCCCACGGGAGATGACGTACCTGGAATTCTGGACCGACTTCGTCGCCGCCGACTGGCCCGACGCGGCCCTGGCCTTCGTCGCCGCCAACGCCCAGCCACTGTGCCACCGGCTGGGCGAGCTCAAGCAGGAACGGGTCACCCGGGACGGCCTGGCCGAGCTGTTCGACGCCTGCGAGCTGTTCGGCATCCGCGTCGGCATCGTCTCCAACGCACTGTCCGGCTCGGTACACCGCGACTACATGGCCGCGAACGGCCTCGACAAACGGGTCGCCGTGCAGATCTACAGCGACGAGGTCGCGGTCCGGAAACCCAACCCCGAGATGATCCGGATCGCCGCGCGGGCCCTGGCCACAGAACCGGAGGCCTGCTGGTACGTCGGCGACAACTACGACCGCGACGTGCTGTGCGGCCGGCGGGCCGGCGTCGGCGCGACCGTGTTGATGGAGGCCCGCGGTACCTACGACCGGCCGTACGTGATCCAGGCCGAGCCCGACGCGATCGTGCCGGATCCGCACGGCCTGCTGGAACTGCTGCTCGGCACCCGGGCTACCGCGGCCTGACGACCCGTTCGAGGCGGTACGTCAGGAGCGGGATCCGGGGTTCGGGTCGAGCAGGAGCCTGGCCATCTGCTGGGCCCTCTCCTCGGTGCGGTTCCGTGCTGTCGCGCGGACCCGGCCGCGGCGACATCACTCCTGCTGCCCCGTCCCGGCGGGCGTGGGTCCGGCCCCGGTGGCTGGGCCGGCGGCAGGAGCAGCGGGATCGGGAGCCGGGTCGGGAGCGGCGGCGAGTGCGGCGCGTTCCCTGCGCGCCGCGAGGTCCCAGGAGAGCGTGACGGTCAGCCCGGCCTCGCTGCCCGCCTCGGCGATGATCCCCAGCAACTGCCCTGACTTCACGGCGAGCTTGAGACCGAACTCCACTTCGAAGTGGTCGGGGGACCCGGCCGCGCCCTGGGCGATGCTCTCGGCCGCCCACCGGCCGACGCCCTGCACGGTGCTGCGCACCTGGTCCAGCGTCAGGGCCACGGCGGAGCCCAACTGCGCCGCCCGGCGGCCGTCGCCGAAGCCGACATCCCCGTACCCGCCGGTCGCCCCCGGTTCCCCGGGCTGTTGGAAGGGCAGCTCCCCGATGACCTCCGCTGTGACGGTGGAACCGTCCCCCAGGTCGATCGTCACTGTCTCGGTCACTGGAATTCCCCTCCCCGCAGCCCCCACCGACTGATCAGCAGCGTAGTTGCGGGAGGGCCCCTCAGGGGCGGGTTTCCCACAGGTGCGGCCTGCCGCGGCGGCTTGGGAATGGAGGGATGGCAGCCGCCGGTCGCGCTCTCAGCTGACGAGTTCGTAGAGGCTCTGCGCCACGAGCCAGAGGCCGAGGAGGAGCGACAGGACCACGATCGCCTGGTCCTGGTGCCCCTCGATCCACGTGCGCAGCCCGTCGAGTTCGGTCGCGGCGGCGGCCGGCCTGAAGGTGGCGTAGAGCTCCATGACCAGCAGGCTGGACGTGGCGAGCAGGACATAGCCGAACAATGCCAGCCAGGTGGCGGCGGACGACATGTTCGCCTGCACCACGGTCGCTCCGCCGGCGGCGACGATGCCCCAGGGCTGGAGCAGGATTCCCAGCCCCGCCGCGGACCACAGGGAGACGTTGTCGAGTCGCGCGAACCACTTGGGGGACTGGCGTGGCCGGTTCCCGCGACGCCGCTTGCGCACCCCGTAGTACACCATGCCGAAACCCAGCAGCAGTTTCAGGGCCAGGGCCGCGGTGGAGGGTGCGCTCTTGTGCACGAGGGGTTGCCCGCCGGTCATCAGGACCACCCCGGCGATGACGCCCACCAGACACGCCAGCCAGGCCACGATGAAGGCCATCCCTTTGCGTACCCCGCGGGGCCCCGAGAGCAGCAGGATGAACGCGGTGTTGTGCAGGGGCCCCAAGGTGATGGCCCCTCCGATGACGACGAGGTCAAGCATCATGGCCGTCTCCACCCGTCAGGTCGGACCCGGACGGCCGCTCACATCCGATGGTCAGGAGTTCGCTGATGCCGCGCGGCGTGCCGGGGTGCACAGGGCGTAGATGACGAAGATGTCGATGGCGATCAGGATGATCGCCCAGAAGGGGCTGTACGGCACCCACATGAAGTTGGCGATCAGGCTCAGACCGGCGAGGACGATGCCCACGCCACGCGCCCACAGCGCTCCGGAGAACAGGGCGCAGCCCGCGAGCAGCACGACGATGCCCACGATGAGGTGGATCCAGCCCCAGCTGGTCAGGTTGAACGCGAACGCGTAGTTCGTGGTTCTGACGAACAGGTCGTCCTTGGCGATGGCGGAGATCCCCTCGAGGATGGCCATGGCTCCGCTGAAGATCATCATGATCGCCGCGAAGACGATCCAGCCGGACTGCTCGCTGAACGACCCGCCGGTATGAGCGCTTGCGGCCCTCGACCGGTTGAGATTGTCGGCCATCAGTGCCTCCCGTGGTCAGGGGAGCCACCCGGCCCGCTGAGCAGGCCGGTCGGCAGCTCCTCATCCAGCGTTCCACGACAACGTCGATCCCGCCCCTTGTGCCGATCACTGTGCCTGCCGCGCGCCTCCCACCTCGGATGACTCGGAGGATGCGGGCTGCCGACGCGGGAGGGGACATCTCACGCGGCGTCGTCAGGACTCCTGGCGTCGGTGGTCCGGCCGCTCGCGGCCAGCAGGGCGAGGACGGCCAGCGCGGCGAGCAGGATGAGCACCAGCAGCAGGACGGTCAGCACCGTCGGGTGGTTCCAGAGGGCGAAGACCAGCGCGAGCACCAGCAGCACGCCGATGGTCAGCCACCGCCGGTAGCGCGCCGTGAAGATGCCGACGGGACCGGTGTGCACCCCGTGGGCGCTACCCCAGCGTGCGGCGGAGCCGGCCGTGCGCTCGGCGGTGCCCTGCACCGCGCGCGGCAGCCGGCCGGCGCCCGACAGGTACGCACCGAGCGCGACGACCACCCCGAGGACCAGCGCGGTGCGCAGGCTGACCTTCAGGAAGTGGAGGAGGGTGTCGAAGATCGCCGCGGCCGCCGCGGGGGACTGGACCGCCGTGGGCAGGTGGTCGAGGTAGTAGTGGCGGGCGATGACGAGGCCGATGGAGAAGATCAGGCAGATTCCGGCGGCGCCGAGCATGACGGTCACCAGCGCGCGGCGACGCCGGCGGGCCAGCAGCACGCCGGCCGTGCCGAGCAGCACGGTGAGAATGGGCAGCCAGTTGCCGACGACGTCGAGGAGGTGGGCCACGCCCTGGATCTTGCCCAACTGATCGGACTGGAGGAGCACCATCTGCTTGTCGACGTCGGGGATCTTTGCTGCCGGGGCGATGCCGGCGTCGACGAGTTGCTGTTTGACGGTGTCCACCGCGGTGCCGACATCGAGGGTGACGGTGCCGTCGTCGACGCCGACCGCCCCCCGCCCCTTGCCGGTGAGGGCGTGCACGACCGAGTAGTGCGCGAGCCGGTTGGTGTCGGTCCAGATGTCGGCGAACCTGTCGCTGCGCACGAACTTGCCCGCGACCTTCTCGACGGCCTCCCGGGTGACGTCGTCGATCTTGGGACCCAGCGACTTGAACGCGGTACCGACGCGCGGCGGCAGGCCCTGCGCCTCCAGCCAGGCAGCCAGGTCCGAGGCGACCTGGTCACCGTCGACCCGGACGCCCGCGGCCTCGCCGATCCGCTTCACCGCGGCGTCCTGCACCGCCGGGTCCTCCGCGAGCGGGCGGACCGTCGCGACGTACCGTTCGGTGTCCAGCACGATGTCGTGCACCCAGACGGTGATCAGGGAGACCGGCACGAGGATGCAGGTGAGCGTGATCAGCACGGCCGAGAGAACGCGCATCACGATCCGCCCGGCACGCGATCCCCCCACCCGGCCGGCGGCAGGTGGGACCGGTGCGCCCGCCCTGTCGGAAGGCTCGGGCGGCGAGGGCGTCGCGGACGGGCTGCTCATAGCGCTCCAAGGGACAGGCGCGGCGGCTTGCCGCTCCCCTCCATTGGCGTGCCACCCGACCGCTTCCGCACCTGGGACTAGGCCTCCCGGGCGAGCGGCCCCGCAGAACCGTCCGGGCGCCGACGGTTCAGGACGTCCACAGGCCCGGACCGATCCTGCCGGGGATCTACGGCAACCTTTGCGTCACCCGCGGCCACTGAGGAGCGGGATACCGACACTCTCGGCCGAAGGGACGCACATGGAAGGGCCACGCCAGGCCGCGCGGCAGCGCAGGCGCAGACGGGGACTGATCGTAGGTACCACCACGGGGGTGGTCGTCAGCGGTCTGCTCGTCTCGCTGCTCATGGCGATGCAATCCGACCGCGAGGAGGATGCCGGCAGGGCCCCCGCCGCGGCCGTCGCCGGCGTCCGGGGGACTCCGGCGACGACAGCGCCGGGGCAGCAGCCAGCCACCACCTCCCCGCCGGCCACCTCCGCGACCCCGCCGGCGAGCGCCACGACCCCGGCACCTCCCGCGACGACGTCGGCGGCGCCTTCACCGGCCTCTCCGCGGACGGCTCCCGCCACGTCGTCCCCGGCCGGGCGGATCCGGCCCAGGGCCACCTACCAGGGAGTCGCCACCGTCTACGAGGCCGGGACCGGGGACGGCGCCTGCTCGTACGGCCCGAGCGACGACATGATGATCGCGGCGATGAACACCGCCGACTACGAGACGTCCCAGGCCTGCGGAGCACACGTGCTCGTCCGCGCGGCGAACGGTGCCTCCGTCACGGTTCTGATCACCAACGAATGCCCGGCGCCCTGCGCCCCGCGCCAACTCGACCTCAGCGAACAGGCCTTCGCCAAACTGGCTCCCACCTCGACCGGCCGGATCGCGATCACCTGGAGCCTGGTGAGCCCCGCCACGCCGGGCACGATCTCGATCCGCTACAAGACCGGATCCAGCCCCTACTGGTGCGGAATCCAGGCAATCGGCCACCGCAACCCGCTGGCTCGGCTGGAGGTCCGCACCGGCTCCGGCTGGCGTCGACTGGCCCGCACCGAGTACAACTACTTCCTCGCCGCCGACGGCAACGGGTGCGGCGGCGCGATCAGGATCACCGACATCCACGGAGAACAGCTGACCATCAACGGAATCGCCCTGCGGCCGGAAGCCGTGCAGGCGACCCGGGTCCAGTTCGCGCGGCACTGACCCCGCGGAAGAACGTCGTCCGGGGCTTCGCCGGGCAGGCCCTCCAAGGCCTGTACACCTCCGGTCCCGTCTCCCTGTCGCCGGACTTCGCGCCGGTCCCCGAAGGCGCACCGGCCGGGGGGAACCCCGCCCCCCGTTCCGGCCTCTACCAGGTCGGTCGGCGCCGTAGCCTTCCGGTTCCGGGAACAGGGCCCGCCTCGTCCCCGACCATCACCGCCTCCGGGAGAGAACTGCGTTGACTCCGACCGACATCACCCGAGCTATCAACGACCTGCTGTTCACCCCCGGGCTCGACCTCGCCGAAGCGATCGACCGGCACTTCACCCCCGACTACCGCCAGCGCACCAACGGCGTGTGGAGCGACCGGGCCGATTTCGTCCAGCACATGACGCGCCTCCGCTCCGTGGTGCGCAGCGGGCACATCGAGGTCCACGAGGAACTCCGCGACGGTCCGCGCTACGCCGACCGGCACTCCGTCACCGTGACGCGGGACAACGGCCGCACCTCGCTGACCGAGGTGTACCTCTTCGCCCAACTCGCCCCCGACGGGCGCTTCCAGCGTGTCGAGGAGAGCACCCTGCTGGTCAGCGGCCACGACGACGACCGGAACCTGGGATCCATCAAGTGACGTGGGCGGCGTTCTCCGGAACCGGGACGAGCGGGGGTGAGCCGGCATGGTCTCCATCGGGGAGAGACTGAGCAGCGCGCGAGGACAGGCCTTCATCGGCCGGGACGAGGAACTCGGGCGCTTCGCGGAGGCTTTGGCCGGTGATCCGCAGGCGCCGTTCGCGTTCTACGTGTCCGGACCCGGTGGCATCGGGAAGTCGACGCTGCTGCGGCGGCTGGCGGACCACGCGCGTACCGCGGGCCGGCCGCTCGTCGAACTCGACGGCCGTTTCGTCGGCCGGGATCCGTCCGACTTCGAGCGGGCGGCCGGCCCGTTCCTCGACGTTCCTGGCACGGTCCTGTTCGTGGACTCCTTCGAGCACTGCCAGTGGCTGGAGAGCTGGCTGTGGCACCATTTCCTGCCCCGCGCCGCGGACGGCGCCCTGGTCGTCCTGGGCGGTCGGCTCGCACCGCAGCCGCAGTGGAGCGCCGACCCCGCCTGGGACGGACTCCTGCACGTGACCGAACTGGAGCCGTTCTCCGCGGAGCAGGCCCGGAGCCTGCTGGTCGCGGCACGGATCCGGCCCGAACTGCGGGACCGGGTGCTCCGCTTCGCCGGGGGCAACCCGCTGGCCCTGTCCCTCGCGGCGGCAAGGGGCTCGACGGGGTGGAGCAGGGACGAGACCTGGGGGCCTTCGGCCGACATCCTGCGCACCCTGCTGGCGGGGCTGATCGGAGAGGTGCCGTCGCCGACCCACCGCCGCGCCCTGGAGGTGGCGGCGCAGGCGCACTCGACATCCGAGGAACTGCTGGCCGCCGTGCTGCCCGAGGAGGACGCCCATCTGCTGTTCGGCTGGCTGCGGGACCTGCCCTTCATGGAGTCCACGCACCGGGGGCTCCACCCGCACGACGCCGCACGCGAGACCCTCGCCGCCGACCTGCGCTGGCGGGCACCCAACGCCTTCGAGACGATGCGCCGGCGGCTGGCGGAGGAGTACATGCGCCTGCTCCGGGAAGCGCCCGAGGAGCGGGTGTGGACCGTCACCGACGAACTGTTCTACCTCTTCCGTGAGGTGGAGACCCTGGCGCGACTGCGCACGTGGTCCCGCGAGGACGAGGTGCACGACCGTCCCCTGCACCCGGACGACCTCGACGCCGTACTGCGCATGGCCGAGGAGACCGAGGGCCCGGAATCCGCGGATCTGGTCCGCTACTGGGCGCAGCGGCAGCCGCAGGCCTTCAGCGTCTACCGGCTGGTGAGCACGGGCCGCGTCGTTGCCTTCACGGCCCGACTCGCCCTGTCGGCCCCTCCCGATCCCCAGGACCTGGCCACCGATCCCGTGGTCGCGGCCGCCTGGGAGTACACCGATGCCACGGCGCCGGTGCGGCCCGGCGACCACATCGGCGTCAGCCGCTTCACGATCTACCCCGAGCGGTACCAGGTCCCCTCGCGGGTCATCGACCTGAGCAGTTCCCGCGCCCAGGCGGAGTCGGCCCGCGCCCGCGGCCGCGCGTACGGCTTCGCCGTCTGGCGCGACGCCGACGCCTGGGCCGAACGCGTCAAAGGCACCCTCGTCGACACCGGTGCGCGACCGCGGATCGGTGCGCACACCTACGGGCTGTTCGGCGTCGACTGGCGCCAGGTGCCCGTCGAGGCCTGGCTCGGCCGCTTCATATCGGCCCCCAAGGTGCCCGACGACTCCGGACCGGCGCACGGCTCGCGCACCGTGTTCGACCAGGCCGTGCGCGAAGCACTGCCGCACTGGCGCGACCCGGCCGCCTTCGCGGCCTGCGCCCTGCTGCGCGCCCGTTTGGTGGCGGACTCCGCCGAACCCGTCGAGGAGTTGCGCACCCTGCTGCGCCAGGAGGTCGACGACCTCGCCGGTGACCCGCGCGGAGTGCGGGCCCGCGAGGCACTGACGGCGAGCTACTTCTCCGGCGCTCCCACCCAGGAAGCCGCCGCCCGCCGCCTGAGCCTGCCGTACGGCACCTACCGGCGCCACCTGCGCCAGGGGCTGGACCTGCTCTGCGAGGCCCTGTGGCAGCGGGAGCTGCACGGGCCCCGCGAGGTCTCGTAGCCGGGGACCGTACGGGTGCGACCGGGGCCGGACCACGGGCAGGCCCCGGGACGGACTCCCGCCGCCGTCGGAGTCGCCGTCAGAGCCGCTGTCAGCGGCGTCGGCGGCGGGCGAGGCGGTGGAATGCCTTCGGGCCGCCGGTCGGGGCGGGCAGGGTGCCCGCGACCGCGTCGGCCAGCAGGGTGCCGACCGTCTCGGCCGCGCAGGCGCGGTTGGCGCCGATGCCTCCCGAAGGCCCGCGTTTGATCCAGCCCACCACGTACGTCCCGGACCCGCCCGTCACCCGGCCCTGCTCGTGCGGAACAGTCCCGGCCGTCTCGTCGAACGGCAGCCCCGCCTGGGGCACTCCGCGGTAGCCGATCGCCCGCAGCGCCATGCCGACGGGGATCTCCACCTCACCGTCCGCGCCCGTGACGCGTACGGCACGGATGTCCTCGTCCCCGCACATCTCCAGGGGCGCGGAGAGGAAGCGGAACACGATGCGCCGCCGTCCCGCCGCGCTCGGTGGCAACGACCAGTCGACGGCCTGCCGCGTCACCTCCCGCAGGAGCGCCGCCTTCTCCTGCGGCCCGGCGGCGTCGATCATCGTCCCGACGCGCGGATCGTGGTCGTCCACGACCAGGTCCACCCCGGGGACGTGCTGCAGGGCGCGGAGTTCGGACCGGGTGTACGCCGCGTGTTCCGGATCGCTGCGCCCGAGCAGCACCACCTCGCGCACCTTGCTGCGGCGCAGTTCCGCCAGCGCGTGGGGGGCGATCCCGGTGCCGGCCAGCGTCTCCGGGTCGGAGGCCAGGATGCGGGCGACGTCGAGGGCGACGTTGCCGTTGCCGACCACGACGACCCGTTCGGCCGAGAGCTCGACGGCGTCCGCCGCGACCTCCGGGTGCGCGTTGTACCAGGCGACGACGGTGGTCGCGGAGAGGCTGCCCGTCCGGTCCTCGCCGGGGATGCCGAGCCGCCGGTCCGTGGCGGCACCCACGGCGTAGATCACCGCGTCGTGGTGCGCGGCGAGTTCGTCGGCGGTGACGTCCCTGCCCACCTCCAGGCCGAGGTGCATCCGCACCCGCGGGTGCGTGTGGAAACGGGCGAAGGTGTCGCCGACCTTCTTGGTCGCCGGGTGGTCCGGGGCGACGCCGTGGCGGACGAGGCCACCCGTGACCGGAAGCCGGTCGATGAGCGTGACTTCGGCCCGGGTGTGCAGCAGCAGATCCTCGGCCGCGTACATGCCGGCGGGCCCGGTGCCGACGATCGCGACCCGTAGCGGCCCGAAGTCCGACGGCAGGACGCGCCCGAAGGCCGGCTCGCCCCAGGCGTGGAAGTTCGGCCCGAGGTCCTTGCCGGCCGGCGCCCGCGACTCCTCCCCGGCCTGCTCGAAGTAGGCCGCGTTGATGTCGGCGTACTCCCGCTGGGCGACCGGCAGGCTGTCGACCGGGAAGATGGCGTCCACCGGGCAGGCGTCGGTGCACGCGCCGCAGTCGATGCAGGTCTTCGGGTCGATGTACAGCATCTCCGTGCTGCCGAAGGCCCGCTCCTCGGGCGTGGGGTGGATGCAGTTGACCGGGCAGACCGACACGCAGGTGGCGTCGTTGCAGCAGGTCTGGGTGATCGCGAAGGCCATGTCGTCCGCTCGGCTGAGGTGGTGTCGGTTCAGATGTCGTCAGATCAGATGGGCGCGCTTGTAGAAGAACAGCGCGGGCTTGGTGAGCAGCCCCACCGACGTCAGGAACTCCATCAGGCCGGCACAGCTCGAGCGCATCATCGACTTGTGGTGTTCGTTGGCCTTCGCCTCGCGGATGGCGCGCTCCTCGTCCAGCCCGACGTTCGCGTAGACCTTCCGGTTCACCATGCTGGTGACGATGACGTAGGACGCGATGGCGACCAGGAGTGAGTGGACGTGACGCCGCACGCGTCCGGCGCGCGCGAGGTGCTTGCGCGTCTCCTCGCGCGCGAACTTCATGTGCCGCGACTCCTCGACGACATGGATGTTGTTGATCGTGCGGACGAACGGCACGACCCGCTCGTCGCGCATCCAGTCGCGCTGCATGACGTCGAGGACTTCCTCGGCGACCAGGATCGACGCGTACGCCGCCTCACCGAAGGCGACGGTCTTGAAGAACCTGCCGAGTTCGACCGCGGCCCGGTGCGGGCGATAGGCCGGGGCCCCGAGCTTCTGCGCGCCACGGGCGAACATGATCGAGTGGCGGCACTCGTCGGCGATCTCGGTGAGCGCCCACTGGAAGGAGTCGCTGAGCGGGTCCTTCGTGTAGATGTCCCGCAGCACCATCTGCTGCAGGATCATCTCGAACCAGATGCCGGTGCTCGCCACCGACGCGGCCTCCTGCCGCGTCAGCGCCTTGCGCTGCGCGTCGGTCATCTCGTTCCAGTACGCGGTCCCGTACAGGGTGCTCCACTCCGGGCTGGCGCCGTGGAAGTCCGTGTCCAGCGGCGTCTCCCAGTCGACCTCGGTGAGCGGGTCGTACGAGAGCTGCGCGGACGAGTCGAGCAGCCGCCGCGCCGCGCCGCCGTCGGAGGGCCAGGTCTTGATCTCCGGCCGCGAGTCGCTGATCGCCATGCTGGGGATCCTCCAGTCGTCCTGGGAGTTGTCTCTTCGACCCACTGCTATTACCAGCGGTAACATCACATGCTTGTTGACGGACTGTATAGCAAGGGTCGGCGCCTGCCTACCCCCCGGCAGCGGATCGCGGCGGGAAGATCGCGGCCCACCGGACGCGCTGCCCCTGGCGGTCGGGGGGCGTAATCTGGCGGAAGAGGAGAGATTTCGTCGCAATCTCATCGAGCCGCCTGGCGCGAGCGCGGCCGCTCACGTACCCCGCCTCCCGTCCTGGCCCGATGGCGAGGAGGAGTCATGTCCGTCGCAGAGCTGGACGCGGTGAGGCAGGAGGAGTTCGCGGGCCGCATGATCCAGATGGTGAACGACGCCTGTCTGGGCTTGATGGCGGGCCTGGGGCACGAGAGCGGTCTGTTCGACACGATGGCCGGGATGCCGGCGGCCACGAGTGAGGACATCGCCGACGCGGCCGGGCTGAGCGAGCGCTACGTGCGGGAGTGGCTGGGCGCGATGGTGGTCGGAGGGGTGGTCGACTACGTGCCGGAGCGGCACACGTACGCCCTGCCGCCCGAGCACGCCGCATCCCTGACGCGGGCGGCCGGACCCGACAACCTGGCGCGGATCGCGCAGGACCTCGGCATGCTGGGCGAGGTCGAGCAGCGAGTCCTGCGGGCGTTCCACACCGGAGAGGGCGTGCCGTACTCGGCGTACCCCAGATTCCAGGCACTGCAGGCCGAGGAGTCCAAGGAGGTCTACGACCTGGCGCTGGTGAACGGCATCGTCCCCCTCGTTCCGGGTCTGACCGAGCGGTTGAGCACGGGCATCGAGGCGTTGGACATCGGCTGCGGCCAGGGCCACGCGGTCAACGTCCTGGCCAAGGCGTTCCCCGCCAGCCGCTTCCGCGGGCTGGACATGTCCGACGACGGCATCGCGGCCGCACGCGCCGAAGCCGCCGAGCTGGGCCTGGCCAACGCGGAGTTCGCGGTCGGCGACTGTGCCGGACTGACCGGCTCCTACGACCTGGTGACGGCCTTCGACGTCATCCACGACCTCGCCCGCCCCGCGCAGGCGCTCGCAGCGGTCGCCGGCGCACTGAGCGACGACGGGGTGTTCCTGATGGGCGACATCGCCGCGTCCAGCCGGCTGGAGGAGAACACCGACCACCCGCTGGGGGCGGCGCTCTACACGTTCTCGACGTTCTACTGCATGAGCGTCTCGCTCAGCGAGGGCGGCGAAGGACTGGGGACCGTGTGGGGCGAGGAGACCGCGATGCGGATGCTCGCCGAGGCGGGGTTCAGCCAGGTCGACACGCAGCGGGTCGAGGGCGACATCCTGAACGTCTACTACGTGGCGCGCCTCGGGAGCCCGGTATAGGGCCGACTGGCAGCTGTCGGTGCCTGCCGGCGGCTTGAGGTGCTGCGACCGGCCCCGGCCGGGCTCGCCGTCGCATTCCCCGCCCGGGTGCTGTACGAAGTCCCTGTGAACGAACAGACCCAGCCCGCGACCGTTCGCGTGTTCATCGCCCTCGCCCCGCCCGATCACGCGAAAGAGGAACTGGCCCGGATGGTGCGCCCCGCGTACGACACGCATCCTCACATGCGGTGGAACCGCGTCGAGGACTGGCACATCACCCTGGCCTTCCTCGGGGAGCTCCCGGCCGGGACGGTTCCGCTCCTGCGGCCGCCCCTCGCCGGCCTCGCGGCGGCCCGGCGACCACTGCGGTTGGCGCTTCGCGGCAGCGGGAACTTCGACGAACGGGTGCTCTGGAGCGGAATCGACGGGGACCTCGACGGGCTGGGCCTGCTCGCCGCCGATGTGCGGAGCGTCGTGAGGAGTTGTGGTGTCCCCTTCGAGGATCGGCCCCTGCGCCCTCACCTGACGCTGGCCCGTGCCCGCCGAGGCGATGGATCCTCGGTCGGGGAGATCGCCGAGGGGTTCGCCGGATTCACCGGCGGCCGGTGGGCCGCCGAACGTCTGCACCTGGTGGGCAGCAACGCCGGCCGCAGCAGCGGACCGATCCACTACCGCGACATCGACTCCTGGGCCTTCGGCGTCGGTGGCTCCACCGGAGTCTGAACCCACCGGTCCGGCCGGTGTCCGACCGGACCGCCTCGAAGTCCCGCGCCGTGCTGGTCTGGTCGACGTGGGCGATGAGCCCGCCGTTGCGGCGCACGCAGTCCTCGGCGAAAGCCCGGTTGTGGGCCACGAGCGCGTCGAA
>NZ_JAPVLU010000023.1 GCF_027158205.1 Streptomyces sp. H39-S7 | reverse complement strand
GGACCGCGCGCCGCGCCCGCAGCACGCGGGGTGCGGGCCGGGGCCGGGGGGAGCTGGCCCTTGAGGGGGCCCCATTCGTTCGGGTCGGGGAAGCCCGGCGGGAGCATCGTCCGGCGCTTGGGGCCGCCGTGCTCCGACTCGCCCGGCTCCTTGGCGCCGGGCCACGCCTTGGCGACGCGGGCGGCCAGGACGAAGTCCTTGCGCAGCGGATGGCCCTCGAACTCGTCGGGGAGCAGCAGCGGCACCAGGTGCGGGTGGCCGGTGAAGTCGATGCCGAACATCTCGTGGGTCTCGCGCTCGTGCCAGCCCGCGCCCGCGAAGACGTCGATGGCGGTGGGCAGCGCGGCGGCCGCGTGCGGGACGGTGGTGCGCACGAGCAGCCGCCGCACCATGCGGCCGTCGGCCGCGGGGCCGGGCAGCGACACCAGGTGCGCGCACACCCGGAAGCCCGCGGCGGCCTCGTCGACGGCGCTCAGCCAGTCGAAGTAGGTGCAGCCGAGCTTGTCCCTGGCGATCTCCAGCGCGGCGATCCACGAGCCGGCCGGGACGTCCACGGTCAGCAGACCGAACGCCTCCGCCGCCGTGGCCTCGGCCCCGAAGATCTCCGACGCGGCGCCCGGCAGCCACCCGACGGCCGGCTCGGCGGCCGCAGGAGCCGGCGCGACCGCGGACGGCTCGACAGCCCCCGGCTCAGCACCCGCCCCCGGCTCGGCGCCGGCGTCCGGCTCCGTGCCCGCGCCCGGCTCCCCATCCGGTTCCGGAGTCGTCATCGCGGGTCCTCCCCCGGCGTCGGCGGCGCCGCGATCAGCTTGCTGCTCAGGGCCGCCGTGGACGGGCGGGCCGCCGGGCCCGCGGCGTACCGGTCGGCGAGCGACTCGCGGGCGATCTTCTCCTGGAGCTTGAGGATCCCCTGGAGCAGCGCCTCGGGCCGCGGCGGGCAGCCGGGGACGTAGACGTCGACGGGGATGATCTGGTCGACGCCCTTGGTGACGGAGTACGAGTCCCAGTACGGGCCGCCGCAGTTGGAGCAGGCGCCGAAGGAGATGACGTACTTCGGCTCGGGCATCTGCTCGTAGAGCCGCCGGACGGCCGGGGCCATCTTGTCCGTGACGGTGCCGGAGACGATCATCAGGTCCGCCTGCCGGGGGCCGGGGGCGAACGGGATGACGCCGAGCCGGATGAAGTCGTGCCGGGCCATCGACGCGGCGATGAACTCGATCGCGCAGCAGGCGAGCCCGAAGTTGAAGACCCACAGGCTGTAGCGGCGGCCCCAGTTCAGGATCACCTTCATCGGTTCCGGCGCGAGCCTGGCGAGGGTGCCCAGCCGGCGCGGTTCCGGCAGGTACTGGACCTCGCTCCCATCCGGCCCGGAAGCAGTCGTACCGTGCACAGGGGTCACGTCCATTCGAGGACGCCCTTCTTCCAGGCGTAGAGCAGTCCGACGGCCAGGAAGCCGATGAAGACGAACATCTCCACCAGCGTTGCGGCGCCGAACCCGGGCGCGGCGAAAACGGTCGCCCACGGGAACAGGAAGATCGCGTCCACTGCGAAGATCACATAGAGGAACGAGTACACGTAGTAACGGATCTGGGTGTGCGCCCAGCCCTCGCCGACGGGGTCGACCCCGCATTCGTACGTGAGCATTTTTTCCTGCGTCGGCACGACCGGCCGCAATAGCCGCCCGGCACCGAAGGCCACGGCCACGAAGAGCACCCCGACCACCGCGACCAGGCCGACGACCGAGTAGCCGTGGAAGTAGTCCACGTCCGTCCGCCCCTCGTTCCCTCGTTGTCCAGCTATCCCAGTGGATCTTTAGCTGATCTGTACGGAGGGAGTCTAGGCCCTGGCTTGAGCGTGGGAAGCGGGCGTGCGCTCGTCAGGGGGGTTAACCCCACCTTGTCCCGCCCGACGAACCCCATGGCGCTCCGGCCGCCCCTACCGGCAGGCTGGGACCATGAGCCCGAGCCCTGCCCTCCCGACCTCCGACGAACCCGCCCCGCTGCCGCCACCGCGGCTCGCGTTCAGCGCTGTGACGTGGAAGGAAGTCGGGTACCTGCTGCTGAACCTGCCGATCGTGATCATCGGCTTCGTCTTCGTCGTCACGATGCTGGCGATCGGCCTCGGGCTGTCGGTCACGGTGGTGGGGCTGCCGCTGCTCGCGGGCGGCCTCATCGGCTGCCGGCTGCTCGGCAAACTCGAGCGGGCGCGCGCCCGTGAGCTGCTGGGGGTGGTGATCGACGATCCCCGGGCGATGCGGCCGAGCACCTTCGGCTTCCTGCCGTGGCTGTGGGCGACGCTGAAGGACCCGGTCGCCTGGCGGCACGCGCTGTACTTCGCCATCCGGCTGCCCTGGGGCATCCTCACCTTCACCCTCGTCCTCGTCTCACTCTTCGTCGCCTGGCCCGCGCTCGGCTACATCGCGCGCGGGCTCAGCACCGTGGACCGGCTGATGGTGCGCGGGCTGCTGCAGCCGTCGGACGAACTGGAGCGGCGGATCGCCGAGCTGGAGTCCGACCGGGGGGTGGTCGTGGACCACGCGGCGGCCGACCTGCGGCGCATCGAACGGGATCTGCACGACGGGGCGCAGGCCCGGCTCGTCGCGCTGGCGATGGACCTCGGCCTGGCCAAGGAGAAGCTGCTGGAGGACCCGGAGGCGGCGGCCAGGATGGTCGGCGAGGCGCACGGCGAGGTGAAGATCGCCTTGCAGGAGCTGCGCGACCTCGCCCGCGGCATCCACCCCGCGATCCTCACCGACCGCGGTCTGAACGCCGCGCTGTCGTCGGTCGCCGCGCGCTGCACGGTACCGGTCCAGGTCGGTGTCGACCTGACGGCCAGGCCGGCGGCGGCGATCGAGGGCATCGCGTACTTCACCGTCTCCGAGCTGCTGCAGAACATCAGCAAGCACAGCGGGGCGCGCACCGCCGGTGTCGACCTGTGGCGTTCGGAGGACCGGCTGATGATCCAGGTCAGGGACGACGGCAACGGCGGCGCCGGAACCTCGGGCGGTACGGGTCTTGCGGGGCTGACCGAGCGGCTCGGTTCCGTGGACGGCCTGCTCGTCGTGGACTCCCCCGTGGGCGGCCCGACGACCATCACCGCCGAACTCCCGTGGCGCGACCGTGAGCAGGCACCGCCGGGGGCCGGGCCGTCCCGCCCCGGGCAGTCGCGGCAGGGCAACCTCTCGCGGTAGGACCACCTCGCGGGGTGGGGATATCCCCCTCCCGAACACGCCGATCCGCACCATGGGCGGGAAAGCGCTGTTCGACCAGGCTGTATGTCATAAGGGAGCGGAAACCAGAGGACGGACGGAATCATGGCCTACGATTTTTCGCCGGCAACGCGCGAACACCGTTTCCCAGCGGTGCTGCGTGCGCCGTTCGAGGCGAGGACCTGGCGTGAGTTCGGCTACCTGTTGCTGAACCTGCCCATGGGCATCCTCGCCTTCACCTACGTCGTGACCATGCTGTCCCTGGGCGCCGGCCTCCTCATCACCTTCCTCGGCCTGCCGGTACTCGCGGCGGGCCTGGCGGGCTGCCGGGGCATCGGCGTGATCGAGCGGGCCCGGGCGCGCGGGCTGCTGCACCACGACGTGCCGGAGCCGGGCCCGGTCCGGGCCGCCAAGCGGGGCTTCATGCCGTGGCTGGGCGCGCAGCTCAAGAGCGGCGTCGCCTGGCGGCACGCCCTCTACTGCTTCCTGCACTTCCCGTGGGCGGTCTTCAGCTTCTGCGTCTCGCTGACGTTCTTCTTCTACGGCTGGGGCTTCCTGACCTACCCGCTGTGGCGCTGGATCTTCCCCGCGTACATCGGCCAGTCGGGACTGCAGCTGTACGGCGACGAGCACGGCGGCGGCTGGTACCTGCACACCGCCGGCGACATGGTGCTCGCCTCCTCCGTCGGCCTGGTCTTCGTCCTCGTCACCCCGTGGGCGATCCGCGGCATGGCGCACGTCGACCGGGTGCTGGTGTCGGGGCTGCTCGGCCCGTCGAAGCTGGCCACCCGGGTCACCGAGCTGGAGTCCGACCGCGGGGTGGTCGTGGACCACGCGGCGGCCGACCTGCGGCGCATCGAACGCGACCTGCACGACGGGGCGCAGGCCCGGCTCGTCGCCCTGGCGATGGACCTCGGCCTGGCCAAGGAGAAGCTGCTGGAGGACCCGCAGGCCGCGGCCGTCATGGTCGGCGAGGCGCACGGCGAGGTGAAGATCGCCCTGCAGGAACTGCGCGACCTCGCCCGCGGCATCCACCCCGCGATCCTCACGGACCGCGGTCTCGGCCCGGCCCTGTCGGCGGTCGCCGCGCGCTGCACGGTGCCGGTGAGCGTCACGGTGGACCTGCCGGCCCGCCCGGTGCCCGCGATCGAGGGCATCGCGTACTTCACCGTCTCCGAGCTGCTGCAGAACATCAGCAAGCACAGCGGGGCCTCGAAGGCCCAGGTCGACATCTGGCGCTCCGCGGACCGGATGATGCTGTACGTCTCCGACAACGGCGTCGGCGGTGTCGACACCGCCGCGGGTTCCGGGCTGGCGGGGCTGATGGAGCGGCTCGACGCCGTCGACGGTGTGCTGGCCGTCGACTCGCCCGCCGGCGGCCCGACCCGCATCACCGCGGAACTGCCCTGGCGGGTCTGACACCCCGGCACCGGCCCTGACAGCTGACGGGCCACCACCCCCGGGTCCCCGGCCGCCACCCCCGGTTCCCCCGCAAACCGTGTCGCCTCCGCCCATCGTCCGCTCCCCCACCCCACGCCCCTAGTCGCCGGACCGGCCCGAAAAATGGGTCCGTCCGGCGATTAGGGGCGGCAGGCCCCCCACCCCGGGTCCGGATGCTGGAATGCTGGGGTGGTCACATCGAACGTGGGGGGCTGGAAAACGTGGGAGACAGGGTGCGGGTCGTCATCGCCGAGGATTCGGTACTGCTTCGGGAGGGCCTGACCCGGTTGCTGACCGACCGGGGCCACGACGTCGTCGCGGGAGTGGGCGACGCGGTGGCGCTGATCAAGGTCATCAAGGAGATGGCGGACGAGGGCAACCTCCCCGATGTGGTGGTGGCGGACGTCAGGATGCCGCCCATCCATACGGACGAAGGCGTCCGGGCCGCCGTTCAGCTGCGCCGGGAGCATCCCGGGGTGGGCGTGCTGGTGCTGTCGCAGTACGTCGAGGAGCAGTACGCGACGGAGCTGCTGGCGGGCAGCAGCCGGGGGGTCGGCTATCTGCTCAAGGACCGGGTGGCGGAGGTCCGCGAGTTCGTGGACGCCGTGGTCCGGGTGGCCCAGGGCGGTACCGCCCTGGACCCCGAGGTCGTGGCGCAGTTGCTGGGCAGGAGCCGGAAGCAGGACGTTCTGGCGGGGCTCACTCCGCGCGAGCGCGAGGTGCTGGGCCTGATGGCCGAGGGCCGGACGAACTCCGCGGTGGCGGCTCAGCTCGTGGTGAGCGACGGCGCGGTGGAGAAGCACGTGAGCAACATCTTCCTGAAGCTGGGGCTGGCGCCGAGCGGTGGGGACCACCGTCGGGTGCTGGCCGTGCTCACCTATCTCAACTCATGATCATCTGACAGAGTGTCAGGTAATGGAGTGACAGGCGACCGAGTGACAGCACCACGCTGCACGCAGGACGCACCACCTACGCGACATGGCGCACCACGCACCGGCAGGACGCACCACACACCGATACCGAGCAGCACGCACTGGCATTGAGTCCCACTCATGCGCGCAGTCGTAGAACTGAGGTACCACGCGACAGCGTCATACGAGTGAGGGCTTCGGGGGGCGATTGAACCGTGATGAAACACGGCAAACAGGAAGCTCAGCGCGACGTTCAGGATGCGGGCAAACCCCAGGAAGGTGACCCTTACCCCCGTACGATGTACGTGGGATCAACGGTCATGACCGTGTCCGTGAGCCGCCGCCTCGAAGGAGGTCCAGTTCAGTGACCAGCCAGGTCAGCAGCCCAGCCCTAGGACAACCGCTGCTCGGTGAACAGCGCAGACCGGCTAAGGAAGTCCAGCGGCTGGACCGGGTGATCATCCGGTTCGCCGGGGACTCCGGAGACGGTATGCAGCTCACGGGCGACCGGTTCACCTCGGAAACCGCGTCGTTCGGCAACGACCTCTCCACCCTGCCGAACTTCCCCGCCGAGATCCGGGCGCCCGCGGGAACCCTTCCGGGGGTGTCCAGTTTCCAGCTCCACTTCGCCGACCACGACATCCTCACGCCCGGCGACGCGCCCAACGTGCTCGTCGCGATGAACCCGGCCGCGCTGAAGGCGAACATCGCCGATCTGCCGCGCGGCGCGGAGATCATCGTCAACACGGACGAGTTCACCAAGCGGGCGATGGCGAAGGTCGGTTACGCGGCCAGCCCGCTGGAGGACGGCTCGCTGGAGGCGTACGCCATCCACCCCGTTCCGCTGACGAGCCTGACCGTGGAGGCCCTGAAGGACTCGGGGCTGGCGCGCAAGGACGCGGAGCGCGCGAAGAACATGTTCGCGCTGGGCCTGCTGTCGTGGATGTACCACCGGCCGACCGAGGGCACCGAGAAGTTCCTGCGGAAGAAGTTCGCGAAGAAGCCCGACATCGCCGAGGCGAATGTCACGGCGTTCCGGGCGGGGTGGAACTTCGGGGAGACGACCGAGGACTTCGCGGTCTCCTACGAGATCGCCCCGGCCTCGGCTGCCTTCCGCCCCGGCACGTACCGCAACATCTCGGGGAACCTGGCGCTGTCGTACGGCCTGGTCGCCGCGAGCAAGCAGGCCGACCTGCCGCTGTACCTGGGCTCGTACCCGATCACCCCGGCCTCCGACATCCTGCACGAGCTGAGCAAGCACAAGAACTTCGGTGTGCGGACGTTCCAGGCCGAGGACGAGATCGCGGCCATCGGAGCGGCGCTCGGCGCGGCGTTCGGCGGGGCGCTGGCCGTCACCACCACCTCGGGGCCCGGCGTGGCGCTGAAGTCGGAGACCATCGGACTGGCGGTGTCGCTGGAACTGCCGCTGCTGGTGGTGGCGATCCAGCGCGGCGGCCCGTCGACCGGCCTGCCGACCAAGACCGAGCAGGCCGACCTGCTGCAGGCGATGTACGGGCGCAACGGCGAGGCGCCGGTGCCGATCGTGGCCCCGGCCACCGCGGCCGACTGCTTCGACGCCGCCATCGAGGCGGCCCGGATCGCGCTCGCCTACCGCACCCCGGTGTTCCTGCTGTCCGACGGCTACCTGGCCAACGGCAGCGAGCCGTGGCGGATCCCCGAGGTCGACGAACTGCCGGACCTGCGGGTGCAGTTCGCCACCGGCCCGAACCACACGCTGGACAACGGCGACGAGGCGTTCTGGCCCTACAAGCGCGACCCGCAGACGCTGGCCCGCCCCTGGGCGGTGCCCGGCACACCCGGCCTCGAACACCGGATCGGCGGCATCGAGAAGCAGGACGGCACGGGCAACATCTCCTACGACCCAGCCAACCACGACTTCATGGTCCGCACCCGCCAGGCGAAGATCGACGGCATCGAGGTACCGGACCTGGAGGTCGACGACCCGAGCGTCGTCGACGGAGAGCCGCACGCCCGCACCCTCGTGATCGGCTGGGGCTCCACGTACGGCCCGATCGCCGCCGCGGTACGCCGGATCCGGGCCGGCGGCGGCCAGGTCGCGCAGGCCCATCTGCGCCACCTCAACCCGTTCCCGAGGAATCTCGGAGAGGTTCTGCGGCGTTACGACAAGGTGGTGGTCCCCGAGATGAACCTCGGACAGCTCGCCCACCTGCTGCGGGCGAAGTACCTGGTGGACGCCCGCTCGTACAACCAGGTCACCGGTCTGCCGTTCAAGGCCGAACAACTCGCTCACGCCATCATGGAGGAGGGCGCAGATGTCTGAGGCAACCATCGCCGACCACCCCACGCCGGGGCTTCCGGCGCTGTCTTTGGTCCCCAAGTCCGAGACCAAGCAGTCGATGAAGGACTTCAAGACGGACCAGGAGGTGCGCTGGTGCCCGGGATGCGGTGACTACGCGGTTCTGGCCGCCGTCCAGTCCTTCATGCCCGAGCTGGGACTCGCCCGCGAGAACGTGGTGTTCGTGTCGGGCATCGGCTGCTCGTCGCGCTTCCCGTACTACATGAACACCTACGGGATGCACTCCATCCACGGCCGCGCCCCGGCCATCGCCACCGGACTCGCCTCCTCCCGGAGGGACTTGAGCGTCTGGGTGGTCACCGGCGACGGGGACGCGCTCTCCATCGGGGGCAACCACCTCATCCACGCGCTGCGCCGCAACGTCAACCTCAAGATCCTGCTGTTCAACAACCGGATCTACGGGCTGACGAAGGGCCAGTACTCGCCCACCTCCGAGGTCGGCAAGATCACCAAGTCGACCCCGATGGGCTCGCTGGACGCGCCGTTCAACCCGGTCTCGCTCGCCATCGGCGCCGAGGCGAGCTTCGTGGCGCGCACCATCGACTCCGACCGCAAGCACCTGCAGTCGGTGCTGCGCGAGGCCGCCGCCCACCCGGGCACCGCCCTGGTGGAGATCTACCAGAACTGCAACATCTTCAACGACGGCGCCTTCGACGCGCTCAAGGACCAGCAGACGGCACAGGACGCCCTGATCCGGCTGGAGCACGGGCAGGCCATCCGGTTCGGGGCTCCGGCCGAGGACGGTCTGGGCTCCAAGGGTGTCATCAGGGATGCGGCCACCGGTGAACTCAAGGTGATCGACGTGACCGTGGAAGGGACGGCAGGGGTGCTCGTCCACGACTCCCACGCCGCGTCGCCCACCACCGCATTCGCCCTGTCCCGCCTCGCCGACACGGACACCCTGCACCACACCCCCATCGGGGTGCTGCGCAGCGTCGAACGTCCGGTCTACGACGCCGACATGTCCGACCAGCTGGAACGGGCCGTCGAGGAGAAGGGCAAGGGCGACCTCGCCGCGCTGCTCGCCGGCCAGGACACCTGGACGGTCGTCGGCTGACGCCCTGACGGGTCCGCACGGATGCCCGCCCGGGGAGTTCACCACTCCTGGGGCGGGCATCGTCGTTCGTCGGGCGGGCGGGTGCGTTCGGTGAGCGGGTGCGTTCGGCGGGCGGGTGCGCTCAGTGAGCGGCGTCGTACGTCTCGCGCGCCTCGAACACGTCCGGCAGTGAGCCGCCGATCCAGCGGGCCAGCTCCCAGACGCGCCGCGCCGCGCCCTCGCCGAGCGGGGTGAGGGAGTACTCCACTCGCGGCGGGATCACGGGGTACGCCTGGCGGTGCACGAAGCCGTCACGCTCCAGTGCCTGGAGCGTCTGGGCGAGCATCTTCTCGCTCACCCCGCCGACCTGCCGGCGCAGCTCGCTGAACCGGTGCGTCCCGTCGATCAGCGCGGCCAGGACGAGGACGCCCCAGCGGCTGGTGACGTGCTCCAGGACCAGGCGCGAGGGGCACTCCGCCGAGAAGACATCGGGGATCGGCTGCTGCTTCTGCGCGGTCGCGATCAACTGCTCCAACGCGCGGGGCTCGACACTTACGCTCATGCCAGTACCTTACCTCAAAGTGGGTACTTACGAATGGTTAGTGCAGCTCTTATGGTGAGTGCAGAAGTCATCGCGGCACCGTCACCCGCCAAGTCGCCAAGTCGCCAAGCAGTCACCAACAGGAGCACCCATCATGAGCATCGTTGTCACCGGAGCCACCGGCCAGCTCGGCCGCCTCGTCATCGACGAGCTGCAGGGGCGCGTGCCCGCCGACCGCGTCGCCGCCGTGGTCCGCGACGCGGACAAGGCCGCCGACCTCGCCGACCGCGGCGTCGAGCTGCGCATAGCCGACTACAGCAGCCCGCAGACGCTCAAGGCCGCCTTCCACCCCGGCGACACCGTGCTGCTGATCTCCAGCAACGATCTGCACGGCCGGGTGGCGCAGCACACCGCGGTGATCGACGCCGCGAAGGAGGCCGGGGTGGCGCGGCTCGCCTACACCGGTGTGCTCGGCGGCCCCGAGGCGGACTTCCTGCTCGCCTCCGCCCACCGCGAGACGGAGGAGCTGATCCTCGCCTCCGGAGTGCCGTACACCTTCCTGCGCAACGGCTGGTACACCGAGAACTACACGGGACAGCTCGCCACGGTGCTGGAGCACGGCGCCGTCGTCGGCAGCGCCCGCGACGGCCGGATCGCCTCCGCCGCCCGTCAGGACTACGCGGCCGCGGCCGCGGCCGTCCTGGCCGGGGACGGCCACGAGAACACCGCCTACGAGCTGAGCGGCGACACCGCCTGGTCCCTGGCCGAGTACGCCGCCGAGGTCGCGCGGCAGACCGGCCGGGAGGTCGTCTACACCGATCTGCCCGCCGAGGACTTCCGCGCGGTGCTGACCGGCTCGGGAATGCCCGCGGAGTTCGCCGAGATCTTCGCCGACGTGGACGACGCGATCTCACGCGGCCGGCTCGCCGTCACCACCGGCGACCTGGCCCGGCTGATCGGCCGCCCGACCACACCGTTCACGGTGACGGTCGCCGAGGCCCTGAAAGTCTGACCAGAGGCCCACTCTCTGTTAAGCCCCGGATGTCATGACCGTTAAGTGATACGGCCATGACATCCGGGGCTTAACGGCGCTACCTTCGACGCATGCGCATCTGCCGGAGGAGCATCCGTTGTCGCCACCAGTGAACGAACACCGCGCGGGCCTCGTCTACGGATTCGGCGCCTATGGGCTCTGGGGCACCTTCCCGCTCTTCTGGCCGCTGCTGGAACCCGCCGGAGCGCTGGAGATCCTCGCCCACCGGATGGTCTGGTCGCTCGCCGTCGTCGCGGTGATCCTGCTGGTCATGCGCCGCTGGGCCTGGATACCCGAGCTGCTGCGGCAGCCGAAGCGGCTCGGTCTGCTGGCGGTCGCCGCCACCGTCGTCTCCGTCAACTGGGGTCTGTACATCTGGGGCGTCAACTCCGGCCACGTCGTCGAGACCTCCCTCGGCTACTTCATCAACCCGCTGGTCACCATCGCCATCGGCGTCCTGGTCCTGCGCGAGCGCCTGCGGCCGCTGCAGTGGACCGCGGTCGGCATCGGCGTCACGGCCGTACTCGTCCTGGCCATCGGCTACGGGCGGCCTCCGTGGATCGCCCTCACGCTCGCCTTCTCGTTCGCCACGTACGGCTACATCAAGAAGAAGGTCGGCATGGGCGGCCTGGAGTCACTGGCCGCCGAGACGTCCGTGCAGTTCCTGCCCGCACTCGGCTACCTGCTCTTCCTCGGCGCCCAGGGCAACGCCACCTTCACCGGCGAGGGGCCCGGCCACGCGGCCCTCCTCATGTCGTGCGGCCTCGTCACCGCCGGCCCCCTCATCGCCTTCGGCGCCGCCGCCATCCGCCTCCCGCTGAGCACCATCGGCCTCCTGCAGTACCTCGCCCCGGTCTTCCAGTTCCTCCTCGGGCTGGTCTACTTCCACGAGGCGATGCCGCCCGAGCGCTGGATCGGCTTCGGCCTCGTGTGGGCCGCCCTCGCCCTCCTCACCTGGGACGCCCTCCACACCGCCCACCGCACCCGCACCGCCACCCGCACCGCCGCGACAGCCGTGACCGCCGACTCCGCAGCCCCGGCGTAACCCGCCCCCCGCTCCCGGAAATGCGCTGGCCCGGGGTGGGGAGGCGGTGTCAGGGTTGGGGGATGCGGAGCTTTGAGGAACTGGTGGGTGAGGCGGACGCCGTGTCCGTGGACGGGTGGGACTTCTCCTGGCTCGATGGGCGGGCCAGTGAGGAACGGCCCTCCTGGAAATACGCGCGGGTCGTGGGTGAGCGGATGGCGCGGGCCTCCGCGGCGCTGGACATCCAGACCGGGGGCGGGGAGGTGCTCGCCGGGGTGCCGCGGCTTCCGGCGCTGGCGGTCGCCACGGAGTCCTGGCCGCCGAACGTCGCCAAGGCCACCGCGCTGCTCCATCCGCTCGGGGCGGTCGTCGTCGCCGACGAGGACGAGCCGCCGCTGCCGTTCGGCGACGCCGCGTTCGACCTGGTGGTGAGCCGCCACCCGGTGACCACCTGGTGGAACGAGATCGCGCGGGTGCTGCGGCCCGGCGGGACGTACTTCTCGCAGCAGGTCGGCCCCGCGAGCGTCTTCGAACTCGTCGAGTACTTCCTGGGCCCGTTGCCGGCCGAGGTGCGGCGCGGGCGTCATCCGGACGACGCCCGGACGGCGGCCGAGGCCGCCGGGCTGGAGATCCTCGATCTGCGGATGGAGACGCTGCGCACCGAGTTCCACGACATCGGCGCGGTGATCTATTTCCTCCGGAAGGTCATCTGGATGGTCCCGGGCTTCACCGTCGGGCAGTACCGGGCCGAGCTGAAAGCCCTGGACGAGCAGATCCGGGCGGACGGTTCATTTGTCGCTCATACCACTCGTTTCCTCATCCAAGCGCGCAAAACCTTCTGACGCCGACGCATCCCGATACACCTCTGACGTGCATCCCGCATCCCGCAATTGCCCCAAATGGCTCACAAGATGCAAATGGTGCCAACTGCTCATTCTCTGCGTACGGTAAGGGGGTTGAGCATCACTGGGAACAGTGGTGACGTCTATTTGAGGAGGCAACCATGCTTGCTCAGACCTTGCACTCACCCGTTATCGCGCCGGACCCGACGGCCCTCGGCTCCGCGATGGTGGAGCCCGAAACAGCCGTGAGCGATGCCCCGGTCTACTCGCCGCAGGCCATCGGCGGCGGCTTCCTCCTTCTCGGGCTGCTGCTTTCGCCGTCGCAGCCGAAGGAGCCGAAGGACAAGTGAGCTCGGATCGGTCGCGGACGGCGTACGCCGACTCGGCGGCCGACCTGGCTCGCAGTGCCCTCGACGCCCTCCACGGCGCCGGGGGCACGGCCATGGTCGCCGCGCACGTCGAAGGAGCCGATGACGGCGCGGCGGCGCTCGCCGCCGTCCGGGTCGTCGGTGCGGACACCTTCGCCCCCCACCTGCTCACCGGCGCCGCCCTGCACCCACTGGACGCGGCAGCCGTGGCACGGTCCTTCACCGTTTTCCCGCCCCCGCAGGGCGTTCCGCAGTCACCGCCCGCCGGGCCCGCCGAGCCGTGGGTGATGGCGTGGCGGGACTGGGCCACCGGATCGATGCTGGCGCGCTTCGCCGCGGACGGTGCGGCGGCCGAAGTGGTGGCGCTGTACGCGACGCAGCCGGCCGAAGCGCCGCTGCTCGCGCGGCGCGTGGGGCTCCGCCCGGCCGAGGCGCCGTCCGACGGTCCCGCACGTGATCTCGGGTGGGCCGAATGGTCGGTGCGCATGGGGCAGTTGTCCTCGCTCGCCCTTCCCGGGCTGGACGGACCGGTGCACGCGGCCGCCCGCCGGGCGCCGTTGGCGCTGGCGCGGGGTGCGACGCGGTCGCTGCTGCGCCGGGACTACCCCACGGCGGCGCGGATCGCCCGGTGGCTGGCGCTGCTCCAGCACGAGGGCGTGGCGCTGCCGCTCGACCCCGTCCCGCTGGTCACGCATCTGCGGGTGCTCGGCAACGGACCCCGGCTCGCCCTCGACACCGCGATCGCCGGCAAACTACTCGGACTGGAGCCCGCATGACGGCGTCGGTGACAGCGACCGCCCACCAGGTGAGCGTGAAGGCACTGGGCTGGCTGCACGAACACCACCGGCGCGGCGCACTGCCGGAAGGCACCGGCACCGATGTCTCCGACCCGCCCGGTGTCTACAAGGCGATCGGCGAAATGGCGCTCGCCGCTTCCCTGGTGGTGCGCGAGTCCGTGTCCGGCGCGGCCGGGCTGCGGCAGGCCCGCGACATGATGGACCACGCGTGGGGGCAGTTCGGCGAGGGCGACCTGCTCTACGCGCGCTTGCTGCGGTACCCGCTCATGACGGACTCGCTGGAGACGTACGCGCACCTCGCGCGCGGCGGCTACCGCCATGAGCCCATGCAGCAACTGCTCCGGCACGTCACCGGATTGCGGTCGGTGCGCAGCGTGGAGCACTTTCCGAACCGCGCCCTCGCCGTCGCCAACGCGGTGCGCGTCGCCGGTCTCGAAGGCAGCGGCCGGGCGGCCGACTGGGAGGAGCTGATCCGCGCGAGCTGGCTCGGGAACACTCCGGAACCCTGGCTCATCGACTGGATGACCGGCTACAGCATGACCCACACGGTCTTCCATGTGACCGACTGGGGCCGCAGACCGGAGGACCTCCCCGACGACATCGGCGACTATCTCGCCGCGTGGCTCCCGGCCTGGATCGACATCTGGGCCGAGGTCGGCGAGTGGGACCTGATGGGCGAACTGATGATCGTCGGCGGCTGCCTGAAGGAGCCGTACCTCGATCCGGGGGCGTGGGAGCTGCTGGCCGGCATCCAGCACGAGGACGGCCTGGTGCCACGCGACGCGTCCGCCGTCTCCGACGACCCCGACGACCGGTTCGCGGACCAGCAGCACACGGCGGTCGTCGCCGCGATCGCCGGAACCCTGACGGTCTCCCGCACTCTCGACGGCACCGCGGCCCGACCGTGACGGGGTGGGCGGCGGAGGCGGCCGCTCCGCTGCTCGCCGACCGGGCCGGGGCCAGTGGCACCGTCGTCGCCCTGCGGCTCGGCGACGAGCGGGCGTTCCTCACCGGGGGACGCACCGCGCACCTCGGCGGTGACCCGGTCGACGCCGACACCCGGTTCGAAATCGGTTCGCTCACCAAGGTTCTGACGGCTCTTCTGTTCGCGCAACAGGCGGCGCACGGCGAGCTCGCCCACGACGACCCCGTCTCCCGGTTCCTGCCGCCCGGTGCCGGCCCGCGCGCCCGCGGCGCGCCCATGACGCTGCTGCACCTGGCCACCCACACCTCGGGGCTGCCCCGGCTGCCGCCCGGCCTGGTGGCCTCGGGCCGCGCGCACTGGCTGACCAATCCCTACGCCGCGTTCACGCACGACGATCTGCTGCGCGCCGTGCGGCGCACCCGGCCGCGCTTCGAGCCCGGCTCCGGGTGGCGCTACTCCAACTTCGGCGTCGGCCTGCTCGGGCATCTGCTGGCACGCGCCGCCGAGGGCGCCGACGCCGACGACGTCACGCCCGGACCCCGCGAGAGCCACCGCGGTTACGAACACCTGCTCACCGCACGGGTGTTGCGGCCCCTCGGCATGCGCCGGACGGACTGCGCCGCCGACCTCCCGCAGGCCACCGGCTACTGGCACGGCCGCGCCCGTCCCGCTTGGCGGATCCCGGGGTTGCCGGCGGCGGGGGCGGCGCGCTCCAGCGGGCGGGACCTCCTCCGGCTGCTGGACGCCCTGATCGACCCCGGCACGGCGCCCGATCCGGCACTGCGCGCCGGCCTCGTCGACGTGCTCCGCCCCCGGCTCGCCGTGCCGCGCGACACCCGGCGGCTCGGGCTGATCTGGAACATCCAGCCACGCCCCGGCCACGATCTGTACCACCACTCCGGCGGCACCCGCGGTTTCCTGTCCTTCGCCGGCTTCAGCCCCCAGGCGGGCGTGGCGCTCGTCGCTCTGACCAATACCGCTCCTGCCATGAACAGCACGTTCATCCAGCGCGCGTACGACGCGCTGCGATCGCTGGCGGTCCTGCGGACCCGCTGACTCTCCTGGGCGGATTCCGGCAGCCACGGCGTGCTGAGCCAGCCGGGTGGCCATCAACCGGATACCGTCGTCAGCGACATGGTGATTGATGACAAATGTCGGGTACATCCCACTAGCATGTGAAGGGATGGATGCGCCCCCCGGGCGATTGATCACAACCTGTCCAGTCCGCCGACTCCGGCTCATCGCGAAGACCACCGCATCTCAGCGGCAGGGTCACGTTCAGCGGCCCGCAGGTGACAGCATCTGCGGGCCGCAGCCCGACACTTCGACCCCGTCCGACCCGCACGTGCACGCCGGCGGCCCGTGCCGCCCGCGTGCCCTTGACGAGAATTCCATGCGCGTGCAATAAATGCGTATGCACAGTCAACGGTCGTTCCTCTTCCTGCTCGGCAGCCCTCGCCCGGACGGCAACACCGAGCTCCTGGCGCGGCGCGCCGCGGAGCAACTGCCCGCCGGCGCCGAGCAGCGGTGGCTGCGGCTGGCCGATCTGCCGCTGCCGGACTTCGAGGATCTGCGCCACGAGGGCGACGGCGGCTATCCCGCGCCCACCGGCCACGCCGAAGTGCTGCTGGAGGCCACCCTGGGCGCGACCGACCTCGTGATCGCCTCGCCGCTCCACTGGTACAGCGTCTCCACCCCCACCAAGCACTACCTCGACCACTGGTCCGGCTGGATGCGCGCACCGGGCGTGGAGTTCAAGCCGCGGATGGCCGGACGGAAACTCTGGGGCATCACGGCCCTGGCGGGGGTCGACGCCGCCGACGCCGACGCGCTCGTGGGCACGCTCCAGAAGACGGCGAACTACCTGCGGATGGAGTGGGGCGGTGTCCTGACGGGCAACGGCTCCCGGCCGGGGGACGTTCTGCACGACACCGCGGCACTGAGCCGGGCGAAGGCGTTCTTCGCGGGGTGACGGGACGCACGCGGCGGCCCGCCGCACGCGGCGGCCCGCCGCACGCACCGACGCCCACGCGCCGAGGCCCACACCTACGCCTACCGCCTACCGCCTACCGCCTACCGCCTACCCGCCGATGATGCTCACGCGCTGACGTCCCGCGACGTGAACCGCGCCCAGGCGGCGGACCCGAACACCGCCGCGTACAGGGCCTGCAGGCCGAGGTTGTTCAGGATGTCGTCCCAGTAGACCGGCGCCCGCAGCACGTCCGCGAAGCTCAACCAGTAGTGCGGGAAGAGGTACGGCTGGACCACGTGGAGCTGGGGGATGGTGTCCACGATCTGCACGGTGATCACCAGGCCCACCGTCGCGGCCATCGCGCCGATCCCGCTGTTGGTGAGGGTCGAGATGAACAGGCCGATCGCGGCGACGCCCACCAGCGAGGCCGCGACGAGCGCCGCGATCAGCAGGGCGCGCGCCAGGCCGTCGGAGAACGAGATGGTCGTGCCCGACAGCAGCGTCACGTCCCCGAGCGGGAAGAGCGCCGCGCCGACCGCCAGTGCGGCGCCCGCCACGACCAGTGTCGCCACCGCGCAGAAGACGGCCACGGCGGTGAACTTGGCGAGCAGCAGCCGGGTGCGCCCGGCGGGGGCCACCAGCAGGTAGCGCAGCGTGCCCGAGTTCGCCTCGCCCGCGATCGAGTCACCGGCGATCACCCCGACCGCCATGGGGAGGAAGACCGGCAGCGTCGCGGCGAGCGAGGCGAAGCTCAGGAACAGCCCGTTGTTGCTGACCTGCGAGATGAACGCGGGTCCGGAACCCTCTCCCCCACGGCCGCCCCCGCCGGCCGAACCGCCGTTCCGCGTCTCGATCCTCACCGCGATGCCGACCAGGAGCGGCACGGCCGCGAGCACCCCCAGCAGCGCCAGGGTCCGCCAGCGGCGGAAGACGATCGTCAGCTCGCTGCGGAACAGCCCCAGCGACCAGAGGGCGCTGCTCCGCGGACGGACGACGGGGACCGCTCCGGCCTCAACCCGCGACATCGAAACCCTCCCCGGTCAGCGCCACGAACGCGTCCTCCAGCGAGGCCCGTTCGACCCCGAAGCCGCGGACCCGCACCCCGGCGGCCACCAGAGCCGCGTTGAGGTCCGCGAGGTCCAGCGGTTCCGCCGGTGTCACCGGCCCCGCCGATGTCGTCGTGTCGGGCGGGTCGGCCGGCAGTTCGCCGGTGACCTTGTCGTCCAGGACGGTCAGATCCGTCACGCCGTGCTCCTTGAGAATCCGTACGGCGTCGGCCGGATCGGGGGTCGTCACCGCGAGCCGGCCGCGGGTACCGGCCGCCAGTTCCGCGACGGTCCCCTGGGTGATGAGTCGGCCGCGTGCCATCACGGCGACGTGCGAGCACACCTGCTCGATCTCGTCGAGCAGGTGCGAGGAGAGGAATACGGTCGTGCCGTCGTGCGCCAACTCCCTGATCAGGGAGCGGATCTCGCGCATGCCCTGCGGGTCGAGCCCGTTCGTCGGCTCGTCCAGCACCAGCAGTTCGCGCGGTTGGAGCAGCGCGGACGCGAGGCCGAGCCGCTGCTTCATGCCGAGCGAGTACGCCCGTGCCTTCTTGCCCGCGGCCGCCGCCAGGCCGACCCGGTCGAGCGCGTTCCCGACCCGGGCGGCGCGGGTGCGCGGATCCGCCGTGGGATCGGCGGAGTCGTACCGCACGAGGTTGTCCCGGCCGGACAGGAAGCCGTAGAGCGCCGGACCCTCGATCAGCGCGCCCACCTTCGGCAGCACCGTGCGCCCCGCGCGCGGCATCGGGCGGCCCAGCACCCGGGCCGTCCCGGCCGTCGGCTCGATCAGGCCCATCAGCATCCGGATGGTGGTCGTCTTGCCCGAGCCGTTGGGCCCGAGGAAGCCGAAGACGCTGCCGGACGGCACCCGCAGATCCAGGCCGTCCACGGCGAGGGTCCCCCGGTACCGCTTCGACAGACCGCGGGTCTCGATCACGGCCTCGGCCGCGGCGGACGGCTCTTCCATCGCACTTCCTCCGCATATGAAGCAAGAGCCCGCCCGGCCGGTGACACGGCCGGGCGGACAGTGGGGTCGACCAGGCTTACTTCGCGGCCGCGTCGGCGGCCTTGAGCAGCGCGTCCTGGTTGACGGCACCGACGTACACGGTGCCGTTGTCGGTGATCAGGGCGTTGACGAGGCGGGTGGAGAAGACCGTGCCGGAACCGAACTTCCCGGTGACGTGCTTGCCGAAGCTGTCGATGAGCCCCTGCACGTTCTTGTCGTTCCGGCCGCGCCGGTCGGACGGCGATCCGGAGTCGGACCCGGGCAGGGCGCCCTTGGGCACCTTGATCTCGGCGATCGCGTTCCAGTCCGAGCCCAGGACGTTCAGGCCCTGGAGCTCTTCGAGGCCGGACGTCCCGTTCCTGCCCGCCGTGTCCTTCAGCGCGGCCTCGTCCGCCTTCTCCTCCGTCACCTTGGCGCCCTTGGGCGGGGTGAACCGGAAGGTGCTTGCGGCGGGCTTGCCGAAGTCCACCTTCGTGAAGCCGATCTCGATCGCGGCCTTGCCGCCGGTCCTGGGCGTCAGCGTGAACTTCAGCGGCACCCCGGTCGACGCGTCCACCGCGACCCGGATCGTGCCGACCGTGGAGTCACCGCCCTTGGGCTGCACGAGCAGCTGGTAGGCGTTGCGCCCGGCGACCTTCGCCGTGCCGTCGACGGAGACGGACGTGTTGGGGCCCGCCGCCTTGAGCGCCTGCTGGGCCGCGGCCTGCGGGGTGCTCGGGAAGTCCTTCGGGAGCTGCTTCGCGTGGTCCGTACCGGCCTTGCCGCCGGACTTCGGCAGCGTCGAGTGATACGCCTGGTTGGAGGCGCTGTCGTACGCCCAGACCTGGTCGCCGTTGTGGATGAGGCTGTACTCGGCGGCCTTCTCCACGATGGAGACGCGCTGCTTGTCCGGGCCGTCGGCCGCGATGTGCAGCGTGTGGCTGCCGGCGAGCAGCTGGGTGAGCTGTGCCTTGGGGTCGGCGGCGGAGCCGCTGCCCTTGCGGCCCTTGCCGCTGTCGTCCCCGCCCGCACCGCCGAAGGGGCTGTCCCCGCCGGTGGAGCCGCCGAGGAAGGACGGCAGTCCGAGGTCGGTGGAGATCTTGACCGTGCCCGAGACCGTCCGGGTGTCGGAAGCGGCTATCTTCGTCAGCAGCTGCTCTGCCGTGACCTTCGGCAGATCGGGGTTGCCGGAGTCGGCGAGCGCCGGGACGAGGCTGATGGTCGCCGCCGCCACCCCCGCCACCGCGACAGGGACCGCGTACCGCATCGCCTTGCGGCGAGCTGGGCCTCTGGTCCCTTCGGTGTCTCCGGTGTCTCCCACTGAGGGAACCTGGGTCGGTTGGATCCGTGCCATTGCGTTCCTACCTCCGTCGTCCGCGGCGGCCACGATGCCCTGCACTCGTCCACCTCTCGGGTCCATTGTCACCCGATCCGCCCCTGAGGTGGTGATACCAATCCCACCAAACCGGAACGCCCGGCACATCAGCCGCCGGGAGCAACCCTGTGTACACCCCCGGGATGACGAACCCCGAGGGCGTACACGGGTCCGGGGAAGCCCCGGAGGGGCACAAGCCCCTCGTTCCGCGGCATTCGCACCTCATTGGCCCGACTTCGGCCGGCCCTCCCCCCTCAGGGCCGCCCACCCGGGCCCCGGGGCCGCTGCCCCACGCCCCGGCGTCCCAGGGGTTCCTCCGCACCATCCGGCGGCCGCCGCTCCCAGCGGAACTGCGGCGCGAATCACGGCTCGAACACTGAGTCCGGCGTGCGCGAGTTGCGTATATCGCACAATGGCCGCACGGAGGATGCTCACTGTGCGAACATCACAAATTTCTGCCCCGGGTGAGCGGGCGGGATAGCGAACGCTACTCCGTCGCACCACAGTTGAGCTGCTGTTGCTCCGCTGTTGATCATTCCGGGGACGGTCTCGACCTGAACGATCTCGTGCGGAAGGATGCGCCCGTGGCAACGGAACCGAGCGAAGAGCTGATGCGGACGCTCTACAACGAGCACGCGAGTCCCCTGCTCGCCTACGTACTGCGACTGGTCGCCGGCGACCGGCACCGGGCCGAGGACGTCGTACAGGAGACACTGCTGCGCGCCTGGCGCAACAGCGACCAGTTGGAGCGCGCCGCCGGCTCCGTCCGCCCCTGGCTCGTGACGGTGGCGCGCCGGCTCGTCATCGACGGCCATCGCAGTCGGCAGGCCCGCCCCCGGGAGGTCGACCCGGGGCCCCTGGACCTGCTGCCCGCCCAGGACGAGCTGGACAACGTGCTCCGGCTGATGACCATCTCCGACGCGATGGCCGACCTCTCGGCCGCCCACCGGCAGGTGCTCGCCGAGACCTACCTGCGCGGCCGCTCGGTCGAGGACGCCGCCACGGTGCTCGGCATACCCGCGGGAACGGTCCGGTCGCGGATCTTCTACGCGCTGCGCTCGCTGAAGCTCGCGCTCGAGGAACGAGGAGTGACGACATCATGACGTCGCCACGGGAGCAGCACGCGGAGGTCGGGGCGTACGCCCTCGGCCTGCTCGACGACACGGACGCCACCCGGTTCGAGGCGCACCTCGCCGGCTGCGAGGCCTGCATGGTGGAACTCGACTCGCTCGCGGGGATCGAACCGCTGCTCGCCGAGTACGCGGCGGCCAACCCCGACCCCGGCGCCTTCCTGACGGCCCAGGACCCGGATGGTCCGGAGGATGCCCTGCTCGGCAGGTTGCTCGACGAGGTCGCCGCGGTCCGCGCCACGACGCGGCGGCGCCGGATGGTCCTGGTCGCGGCTGCCGCCGTCCTGATCGTCGGCGGGCCGCTCCTCGCCGTCCAGGTGGCGTCCGGCGACCGGGGCCGGACGGTCGCGGAAGAGGAGTACAGCGGCCCCGAGGCCGCCTTCCGCCTGATACCGGCCGCCGACAAGGTGACCGCCACCGACCCCGCCACCAAGGTCACCGCCACGATCGGCGTCAGGAAGAAGGCCTGGGGCAGCGACGTCGTGCTCGAACTGGGCCACTTGAAGGGGCCGCTGCGCTGCAGCCTCGTCGCCGTCGGAAGGAACGGGGACCAGCAGACCGTGACCACCTGGGCGATCGGCCCCTGGGGGTACGGCAACCCGGACAGCCCGCACGAGTCGGCGCGTGCCCCGCTCTACCTGCACGGCGGCGCGGCCCTGCAGCCGGCCGAGATCGACCACTACGAGGTGCGGACGCTGGACGGCAGCACGCTGGTGAACGTCCGGGCGTAGGCCGTCCGGACGTTGTTCCTGCGGGGACGTCCGGACAGCGCAGGGTCAGCCCGCGCGGTGCACGACCGCGTCGCACAGGCCCTCCAGGGCCTGCTTCGCGGCGCAGTCCGGAAGCGGCGCGAGGGTGGCGCGCGCTTCGTCGGCGTAGCGGACGGTGTCGCGGCGGGCCTGCTCCAGCGCCGGGTGGGCGCGCAGCAGGCGCAGCGCCTCGGCGTGCCGGTGGTCGTCGGTGAGGTCGCCCGCGAGGAGGTCGACGAGGTGGCGGTCGGCCGCGGAGGCCGAACCGTTGGCCGAGGCGACCTTGCTCCGCAGGTGGAGCACGGGGAGGGTCGGGATGCCCTCGCGCAGGTCGGTGCCGGGGGTCTTGCCCGACTCGTGGCTGTCGCTGGCGATGTCGAGGATGTCGTCGGCGAGCTGGAAAGCGGTACCGATGCGCTCGCCGTACTGGGTCAGGATGTCGATGACGGACTCGTCGGCGCCGGCCATCATGGCGCCGAAGCGGCAGGAGACCGCGACGAGCGAACCGCTCTTGCCGCTGATGACGTCGAGGTAGTGGTCCACGGGGTCACGGCCGTCGGCCGGGCCCGCGGTCTCCAGGATCTGACCGGTCACCAGCCGCTCGAACGCCTCGGACTGGACGCGGACGGCCTCGGGGCCGAGGTCGGCCAGTATGTGCGAGGCACGGGCGAACAGGAAGTCCCCGGTGAGGACCGCCACCGAGTTGTCCCAGCGGGCGTTGGCGCTGGGTACGCCGCGGCGTACGTCCGCCTCGTCCATGACGTCGTCGTGGTACAGCGTCGCGAGGTGGGTGAGCTCCACGACCACCGCGGAGGGCACGATGCCGGGCGCGTGCGGGTCGCCGAACTGGGCGCCCAGCATCACCAGCAGCGGCCGGAATCGCTTGCCGCCCGCGCGCAGCAGATGGCGCGCCGCGCCGGCGATGAAGGGGACGTCGCTCTTGGTGGCCTCCAGGAGGCCCTCCTCCACGGCAAACAGCCCGGACTGGACGTCGGCTTCGAGAGCCTCGTCCCGCACACTCAACCCGAACGGCCCGACGACGTTCACGAGGGGTACTCCATTCGCTGAGATGGCGTCCTGGGGACGGCACTGCTTACACCGGCAGCGTAGCCGGTCCCTTCTCGATCTTTGCCGGGGCATCGCCCCTATATGGCCTGGACAGGTCATCCACGCTGCACGAGCTCCGCCGAAGACGTCCGGATCCCGCTCCCCGCGGGGGGTCGCGCGGCGCTGGAGAACGTCCCGCGCCGACGCGGAACGGCCGCCGGACGCGGGTGCGTCCGACGGCCGTTTCCCGGGGTGCTGTTGCTCAGCGGACGAACACGCCCGCCTTGTCGGCGAGGTCCAGGAAGTACTGCGGCATGACGCCCAGTGCGAGCGTCACCGCCACGCCGATGCCGATGGCCGTGGAGGTCCAGGCGCTCGGGACGGCGACGGTGGGGCCGTCGGCCTTCGGTTCGCTGAAGAACATCAGCACGATGACGCGGATGTAGAAGAACGCCGCGATCGCCGAGGAGAGCACACCCACGATGACCAGCGGCATCGCGCCGCCCTGGGCGGCAGCCTTGAACACCGCGAACTTCCCGGCGAAGCCGGAGGTCAGCGGGATGCCCGCGAAGGCCAGCAGGAAGACCGCGAAGACCGCCGCGACCAGCGGCGAGCGGCGGCCGAGGCCGGCCCAGTGCGACAGGTGGGTGGCTTCGCCCCCCGCGTCGCGGACCAGGGTGACGACGGCGAAGGCGCCGAGCGTCACGAACGAGTACGCGCCGAGGTAGAAGAGCACCGACGACACACCGTCCGGCGTGGTGGCGATGACACCCGCGAGGATGAATCCGGCGTGCGCGATGGACGAGTACGCCAGCAGTCGCTTCACGTCGGTCTGGGTGACGGCGACGATCGCGCCGACCAGCATCGTCAGGATCGCGACGCCCCACATCACCGGGCGCCAGTCCCAGCGCATGCCCGGCAGTACCACGTACAGCAGTCGCAGCAGCGCGCCGAAGGCGGCGACCTTGGTGGCGGCGGCCATGAAGCCGGTCACCGGGGTCGGGGCGCCCTGGTAGACGTCCGGGGTCCACATGTGGAACGGCACGGCGCCGACCTTGAAGAGCAGCCCCATCGCGACCATCGCGGTGCCGATGAGCAGCAGCGCGTCGTTGCCGGTGGTGGCGGCGAGGGCCGGGGTCATCTTGGCGGTGCCGTCGACGACGGCGGCGATGCCGGAGTACGAGACGGTGCCCGCGTAGCCGTAGAGCAGCGCGATGCCGAACAGCAGGAAGGCCGACGAGAAGGCTCCCAGCAGGAAGTACTTCATCGCGGCTTCCTGCGACATGAAGCGCCGGCGGCGGGCCAGCGCGCAGAGCAGGTACAGCGGCAGCGAGAAGACCTCCAGCGCGACGAAGAGCGTCAGCAGGTCGGACGCGGCCGGGAAGATCAGCATGCCGCCGACCGCGAAGAGCAGCAGCGGGAAGACCTCGGTGGTGGTGAACCCGGCCTTGACGGCGGCCTTCTCGGCATCGCCGCCGGGGACCGCGGAGCCCTGGGCGGCGAAGGAGTCGACCTTGCGGCCGTGCGCCGTCGGGTCGAGCCGGCGCTCGGCGAAGGTGAAGACCGCCACCAGCCCGACCAGCAGGATCGTGCCCTGAAGGAAGAGCGCCGGGCCGTCGACGGCCACCGCCCCCATCGCGGCGACATGCGCCTTGGTGGTGCCGTAGCCCCTGGCCGCCAGTGCCACGACGGCGGCGAAGGCGGCGGCGAGGCCGATGACGCTCACCGCGATCTGTCCCAGGTAGCGGGACCTGCGGGGCAGGAACGCCTCGACGAGGATGCCGACGACCGCCGCGCCGAAGACGATCAGGACCGGCGACAGCTGGGCGTACTCGATCTTCGGGGCGGGGATCTTGTCTGCGGCGGGGGCCGCCATTGTCCACAGGCTGTGGACGGCTGTTCCGCTCACTTGGTCGCCTCCAGCGCGGGCTTGGGGTCGGTCTTGTGCACGTCGGAGAGCGTCTGGCCGACCGCCGGATTGATGATGTCCGTGAGCGGCTTCGGGTACACGCCGAGGAAGAGCAGCAGGACGATCAGCGGGGTCACCACGGCGATCTCGCGGATCCTGAGATCCTTCATCCCCTCGATGCCCGCCTTCACCGGCCCGGTCATCGTCCGCTGGTACAGGACGAGGACGTAGAGCGCGGCGAGCACGATGCCGACGGTCGCGATGATGCCGAGCGCCGGGTAGCGGCTGAAGGTGCCGACGAGCACCAGGAACTCGGAGACGAACGGGGCGAGCCCCGGCAGCGACAGCGTCGCCAGTCCGCCGATGAGGAAGGTGCCCGCGAGCACCGGCGCCACCTTCTGCACCCCGCCGTAGTCGGCGATGAGCCGCGAGCCGCGCCGGCTGATCAGGAAGCCGGCCACCAGAAGCAGCGCTGCGGTCGAGATCCCGTGGTTGACCATGTAGAGCGTGGCGCCGCTCTGCCCCTGGGTGGTCATCGCGAAGATGCCCATGATGATGAAGCCGAAGTGCGAGATGGACGCGTAGGCGATCAGCCGCTTGATGTCGCGCTGGCCGACGGCGAGCAGGGCACCGTAGATGATGCTGATCACCGCCAGCACCAGGATCACCGGCGTCGCCCACTTACTGGCCTCCGGGAAGAGCTGGAGGCAGTAGCGCAGCATCGCGAAGGTGCCGACCTTGTCGACGACCGCGGTGATCAGGACGGCGACCGGTGCGGTCGACTCCCCCATCGCGTTCGGCAGCCAGGTGTGCAGCGGCCACAGCGGCGCCTTCACCGCGAAGGCGAAGAAGAAGCCGAGGAAGAGCCACCGCTCGGTGGAGGAGGCCAGGTCGAACTTGCCGTCGGCGCGGGCCCGCAGGATCTCCTGGAGCGAGAACGTGCCGTGGCCGAGCTGGTCGGCACTGGCCGCGTACAGCCCGATGACGGCGGCCAGCATGACGAGGCCGCCGACCAGGTTGTAGAGCAGGAACTTCACGGCGGCGTACGAGCGCTGCTTGGCCGCCTCGTCGTCGCCGTGCTCGTGCGCCTGGTCCCCGAAGCCGCCGATGAGGAAGTACATCGGGATGAGCATGGCTTCGAAGAAGATGTAGAAGAGGAAGACGTCGGTCGCCTCGAACGAGACCACCACCATCGCCTCGACGGCCAGGATCAGGGCGAAGAAGCCCTGGGTGGGCCGCCAGCGGCGGTTGGGGTTCTTGTCCTCGAGGGGATCCGCGTCGTGCCAGCCCGCCGCGATGATGAACGGGATCAGCAGCGCGGTCAGCGCGACGAGCGAGACGCCGATGCCGTCCACGCCGAGTTCGTAGCGGACCCCGAAGTCCTTGATCCACGCGTGGGACTCGGTGAGCTGGTAGCGCTCACCGCCCGGTTCGAACCGGATGAGGACGATCGCGGCCAGCACGAGCGTCGCGACCGAGAAGCCCAGCGCCGACCACTTGGCGAGGTTGCGCTTCGCGGCCGGTACGGCGGCGGTGACGATCGCGCCGACCGCCGGGAGGGCGGCCGTGACGGTAAGGAGGGGAAAGGACATGAGTTATCAGACCGCCCTCATCAGGAGAGTCGCGGCGATCAGGACCGCCGTGCCACCCAGCATCGACACCGCGTACGAGCGGACGTAGCCGTTCTGCAGCTTGCGCATGCGGCCGGAGAGGCCGCCGACCCCGGCGGCGGTGCCGTTGACGGCGCCGTCCACCAGGGAGTGGTCCAGGTAGACCAGGCTGCGGGTGAGGTGTTCGCCGCCCCGGACCAGCACGACGTGGTTGAAGTCGTCCTGGTACAGGTCGCGCCGGGCGGCGCGGGTCAGCAGCGAGCCGCGCGGAGCGACGGCCGGTACGGGCTTGCGCCCGTACACCAGCCAGGCCAGGGCGACCCCGATGACCAGGACGACCATCGTGGCCCCCGTCACCGTCGCGGCGCTGAGGGGCGAGTTGCCCTCCTCGTGCCCGGTGACCGGCTCCAGCCAGTTCAGGAAGGAGTTGTTCAGGGTGAACAGCCCGCCCGCGAAGACCGACCCGAAGGCCAGCACGATCATCGGGATCGTCATGGACCTGGGCGACTCGTGCGGGTGCGGCTCGTGGCCTTCGGCATCCGCTTCCCAGCGCTTCTCGCCGAAGAACGTCATCAGCATCACGCGCGTCATGTAGAACGCGGTGATCGCGGCGCCCAGCAGGGCCGCGCCGCCGAGGATCCAGCCCTCGGTGCCGCCCTTGGCGAAGGCCGCCTCGATGATCTTGTCCTTGGAGAAGAAGCCGGACAGGCCGGGGAAGCCGATGATCGCCAGGTAGCCGAGGCCGAACGTGATGAAGGTGACCGGCATGTACTTGCGCAGGCCGCCGTACTTCCGCATGTCGACCTCGTCGTTCATGCCGTGCATGACCGATCCGGCGCCGAGGAAGAGCCCGGCCTTGAAGAAGCCGTGGGTGACCAGGTGCATGATCGCAAAGACGTAGCCGATCGGGCCGAGCCCGGCCGCCATGATCATGTAGCCGATCTGCGACATCGTCGAGCCCGCCAGGGCCTTCTTGATGTCGTCCTTCGCGCAACCGACGATCGCACCGAACAGCAGCGTGACCGCGCCGACCGTGACCACCGCCAACTGCGCGTCCGGGGCACCGTTGAAGATCGCGCCGGATCGGGTGATCAGGTACACGCCCGCCGTCACCATCGTCGCCGCGTGGATCAGGGCCGAGACCGGGGTCGGGCCCTCCATCGCGTCGCCGAGCCAGGACTGCAGCGGCACCTGGGCGGACTTGCCGCACGCGGCGAGCAGCAGCATCAGGCCGATGGCCGTCAGCTTGCCCTCGCCCGCGTCGCCCGCGTGCTCCAGCACCGGCCCGAAGCTGAACGTTCCGAAGGTCGTGAACATCAGCATGATCGCGATGGACAGACCGACGTCACCGACGCGGTTGACGAGGAACGCCTTCTTCGCCGCCGTGGCCGCGCTGGGCTTGTGCTGCCAGAAGCCGATCAGCAGGTACGAGGCGAGGCCGACGCCCTCCCAGCCGACGTACAGCAGGAAGTAGTTGTCGGCGATGACCAGCAGCAGCATCGCCGCCACGAACAGGTTCAGGTAGCCGAAGAAGCGGCGGCGCCGCTCGTCGTGCTCCATGTACCCGATCGAGTAGATGTGGATCAACGTGCCCACACCGCTGATCAGCAGCACGAAGGTCATCGACAACTGGTCGAGCTGGAAGCCGATGTCGGCCTGGAAACCGCCGACCGGGACCCAGCTGAACAGGTGCGAGTACATCGCGCGGTCTTCGCCGCTCCTGCCGAGCATGTCGAAGAAGAGCACGGCGCCGATGCCGAAGGACACCGCCGCGAAGAGCGTGCCGAGCCAGTGGCCGACGCGGTCCAGCCGGCGGCCGCCGGTCAGCAGGATCGCCGCGCCCAGCAGCGGCACCGCGACGAGCAATCCGATGAGGTTCTCCACTGTCGCTACCCCTTACAGCTTCATCAGATTGGCGTCGTCGACCGAGGCCGAGTGCCGGGAGCGGAACATCGTCACGATGATCGCGAGCCCGACCACGACCTCGGCTGCGGCGACCACCATCGTGAAGAAGGCGATGATCTGGCCGTCGAGGTTGCCGTGCATCCGGGAGAAGGTGACGAACGCCAGGTTGCAGGCGTTCAGCATCAGCTCGACGCACATGAAGACGATGATCGCGTTGCGCCGGATCAGCACCCCGGAGGCGCCGATGGTGAACAGCAGCGCGGCCAGGTACAGGTAGTTGACCGGATTCACTTGCTCGCCTCCTTCGGCGTCGCGGGCGCGGACCGTTCCAGCCAGTTCTCCGAGCGCTGTTCCAGCTCGGCGAGATCGGCCAGGGCCTCGTTCGACACGTCGCGGATCTGGCCGCGTTCCCGCAGCGTGGCGCTGACCGACAGGTCCGAGGTGGTGCCGTCCGGCAGCAGGCCGGGGACGTCCACCGCGTTGTGCCGGGCGTAGACGCCGGGGGCGGGCAGCGGCGGAACCTGGGTGCCCTCGCGGACGCGCGCGATCGACAGTTCGCGCTGGGTGCTGCGTGCCTCGGTCCGCTCGCGGTGCGTCAGGACCATCGCTCCGACGGCCGCCGTGATCAGCAGCGCGCCGGTGATCTCGAAGGCCCACACGTACTTGGTGAAGATCAGCCGCGCCAGGCCCTCGACGTTGCCGCCCGCGTTCGCCTGGCCGAGGCCGGCGAAGGTGTGGAGCGAGGCGTTGCCGATGCCCGCGATCAGCAGGATCCCGAAGCCGAGACCGCACCCCGCGGCCATCCAGCGCTGGCCCTTCAGCGTCTCCTTCAGCGAGTCGGCGGCGGTGATGCCGACCAGCATGACGACGAAGAGGAAGAGCATCATGATCGCGCCGGTGTAGACGACGATCTGGACGACCCCGAGGAAGTACGCGCCCTGGGCCAGGTAGAAGACGGCCAGGATGATCATGGTTCCGGCCAGACAGAGCGCGCTGTGCACCGTCTTCTTGCTCAGTACCGTGCCCAGCGCGCCCAGGACCGCGACGACGCCGAGGACCCAGAACTGGAACGCCTCACCCGTCGAGGTGGTCGACGTGGCGGCGGCGAAGGTGGACATCATGCCTCCGCCCCCGTTCCCGCGGGCCGGACGCCGGTGGCCGGCACGGTGACCGGCGGCTGCGCATCCTCCGCCGGCTTCTCGCCCTTGGAGACCGCGACCTGGCGCTCGGTGCCGGGTGCGGCCTCGGTGACCAGCCCCCGGTAGTAGTCGCCCTCGTTCATGCCCTCGAAGATCGAGTGCGGCGCCTCGACCATGCCCTCGTCCAGGCCGGCGAGCAACTGCTCCTTGGTGAAGATCAGCGACTCGCGGGTCCGGTCGGCGAGTTCGTACTCGTTCGTCATCGTCAGCGCCCGGGTGGGGCACGCCTCGATGCACAGGCCGCACAGGATGCAGCGGGCGTAGTTGATCTGGTAGACGCGGCCGTAGCGCTCACCCGGGGAGTAGCGCTCCTCCTCGGTGTTGTCCGCGCCCTCCACGTAGATCGCGTCGGCCGGGCAGGCCCACGCGCACAGTTCGCAGCCGACGCACTTCTCCAGCCCGTCCGGGTGGCGGTTGAGCTGGTGCCGGCCGTGGAAGCGCGGCGCGGTCGGCTTCTTCTCCTCGGGGTACTGCTCGGTCAGCCGCTTCTTGAACATGGCCTTGAAGGTCACGCCGAAGCCCGCGACCGGGCCCAGGAACTCAGGCATCGTCGGCCTCCTTGTCAGTGTCCGCGGCGTCCGGGGTGGCTGCCGGGGCCCCGACGAGCTGGGGCTCGCCCTGGCCGCGGCTGCGACGGCGCGGCACCGGCGGCAGTGTCTGCCCCGGCAGGGGCGGTACGGGGAAGCCGCCCGCCATCGGATCGAACGGTTCGGGCGGTGCCGCGTCGGCCACCGCCTCCTCCTTCTTCCGCCCGCGGTCGCGGAACACGTCGACCACGAGGGAGATCAGCAGCAGGCCGACGACGGCGCCGCCTACGTACAGCACGATGTCGCGCAGGCCGTAGTTCTCGTTCCGCATCGCCCGCACGGTCGCGACCAGCATCAGCCAGACCATGGAGACCGGGATGAGGACCTTCCAGCCCAGCTTCATGAACTGGTCGTAGCGCACCCGGGGAAGGGTGCCGCGCAGCCAGATGAAGAAGAACAGCAGCAGCTGGACCTTGAGCGTGAACCAGAGCATCGGCCACCAGCCGTGGTTCGCGCCCTCCCAGAAGGTGCTGATCGGCCACGGGGCCCGCCAGCCGCCCAGGAAGAGGGTGGTCGCCACCGCCGAGACCGTCACCATGTTCACGTACTCGGCGAGCATGAAGAGCGCGAACTTGATCGACGAGTACTCGGTGTTGAAGCCGCCGACCAGGTCGCCCTCGGACTCCGGCATGTCGAACGGGGCGCGGTTGGTCTCACCGACCATCGCGATGATGTAGATCAGCAGCGAGACCGGCAGCAGCACCGCGAACCAGCGGTCCTGCTGCGCCTCGACGATCGCCGAGGTGGACATCGACCCGGAGTAGAGGAAGACCGCCGCGAAGGAGAGCCCCATCGCGATCTCGTAGGAGATCATCTGGGCCGACGCGCGCAACCCGCCGAGCAGCGGGTACGTCGAGCCGGAGGACCAGCCCGCGAGCACGATGCCGTAGATGCCGACGGACGCGGTGGCCAGGATGTACAGGACGCCGATCGGAAGGTCGGTGAGCTGCAGCGCGGTGCGGGTGCCGAAGATCGACACCTCGTTGTCGGCCGGGCCGAAGGGGATCACCGCGAAGGACATGAAGGCGGGGATCGCCGCGACGATCGGCGCGAGGATGTACACCACCTTGTCCGCGCGCTTGACGATGATGTCTTCCTTCAGCATCAGCTTGACGCCGTCGGCGAGCGACTGGAGCATGCCCCACGGGCCGTGCCGGTTGGGGCCGATGCGCAGCTGCATCCACGCCACGACCTTGCGCTCCCAGACGATCGAGAACAGCACGGTCAGCATGGCGAAGGCGAAGCAGAAGACCGCCTTGAGGAGGACCAGCCACCAAGGATCGGTGCCGAACATCGACAGGTCTTCGGCGGAGAGGTTGTTCACTGGGCCACCTCCGTGGCAGCGGCGCCGACCGTGACGATCTGGCCGGGGAGCGCGCCGGTATCGCTGGCGACGCCCCCGCCCGTGGAGTTCAGCGGCAGCCACACCACCCGGTCGGGCATCGGCGTGACGCGCAGCGGCAGCCGTACGGAACCGGCGGGTCCGGAGACCTCGGCGAGCGCACCGTCGGTGAGTCCGGACTCGGCCGCGGTCGCGGCCGACAGCCGCACCACCGCCTCGTGCCGGGTGCCGGCCAGCGCGTCGTCGCCCTCCTGGAGCTTGCCCTGGTCGAGCAGCAGCCGGTGGCCGGCGAGTACCGCCTCGCCGGTGCCGGGGACGGGCAGGGTCCGCGACGTCTCCAGAGGCTGCGAGGCGTGCGGCCCGTCCCAGGGGGCGAGGCGGTTGAGCTCGTCGCGGGCGGCGCGTACGTCGCTCAGGCCGAGGCTGACGCCGAGCGCGTCGGCGAGCATCGTCAGGACCCGGGCGTCCGGCAGCTGGTGCCGGTTGGCGACCTGGTCCGGCTTGATGGCCGCCTCGAACATCCGCGCCCGGCCCTCCCAGTTGAGGAAGGTCCCGGGCTTCTCGGCGACCGCGGCCACCGGCAGGACGACATCCGCCCGGTCGGTGACCTCGGAGGGCCGCAGTTCCAGGCTGACGACGAAGCCGACCGCGTCCAGCGCGAGCCGGGCGCGAGCCGGGTCCGGCAGGTCCGCGACCTCGACGCCCCCGACGACCAGGGCCGCCAGCTCACCGCCGGCGGCCGCCTCGATGATCTGGCCGGCGTCCCGCCCGAAGCGGTGCGGGAGTTCGGACAGGCCCCAGACCCGTGCGACCTCGTCGCGGGCCCGCGGGTCGGTGACCGGCCGGCCGCCGGGCAGCAGCCCCGGCAGCGCGCCCGCCTCGACCGCTCCGCGCTCACCCGCGCGGCGCGGGATCCACGCCAACTTCGCGCCGCTCGCCGTGGCGAAGCGGATCGCGGCGGTCAGCGCGCCGGGCACGGCGGCCAGCCGTTCGCCGACCAGGATCACCGAACCCGGGGCGCGCAGCGCCTCGGCGGCCTTCTCGCCCGCCTCGTCGAGACCGACACCGCCGGCGAGCGCGTCCAGCCACTCCGGCTCGGTGCCGGGTGCGGCGGGCAGCAGCGTGCCGCCCGCCTTCTTCAGGCCGCGGGTCGCGAACGGCGCCAGTGCGAAGGTCCGCTGGCGCCGCTTCTGGTTCGCTTTGCGAAGCCGGAGGAAGATCCCCGGAGCCTCCTCCTCGGCTTCGAGCCCGACGAGCAGGACGGCCGGAGCCTTCTCCAGCGTCGTGTAGGTGATGCCTTCGCCGTCCAGGTCCCGGCCGCGTCCCGCCACCTGCGAGGCCAGGAAGTCGGCCTCCTCGGCGCTGTGCACGCGGGCCCGGAAGTCGACGTCGTTGGTGTCGAGGGCGACCCGCGCGAACTTGGCGTAGGCGTAGGCGTCCTCGACGGTCAGCCGGCCGCCGGTCAGGACCGCGGTGCGGCCGCCGGCCGCCGCGATCCCGGCGGCCGCGGCCGCCAGTGCCTCGGGCCAGCTCGCCGGCTCCAGCTCGCCGGTCTCCTTGTTACGGAGCAGCGGGTGCTTGAGGCGGTCGGGGCGCTGTGCGTAGCGGAAGCCGAAGCGGCCCTTGTCGCACACCCACTCCTCGTTGACCTCGGGGTCGTCGGCGGCCAGCCGCCGCATGACCTTGCCGCGCCGGTGGTCGGTGCGCGTCGCGCAGCCGCCCGCGCAGTGCTCGCAGACCGACGGCGACGACACCAGGTCGAACGGCCGGGACCGGAAGCGGTACGCCGCCGAGGTCAGCGCGCCGACCGGGCAGATCTGGATGGTGTTGCCGGAGAAGTACGAGGCGAACGGGTCGCCCTCGCCGATTCCGATCTGCTGCAGCGCCCCGCGCTCGACCATCTCGATGAACGGATCGCCCGCGATCTGCTCCGAGAACCGGGTGCAGCGCGCACACAGCACGCAGCGTTCCCGGTCCAGCAGCACCTGCGTGGAGATCGGCACCGGCTTCTCGTACGTCCGCTTCTTACCCTCGAAGCGGGTGTCCGACTGGCCGGTGCTCATCGCCTGGTTCTGCAGCGGGCACTCGCCGCCCTTGTCGCAGACCGGGCAGTCCAGCGGGTGGTTGATGAGCAGCAGCTCCATCACCCCGCGCTGCGCCTTCTCGGCGACCGGCGACGTGAGGTGCGTCTTGACGACCATGCCGTCGGTGCACGTGATCGTGCAGGACGCCATCGGCTTGCGCTGGCCCTCGACCTCGACGATGCACTGCCGGCAGGCGCCGGCCGGGTCGAGGAGCGGGTGGTCGCAGAAGCGCGGGATCTCGATGCCCAGCAGCTCCGCCGCACGGATCACCAGGGTCCCCTTGGGGACCGAGAGCGCGACGCCGTCGATCGTGACGGCGACGAGATCCTCCGGCGGAACCGCCGTCTCTCCCCCTCCGGAGGGGGCAGACGTGGTGACTGTCATGCGTTCACCTCCAGGTGAGACGTTCCGGCGTCGGCCCATACGGTCGAGGCGGCCGGGTCGAAGGGGCAGCCCTTGCGCTCGATGTGCTCCTCGTACTCCTCGCGGAAGTACTTGAGGGAGGAGAAGATCGGGCTGGCGGCGCCGTCGCCGAGCGCGCAGAAGGACTTGCCGTTGATGTTGTCGGCGATGTCGTTGAGCTTGTCGAGGTCGGAAATGTGCCCGCCGCCCCCTTCGATGGAGCGCAACAGCTGGACCAGCCAGTACGTGCCCTCACGGCACGGCGTGCACTTGCCGCAGGACTCGTGCGCGTAGAACTCCGTCCAGCGCGTCACCGCCCGGACCACGCACGTCGTCTCGTCGAAGCACTGCAGCGCCTTGGTGCCGAGCATGGAGCCGGCAGCGCCCACGCCCTCGTAGTCGAGCGGCACGTCCAGGTGCTCGGCGGTGAACATCGGGGTCGACGAGCCGCCCGGGGTCCAGAACTTCAGCCGGTGGCCCGGCCGGATGCCGCCGCTCATGTCGAGCAGCTGGCGCAGGGTGATGCCGAGCGGGGCCTCGTACTGGCCGGGGCTGACGACGTGCCCGGACAGCGAGTAGAGCGTGAAGCCCGGGGACTTCTCGGTGCCCATCGACTTGAACCACTCCTTGCCGCGCTGCATGATCGCAGGCACGGAGGCGATGGACTCGACGTTGTTGACGACGGTCGGGCAGGCGTACAGGCCCTCGACCGCCGGGAACGGCGGGCGCAGCCGGGGCTGGCCGCGGCGTCCTTCGAGGGAGTCCAGCAGCGCCGTCTCCTCGCCGCAGATGTACGCGCCGGCGCCGGCGTGGACGGTCAGCTCCAGATCGAAGCCGCTGCCCTGGATGTTCTTGCCGAGGTAGCCGGCGTCGTACGCCTCGCGCACGGCCTCGTGCAGCCGGCGCAGCACCGGGACGACCTCACCGCGCAGGTAGATGAAGGCGTGGTTGGAGCGGATCGCGTGGCAGGCGATCACCATGCCCTCGATGAGCGAGTGCGGGTTCGCGAAGAGCAGCGGGATGTCCTTGCAGGTGCCCGGCTCCGACTCGTCCGCGTTGACGACGAGGTAGTGCGGCTTGCCGTCACCCTGCGGGATGAACTGCCACTTCATACCGGTCGGGAAGCCGGCGCCGCCGCGGCCGCGCAGGCCCGAGTCCTTCACGTACGCGATGACGTCGTCCGGCGGCATCGCGAGGGCCTTGCGCAGGCCCTCGTAGCCCTCGTGGCGGCGGTAGGTGTCGAGCGTCCACGACCGCGCGTCGTCCCAGAAGGCCGACAGGACGGGGGTGAGCAGCTTCTCGGGCGAGTCCACGGTCATCATTTGCCCTCCTCGCCCTCAGGTCCTGCCGGGTTGGCGGGGTCCGACACGGCGGTCTCCTGCGGTGCGTCGTGCGAGCTGGCGTGCTCGGCGGGGCCGGGATGCCCGGGGGAGCCCGACGACGCGGCCGGCGTCTCGCCCTGCTGGGGTACCGACGGGCGGCGGGCCGGCCGGCCGGCGTCCGCGCCGGACAGTGCCTCGCCGCGTGACAGCCGCAGCCCCGCGAGGGAGGCGGGGCCGGCGCCGCCGGTGGCCTCGACCGCGCCGGGGCGCTGGTCGGGGAAGCCGGCGAGGATGCGGGCGGTCTCCTTGTACGTGCACAGCGGCGCGCCACGGGTCGGCCGCACCTCGCGGCCGGCGATGAGGTCGTCGACGAGGTGCTTGGCGGAGTCCGGCGTCTGGTTGTCGAAGAACTCCCAGTTCACCATCACCACCGGGGCGAAGTCGCAGGCCGCGTTGCACTCGATGTGCTCCAGCGTGACCTTGCCGTCCTGGGTGGTCTCGTTGTTGCCGACCCCCAGGTGCTCCTTCAGCTCCTCGAAGATGGCGTCGCCGCCCATCACCGCGCAGAGCGTGTTGGTGCAGACCCCGACCTGGTAGTCGCCGCCGGCCTTGCGCCGGTACATCGAGTAGAACGTCGCGACCGCGGTGACCTCGGCGGTGGTGAGGTCGAGCTGCTCCGCGCAGAACCGGACGCCGGTGCGGGTGACGTACCCGTCCACGGACTGCGTCAGGTGCAGCAGTGGCAGCAGCGCGCTGCGGCTGCCGGGGTAGCGGGCGATGATGTCCTTCGCGTCCGCCTCCAGCCTGGCGCGCACGTCGGCCGGATAGTCGGCGGCGGGAAGCTGTGGCATCCCCAAACTGACGTCGGTCATCGGTCGACGCCTCCCATCACGGGGTCGATGGACGCCACGGCCACGATGACGTCGGCGACCTGGCCGCCCTCGCACATCGCCGCCATGGACTGCAGGTTGGTGAAGGACGGGTCCCGGAAGTGGACTCGGAAGGGGCGGGTGCCGCCGTCGCTGACGACGTGCACGCCCAGCTCGCCCTTGGGCGACTCCACCGCGGTGTAGGCCTGGCCCGGCGGGACCCGGAAGCCCTCGGTGACCAGCTTGAAGTGGTGGATCAGGGACTCCATCGAGGTGCCCATGATCTTCTTGATGTGGTCGAGCGAGTTGCCGAGGCCGTCCGGGCCGAGCGCGAGCTGCGCGGGCCAGGCGATCTTCTTGTCCTCGACCATCACCGGTCCCGGCGCCAGCTTGTCCAGGGCCTGCTCGACGATGCGCAGCGACTGCCGCATCTCCTCCAGGCGGACCAGGAAGCGGCCGTAGGAGTCGGCGGTGTCGGCCGTCGGGACCTCGAAGTCGTAGCCCTCGTAGCCGCAGTACGGCTGCGACTTGCGCAGGTCGTGCGGCAGGCCCGCGGCGCGCAGGATCGGCCCGGTGGCGCCGAGCGCCATGCAGCCGGCCAGGTCCAGGTAGCCGACCTCTTCCATCCGGGCCTTGAAGATCGGGTTGCCGGTGGCGAGCTTGTCGTACTCGGGAAGGTTCTTGCGCATCTTCTTCACGAGCTCGCGGATCTGGTCCACCGCGCCCGGCGGCAGGTCCTGGGCGAGGCCGCCCGGCCGGATGTACGCGTGGTTCATCCGCAGGCCGGTGATGAGCTCGAAGACGTCCAGGATCAGTTCACGGTCGCGGAACCCGTAGATCATGATCGTCGTGGCGCCGAGTTCCATACCGCCGGTGGCGATGCAGACCAGGTGCGAGGAGAGCCGGTTCAGCTCCATCAGCAGCACGCGGATGACGCTCGCCCGGTCCGGCACCTGCTCGGTGACGCCGAGCAGCTTCTCCACCGCGAGGCAGTACGCCGTCTCGTTGAAGAACGGCGTGAGGTAGTCCATGCGCGTCACGAACGTGGACCCCTGGGTCCACGTCCGGTACTCCATGTTCTTCTCGATGCCGGTGTGCAGGTAGCCGATGCCCGACCGGGCCTCGGTGACCGTCTCGCCGTCGATCTCCAGGATCAGCCGGAGCACCCCGTGGGTGGACGGGTGCTGCGGCCCCATGTTGACGATGATGCGCTCGTCGTCGGACCTGCCGACGCTCTCGGCCAGCTCGTCCCAGTCGCCACCGGTGACGGTGAAGACCCGGCCTTCGGTGGTGTCGCGTTCCTCCGCCTGAGCGGGTGCGTGGTGAGTGCTCATCAGGAGTACGACCTCCGCTGGTCGGGAGCCGGGATCTGGGCGCCCTTGTACTCGACGGGGATGCCGCCGAGCGGGTAGTCCTTGCGCTGCGGGTGGCCGGGCCAGTCGTCCGGCATCATGATCCGCGTGAGGGCGGGGTGGCCGTCGAAGACGATGCCGAAGAAGTCGTACGCCTCACGCTCGTGCCAGTCGTTCGTCGGGTACACCGAGACGATCGACGGAATGTGCGGGTCGCTGTCGGGGGCGCTCACCTCCAGCCGGATCAGCCGGTTGTGGGTGATCGAACGCAGGTGGTAGACGGCGTGCAGCTCGCGGCCCTTGTCCTCGGGGTAGTTCACCCCGCTCACGCCCGTACAGAGCTCGAAGCGCAGCGCCGGATCGTCGCGGCAGGTCTTGGCGACCTGCAGGAGGTGCTCGCGGGCGATGTGGAAGGTCAGCTCGTCACGCTCGATGACGGTCCGGTCGATCGCGTTGGAGGGGAGCAGTCCCTGCTCCTCCAGCGCGCCCTCCAGCTCGTCGGCCACCTCGTCGAACCAGCCGCCGTAGGGCCGGTGGGCCGGTCCTGGCAGCCGGACGGTCCTGACGAGGCCGCCGTAGCCGGAGGTGTCGCCGCCGTTGTTGGCGCCGAACATGCCCCGGCGGTGGCCGATGACCTCGCCCGCCTCGCTGCGCTGGCCGGGGAGGTTGTCGGCCTGCATGTCGCGGTCGGGGTTGGTGCCGTTGGCGTCTGTCACCGCAGCAGCCCCTTCATCTCGATCAGCGGGAGCGCGTTGAGGGCGGCGGACTCCGCTTCGCGGGCCGCCTCCTCACGGTTCACGCCGAGCTTCTCGCCCTGGATCTTCTGGTGGAGCTTGAGGATCGCGTCCATGAGCATCTCGGGCCGGGGCGGGCAGCCGGGCAAATAGATATCAACGGGGACAATATGGTCAACACCTTGCACGATGGCATAATTGTTGAACATTCCACCCGAAGAAGCACAAACCCCCATGGAGATGACCCACTTGGGATTCGGCATCTGGTCATAGACCTGCCGCAGCACCGGCGCCATCTTCTGGCTGACCCGGCCGGCCACGATCATCAGGTCCGCCTGCCGCGGCGAGCCGCGGAAGACCTCCATACCGAAACGGGCCAGGTCATAGCGCCCGGCCCCGGTCGTCATCATCTCGATGGCACAGCAGGCGAGGCCGAAGGTGGCCGGGAAGACCGACGCCTTACGCACCCAGCCCGCAGCGGACTCCACCGTGGTCAGCAGGAATCCACTCGGCAGTTTTTCTTCGATACCCATGCGTTGACCCCTTGTCCCCTAGTCCCATTCCAGGCCGCCGCGCCGCCACACGTATGCGTAGGCGACGAAGACGGTGAGCACGAAGAGGAGCATCTCCACGAGCCCGAAAATCCCCAGGGAGTCGAACGTGACGGCCCAGGGATAGAGGAAGACGATCTCGATGTCGAAGACGATGAAGAGCATCGCCGTCAGGTAGTACTTGATGGGGAAGCGCCCGCCGCCGATCGGCTGCGGAGTGGGCTCGATGCCGCACTCATAGGCTTCCTGTTTGGCCCGGTTGTACCGTTTCGGTCCGACGATCGAGGCCGTGATCACGGAGAAGATCGCGAAGCCGGCCCCGAGGCCGCCCAACACGAGGATGGGCGCATAGGCGTTCACCGTCCCCCGCTCCTTCCAGTCGCCGATGACTGCGTGGGGGTCCCCCCGCCAGGGGAGGGACCGTGCACTCGGGTCGCGTCCGGCTCACGAAGATCGCTATCAGATCGCGTTCATCTGAAGATCGCGCCTATGTGAGGCAGTTCACAAGCCCAAGCCGCCTGCATCTTATGCCCGCCGGTCTGTGATCTGCGACACGGGGTGGGTCAACGGCTTTGTGATCTCCACCACCTGACGAATGATCATGAAGGCTGATGAGCGGTGATCTTGCACCGCATGCGGCACAAACAATCACTTGACGTCACATTCACTCGCGTTACCCCTGGTCACAGCGGCGCGCGCATTATCAAGCGCCCCTCGCAGGAGGCAAATTCGCCCTGGACCGAATGGCGTGATAGCGCCGGTCGCCCCCCTAGGGGTGAACGGGACGAAGGTCCCGCTGACGCACGTGAACCGACTCACGAGCGCTCGGCGCCGCCCCGGTGGGACCAACGGAACGAGTCGGACATATGGCTCCGGTGAGCAAGATCCAAATAAGGACATTCGGCCGTGCACACGACAACTGTGTCGCATCCCACCTTTGTTGAACGGAACCGTCGCATCCTGATAGCCAGGACCACATGTCCCCAAACCTGAACCGGACGACCAGGTCCGAATCGCATATACGCCGCCGACGGCACGCCGCTCCCGGTAACCCGAACTGGGTCCGCCGGGCCGGAATCGTCGGCGGCGTCGTCAGTGCGCTCGCGCTCAGTGGCGCGGCCGCTCCGGCCATGGCCGAGCACCGGAACACCCCGCCCGCGCCGGCCGACACCACGACGACCGCCGAGCAGACGCCCGCACTCAGCACCACCGCCTCCGCCGCGCAGGCCGCAGCAGCTCTCGACCAGACGGTCGTCCAGCTGAAGTTGCGGGCCGCCGAGGACAGCGCGACCGCCGAGGCCAGGAAGACCGCAGCCGCGGCCAAGCGGGCCGAGGTGAAGAAGGCCGCCGCCGCCGAGGCTGCCGCCGCCAAGGCCGCTGACGAGCGCGAGGCCGCCTCCCAGGCCGCTTCCCGCTTCTCGGAGCGCACCAAGCTTTCGGTGACCTCCTCCAGCGACTCCTCGTCGTCCTCGTCCTCGAAGGCGACCTCTGCCGCCTCCCAGGCGAGCGGCAGCATCGCGAGCGTCATCAGCTTCCTGCAGGCGCAGGTCGGCAAGGCGTACGTCATGGGCGGCACCGGCCCGTCCTCGTACGACTGCTCGGGCCTGACCCAGGCGGCGTTCAAGACGATCGGCGTGGACCTCCCGCGCACCTCCCAGGAGCAGTCGAACACCGGCACCCCGGTGTCCATCAGCTCCCTCCAGGTCGGCGACCTGGTCTTCTGGGGCGGCCAGGGCAGCGCCTACCACGTCGGCGTCTACATCGGCGGCGACCAGTACCTCGACGCCGCGAACCCGGAGACGGGCATCGGCGTCCACGACATGAGCTGGTCCACCCCGGACTTCGCCACCCGCGTCGCCTGACCCACCCCGCTCCCCCGCTTCCCCCCACAAAGGGCCGCCGCCCCACCGCTCGGGCCGGCGGCCCTTTCGGGTGGGCGGACCCTGGCGTTGAGAAGGTTGCGCCGTTACTCCTGGTCACTCCTCACCGTTGTTCGTCCGGCGGCGGATGAGGGGTTTGGGGTGGAAGGAATGACCAGTGGGCGAGTTGGCGGGAGGCGTAATGGCAAGCCGGCACACCCGCTGGGTTCCCTCCGGCCTTGAGGCCGAGGATCCCGAGCGGATCGCGATCCGAGAGTCCCTGGCGTTCGGCAAAGCCCTGTATGACCGCCGCGAGGCCCTCGGCCTCAGCACGGGAGAGCTGGCGGCGCGGGCCGGCATGACGCAGGACGACATCGAGTGCATCGAAGAAGGCGGCACCGAGCCGACGATAGTGCTGCTCCGCACGCTGGCCGCCGCACTGGACTCCGACGTCCGTCTGACGCCGGGGCACGAGCTGGGTTCGCTGTGCTTCGAGGCGCGCGGGCCGCGCAGCGGGCCTGCCCACCGGCAGGCGCGCAGCGCCGGGAGCCTCCCCCCTCCCCGCGCAGACGCACCACTTCGCGGGGCTCTGACCTCAGCCACCGCGCCCCAGCCGGCTACAACGCGCCGACCTCGTCAGCCTTGATCCTTCGCAGGAACGCCGCCCAACGGGCGGGCGTGGTGGTGAGGATCTCGCCGGGGCGGTCGCTCTCACGGAAGTGGACTTGGCCCGTGGGGGCGGCCATCACTTCGAGGCAGTTGTCGGATATCCCCGTGCCACTGAAACTCGACTTCTGCCAGATCCGATCCGTCATTGATCTCCCTCTCACATGCGGTAGAGCAGGTGCTGAACCAGCCCCAGGGAGTCCCTCCGTGCGTAAAACTTGGACTCGGGTTCGGGGTCGAGCGGTGGTAGGGCCACCGTACTCAGCCGTTCGAACGCATCCGTGAACTCGGTCAGGTGATCCGGTTCGCCGAGGAAGAGCGGTGCCACGGGATGCTCCACGTAGACGGTGCCCAGCTCGGGCGCCACCGAATCGAACAGAGCGAAGGGCGTGCCGAAGGCCGCCGGGTAGGTCTGGGCGCTGAAGGGCAGGATCTGGATCCGGATGTCCGGAAGCCGGGCCAGCTCGACAAGGTGCTCGATCTGGTGGCGCATGATGTCGGCGCCTACGAACTGCATGTGCAGCGCGGCTTCGTGGATCACCATGTGCAGCCTCCTGCGTGAGCCGCCTTTGAGGATCTGCTGTCGCCGGAGCCGGAAATCCACCGCCCGGTCCAGCTCGTCTGAGCCGGCGTCGCGGTTGCCGATCTCGAACAGGGCACGCATGTACTCGGGCGTCTGCAGCAGACCCTGCACGAAGACCCACTCGAAGCTCCGATGAGCCGTGCAATCGGCCTCAATTTCGGCCAGGTCGAGCGCGGGCGCGGAGTGGGAGTCGCGGAATTCCGTCCACCATCCCTTGCCTGTCGCCTGTCCCATCTCAACCAGCGCATCGACCAAGGTCCGACTGTTGCAACCATAGGCATCCGCCAGGGCGCGCAGTTTTTCCTCGGGGATGGCCGTACGTCCCATTTCGATGTGGCTCATGTGGGCGCGACCCAGCCCGGCGAGGGCTCCGGCGTCGGTGGCGGACATGCCGCTCAACTCGCGAAGCCTGCGCAGTTCGGCACCCAAGCGGCGCTGCCGTTGCGACGGGTTGGACCTCAGGCCCATCACTACCTCCTCGACGGATCATGCGCAGTCTGCCCGTCGGCCGGGGGCGCGGTCCACTCGTTCGGAGCACTTCCGGCGATTAGGTTGCAATCGCTACACGCTGTTCTCTACCGTCTGACCAACTCGCCCCCTTGCGGCGGAGCCACACCGCTACTCCAGGGCGAGTTGACCCCACGTCAATACCTTGAGGGCAACCGGACACCCGGAGGCATCGCGTCATGCCAGGACCCGACTTTTCTCTCGTCTTCCCGCCCGATCCCGTCTGGGTGCGGTCCGCTCGTGAGGCCGTGCGCGCGCTTCTGCGGAGTGCGCGGCGGGACGATCTCACCGATACCGCGCTGCTGTTGACGTCCGAGGTCGTGACCAACGCCGTCAACGCGTGCCACAGCAGCGGCTGTTCGATACCCGTCACGCTGTCCGCCGAATGGACCCGGGCCGACGCCTCCGGGACGCTGCGCGTCCTCGTGCACGACTCCGCGCCCGGGCTGCCCGCCGGGCGGGCGGCCGAGGGGGGTGACGAGTCGGGGCGGGGGCTGGCGCTCATCGGGGACTGTGCCACCGAGTGGGGGGTGCGGGCCACCGACGCGGGGCCGGGGAAGTTCGTCTGGTTCACCCTGTGAAAGGGCAGGTCACAGCAGACGGGGGGCGTGCTGGGGGGGCGGGAATCGGCTGGTGGGGGGTCGGGGTGTCAGGATGGGGGGCATGACCATCAGCGTGTACTTCGACATCACCATCGACGACGCCCCCGCCGGGCGCATCACCTTCAACCTGTACGACGACGTGGCGCCCAAGACCGCCGAGAACTTCCGCGCCCTCGCCACCGGCGAGCAGGGCTTCGGCTACGCGGGCTCCTCGTTCCACCGCGTCATCCCGGGCTTCATGCTCCAGGGCGGCGACTTCACCCGCGGTGACGGCACCGGCGGCAAGAGCATCTACGGCGCGAAGTTCGCGGACGAGAACTTCACCCGCAAGCACACCAAGCCGGGCCTGCTGTCGATGGCGAACGCCGGGCCGAACACCAACGGCTCGCAGTTCTTCATCACCACCGTGGCCACCCCGCACCTGGACGGCAAGCACGTCGTCTTCGGCGAGGTCGCCGACCAGGCCAGCCAGGACCTGGTGACGAAGATCGAGGGCTACGGCTCGCGCAGCGGCAAGACCTCCGCCAAGGTCACCATCTCCGCCTCCGGCGTCGTCAAGGACTGACCCGCACCAGCGGACGTATGACGGACGCGCCGGGGCGGCGGTACCCGCCTCCCGGCGCGCGTCAGCAGCTCTCAGCCCTCCAACTCGCGCGCGGCCTTCGTCATCGCTCCGCCCGCGTCGCCGGTGTTGACGACCCCGGCGGGCTCCAGCAGCAGGATGGCCGTCTCCTCCTCCGCGGCCGTGCAGTGCTCCACCCCGCGCGGGACGACCACGAACTCCCCCGGATCGAGGAACACGTCCCCCGCCCGGAAGCGGACCGTGAGCCGGCCGCTGACGACGAGCAGCAGCTCGTCGGTGTCCTCGTGGCTGTGCCAGACGAACTCACCCTCCAGCTTGGCGACTTTGACGTCGTAGTCGTTCACGCCGGCGATCCGGCGCTGCGCCCACTGCTCGCTGAACCGGCCGAGCGCGGCGGCGATGTTCACGACGGGCGGCAGGGCGGTCTCGGGCATGGTCATGGGAAGGCCTCTCTGATCGGCTGGTTCCCCTGAGCGTGCCGCGGCGCGTCACCGGCGGTCTTGTACGTTCCTCGCATGGGTGACATCACCGCTTGGCGGCCGGCGGTCCCGGGCATCAGCGAGGTCTTCCACGCGCACTTCCTGGACCACGCCTATCCCGCGCACACGCATGACACGTGGACGCTGATGATCGTCGACGACGGGTCGGTGGACTTCGGCCTCGACCGGCACCGGCACGGCGCCTCCGGGACCGACACCGTGGCGCTGCTGCTGCCGCCCAACGTGTTCCACGACGGCCGGACCGCGACTCCCGCCGGTTTCCGCAAACGGGTGCTGTACCTCGACAGAAGCGTGCTGCCCGAGACCCTGACCGGCACCGCCGTCGACCGTCCCGTCCTCACCGACGGGCTGCTGCGCCACCGCATCGGGCAGCTGCACGACTCCCTCGGCCGCGCGGGGGACGCCTTCGAGGGCGAGTCCCGGCTGGCCTTCGTCCGGGAGCGGCTGAACGTCCACCTGGCCACAGGCCGCACCCGCCGGCCCGGCCAGGAAGCGGCCCGGCTGGCCGTCTCGCTGCGCGAACTGCTCGACGCCCGGGTGGCGGAAGGCATCTCCCTGCACGAGGCGAGCGCGCTGCTGCGCTCCCACCCCACCCATCTGATCCGCTGCTTCAAGCAGACGTACGGCCTGCCGCCGCACGTGTACCTGACCGGGCTGCGCATCGACCGGGCGCGGCAGCTGCTGCTCGCGGGCGGGCGCCCGGCCGAGATCGCCACCGAGGTGGGGTTCTACGACCAGGCGCACCTGAACCGGCACTTCCGGCGGCACGTGGGCACCACGCCCGCGCGGTTCGCCCGACACCCCACGAGCTAGGAGTTCGGAGCCACCTTGCTCAGACCGTTGATGATGCGGTCCATCGCGTCGCCGCCAGTCGGGTCGGTCAGGTTGGCGAGCATCTTGAGCGTGAACTTCATCAGGACCGGGTGGGTGAGACCGCGCTGGGTGATGACCTTCATCACCCGCGGGTTGCCGATCAGCTTCACGAAGGCGCGGCCCAGCGTGTAATAGCCGCCGTACGTCTCCTTGAGGATGCGCGGGTAGTTCTGCAGGGCCAGTTCGCGCTGGGCGGGAGTCTGGCGGGCGTTGGCCTGGACGATGACGTCGGCGGCGATCTGACCGGATTCCATCGCATAGGCGATGCCCTCGCCGTTGAACGGGTTGACGAGGCCGCCGGCGTCGCCGACGAGCAGCAGGCCCTTGGTGTAGTGCGGCTGGCGGTTGAAGGCCATCGGGAGGGCGGCGCCGCGGATGGGGCCGACCTGGTTCTCCTCGGTGTAGCCCCAGTCGGCGGGCATCGAGGCGCACCAGGTCTTGAGGACCTCGCGCCAGTCCAGCTCCTTGAAGGCGCTCGACGAGTTGAGGATGCCGAGGCCGACGTTGCTCGTGCCGTCGCCCATGCCGAAGATCCAGCCGTAGCCGGGCAGCAGCCGGTCCTCGGTGCCGCGCTTGTCCCAGAGTTCCAGCCAGGATTCGAGGTAGTCGTCGTCGTGGCGGGGCGAGGTGAAGTACGTGCGGACGGCCACGCCCATCGGGCGGTCCTCGCGGCGGTGCAGACCCATGTGCAGGGAGAGCCGCGTCGAGTTGCCGTCGGCGGCCACGACCAGCGGCGCGTGGAAGGTGACCGGGGTCTTCTCCTCGCCGAGCTTCGCCTCGACGCCGATGATGTGGCCCGTGCGCTCGTCGCGGATCGGGGCACCGACGTTGCAGCGCTCGTGCAGCCGGGCGCCGGCCTTCTGGGCCTGACGGGCGAGCAGCTCGTCGAAGTCCTCGCGCTTGCGGACGAGTCCGTAGTCCGGGTACGAGGCCAGCTCCGGCCAGTCGAGCTGGAGGCGGACGCCGCCGCCGATGATGCGCAGCCCCTTGTTGCGGAGCCACCCGGCCTCTTCGGAGATGTCGATGCCCATCCCGACGAGCTGCTTCGTGGCGCGGGGGGTCAGCCCGTCGCCGCAGACCTTCTCGCGCGGGAACGCGGTCTTCTCGAGGAGCAGGACGTCGAGTCCCGCCTTGGCCAGGTAGTACGCGGTCGTCGAACCGGCGGGCCCGGCGCCGACGACGATCACATCGGCCTTGTTCTCGGACAGGGCGGTGTCGGTCACGGTGGGCTCTCCGGTCTCGGCGAGGGGTCTTGGCTCCGACCGAGTCTATGAGGCCGCCGCCCGGAGGCGAGCGGCGGCTCTCGGTGCGGATCCGGACGGGCGGCTCACGGTGTGCCTCAGACGGAGCCGCTGGGGAGGCCGGCCGGGTTGTCGGACGCGCCGCCGGTCGGGTCGTCGGTCGGGCTGCCGAAGGGCGTGTCCGCCGTGCTGTCGGTCGGGCTCGCGTCGTCGGACGGGCTCGAACCGTCGGACGGACTCCCGTCGTCGGACGGACTGGCGCTGTCGGACGGACTGGCCTCGTCGCCGGGGACGGCGGGCGAGGACGTGGACGAGCCGGGTTCGGCCGGTTTGTCGTCGTCGCGGTTGTACAGCATCACGCCCGCGGCGGCCGCGCCCCCGATCGCGAAGGCGCCGAGCATGATCAGACCGATCACGAGCAGCCGGTTGCGGGGCGCGCGGGCCGGCTTCCCGGGCGGGGCGTTGAGATCCAGCAGGAGTTCCGGTTCGCCGAAGCCGCCGGCGGGCGGCGCGCCGTGCGGCCGCTCCTCGTACGGCTGCAGGTGGTGTGTCCGCGGGTCCTCCGACGGCTGGTCCTGCGGCTGCGGGCCCGGCTGTCCGTGGCCGGGCTGTCCATAGCCCGGCTGCCCGTAGCCCGGCGGGTAGGCGGGCGCGTGCCCGGGTGGGTAGCCGCCCCACCCGCCCTGCCCGCCCTCGCGCACCCGCAGGAAGAACGTCACCGCCAGGACCCCGCCGAAGGACCACAGCAAGCCGAAGAGCAGCGCCTCGGGAACGAGGGATGCGGCCCCCACCGTCACGGACCTGCTGCCCTCCGTGTAATCGGCCTCCGCGCCCCCGAGCGCGATCAGCAGGACGAAGAGCCCCGCGTGGAAGCCGGCGGCCAGCCACTGCTCGCGCCGGTCGGCACAGAGGCGGACGGCCACGAGGCCGAGGATCAGGGCGCAGACCACGCCCGCGGCCACGGCCCCGGGAACGGCCCAGCCGTTGTTGAACTTGTCCAGGTCCGACAGGCCGAACCGCTCGGTGTCGTAACTCGTTCCCGAGCGGGTCGCTTCGACCGGCACTCCCCAGGCGAGGCCCAGGGCCGAGACCCCGCCGTTCAGGACCAGGATCGTGACGCCCGTCCACGCCCCGCTGTTCATCTCGTCGGAGTGGTAGGACAGGACGATCAGGACGATGACGGCGCAGAGAGCCACGCCGGTGCCGAGCGCCAGCATCGCTGCCCGCAGGGCGCGGGCCGCGGCGGCCAGTCCCGGGCTGGTGGCCGACGGCCCGTCCCACCGGTCGCGGCACAGGACGAACAGGCCCACCAGCAGGCTGAGCACGAAGGCCCACAGGAGCACGGTGAACGGCCCCGACGAGACCTCGACGCGGCCCCCGGAGTTCTCCTCCGACACGGTGTAGTCCGGCTGGGCGAAGAGCGCCAGGACGAGAGCGGCGACCGCGCAGACCACCGCGACCCGGATCGCCGCCTCGGCGCCGGTCTGGGTGCGGCGCAGGTGGCGCAGGGCCAGGACGAGGGCGAGCGCCCACAGGACGGTGACCACGAGCGGCACGACCGACAGGGTGATGGCGTCCTGCGTCGTCGAGCTCAGGAGGGGGGCGGCGGTCGAGTCGGAGTCGTCGTAGGACGAATCGCTGTCGTTCGACCAGAGCTTCACGCCGAGGACGCCGCCCACGCCCTGGAGGACCATGGCGAGGTAGCAGCGCAGCCTCGTGCCGTAGCCGACCTCGGCCGTGTCGAGCTGCCGGTTGGACTGCGTCGCCAGCACCGCGGCGAACACCAGCAGCACCGCGGTCGGCCACAGAGCCGCCTTCAGCGGTCCCGTCCAGTCGCCGGAGACGGTACGGCGCAGGAACAGGGCCACAGGCGAGGGCGCCTGCGGCACCGCGGCGTAGGGCGACGGTGCGTACGGCGGCGGCGCGTAGGCGGGCGGGGCGTAGACCGGCGGCCCGGACGCGGGCGGCCCGTAGGACGGCCCGCTGTACGGGGGCGGCGGGCTCGGCGGGCTCGGTGGCTGCCCGGGAACCGGTGGCGCCTGCCCCGGGACCGGTGGCGCCTGCCCCTCGGCCCGCGGAACCTGGTCCTCGGCCGGCGGTTGCGCCGGTATCGGCGGCGCCCCCAGGTCACGGCCGCATCTCCGGCAGAAACGCGCATCGTCCGCCGACGCGTCGCCGCAGGCGGGGCAGAACGGCATGGGGCACTCCGGAGGTCGGGAACGGGTGTCGGGACGGCTGTGGGAACAGCCGTCGGGGAACGGCCGTCGAGACCGCCGTCCTCGTTCAGACCCCGGAGTTTATTGTCACCGCCCTCACAACTGCGCGGCTATTGACCGATCTTGGCCGCCCGGTGCAGCGCGACGACACCGCCGGTGAGGTTGCGCCAGGCGACCTTGGACCAGCCGGCCCCCTGGAGCCGGGAGGCGAGCGCCGCCTGGTCGGGCCAGGCGCGGATCGACTCGGCGAGGTAGACGTACGCGTCCGGGTTGCTGCTCACGGCGGTCGCGACCGGCGGCAGGGCCCGCATCAGGTACTCGGTGTAGACGGTGCGGAACGGCTTGAACGTCGGGCTGCTGAACTCGCAGATCACGACCCGCCCGCCCGGCTTGGTGACGCGCAGCATCTCGCGCAGGCCCGCGTCCGTGTCGTGCACGTTGCGCAGCGCGAAGGAGATGGTGACCGCGTCGAAGACGCCGTCGGCGAACGGCAGCCTGGTCGCGTCGCCCGCCGTGAGCGGCAGGGACGGGTGGCGCTTCTTGCCCTCGCGCAGCATGCCGACGGAGAAGTCGCACGGGACGACCTGGGCGCCCGCCTCGACGAAGGGCAGTGAGGAGGTGCCGGTGCCGGCACCGAGGTCGAGCACGCGCTCGCCGGGCCGGACGTCGAGGGCCTGCGCGACGGCCTTGCGCCACAGCCGGGCCTGGCCGAGGGACAGCACGTCGTTCGTCAGGTCGTACTTGGCGGCTACGTCGTCGAACATCGCGGCGACTTCGTGCGGCTGCTTTTCCAGGGAGGCTCGGGTCACGGGCCCATTCTCCACCCCGCGCCCGGCCGCCCCCGCAGCGGCCACCCGCAGGAGCACCCGCCGGTCAGCGGCGCAGGGCCTCCGCGGGCTGGATCCGCGAGGCCCGCAGGGCCGGGTAGAGGCCGGCGAGCAGGCCCGTGAGCAGACCGATCACCGGGGCGACGACGACTGTCGCCGGATGGACGACGGGCGTCCAGTCCCGTGCGACGGCGACGATCACGACCGTGAGGCCGCCGAGGCCGGTGCCCACCAGCCCGCCCAGCGCCCCGAGGGCGCCGGACTCCGCCAGGAACTGGGCGGTGATGTGCCGGCCCCGCGCCCCGAGGGCGCGGCGCAGCCCGATCTCGCCGGTGCGTTCCAGGACGGCGACCAGCGTGGTGTTGGCGATGCCCACGGCCCCGATGACGAGGCAGATCGCCGCGAGGAGGAGGAAGAGCTGGTTGAGGTCGCCCGTGACGGTGCCGCGCAGCGTGCGGGGGTCGGGCGGCGGGACGGCCTTCAGGTACTCGGGGTGGTCCGGGCGCAGCGCGGTCGGGGCCTCGTCGGCGATCTGTCCCGCGGCGCCGATCCGGGTGGCGACCAGCATCCTGGCGTCGCCGCCCTTCGGCGGGCCCCAGACCCGCTCGGCGGTGGTGCGCGGCACGATCACCGACAGCAGGAGGTCGGCCTTGCGGCGGGTGTCGTCGATGATCCCGACCACGGTGAACGGCTGGTCGCCGATGAAGACCGCCGGATACGTCTCCAGCGTGGTGATGCCGAGGCGGGCGGCGATGCCCGAGCCGATCACGACGACCGGCTGCGCGCTCCGCGACAGGTAGTCGTCGTAGAGCCTGCCCTGCGCGAGGTGCGGGTCCGCCGCGAGGAGCGCGCCGGGGGACGCGGCGACGATGCCGATCTCCTCGCCGTCGGAGGCCGCGCCCACGGGCGAGGAGCGGACGGTGGCGCTGCCGGCGGGGTGCACCGCCCAGTACACCCCCGCGTGCTCCACGCCGCCGAGCCGGCCGATCCGGTCGTCGGCGTCGGCCGGGAAGACCGGGCCCGCGAACGCGTTCTGCTGGATGCTGACGTCCTCGATCGTCACCTCGGTCGCGGTGAGCAGGTCGAAGCGGGAGTCGATCTGCGAGGACGTGGTGGCCGTCAGTCCGAGGATCGCCACGAAGGTGCCGACGCCGAGGACCGTGCCGAGCGCGGTGAGCACGGAGCGGCCGGGGCGCTGCAGCATCCCGGCGAGCGACTCGGAGAGCAGCTCGCGCGGCGGGAGCACGGACGGCTCGACGGGACACCGTTCGCGCCCCCCGCGGCCCGCACCGAACCTCCACCTCACACCGCGGCCCGTTCGGTCAGCACGCCGTCGCGGATCGCGAGGGCGCGCGCGCCGCGGGCGGCCACCAGCGGGTCGTGGGTGATCACGACGACCGTCATGCCGTCGGCGTGCAACTCGTCGAGCAGGCCCAGGATCGCGCCCGCAGTGGCGGTGTCGAGGTTGCCGGTCGGCTCGTCGCAGAGCAGCAGCGACGGCTTGGACACCAGGGCCCGCGCGATGGCCACCCGCTGCTGCTCACCGCCGGAGAGCCGGGTGGGCACGGCGTCCAGCCGGTGGTCGAGACCCACCCTGGCCAGCGCCTCCCGGGCCCGCTCGTGGGACTCGGCGCGCGGCACGCCGCTGTACAGCAGGGCGAGCCGGACGTTCTCGACGGCGGTGCGGTACGGCAGGAGGTGGAAGGACTGGAAGACGAACCCGATGCGCCGGCCGCGCAGCGCGGTGCGGTCGGCGTCCTTGAGCGCGCCGGTGTCGATGCCGTCGAGCAGGTAGCTGCCGGAGGTGGGCACGTCGAGCAGGCCCACGATGTTGAGGAAGGTGGACTTGCCCGAGCCGGAGGGCCCGACGACGGTGACGAACTCGCCCGCTCCGACGGTCAGGTCGCAGTCGGTGAGCGCGGCGACCGGCGGCGGCCCCGGGTAGGTGAGCCCCGCCCGCCGCAGTTCGATGACCGCGGGAATCGAGGCCGGGAGTACCTCAGCTGCCACTGGAGGCGCCCTCGGACGCACCTTTGGCCGGGGCGCCCTTGACCCCGGTGACGACCCGGTCGCCTTCCGCCAGCGCGCCGCTCCCCACCGGGACGACCTCCACGAAGCCGTCCCCGGTCGTGCCCGGCCGGACCTCCACCCGGCGCTGCGCGCCCGCCTTCGCGACGACCGTGACGACCGTGCGGCCGTCCGCGCCGGCCGAGATCGCGGTGACGGGGACGACGAGCGCCATACCGTCGGTCGAGGCGGCCTCGACGGTCAGCCGGACGTCCTGCCCGGCGAGTTGCGGGTCCAGCGGCTGGTCGGGGCGGACCACCAGCGGATAGCCGCGCTGCCCCGAGGGGCCGCCCTGCTCCTGCGACTGCTGGTCCTGGCTCTGGCCCTGCTGGCCCTGCTGGCCCTGCTGGATCTGCTGGTCCTGCGACGTGGCTCCCGCCGCCTGCCCGCTGTCGACCGTCGTGGCGACCGAGACCACGGTCGCCGTCGCGGTCACCCCGCTGACCTCCGACAGGATCTGGACCCGCTGCCCAGGCCGTACCAGCCCCTTCTGGTACTCCTGCAGCGTGCCCCGCACCACCAGCGCCCCGGCCGACACGGTCATGACCGCGGACCCCGACACCTTCGACCCCACGTGCGCGGGGATGGCGTCCACCCGGGCCGGAAAGCCGTCCAGGTAGACCACTTCGCCCGCCGGCAGCATCGGTCCGTCGGTGGTGAGGACCGCCGCGAGGTCCGTCCGCGCGCTGCCCAGGTCCTCCCGGGCCCGCTGCACGGCCCGCTTGGCGGCCTTGCCGGTGGCGGGCTTCCCGGCCGACGGGTTCCCGGTCGCGCGGCCGCCGCCTCCCGGCTTCGCGGTCGGGGACAGGAACGGCTCGTTCGCCGCGGCCATCTCGTCCTGGGCGTCCTGCGCGTCCTGGAGGGCGCGTTCGGCCGCGACCACGGCGTCCCGCGCCGCCTTCACCGCCGCTCCGCCGTCCGTGTGGGCCGGCAGCGGGTCGTAGCCGATCGAGGCGTAGAACCCCGTCAGCGCCGCCTTCGTCCCGGGTCCGAAGGTCCCGGCGGGGTCGTCCCCCGACCGGTGGCCGAGTTCCGCGAGGGAGCGCTGCAGTTGGGCGACGTCGCCGCCGGTCGCGCCCGGTTTCAGGTCCCGGTACACCGGCAGCGCGCCGCGCAGGGCGAACACCGGCCGCCCGGACACCTCCAGCAGCACCTTGCCGTCGGTCACCATCGCGCGGGGAGCCACCAGCAGCTTCGTCACGACCGGGGTACCGGTTCCCTCCCCCGGCGTGACGGAGGGTGAGACGTCCACCGACTGCCCGGCCCGCACCGTGCCGCGCAGGATCACCGAGTCCTTGAGCACCCGGCGCTCCACCGGCGCGGTCAGCAGGTCGGGGGCGGGTGCCGCGCGCTCCGCGGCGGCCTGGCCGGGCGACTTGATGACCAGCGACGCGCCGGCGGCCGAGCCGGAGACCGCCAGAGCGCCCACCGCGACGGCGATCACCCAGAGGCGGCGCCGGGCCAGGAGCGGTGCGGGAGCGTCAGCCACCCTGGATCCCGTCGCCGCCGGACTTCGCCTGGCAGGTGTGCCAGATGGCGGCGGTGGCCGGGTCCAGCTTGAGCTTCTCGCCGAGCGCGGCGGGGTACGTGAACTCGCCGTTCGTCGGGCTGGGGTCCGGATAGTCCGCGATCCCGTGCTCCCGCATGCACTTCGTCTCCTGCCGCAGCGCCGCCAGGAAAGCCGGTGGGATGGGGTCGCTCGTGGTGGTGCCGCTCTTGCGTGGCTTGCCGTCACCCGCGCTCCCGGAGTCCGTGGAGCACCCGCCGAGACCCAGCGCCACGGTCAGCAGCGCGGGCAGGAGCAGCGGGATCGGGCGGCGGAAGGTACGGAACGGAGTCCGGTCTGCGCTGGGCACGATCGATCAGCGTAGCCGTCGTCGAACATCCGCTCTACTGTCCCAAAGGACAGTAGAGACAACGCGTTTACCTCTGGTCGCATAGTGCGCCGCCATCGCGGCCACCGCACGCACCACGCATCAGGGAGGAACGCCGCATGACGCACGTCAACCGCACCGCTCTCCGCCGGACACTCGCCACCACCCTGGCCCTGGCCGCGCTCGGCACCGCCTCGCTCGTCTGCGCGGGGCCCGCCGACGCCCTGGGCAAGGACGGCACCCTGGAGCCGGGTGAACTGGGCCTCTACTACGCCCAGAACCGCACCAACCTGCTCTTCGACCTCTACTACGCGGGCAACAACTTCGCCGGCGACCGGTACGCCGCCAACACCAGCATCTCGCCCAACGACAACACCGAGTCGTACTGGAACCGGGACGCGCAGACGTGGAGCGTCTGGACCGACGCGTACCGCTCCGGCGTCCACGGATGGATCCCGGCGTACACGTGGAGCAACGCCAGCACCAACTTCAAGAACAAGATCTCGTCCGCCAACCCAGGCTAGGCCCTGCCCGACAGATCCCGCCAGGCCCGCACCCCCGCCGTCACCCGGAGTCCGCAGATGTCCAGCCGCCGTGCCGCCGCACCCGCCGCCTGCCTCGCCCTGCTCGCCGTTCTCCTGACGGGGCTCACGGGTTGCGGATCCGCCTCCGGCGCGGCGTCCGACGGGGGGAAGTCCGGGGACCGGGCGGAGCCGGCGGTCGGCACGCCGCCGGCGCTGCTCGACAGCAACGGGCTGACGTTCCCCCTGGACGACTACCTCGTCGCGGCGGAGCAGCGGCAGGAGCTGCAGAAGGCCCAGAACATCCTGATCGACCAGTGCATGCGGCGCTACGGCTTCCGCTACACCGCACCGGACTCCACCACGGCCACGGACGCCTACGGCGAGAACGGCCGCCGCTACGGCCTGTCCAGCCCGGCCCTGGCGGCCCGCTACGGCTACGGCGACCCGCCGCGGCAGACCCCGGTCCGCGCCCCGCGCCCCGCCAGTGGCACCAATGAGTCCCTGGTCCTCGACGGGCCGCCCGACCTGGACCCCAAGTCCCTCCCGGGCAACCTGGAGGAGGCGGAGAAGGCCAGGACGTCCGGGAAGAACACCGGTGTCGTCAACGGCGTCAAGATCCCCGTCGCGGGCTGCGCGGGCGAGTCGGGGCTCCGGCTCTACGCGCCCGACGCCGCCGCCGTCGACATCACGTTCCCGCAGAACCTCAACGTCGAGGCCAACGAGCGGTCGCGGCAGGACTCCCGGGTGGTGGGGGCGGTCCGGGAGTGGTCGGCCTGCATGGCCGGGCACGGCTACCGCGTCCCGTCGCCGCTGGGTGTGCCGACCGCCCTGAAGCTGACCGATCTGTCGGGCCCGCAGGCGGTCACCGTCGCCACCTCCGACGTCGCCTGCAAGCGGCAGGTGAACCTCGTGGGCGTCTGGTTCACCGTCGAGTCCGCCTATCAGAAGGCGCTGATCGAGAAGAACGCGGAAACGCTGAAGACCTTCAAGGACCAGCAGCAGGCGCGTATGCGGCTGGCCGACTCGCTGGTGGGCTGACGGGCCGAGGGGCTGATCCGGCGGCGGTGATGGCCGATTCACTGTTGGGCCGAGTGGGGCTGATATAGCCTTCCTTGTGCTCCAGTCCACGCTTCCGGGGGGAATCCGTGCATCTGCTCTGCCCGGTGTGCGAGGTCTGCGGGACCGGACCGCGGGAGGACGCCCACCCCTACGGCAGCGCGGTCCTGGCGGGGCTGCGGCTGATCCCGGATCTGACGGGCCGTGAGCACGAGGTGCTGCTGAGCCTGCGGGACGGCGCCTCGAACCGGGAGCTCGCCGCCGAACTGGGCATCACGGAACGCACGGTGAAACTGCACGTCGCCAGCCTGCGCTTCAAGCTGGGCGGCGTCTCACGCCTGCAGCTGAGCCTGATCGCGCTGGTCCACCACGCCCGCGGCGGTCACGCCCTCCGGTGCACGAGCCGTCCGCCGGCCACCGTGGCCACGCAGCCGCCGCCGGCGTCGAACACCGCCAGGTCCGCCCGGCCGCCGGTCACCAGCTCGGGCGGCACCGATCCGGCGGGCACCCTGACCAGACCGCCGCGAGCGGCGGCGGCCCGCAGGGCGGGATCGGTCAGATACCCGTCCACGACCGCCGTCGCCCCGAGCCGCAAGAGGGCGTGAATCCGTTCACGCGGACTCGGCGCGTCCGGCACCGGGGCCGCGTGCACCAGGGCGGGGCCCAGCGTGCCGCGCCATTCCCGCACCCTCGCGTCCGGGAACAGCGCGCGCACCTCGTCGGCCGTGCCGACCGCCGTGATCCGATCGCCGGAGACGGCGACCGCCCGTCCGGTGCCACCGTCCCCGATGTGGATCGTGAGCATTCAGTTGGCTGCGAGCAGCTTCAGCTCGGGGTGCGCCGTGCCGCCCTCGATCGCCGTCGACGACAGGTGCGAGACGGCGTGGTCGTTGACCGGGTCGTCGGCCGGGTCGTCGTGCACGACGAGGTGCTCGTACGTGGTCGCGCGCTGCGCCGGAACGCGGCCCGCCGAACGGATCAGCTGGATGATCTCCATGCGGTTCGAGCGGTGCTTGGCACCGGCCGAGGAGACCACGTTCTCCTCCAGCATGATCGAGCCGAGGTCGTCCGCCCCGTAGTGCAGGGAGAGCTGGCCGACCTCCTTGCCGACCGTGAGCCAGGAGCCCTGGATGTGGGCGACGTTGTCCAGGAAGAGCCGGGCGACCGCGATCAGCCGCAGGTACTCGAAGATCGTGGCCTGCGTCTGCCCCTTCAGCTTGTTGTTCTCCGGCTGGTAGGTGTACGGGATGAAGGCGCGGAAGCCGCCCGTCCGGTCCTGTACGTCACGGATCATGCGCAGGTGCTCGATGCGCTCGGCGTTCGTCTCGCCGGTGCCCATCAGCATCGTGGACGTCGACTCGACACCCAGGTTGTGCGCGATCTCCATGATCTCCAGCCAGCGCTCGCCCGACTCCTTGAGCGGCGCGATGGCGGTACGCGGCCGGGCCGGCAGCAGCTCGGCGCCCGCCCCCGCGAAGGAGTCGAGGCCCGCGGCGTGGATGCGCTTGATCGCTTCCTCGGCCGTCACCCCGGAGATGCGCGACATGTGCTCGATCTCGGACGCGCCCAGCGAGTGGATGACCAGCTGCGGGTACGCCTTCTTGATCGCGGCGAAGTGCTCCTCGTAGTACTCGACGCCGTAGTCCGGGTGGTGGCCGCCCTGGAACATGATCTGGGTGCCGCCCAGCTCGACGGTCTCCGCGCAGCGGCGCAGGATGTCCGCGATGTCACGCGTCCAGACCTTGTCGCTCTGCGGCGCGGCGTAGAACGCGCAGAACTTGCACGCCGTGACGCACGAGTTCGTGTAGTTGATGTTCCGCTCGATGATGTACGTCGCGATGTGCTCGGTACCCGCGTACCGGAGGCGGCGCGCCGCGTCGGCGGCCGAGCCGAGGGCGTGCAGCGGGGCGGAGCGATACAGGTCCAGCGCCTCCTCCGGGGTGATGCGGCCGCCGGCGGCGGCGCGATCGAGGACGGCTGCGTAGTCGCGCACCGGGGCTGTCCCTTCCGAAGGGGTACAAGACGGACCAGCTCAGCGTACGCCAGACCGCGGACACTCCCCTGGGCGGGCCACGGGGGCCACTGAGCGGCCGTCGGGAATCGCCGGACCGTGAGGCACCACGCCGGCCGAAACCGTGGGGGCACCTCCCGGCGGTAGCCGGGGGACCGTCACATGCTTGTCACGGGGTGCCCGGCGCCCCTGACACCGCCCTCGCGTCCCGGATAACCTGCTGTCCCAGGACAAATGCTCAGTGACGACGGCTTGTGGTGCGGGACGGGGTTGGATATGTCGGGGGCCGGATCGACGAGGGGGCTGCGTCCGCGCAGGCTCAGCGAAGAGACACTCACCACGGCGCCGGCGCCGGGTCGCGGAACGGTGCTGAGACAGCGCGCCGGCTCCGCCGCCACCGCCCTGTGGACGACGGTGCGCCCGACCCGCAACCGCAGCACCGGCTATCTCGCGATCGGCGCCGTCGGCGCCCTCATCGCCAGTTCGATCGCCCTCGGCGTCGGCGCCGCGGGCTCGATCCCGCGGCTCGCGGACATCGGCGCCTGGCTGAACAGCAGCGGATCGGGTGAGGCCTCGCACGCCAACGGCCTGACGGGTGACGTGGACGGCAAGGTCAAGCTGCCGGGCATGAACGGCCACTCCGTGACGATCGCCCAGGACGGGAAGACGGTCCTCGTCCTGGACCGCAAGACCGGCAAGGTCGTCCGGATCGACCCCTCCCAGCTCACCGCGGAGCAGTCGACGAACTACGGCCAGAGCGGACTGCAGCTCGTCTCCGGCGGCACGTACGCGTACGTCGTGGACGCCGCCAAGGGCACGGTCCAGCGGATCGACCCGGCGCTGACAATCCCGACCGGGGACAAGGTCCAGCTGGGCCCGGGGCTCGGCACCGCGGCCGTCGACGCGCAGGGCACGCTCTGGGTGCCGCAGCCCGGCAAGGGCACCGTCGTCCCGTTCGTGAACGGGACGAAGAGCGCCGAGGTCAAGGTCGCCGCGCCCGACCACGACCTGGTCCTCACCCTGGCGCAGGGCCGGCCGGTCGTGACCAACCGCACGGACGCCGTCACCAAGGTGCTGAGCGTCGCCGGCACCCAGCAGACCTTCAACCTCCAGGGCGGGATCAACGACTCCGCCCCGGGGAAGATCCTGGTGCCCGCCTCGACCGACAGCCCGATGGTGCCGATCCTGGCCTCCGACAGCGGCGCGCTCGCGCTCGTCGACGTCACGAGCGGCCAGTCCATCAACGCGAAGGTCCCGATCCAGGGGCACGCGCTGGGCGCGCCGCAGGTGCTGGGCAAGAAGGTGTACATCCCGGACGGGACCACCGGCCGCCTGCTCGTCTACGACACCGCGGGCTCGGCGTTCCAGGACTCGGTGAACGTGACGAGCAAGCCGGGCAACCTGGAACTCTTCGTCCGCAACGGCCTGCTGTGGGTCAACGACCAGAACAACAGCTCCGCCGCCGTCATCAACGCGGGCGGCGACGTCCACACCATCGGCAAGTACTCGGACAAGGTGCCGACGGCCCGGAAGAAGAACGACAAGCCCGTCGAGGACAACGTCCCGTCCTCCCGGCCGACCCACCAGGCGCAGCAGCCGACCCGCCCGGGCAAGGGCCCGGCCGGCACCACCCGGCCGCCCACGCACGCGCCGGCCACCACGCCGCCGCCGTCGCAGGCACCGCCCGCGACGCCGACGAAGAACTGCGCCATCAACTGGGAGGCGGGCTGCCCGGAACCGCAGACGCCCGGCACCCCGCAGGCCCAGTCCGGCGACGGTTCCATCACGCTGACGTTCCAGCCGGCCTCCGGGCTCACCCCCCAGCGCTACGTGCTGAAGGGGCTGGGCGGCGGCCAGACGGCGACGCCGTCCCAGGTCGGTCCGAACGGGCCCTTCACGTTCCGGATCGACGGCGGCGCCTGCGGCACGGAGTTCAGCTACACGGTGGTCGCGGAGTACGCGGCCGGAGCGGCGAGCAAGGAGTCGAAGTCCTCGGCCCCGGTCCGCCCCTGTGTCGCCCCCGGCGCCCCGCAGAGTCTCAAGGTCACCAACAACAGCGGCGGGCACGGCGCGAAGGTCAGCTGGAAGGCGCCCTCGGGCGGCGCGTCGGGTGTCACCTACGCGGTGACCTGGTCCGGCGGCAGCGGGTCGACGCAGAACACCAGCCGGTCGATCACCGGCCTGGACAACGGCAAGCAGTACGACGTCTCGGTGAGCACCAGCAACGCGGCGGGCTCGGGCGCCGCCACCAGCGGCACGATCGACCTGACGCCGCCGGACGTGACGATGAACATCACGCACAACGACGACGACCCGGACCCGCTCGCGATCCGCAACGATCCCAGCACCCAGACCGGCGGACGGGCCGGCCAGTTCCCGTCGAACTACCAGGGCGCCGTCACCGTGCACTGCCGGACGACGGGCAGCTCGGAGACCCACCCGTACGACAAGGTCACCAGCAACGTCTGGGCCAAGATCTCGTCCGGCTCGGGGAACGGCTACGTCGCCGACATCTACCTGGACTCGCGCAACAACGGCAGCGTCTGGGAATGCACATGACCCCTCCACTTCCGAGCCCCTCCCGACCCGACGACCGAAGTGCGAGCACGTCATGAGCGTTCCCCCGCAGTACCCGCAGAACGATCCCGTCGCGCTCTTCGCCCAGTGCTTCCACGCGCTCGGGGACAACATCGAGCGCGTCGTCAAGGGCAAGCGCGACACCGTCGAGCTGGCGCTGACCTGCCTGTTCGCGGAGGGGCACCTGCTCATCGAGGACGTTCCCGGCACGGGCAAGACGACGCTGGCGCGCTGCCTGGCCGCGTCGATCGAGGCGAACTTCGCGCGGGTGCAGTTCACTCCCGACCTGCTGCCGTCCGACATCACCGGCGTGACGATCTACCGGCAGAACACCGGGACGTTCGACTTCCTGCCGGGGCCGGTCTTCGCGAACATCGTGCTCGGTGACGAGATCAACCGCGCCTCGCCCAAGACGCAGTCGGCGATGCTGGAGGTCATGGAGGAGCGCCGGGTCACCGCCGACGGCAAGACCCACCCGGTGCCGCGCCCCTTCATGGTCCTCGCGACACAGAACTCCGTGGACATGGGCGGCACCTACGCGCTGCCCGAGGCGCAGCTGGACCGCTTCCTGATGCGCGTCACGATCGGGTACCCGGACCACGCCTCGGAGGTCGCGGTGCTCACCGGCTCCGCCGCCAACGCCTCGCCCGACGCGCTCTCCACCATCGCCTCCTCGCACCACATCGCGGAGTTCATCCAGGTCGCGACGCAGGTGCAGGTCGCCGAGCAGCTCTACGACTACATCGTGCGGGTCGTCGCGGCGACCCGCGCGCTGCCCGACGTCCGGCTGGGCGCGTCGCCGCGCGGATCCGTCGCGCTGCTGCGTGCCATCCGGGTCCGGGCCGCCTCCCAGTCGCGCAACTACGCGCTGCCCGAGGACGTCAAGGCGCTCGCGGTGCACGTGCTCGCGCACCGGCTGATCCTCACCCCGGAGGCCGAGTTGAGCGGCCGTACGGGCGCGGACGTCATCGCCGAGGTCCTGGCGACGGTTCCGGTGCCGCAGGCGGCCGGCGGGGCGCGGATCTGATGTCCGGGGCGACCGCCACGGCCCGTGCGGGCGCCGGCCCGCTGTCCGCCACCGGCTGGGGCACGCTGCTGGCCGGTGCCGCCCTGCTGGGCGCCGGCTACGGGTACGGGTACGGGGAGGCCGCCGCGCTCGGGCTGACCTGCCTGGCCGCGGTCGTCACGGCCGTCCTCTGGACGCTGCCCAGACCGCAACTGGGCGCGGACCGCAGGATCGCGCCGCGCAAGGTCGGCCGGGGTGACCCGGCCGACGGCATCGTCACCCTCACCAACACCGGCACCCGCACCCGGCGCGGACTGCGCGCCACCGACATGTGCGGCGACCAGCCGCTCACCATGGACGTGCCGGTGCTGCGCGCGGGCGGCTCGCAGGAGCTGCACTACGCGCTGCCGACCACGCGGCGCGGGCGGATCACCGTCGGCCCGCTGCGACTGGAGCGCACCGACCCGCTCGGTCTCGCGCGCCGGGTCCGCTCCTACGGCTCCGCCGACACCCTCGTCGTCCGCCCGCGCGTCTGCCTGCTGCCGGTGCTGCCGTCCGGCAAGGCGCACCATGTCGAGGGGCCGACCTCCGACACCGCCGACGACGGGTCGCTGACCTTCCACGCGCTGCGCGAGTACGTCCTCGGCGACGACCTGCGGCGGGTGCACTGGCGGTCCACCGCCCGCACCGGCACGCTCATGGTCCGGCAGATGGTCGACGTGTCGCTGCCGCACACCACGCTCGTCCTCGACACCCGGCCCGGCGCCTACGTGTCGGACGACGACTTCGAGCTGGCGGTCGACGCTGCCGCGTCCATCGCGTACGCCGCCGCCCGCTCCAACTTCCCCGTGCACGTGCTCAGCGAGGCGGGCCCGATCCTGCACACCGACGGTTCCGGCAACGACGCCGACGCGCTCCTCGACCGGCTCGCGCTCATCGGCCGCTCCGACCGGAAGTCGGCCGCGTCCGCCTTCGACGGCCTGGAGCACCACCGGGGCGGCGGTTCGCTGGTCGTCGTCACCGGCACCGGCGACACCGACGGGCTCACCGCGCTCGGCCGGGTCAGGCGGCGCTTCGACCGGGTGACGATGCTGCGCGCCGGCCAGGACATGGCCGCGCCCGACGCGCAGGGCGTGTCGAGCGCCACCGTCGACGTACCGCAACTGCACATCGCGTCCCTGGACGCCCTGCTGGCCGGCTGGCGCTGGGAGGCCGTGCGGTGAGTGCCACCACGCGTCCCGCGCGCACCGCGCCGCTGCCGCCGCAGGGCGGCGGCCCGAACTGGGACTGGGCCGCGCCCGCGCCCACCGGGCCGAGCGCCGAACGTCCGAAGAGCCCGGTCGCGACCCGCGGCGACGGCCTCGGGCGCGCCCGCCGCCTGTGGTCGCTGCTGCCGGTCGCCGCGCTGCTCGCCGCCTCCGGCCTGGGCTGGCACCGGGTGTTCGACACCCGCGACCTGCTGCCGGTCCTCGCGGTCTCCGTCCTCGCGCCGATCGTCGTGTCCGCGGCGCTGTCGGGCGCGCTGTCCCGCAAGGGCCGCACCGGTCCGCTCTGGCCGTCCATCGTGCTGACGGCCGCCGCCTGGACGGGCACGGTCTGGCTGACGATGTTCCGGGACGGCGGGCCGCGCGCGATCTGGCCCGCGCTGCTCGACGCCCCGCACGCCGTCCTGACCACCATCCTCCCCGTGCCGGGCGAAGCGCGGCTGCTGGTCCTGCCGCATGCCGTGCTGTGGCTGGCCGCCTTCGCCTCCGCCGAACTGGCGCTGCGCACCCGCACCCCGGTGCTCCCGGCGCTGCCCGCGGTGCTCGCCTTCGGCATCCCGCTGGTGCTCGGGGTGGACGGCCCGGGTTCCAACTACCCGGTGGTCGCCGCGCTGGCCGCGCTCACCGCCCTGCTGGCACTGATCCGCTCCCGGGTGAGCCTGTCGCCGCGCGGTCTGGCGCTCGGCCTGCCGGTCGTCCTCGGCCTCACCCTCGTCGCCTCGCTGGCCGGCACCGGTCTGCCCGGGATGGGCGCCGCGTACGACCCGCGGGACGCGGTCACCCCGCCCACCGTCCGTCCGCAGTCCATCAGTCCGCTGGACCAGGTCGCGGCACTGATGCGCAGCGGCGACGCCAAGGTCTTCACCGTCCGCACCGCCGCCGAGACCAACTACCGGCTGGCCGTGCTGGACGCGTACAACGGCACGACGTGGTCCAGCACCGCCGAGCTGGCCCGTACCGGCGGCCGGGTCCCCGCGGAACGCGGCGTCGACCCGGGCAAGCGCCAGGAGGTCACCCAGCGCTTCACCGTCCAGTCGCTGCCCGGCATCTGGCTGCCCGCCGCCGACCGGCCGTCGGCGGTGACGCTGCCGGACCACACCGACCTGTCGGTGGACCCGGCCGCGGGCGTGCTGGCCACCGACCGGACGGCGCCCTCCGGGTTCAGCTACACGACCGTGTCCCAGCTGCCGGTCTACGACGTGCAGCGGCTGCAGTACGCGCCGGCCGCCGACGACCCGGCCCTCGTGCAACTCCCGCGCACGGACGCGGCCGACCAGCCCATCCCGTCCGTCGCGTCCTTCACCAAGATCGCCGCGAAGGCCACCGAGGGCAGCTCCTTCCCGTACGAGCAGGCCGTGAAGCTCGCCGACTGGCTGCGCGAGTCCTACCAGTTCGACCCGCGGGCCATCCCCGGTCACACCTACCGGGGTCTGGAGTTCTTCCTGACCGAGGGCAAGCGCGGCACCTCCGAGCAGTTCGCCGCCTCGTTCGCGGTGCTCGCCCGCACGCTCGGGCTGCCCTCGCGGGTCGTGGTCGGCTTCCGCCCCGGCACGAAGACGGCCGACGACACCTGGCAGGTGGCGGGCAAGGACGTACTGGCCTGGCCCGAAGTGGAGTTCCAGGGCATCGGCTGGGTCCCCTTCTACCCGACCCCCGGCACCACGTCGAAGGACGGCACCTCCGTCGCCCCGGCCGGGCAGACCAAGGACCGCAAGACGGTCGACCAGCAGATCACCGACCAGCCGCGGCCGTCCGCCCCGCCCAAGGGGCCCGGCACGACGCGGCCCGCGGCGGCGGCCCCGGACGCCGGGACCCCCTGGTGGATCTACGCCCTGGCCGGCGCCCTGCTCCTCGTCCTCGGCTATCTGCTCTACGCTGCCTGGCTGCCCTGGCGGCGGCGGGCCAGGCGGCGCGGCGCCGCCGATGTGCGGCAGCGGGTGCTCGGCGCCTGGCAGCAGATCGTCGACCGGCTCACCGAGATCGGGCTGCCCGCCACCGGGGCGCACACCGCCGAGGAGGTCGCCGCGTTCGGGGCGTCCCGGGTGGGCGGCGCCGCCGGCGAGCATCTCCCCGATCTCGCCCGCCTGGTGAACGAGGTCGGCTACGCCGGCCGCACCCCCGACCCGGCGTCGGCCGACGCCGCCTGGGCCCACTGCGACGCCATCGAACGCGTCGTGCTCCGCACCATCCCCCGACGCGACCGGGTCGTTCGCGCGCTGCGCCTGCGGCGGAACTGACCGCCTCCGGCCACAGGGTGCGGGCGCCGACCCGGCCGGACGGCGGAGACGGTAGGTTGTCGTGAGACGCGTGAGGCACGGGAGGACATCGGTGGACCGGACGCCGGGAAGGCGCGGGCAGGGCGCGACGGACAACCCGGAGAGCGACGAGGGTTCCGTCGCCGTACCGGCGCAGACGTCGGCGGAGGGCCATCGCCTCCCGCCGGGCTACAAACTGCTCCGCCAGGCCGGCACCGGCCGCCACAGTTCCGTGCTGCTGTGCGCCGAGGAGGCGACCGGCGCCGAGGTGGCCGTCAAGCTGCTCGCCGTCACGGTCGACGACGAGAGCACCCGGCTGGCCGCGCACTCCGAACTCCTGTCGGCGGGCGCCGCCGCCCGCCACCCCTGCTCCGTGACCGTCGAGGACGCCGGCTTCACCGCCGAGCACCGCCCCTACCTGGTGGAGCAGTTCTGCCGCGGCGGCAACGCACAGGCGAAGCTCGCCAACTCCGGCCCGTTCCCCGTCGACGAGACGATCGTGATCGGCACCCGCCTGGCGCTGGCGCTGCACTCCGCGCACCGCCGCGGGGTACTGCACCTGGACGTCCGCCCGGCCAACATCCTCTTCGATGAGAACGGCGACGCGCTGCTCGCGGACCACGGCCTCGCCCGCGTCCTGCAGCGCTCCGCGCCCCGGCTGGGCACGGTCTTCGACCCGATGTTCGTACCGCGCGAGCTCTTCGGCTGGGAGAAGCCGGGCCCGGCCGCCGACGTGTACAGCCTCGGCGCGACGCTGTACGCGCTGCTCAACGGCGAACCGGCGTACGCGGACGCCGGCCGCACCTCGTGGTCCGCGCTCTACGCGGAGGTGCTGCGCGGCGAACTGCCGTACCCGGCCCACCGGCATGACATACCGGACCCGCTGCTCATCCTCGTCCGGAGGATGATGTCGGCGAACCCGGAGGGCCGGCCGCCGCTGACCGAGGTGCACCGCTCGCTGCGCTCACTGCTGACCCCCGCGTCCGCGACGAAGGTGCCCTCCCTGGAGCCGGAACCGGCGATGGAGTCGCCGCTGCCGGGCTGGGACCCGGCGGACGACCTGACGCCCGAGGAGCAGGCGGCCGTCGAACAGGCGGGCGCGCGGGCGCAGGACGAGGCCAAGCGGCAGTCGCGCAAGCGGCTGCTGGCGGCGACGACCGCCCTGGTGGTGTTCGCCGCCGCGGGCACCGCGGCCACGCTGGTGCTGCGCGACCGCAACTCCAAGCCCGAGCCGAAGGCGTCCTCCAGCGCCTCCACGGCGCCGGGACCGACGTCGAGCGCCGCCCCGGTGCAGGTGCCGGCGGACAAGCTGGCGGGTCTGATGCCGCAGAACGTGCAGGCCGTGAAGGCCAACGGGAATGTGCAGATCACGTGGAAGGCGCCGACCCAGGCCGCGCAGGTCGCCGGCTATGTCGTGCGGGCCGTGGTGCCCGGTGGCGGCGAGCCGCTGCAGAAGACGCCGAACGGGAACGAGCCCGCGGTGGTGTTCACGGCCGGGTCGGTGACGGCCGACACCTGCTACACGGTCAACGCGGTGATCTCGGTCGACGGCAAGTTCCAGTTCGCGCCGTCCAAGGAACTCTGCAAAACCACCGGCTGACCACCCGGCCGCCGCCTCCGGCTAATTGATCTTCTTCAGGTCGCCGCTGGGGTGGCCGGCTGCCGCGTCGTTGGTGGTGTAGGTCAACGTCAGGGCGTTCTTGAGGGTCAGCCGTTCCGCCGTGGCGCCCGGCGAACAGCCGCTCGTCGCGCCCGGATTGCCGCCCGTCGAGTCGAGGACCAGCATCCTCGTGGTCGCGGACACCAGCTTCCACGTGCCTCCGCAGTGCAGGACTCCCAGCAGGTCCACGGTGCCGTCGGCGACCATCTCGCCGACCCGTCCCGCCTTGACGGTGACCGTCAGGACCCCGTTGGGAACGCCGTTGGTGGACACGGTGCCGCCCTGCCACGTGCCGATGAACACGGCGGGCACGGCCCCGGTGACCGCGCCGGTGTTCGCGCCGGTGGACGGGGTTCCGCTCCCTGTCCCGCCGGTGGTGCCGCCCGGCTTGTCCTCCAGCCGGAACAGGACCACCGCGGTCACGGCGACGGTGGCGGCCAGCACCACGGCCACCGCCGCCAGCAGCCGGCGGTACCCGCGGTCCGCGGCGGGCTCCGGCGCGAACCGCGCACCGGAGCCCGCGGTGCCCGGCAGCGCGTCGCGCGGCCCCGACGCCTCCATGCCGAAGGAGTGCGAGGGCGCGGGCGGCGGACCGAACGTGCCGTAGGCCGACCCGAGCGGCGTCCCCGAGGGCGTCACCCCCGAGCGGGTGGACAGCGGAGCCGCCTCCAGGTCCAGAAGTTCGACCGCGTGCCGGCCCAACTGCGCCATCAGCGGCCGGGAGAGCCAGCCCTGGCGCACGAGCGCGGCGGCGCCGTCGGGCGACAGCCGCGCCGCGAGCCGGGCGGGAGTGGGACGGACGGCCGGGGCCTTGGCGAGGCAGGACTCCACGATGTCGCGCAACTCGTACGGCACACCGTCGAGTTCCGGCTCCTCGTGGGCGACCTTGTAGAGCAGCGAGGCGGCGCTGTCCCCGCTGAACGGGCCGTGCCCGGTCGCCGCGAAGGCGAGCACGGCTCCGAGGGCGAAGACGTCGGAGGCCGCACCGAGCGGCCGGGCGAGCACCTGCTCCGGCGACATGTAGCCCGGCGAGCCGACGACCACCCCGCTGCCGGTGACGGACGCGCCCGCCGCGTCCATGGCGCGGGCGACCCCGAAGTCGATGAGCACCGGGCCGTCGATCGAGAGCATCACGTTGGACGGTTTGACGTCGCGGTGCAGCAGGCCGAGCCGGTGCAGCGCGTCCAGCGCCTCGGCGAGCCCGGCGCCCAGGGTCCGCACGCCGCTCGGCGGCAGCGGCCCGAACTCGTCGACGGCCTGCGCCAGGGTCGGCCCCGCGATGTACCCGGTGGCGATCCACGGCACCGGCGACTCGGTGTCCGCGTCGAGCACCGGGGCGCTCCAGACCGCGCTCACCAGCCGGGCGGCGGCCACCTCACGGCGGAAGCGGGTACGGAACTCGGCGTCCTCGGCGAGTTCGGGGCGCACCACCTTCACCGCGACCGTACGGCCGCCGGGGCTGCGGCCGAGATAGACCCGGCCCATCCCACCCGCTCCGAGCCGTCCCAGCAGACGGTACGGACCGATCGACGACGGATCTGTCGTAGCCAACGGCTGCATCGGATCCTCCTCTGAGCGAGTGTGCCCCCGAGCGGCTGCCGCGACGCACGATGCGCCGCAGCGGTGATCCGCTGCGGCGCATCCGTTGCCGCTCGATCAGTGACCGAGGCCCTTGGCGAGCTCCTCGTCCGCGGACTGGAACGCCTGCGCGGCACTCTCGAGGAACTTGCCCATACCTTCAAGACCCTCGATGGTCTTGGTGGCACCGGTGTTGAACTCCGTGTAGGACTGGTCGAACTGCTTCGAGGAACGGTCGGTCACGTAACCGCCGTTCACCAGGCTCTGAACAAACTTGTGCAGCGTGTTCAGCTTCTCCGTGATCTCGGTCTGCCCCGTCTTGAGCTTGGTGGCAGCGTCACGCATGTCCTGGTATGTGACGTTCACGTTGGACATAGAGGAATACCTTCCATTGGCCTAGCCGCAGGGCCGACCCCCGTGGCCGTTGAGTCGCAGATTGATGTGATGGTCTGCGGAAGCCTCAGCTTACGGGTGAGGACGGCGCAGGTGCAGCTTGCGGTTCCCGGTAGCGGAACGTCGAGGTCACCGCGTCGAAGACATCGAAGAACGAGTCCGCGAGGTCGAGTACGGGACTGCTGCAGGCGACCAGTGCGACCCGGTCCCCGCCGCCCGGCAGCGGGATGAATGTCTGCATCAGAACGGTTCGCATGGTTCTGGTGTCACCGGGGATCTCGATGTCCTCGATCCCGTACGTGCGGGCGGCGGCCCCGGTCTCCGGAATCTCCACCGTGGTCACCTTCCGCCACGCGTCGCCCTCGCGCCGGGCCGGCTTCTCCCGCAGCCCCGCCACGATCGACGCGGGATCCGTGGCCAGCAACTGCCCCTCGGGCGTACGGGCACCCACCAGCGACACGGTGACGGAAGCGGTCAGCGGCACCCCGCCGAAGTTCTGCGCCATGCAGCCGACGTACACCGCCCCGCTGTCGTACGCCTCGCGCGCCGCCCTGCGCAGGAACTTGGCCAGCACGTCACGGTGTTCACCGAGCGCCGGATTCTCCTGCACCCGCTGCGCCATCAGCCTGCGGATGCTCTCGTCCCGGCTGGCCGGGTGCAGATCGAACTCCCACCATGTCATCGGGACGGTGAGCGAGAAGCCCTCCCGCTCGACCGGCATCACCCGCGGAGTCGCACTCACTACTTGCCGCCCTCACCCTTTGCCGCCTTCGCCAGATCGTCGGCGAGCTGCTTGTCGGCCTTCCGGATCTCGCGCACCGCGGTGTTGGCCATCTTGGCCAACCCCTCCAGGTGCCCGTCGATCTCCTTCCGGCCGTCCTTCCAGTTGTGCTCGAAGCTGTCCAGCGCGTCCGCGACCTTCCCGGAGCCGAGCTTCGCCTCGTAGGACTCGAAGAGCTTGCGCGTGCCGTTCATGGTGGTCCGTACCGCTTCGAGATTGGAGGCAAAATCCTCCAAACCGCCTAGATCCACCTTCAATCGGTCAGGACTGCCCATATTTCCCCCGTCGGTTCTGCGGCCGCCCGCCGCACACGGCTTCCGCGTTCGCTGCCGGTCGATTCTCTCACTGTTGCCCCACCCATCGTCAGGACACCTCCCGCCGTGGCCGCGGTTCCGCCTGATGCGGCCGGTGCGTTGTCGGCCGTCTGTTGCATGATGGTCAACAGCAAATACCAGTGGTGCTCAGTGGTGCAGGGGGACGGCAGTGGAACTGCAGCTCAGCGTGATCGACCCGGTCCGTGACGACCGTGCGGACATGCTGGTCGACGCCGACCCCGCGGCGCCCGTCGGCGCGCTCGCGGCCGAGATCGGCCGACTGCTCGGACGTCCGGACGACGGCCAGGGGCCGCCCGCCCTGCACATCAACGGCTTCCAGATCGACCCCGAACTGAGCCTGGACGCCTCGCCGGTGCGCGACGGCGCGGTGCTCAGCGTCGCCGCGCCCGACGCCTGCCCGGCGCCCGACGCCCAGGGGACGGTGGAGGTACGGATCGTCGGCGGCCCCGACGCGGGCGGCGTGCACCGCCTCGGACCGGGCGTCGCCGTCGTCGGCAGCGGACCCGACGCGTGGATCCGGCTCAACGACCCCGCGCTGCCGCACTCGGCGGTGGAGGTGGACGTCGCGGTCGACGGGACGGTCACCGTCCACCCGTCCTTCGGCAGCTCCGCCACCATCGACGGCCTGCCGCTCACCGAAGCGAGCCCCTGGCGGCCGCGCAGTGTCGTCGCCGCCGGGCAGACCCTGCTCGAACTGAGCCTGCCGAGCTTCCCCGACACCGCCCTCAAGCCCTCCGAGGACGGCACCGGGCTCGACTACAACCGGCCGCCGCGCATCACGCCGCCGCCGCGGCCGACCAAGTTCCAGCTGCCGAGCAAGCCCAAGCAGTCCGAGAACCGGCCCCTGCCCTGGCTGATGGCGGTCATCCCGCTCTTCGGCGCGGTGCTCATGGCGATGATGATGCACCAGCCGCGCTTCCTGTTCATGGCGGTGCTCAGCCCGGTCGCCATGGTCGGCAACTACATGAACGACAAGAAGCACGGCAAGAAGTCGTTCCGCCAGACCACCGCCGACTACGAGACGCACAAGGAGTCGATCGAGCGGCAGGCCCGCAAGGCCATGGCCGCCGACACCGCCGCCCGCCGCACCCAGGCCCCGGACCCGGCCGAGGTGCTGGTCGCCGCGACCGGACCGAGCCAGCGGCTGTGGGAGCGGCGGCGTTCCGACCCGGACTACGGGATGCTGCGCGTCGGCACCGGCACCCTCCCCACCGAGGTCCAGGTCTCGGACCCGGCCCAGGAGGAGCACAAGCGCAACGAGGCCCGGAAGCTCTCCGACGTCCCGGTGACCGTCCCCATGCAGCAGCACGGCGTGCTCGGCGTCGCCGGCCGCGGTGAACTGCCGCGCGCCATCGGCCGCTGGCTGGTCGCGCAGGCCGCCGCCCTGCACTCCCCCGCCGACCTGCAGATCTGCGTGCTCACCGACCCCAGCGGCCGCGAGGGCTGGGAGTGGGTGCGCTGGCTCCCGCACGCCAGGGCCCGCGAAGGGCAGTCGGCGCTGGCCCTGATCGGCACCGACGCCGACAGCGTCGCCCGCCGCATCAGCGAACTGCTCGCCCAGGTCACCTCCCGCCAGGACGCGGCCCGCGAGGCCGGCACGCAGCCCAACCAGGCCTGGGGCGGCCCGACGATCCTCGTCGTCCTCGACGGCTCCCGGCGGCTGCGCGCGCTCCCCGGCCTCACCCAGGTGCTGCGCGACGGCCCGCGCGTCGGCATCCACCTCATCTGCCTCGACGCCGACCGCCGGCTGCTCCCCGAGGAGTGCCGCGCGCTCGTCGAGGAGGACTACTACGGCCTGCTGCAGGTCTCGATGGCCGGCGTCGAGCCGGTCTCCGCCGTCCGGCCCGACTGTGTGACCGCCGCGTGGGGCGAGCAGATGGCCCGCGCGATGGCCCCGATCCGCGACGTCAGCGGTGACGAGGGCTCGGCGCTGCCGGACTCCTGCCGGCTGCTGGACGTCATCGAGATGGAGCCGCCCACCGTCGGCGGGATCGCCGCCCGCTGGAGCATGGGCGGCCGTTCCACCCAGGCCGTGGTCGGCTCGTCCTTCGACGGCGCGTTCGCCATCGACCTGGTCCGCGACGGGCCGCACGGCCTGGTCGCGGGCACCACCGGTTCCGGCAAGTCCGAGCTGCTGCAGACCATCGTGGCCTCGCTGGCGGTCGCCAACCGGCCGGACGCGATGACGTTCGTCCTCGTCGACTACAAGGGCGGCGCGGCCTTCAAGGACTGCGTGAAGCTGCCGCACACCGTCGGTATGGTCACCGACCTCGACACGCACCTGGTGGAGCGGGCCCTGGAGTCGCTCGGCGCCGAGCTGCGCCGCCGCGAGCACACCCTCGCCGCGGCCGGCGCCAAGGACCTCGAGGACTACATCATCGCGATGCGCACCAATCCGGGGCTCGAGGCGATGCCCCGGCTGCTCATCGTCATCGACGAGTTCGCGTCCATGGCCCGAGAGCTGCCGGACTTCGTCACCGGCCTGGTCAACATCGCCCAGCGCGGCCGTTCGCTCGGCATCCACCTCATCCTCGCCACCCAGCGCCCCTCCGGCGTCGTCTCCCCCGAGATCCGCGCCAACACCAACCTCCGCATCGCCCTGCGCGTCACCGACGCCAGCGAATCGTCCGACGTCATCGACGCCCCCGACGCCGGATACATCGCCAAGTCCACCCCGGGCCGGGCGTATGTGCGGCTCGGCGCGTCATCGCTGCTGCCGTTCCAGTCCGGACGCGTCGGCGGCCGGCGGCCCGGCCAGGTCGCCACCAAGGCGCCCGCGCCGTGGACCGTGCAGATCGGCTGGGACGGCATCGGCCGCCCGGTCCCGGAACGCCCGGCGGGTCCCCGCACCAACGACGACGACCTGCTCACCGACCTCGCCGTCCTCGTCGAGGCCATCCAGGGCGCCAACGAGCAGCTGGGGCTGCCGCCGCAGCACAGCCCGTGGCTGCCCGCGCTCACCGAGCGCATGGTCATCGACGAGCTGGAGGCCCCGGTCAACGTCTCCCGCGACGGCCTGCTGCCGGCCCCGTACGCGGTCGACGACCTGCCGAGCGAGCAGGCGCGGCGCACCGCCTCGATCGACCTGACGACCTTCGGCCACCTGATGATCGCGGGCGCCCCGCGCATGGGCCGCTCCCAGGCGCTGCGCACCATCGCCGGCTCGCTGGCCCGCTCCAACTCCTGCGCCGACGTGCACCTGTACGCGCTGGACTGCGGGAACGGCGCGCTGCTGGCGCTGTCGTCGCTGCCGCACTGCGGCGCCGTGGTCCGCTCCAACGAGGCGGACCGCGCGGTCCGGCTGATCGGCAAGCTGGCCGCCGAGGTGCAGCGCCGGATGGCGCTGCTCGGCGAGGGCGGCTTCACCGACGTCAACGAGCAGCGGACGGGCGTCGCCGAGGCGGACCGGCTGCCGCACATCGTGCTGCTGCTGGACCGCTGGGAGGGCTTCACCCCCTCGCTCGGCGATCTCAACAACGGCTCGCTGACCGACACGATCTTCCAGCTGATGCGCGAGGGCGCGTCCGTCGGCATCCACGTGATCATGACGGGCGACCGGTCCCTGCTGCTCGGGCGGATCTCCACCCTCACCGAGAACAAGATCGCGCTGCAGCTCAGCGACTCGGGCGACCTGTCCCTCATCGGCCTCAACCCGCGCAAGATCCCCGCGAAGATCCCGCCGGGCCGGGCGTTCCGCGCCCAGGGCGCCGTCGAGACGCATGTGGCGCTGCTCGCCGAGGACCCCAGCGGCCAGGCCCAGTCCGCGGCCCTGCACGCCATCGGCGCCGCGGCCAAGGACCGGGACAGCGCCGTACCGCGCTCCCGCCGGCCGTTCCGGGTCGACGTGCTGCCCTCCCGGATCGAGTTCGAGGAGGCGTGGGAGATGCGCGACCCGCAGGAGCAGCAGGCCATGCGCGGTGGCGGCCGGCTCTGGTCGATGGCGGCCATCGGCGGCGACCAGCTGACCGTGCTGGGCCCGAACCTCGCCGAGGGCACCCCCGCCTTCGTCATCGCCGGCCCCGCCCGCTCCGGGCGCAGCACCGCGCTCCTGACGATGACCCGCTCGTTCCTCACCGCGGGCACCCAGATCATCCTGGCCACCCCGCGCCGCCAGTCGCCGCTGCGTCGCCTCAAGCACGCCCCGGGCGTCGTGGGCTTCTTCGGCACCGACGAGATCACCGCGGCGGAGCTCCAGGAGGCGCTGTCCCGCTTCAGCGGTCCCGGAGTGATCATCGTGGACGACGCGGAGCTGCTGCGTAACTGCGAGGCGGGGGACGTCTTCCAGTCCGTGGTCCGCAACGCGACCGGCAAGGACATCGGCCTGGTCATCGCGGGCGACGCGGACGACATCTGCGGAGGCTTCAACGGCTGGCAGGTCGAGATGAAGAAGGCGCGCCGGGGCCTGCTCCTGTCGCCGCAGAACATGTCGGACGGCGACCTGGTCGGCGTCCGGCTGCAGCGCGGCTCCATCGGCCAGGCGATCCAGCCCGGCCGCGGCCTGCTGCACCTGGGCGACGGCGAGGTCCGTACCGTCCAGGTCCCCCTGACCGCCCTTTAGGGGCGGACGCAGCGGCCGTGCGGGAGGGGGCGGGCGTCAGAGCAGTTCGACGCGCGCCTCCTTGGGAAAGCCGACGCGCCGGGCGAACTCGGCGATGCCGGCGAGCTGCTCGGCCCCGAGGGAGAAGTCGAGCGTCGTGAAGTACCTGCTCAGCAGCTCGGAGTCGAAGGCCTCCCAGCGGGCCGCCTGCTCGGCGACCTTCTCGACCTCCTCCAGCGACAGGTCGCGGGAGGCGAGGAACGCGCGGTGCACCTCGCGGACGGCCTCGGGCTCGCGGGCGAAGTAGTCGCGGCGGGTAGCCCAGACGGCGAAGACGAACGGCAGCCCCGTCCAGTCCTTCCACATCTGGCCCAGGTCGTGCACCTGCAGGCCGAGCCGGGGCGCGTCGTGCAGGGAGGCACGCAGGGCGGCGTCGCCGATGAGGACGGCGGCCTGCGCCTCCTGCATCATCAGCGACAGGTCGGGCGGGCAGGTGTAGTAGTCGGGGGTCACCCCGAACCGCTCGGTGAGCAGCAGCTCGGCGAGGCGCACGGAGGTCCGGCTCGTGGAGCCGAGGGCGACCCGCTGGCCGTCGAGCTGGTCGAGCGGCAGCTGGCTCACGATGACGCAGGACATGACGGGGCCGTCGCAGCCCACGGCGATGTCGGGGAGCGCCACCAGTTCGCCGGCGTGCCGCAGGTACTCCATGAGGGTGACGGGCGCGACGTCCAGGTCCCCGCGCACCAGCTGGGCGCTGAGTTTCTCCGGGGTGTCCTTGGTCAGTTCCAGATCGAGGAGGGCTCCTGTCCTGGCAAGCCCCCAGTACAGGGGCACGCAGTTCAGGAACTGGATGTGGCCGACCCGCGGACGGGTCCGGCCGCTTTCGGTGTCAGATGCAGATTTGTCCACATCAGGAGGCTAGTCCTGGTCCTTGCGGATCTTGTGAGCGGGCGGCGGAACCACCCCTGGGAGGGCCTCAAAAGGCCGATCTTGAGACCCTTCCCCACCCCTGAACCTGCGTGCTACTCTCCTCGCAAGTTGCAGTTTGGTTTCCCTTGCAGTACAGAGCCTGCGGAGCATGTGACCCCGTAGGCTTTTGTAGTTTTCAGACTTCGCAGTTGCAGGTTCTGGAGCAGGGCAACCCTTTGGGCCCAAGGAGGGCTTTATGGCTACCGGAACCGTGAAGTGGTTCAACGCTGAAAAGGGCTTCGGCTTTATCGCCCAGGACGGCGGGGGCCCCGACGTCTTCGTTCACTACTCCGCGATCAACGCCGCTGGGTTCCGCTCCCTCGAGGAGAACCAGCAGGTCAACTTCGACGTCACCCAGGGCCCGAAGGGCCCCCAGGCGGAGAACGTGACCCCGGTCTGATCACCGAGTCGCCGAAAAGCACGACCAAGGAGCCCCGCACCGTGGTGCGGGGCTCCTGCCTTTCCCGGCGCGGCCCGGCTACCGCACGCTCGGCGCGGCCTCCGCGTAGAGCGCGTCGATCCGGTCCCGGTACCGCTCCTCGACGACCGAGCGGCGGAGTTTCAGCGTCGGTGTGAGCTCGCCCGACTCCACCGACAGGTCCTCGTCGAGGATCACGAACGCCCGGATCCGCGCCGGGCGGGCGACCTGCTCATTGGCCGCGTCCACCACCTCCTGCACCAGCGCGTGCACCGCGGCGTGCCGGGTCGGGCGGGCGCCCAGCACCTGCCGGGTGCGGGACGCCCAGCCGATGATCTCGTCGGGGTCCAGGGTGATCACCGCGACCGGGTACGGGCGGCGGTCGCCGATCATCACCGCCCGGGACACGTAGCGGGACTGCTGGATGGCGAACTCGATCTGGGTCGGGGTGAGGTTCTTGCCGGCCGAGGTGATGACGATGTCCTTCTTGCGGCCGGTGATCGTCAGATAGCCGTCGGCGTCGAGCGCGCCGAGGTCCCCGGTGTGCAGCCAGCCGTCGGAGTCCAGCGTCTCGGAGGTCGCGTCCGGGTTGTGGTGATAGCCGGGGAAGACGTTGGCGCCCCTGGCGAGCACCTCCCCGTCGTCCGCGATCCGCACCTCGCAGCCGTCGATCGGCCGGCCGACCGTGCCGTGCCGGAAGTCGGAGGCGTGGTTGACGGCGATGACGCCACCGGACTCCGTCATGCCGTACCCCTCCAGGACGCCCAGGCCGCAGGCCCGCAGGAAGGCCATGGTCTGCGGGGCGATCGGCGCCCCTCCGGTGGTCGCCCAGCGCAGCCGGCCGCCGAAGGCGGCCCGGACCAGGCTGAACAGGGCGGCGTCCGCGGCGTCGTAGGCCTCGCGCAGCTCCGGCGGCAGCTCCTCGCCGCGCTCCCGCAGCTCGGCCGCGCGCACACCGAGCGCGATGGCCGCCTCGAACCGCTCCCTGCCGCCCTCCTGCGACTCCGCGAGCGCCAGCACCTGCGCGTGCACCTTCTCGAACAGCCGTGGCACGGACGGCAGGTGGGTGGGCCTGACGTCGGTCAGTTCGGCGACGATGTTCTCGATCCGCCCGCCGAAGAAACACAGCGTCCCGCCGACCAGCAGCGTCGTGAACTGGATCAGCTGGGCCAGGAGATGGGCGAGCGGCAGGTACAGATACGTCGTGTCGCCGGGCAGGCCGCCGTCGATGTGCGGCACGGTGGCGTCCTGCACCGCGCCGAAGTTGCCGTGGGTGAGGCGGCAGCCCTTGGGCATACCGGTGGTGCCGGAGGTGTAGACGATGGACGCCACGTCCTCGGGCTTGCGCGACTCGGCACGGGCCAGCAGCTCGGCGAGCAGGCCGTCGTCGAGCGGGGCCGCCGTCCCCGTCGAGCCCTCCGCAAGGCCGTCGAGGGCGTGCAGCGGCAGTATCCGCCGCAGGCTCGGCACCCCGCCCCGCAGCCGTTCGGCCTTGGCGACCTGCCGGTCGTCCTCGCAGAGGATGACGGAGGCGCCGGAGTCGCTCAGCACCCAGGTGACCTCCTCGTCCCCGGCCGTCGGATAGACCGGTACGACGACGGCGCCCGCCGCCAGCGCGGCGAGGTGCGCGTACGTCCACTGCGGCCGGGTCTCGGACAGGATCGCCACCCGGTCACCGGGCTCCACACCGAGGGCGATGAGCCCGCAGCCGGCCCGCCGTACGGTGTCGCGCAGTTCCGTGAAGGTGACGTCGCGCCAACCGCCGCCGACGCGGAAGCGCAGTGCGGGACTGTCGCCGTGCCGTTCCGCCACCCATTCCGCTGTCAGCGCCAGCGTCCCTGGCCGATCGGTCTGCGGTGCCATGGTGCCCATCGCGCGCCTCCCTTGGTCGTGTAGCCCTGACGCTATGAAGCACGAGGCCGCACGAAGATGACACGAACCGTCACACGGGTTGACCCTGCCGCTCAGCTGCACCACCGTTGAGTGTCATGGGCACGCATACGATCACGGTGCACCGGGTCAGAGCGGCGTTACGCGGCGCGCAGCGGCTCGGCATCGACACCGCCCCGTTGCTCCAACGGGCCCAGATCGCACCCCTGCTGCTCGGCGACGACCGGGCCCGGGTGACCGACACCCAGTTCAGCCGCCTCGTCAGGGAACTGCACCAGGCCACGAACGACGAGTTCCTCGGCCTCGGCCCGGCGCCCAGCCCGCGCGGCTCCTTCGCCATGATGTGCTGCACGGCGCTGGGCGGCCGGGACCTGGGCGCCGCGCTGGACCGGGCGGTGCGGTTCTACGGGCTGTTCCCGAGCGGTCCCGCCCTCGCCGTCGACGCCTCGGCCGGCGTCGCGCACTTCACGGTGCTCGGCGACCTGGCCGACGACCCGGACCACTTCCTCGCCGAGTGCCTGGTCGTGATCTGGCACCGGCTCTCCAGCTGGCTCGTCGGCAGCCGCATCCCGTTGCTGCAGGCCGAGTTCGCCTACCGGGCGCCGCCGCACCGGGCCGAGTACGACCTGCTCTTCGGCTGCCCGGTCCGCTTCGGTGCGCAGCACACCGGTGCCGCCTTCGACGCGCACTGGCTCGCCGCGCCGCTCATCCAGGACGAGACGGCGCTGGGCGAACTGCTGCGCCGGGCCCCCGCCGACCTGCTCAGCCGGCGCGACTACGGCACCACCGTCACCGAGCAGATCCGGCGCACCATGGCCCGCGCCCTGACCACCCGGACCCGGCTGCCGGAGGCCCCGGAGATCGCGGCGCGGCTCGCGGTCAGCCCCGCGACCCTGCGCCGCCGGCTGACGGCCGAGGGGACGTCCTTCCAGCAGCTCAAGGACTCGGTCCGCAAGGACGCGGCCATCGCCGGGCTCCGCGAGGGGCACGAGCCGATCGCCCAGCTCGCTTCGCGGCTCGGCTTCTCCGAGGACACCGCGTTCCACCGGGCCTTCCGCCGCTGGACCGGGACCACCCCGGGCGCGTACCGCCACGCGGCCCCCGGGACGCGCCCTCCGGCGTCGGAGCCCTGGCATGAGCCCCCGGCATGAACCCCTTGGAGTGAATGCGATTCCGGGTCAGCAAAGGTGAGCGGCGTGGTCAGCGCCGGACCTACCCGTAAGTCACTACGGTCCCTGTACCCCACACCTTCCACCGAATCGATGGGAGAGCCGCAGTGCAGAGCACCGTACGACGCATCCGGCACATCGTTCCCGCGGCCCTGGCCGCCCTCGCACTGACGACCGCGCTGACCGCCACGGCCCCGGCCCAGGCCTCGGCGGACACGCAGGCCACCCCCACCACCGCCACCGATGCCACCGCCGCCGGACAGCCCGGCGACCTGGTCAGCGCCCAGCAGACCCGCTTCATGCCCAATCCCCTCGTCCCCACGGACACCAAGGCCTGGAAGATCCACTACCGGTCCACCACCGCCACCGGCGCGCCCACCACCGTCTCCGGCACCGTCCTCGTCCCCCGCGACGGCCGGACCGGACAGCGCCCCCTCGTCACGTACGCCGTCGGCACCGTCGGCCTCGCCGACAGCTGCGCGCCCTCCGCCGGCTTCCCCACCGGGACCACCGCCGAGGGCAGCCTCATCTGGCAGGCGCTGCTGCGCGGTTGGGCCGTCGCCGTCACGGACTACGAGGGCCTCGGCACCCCCGGCACCCACACGTACACCGTCGGCCGGGCCGAGGGACAGGCCATGCTCGACGCCGCCCGCGCCGCCGAACGGCTGCCCGGCACCGGTCTGAACGCCGACACGCCCGTCGGCATCATGGGCTACTCCCAGGGCGGCCAGGCCTCCAGCTGGGCCGCCGAGATCCACGACTCCTACGCACCCGACCTGAACGTCAAGGGCACCGCCACCGGCGGCGTCCCCGCCGACCTCCTCAAGGTCGCCGACTTCAACAACGGCGGTGTCGGCGCCGGCCTGATCCTCGCCTCGGCCGTCGGTCACGACGCCGCGTACCCGGCCCTCGACCTCGCCAAGTACCTGAACGCCAGAGGCCGGTCGATGGTGAACATCGTCAGGACGCAGTGCGTCGCCATCGACGCCATCGCCGGCCTCTTCCAGCGCATCGACCAGGTCACCACCAGCAACCCGCTCCACCAGGCCGACTGGCAGAGCGCGCTGCGCGCCGACACGCTGGGCACCCACGGGCCCGACGCCCCGGTCTACCTCTACCACGGCGTCGTCGACGAGCTGATCCCCTACACCGTGGGGCAGCAGCTGCGCTCCGACTGGTGCGCGAAGGGCGTCGACGTCCAGTGGCAGCCCATGCCGCTGGGCCACATCACCGGAGCCATCGCGGGGTCCCCCTTCGCGATGGAGTGGCTCGCCGACCGCTTCGCCGGCCACCCCACGGCGGGCAACTGCTGATTCCGCCGGGCCCGCGCCCGTCGCCGGCCGGACCGGTCCCCCGGCCCGGCCGGCGTCGGCACGCTCCCCTGCCGTGCTTCACCGCTTGCGGTAGATCTCGTCGATCTCCTTCGTGAAGTCCCGTGCGATCGCGGTCCGCTTGAGCTTCATCGAGGGCGTCAGGTGCCCCGAGTCCTCCGTGAACTCCACCGGCAGGACGCTGAAGCGCCGGATCGACTCGGCCCGCGACACCGACTCGTTCGCGTCGTCGACCGCGTGCTGGATCTCCGCGAGGAGTTCCGGGTCCTCGGCGAGCTGCGCCGTACGGACTCCGTCGCGGTGGTGCATCCGGCGCCAGTGGCTGAGGCCGTCGGGTTCGAGGGTGATGAGCGCCGCCACGTAGGGGCGGTTGTCACCGACGACCATGCACTGCCCGACGAGGGGGTGCGCCCGCAGCCGGTCCTCCAGCGGAGCCGGGGCGACGTTCTTGCCGCCCGCGGTGATGATGATCTCCTTCTTGCGGCCGGTGATCGTCAGATATCCCTCGGCGTCGAGCTCACCGAGGTCACCGGTGGCGAACCAGCCGCCGTCCACCGGGTGGTAGGCCCCGACCCGGCCGTTCCAGTAGCCGCCGAACACCATGTTGCCGGTGAGCAGCACCTCGCCGTCGTCGGCGATCCGCACGGCCGCGCCGGGCAGCGGCCAGCCGACGGTGCCGAGCCGGGGCCGCAGCGGCGGGGTGACGGTGGCGGCGGCCGTGGTCTCCGTCAGCCCGTACCCCTCGAAGATCGTGACGCCCGCGCCCGCGTAGAACGCGGCCAGGCGGCGGCCGAGCGGTGAGCCGCCGCAGATCGCGTACCGGACCTTGCCGCCGAGCGCGGCGCGGATGCGCCGGTAGACGAGCGGGTCGTAGAGCGCGTGGGCGGCCCGCAGCCCGAGCGAGGGCCCGCGCCCGGTGCCGGACTGCTGCGCCTCCAGGGCCTCGCCGTACCGCCGCGCGATGGTGGCGGCCCGGTCGAAGGAGGATGCCCGGCCCATGGACTCGGCGGTCGCGCGGCCGGTGTTGTAGACCTTCTCCAGCACGTACGGGATCGCGAGCAGGAAGGTCGGCCGGAAACCGGCGAGGTCGGCCAGCAGGTCGTCGGTGGCGATGCTGGGGGCGTGGCCGAGCCGGACCCGGGCGCGCAGGCAGCCGATGGCGACCATCCGGCCGAAGACGTGCGACAGGGGCAGGAAGAGCAGCGTCGAGGCGGGCTCCGCGCTCACCGACTTGAAGACGGGGTGCAGCAGCTCGATCGAGTTGTCGACCTCGGCGAAGAAATTGGCGTGCGTGAGGATGCAGCCCTTGGGGCGTCCGGTGGTGCCCGACGTGTAGATGAGCGTGGCGACGCTGTCGGGTCCGAGGTTGGCGCGCCGGCCCTTGACGAGGACGTCCGGCAGCTCCCGCCCCTCGGCCATCAGCTGGGAGATGCCCCCCGCGTCCAGCTGCCACAGATGCCGCAGCCCGGTCAGCTCGCGGCGCTGCCCGCTGATGAGCCGGGTCTGCTCGACGCTCTCCACCGCGCACGCCACCGCGCCGGAGTCCGCGAGGATCCAGGCGGCCTGCGAGGCGGAGGACGTCGGGTAGATGGGGACGGTGATCAGTCCGGCCGCCCAGGCCGCGAAGTCCAGCAGCGTCCACTCGTACGTCGTCCGCGCCATGATCGCGAGCCGGTCGCCGGGCCGCATCCCGGAGGCGATCAGCCCCTTCGCGACGGCGACCACCTCGTCGCGGAACTGGGCAGCCGTGATGTCGCGCCAGGCCCCGCGCTCGTCCTTGCGGCTGAGCACGGCCTCGTCCGGCGCCTCCAGGGCGTTGCGGAAGGGGATGTCCGCGAGACTCCCCTCGCTCTCGGGCGCTACGAGAGCCGGCACGGAAGCCTGCCGTACCGAACCGCCCGATACGACGAGATCCGGTTCGACGGCGACGAGTTGCGGCGGTATCGGGCTCTTACGGGACATCAGGGGCTCTCCTGGTTCGCGGAATCGTACGGCGGCTCGCGCTACGCGGATCGGCGGCGGTCAGGGCGGCAGTGGCGGTTCGGAGCGGCGGGGGGCGGGGTGGGGCGGTTCGCAGCGTGACGGTGCGGGGCGTTGCGGTGCGGGGCGTTGTCGCGCGGATTCACGGGCGTTCGAGCACGGCCGTGACTCCCTGGCCGCCCGCCGCGCAGATGGAGACCAGCCCGCGCCCCGGGCCGCCCCGCTCGGCGAGCAGCGTCGCGAGGGTCGCGACGATGCGGGCGCCGGTCGCCGCGAAGGGGTGCCCGGTGGCGAGCGACGAACCGGCCACGTTCAGCCGGTCCCGGTCCACCGTCCCCAGCGGGCCCGCCAGGCCCAGCCGCCCGGTGCAGAACTCCTTGTCCTCCCAGGCGGCGAGGGTGGCCAGGACCTGCGAGGCGAACGCCTCGTGGATCTCGTAGAGGTCGAAGTCGCCGAGGGCGAACCCGGCCCGTTCCAGCATGCGCGGCACCGCGAACGCGGGCGCCATGAGCAGCCCTTCCTCGTCGCCCCCGGGATTGCCGACGAAGTCGACGGCGGCCGTCTCGTAGGCCGTGAGGAAGGCGAGCGGCTCGTGTCCGTGGGCGGCCGCCCACTCCTCGCTCGCCAGCAGGACGACGGCCGCGCCGTCCGTCAGCGGCGTCGAGTTGCCGGCCGTCATGGTGGCGCCCCCCTCCCGCACCCCGAAGACCGGCTTCAGCCGCGCGAGCTTCTCGGCCGTCGAGTCCGGGCGCAGGTTCTGGTCGCGGTCCAGGCCGCGGAAGGGCGTCACCAGGTCGTCGAACAGCCCGCGCTCGTACGCCGCCGCGAGCCGCTGGTGGCTGGCCGCGGCCAGCACGTCCTGCGCCTCGCGCGCGATGCCCCACCGCTTGGCGGTGAGGGCCGCGTGCTCGCCCATCGACAGCCCGGTGCGCGGCTCGGCGTTGCGCGGGATCTCCGGTACGAGATGGCGCGGCCGGATGCGCGCCAGCGCCTTGGCGCGCGCACCCGTGGACTTCGCCCGGCGCGCCTCCAGCAGGATCTTCCGCAGCTCGTCGTTGACGCCGAGCGGCGCGTCGCTCGCGGTGTCGGCGCCGCCCGCGATGCCGCAGTCGAGCTGGCCGAGCGCGATCTTGTTCGCGACGGCGATGATCGCCTGCAAGCCGGTGCCGCACGCCTGTTGGATGTCGTACGCGGGGATCGCGGGGTCGAGCGTGCTGCCGAGCAGGGTCTCGCGGGCGAGGTTGAAGTCCCGGCTGTGCTTGAGGACGGCCCCGGCGACGAACTCACCCACGCGCTCACCGGCCAGGCCGGTCCGTTCCACCAGCCCGCCCAGCGCCGCGCCCAGCATGTCCTGGTTGGACGCGGTGGCGTACGGGCCGTCGGAACGGGCGAACGGTATGCGGTTGCCCGCCACCACCGCGACCCGGCGCGGACTGTCCCTGCGATCACTCATCGGGCGGCTCTCCCTTGGCTGGGCGCTGACTCACCAGTAGCCTTACCGGCGGTAAACTTACTCCAGAGTAAGGAGAAGGCCAATGGCCGATCGCTATCTCCGTTTCACGGGTACGGCCCCCGGCCGCTTCCTCTCCGGCCGCCTCGGCCTCCCCCAGCCCACCGCACTGCGGCGCTGGTCCCCGGAACACCCGGACCTGGCCGGGCCGGTCCTGCGCCTGACGGCCGGTGTCCCGCGGCCGGTCGACGCGGCGGTCGAGGGGCCCGCTCCCGCCGCCGTCGTACTCGACGCCACCGGCGTCCGCCGGACGGCCGGCCTGCACGACGTGTACGCGGCGCTGCACCCCGTCGTCCGCTCGCTCGCGCCCTGCGGCCGGCTCATCGTCCTCGGCGGCCCCCCGGACCCGGCCGATCCCCACCAGGCCGCCGCCCAGCAGGCGCTCGAAGGGTTCGTCCGCTCCCTCGGCAAGGAGATCGGCCGCGGCCGTACCGTCCAGCTCCTGCGCCTGGCGCCCGGCGCCGAACCCGACTCGACGCTGCGCTTCCTCCTCTCCCCCAAGTCCGCGTACGTGAGCGGCCAGGTCATCGAGATCGGCCCGGCGGTTCCCGTGGCATCCGACGGCACCCGGATCGCGCTGGTCACAGGTGCCGCGCGCGGCATCGGTGAGTCCGTCGCCGCCACCCTCGCCCGCGACGGCCACCACGTCGTCTGCCTCGACGTCCCGCAGTCGGAAGAGGCCCTGACCGAGGTCGCGCGGCGGCTGGGCGGCACCGCGCTGGCCCTGGACATCACCGCGCCGGACGCCGGGGAACGCATCGCCGCCGCACTCCCCGACGGCCTGGACGTCCTGGTCCACAACGCCGGGATCACCCGCGACCGCAAGCTCGCCAACATGGCCGCCGACCGCTGGGACTCCGTCCTCGACGTCAACCTCGGCAGCGTCATCCGCACCACCGACCACCTGCTCACGTCCGGCACCCTGCACGACGGCGGCCGGATCATCGCCACCGCCTCGATCAGCGGCATCGCCGGCAACGCCGGCCAGACCAACTACGCCGCCTCGAAGGCGGGCGTCATCGGCTTCGTCCGCGCGCTCGCCACTGATCCGCGCACGGCCGCGCACGGCATCACCGTCAACGCCGTCGCCCCCGGCTTCATCGAGACGAAGATGACCGCCGCGGTCCCGCTGTTCATCCGCGAGGCCGGCCGCCGGATGAACTCCCTCGGCCAGGGCGGCCTCCCGGTCGACGTGGCCGAGACCATCGCCTGGTTCGCCGACCCGGGGTCGGGCGGCGTCACGGGCCAGGTCGTCCGCGTCTGCGGCCAGAGCCTGCTCGGCGCGTAGCGCCTCTCATCCCCCGTATCGAAGGGACGACCCGACGTGCCCACCCGCACCCTCGCCGCGCCACCGCGGCTGCCCCTGGTCCTGGCCAAGGGCGCGATCGGCTCGCGCCGCAAGCGCGGGCGCCCGCGCGACGGCGCCGCGCCCGCCGACCGGCTGGTCCTGCCCGCCGTGCGGATCGACCCGGGGCGGCTCGCCGCGTACGCCCGGGTCTGCGGCTTCACCCGCGAGCAGCCGGCCGGCACGCCGACCGACGCGGCGCGCGACGGGGTGCCGCCGACGTACCCGCACATCCTCGGATTCCCGCTCGCGGCGCAGCTGATGGCCGACCCGGCGTTCCCGCTGCCGCTGCTCGGGCTGGTGCACACCTCGATCGAGATCACTCAACGGCGCGCGCTGCGCGCGACCGACCGCCCCGAGCTGACCGTCCACACCGCGGCGCTCCGGCCGCACCACCGCGGCACCGAAGCCGTGCTCGTCACCGAGGCCCGGCTCGACGGCGAGCTCGTCTGGTCCGACCGCAGCACGTACCTCGCCCGGCACAGCGGCGCCACCGGCCCGCGCCCCGACGACGCGCCGGAGCCCGAAGGGTCCCGGCTGCCCGCCGTCGCCACCTGGCAGCTCGCCGCGGACCTGGGCCGCCGCCATGCGCGGGTGTCGGGCGACTACAACCCGATCCACCTGCACCCCTGGACGGCGAAGCCGCTCGGTTTCCCCCGCGCCATCGCCCACGGCATGTGGACCGTGGCCCGCTGCGCGGCCGAAGCGGTCCCGGCGGCGGCCGAACACGTCACCCTGCAGGCCCGGTTCAGGGCGCCGGTGCTGCTGCCCGGCACGGTGACCTACGCGGCCTGCGCCACCGCCGGCGCGGGATCCCGCTTCGAGCTGCGCAGCGGCGACCGCGTCCACCTCACGGGCGAGGTGGTTCCCAGCGCCGGCCGTTCATGAGGTTGTCCAGACCCGCCCAGGCGAAGTTCATCAGCGTCGCCGCGGTGTCCTTGCCCGACTGGCCGGGCTGCCCGCAGCCCCAGCCCGCCAGTGACTCCGCCGCTCCCACCAGGGCCTGCGCCAGCGCCGTGACCTCGCGCTCGGCGAGCTCGCCCGCGCAGTCGGCCTCCCGGGCCGCCGCCGCGATCAGCTCCCTGACGAACTCGGCGATCTCCGCGCGCATCTTCGCGACCTCGTCCGCGAAGGGCTCCCCCTGGGTCCGCGCCTGCTGGTACAGCACGGTCCACCCGTCGGGGCGCTCCGTCGTGTGCGTGAAGAACGCCCGCAGCCCGCACCACAGTTGCCGGTCCGGCGCCGCCCCCGGCTCCACCCCGGCCATGACCGCCTCGGTGAGCGCCGCCGCCTCACGGCGGATACACGCGGTGAACAGCTCTTCCTTCGAGTTCAAGTACAGATAGACGAGGGGCTTGGACACCCCCGCCAGCTCGGCGATCTCATCCATCGAGGCCGCCCGGTACCCCCGCCGCGCGAAAGTCGCCACCGCCGCGTCGAGCATCTGCTGCTCCCGCACCTGCCGCGGCACCCGCTTGGTCTTCCCGCCCACCCCGCGCCACCCTCTCGTAGCCCTACCCGTAAGTAAGCCTACGGGGCGCGCCCCCGCCCGGCCCGCCGACCGCGACAGGTCGCGCGGAACCGGCCGCACCTCGCGAATCTGGACAGCGCCCCACTGACGGGCCGACAATCCCAGCATGACGTCGCCCGAGTTCCGCGCCCACGGTGTACGGCCCTCGGAGACCGAGCGGGACCACGCGCTCGACGTGCTGCGCGCCGGGACCGGCGATGGCCGGATCTCCCACGACACGTTCATGCACCGCATGCACATCGTGCTCACCGCCCGCAGCCGCGCCGAGGTCGACGGCGCCCTCGCCGACCTCCCCTCCCGCGGCCGCGCCCCGCAGCTCCTGCTGCGCAGCGTCGCCCGCCTCTCGGCGCTCTCCGTTCGGCTGCGCGGCAGTTGGCGCACCGAGCAGCTCCCCGGCCTGCGACTGCCCGAGCCCGGCCCGCAGCCGCTGCGCATCGGCCGCGCCCCGGTGTGCGACCTCCGCCTCGGCCACGACTCGGTCTCCCGCACCCACGCCGAACTCCGCTACCAGGACAACGTCTGGCTCCTCTCCGACCTGGGCTCCCTCAACGGCACCCACGTCAACGGCCTCCGCATCACCGGCACCGTCCGCGTCCACCCCGGCGACCACGTAGCCTTCGGCAGCCTCAACTTCCGCCTGGCCTCCGGCTGACCGTGGTACCGCCCGAACGCGCCCGCACATGACGGTGCCCCCGGCCCTTCAAAGGGCGGGGGGCACTGTTGCCGGTGGTGCTACGCGGCGACCGGGACGCGCGCTTCGCGCTCGGTGTTCGCGTCGTCGTCCATCAGGTCGTCGATGTCCGCGCCGTGGGCCGTCGCGTACTTGTCGCGGTCGAGGATGTTCTCGCGGGCCGCGACGATGACGGGGATGACGGACTGGCCGGCCACGTTCGTGGCGGTCCGCATCATGTCGAGGATGGGGTCGATCGCGAGCAGCAGGCCGACACCTTCGAGCGGCAGGCCCAGGGTGGAGAGGGTCAGGGTGAGCATCACGGTGGCGCCGGTGAGGCCCGCGGTGGCGGCGGAGCCGATGACCGAGACGAACGCGATCAGCAGGTAGTCGCCGATGCCCAGGTGCACGCCGAAGACCTCGGCGATGAAGATCGCGGCGAGGGCCGGGTAGATCGCGGCGCAGCCGTCCATCTTGGTGGTGGCGCCGAACGGGACGGCGAAGGAGGCGTACTCGCGCGGAACGCCGAGGCGTTCGGTGACGCGCTGGGTGACCGGCATGGTGCCGACCGAGGAGCGCGAGACGAAGGCGAGCTGGATGGCGGGCCAGGCGCCGCGGAAGAACTGCACCGGGCTGACCTTCGCGACCGTGGCCAGCAGCAGCGGGTAGACGCCGAACATGACGAGGGCGCAGCCGACGTAGACGTCGGCGGTGAAGGTCGCGTACTGCTTGATCAGGTCCCACCCGTAGGTGTTGATCGCGTTGCCGATCAGGCCCAGTGTGCCCAGCGGGGCGAGCTTGATGACCCACCACAGGGCCTTCTGCAGCAGTTCGAGGACGGCGGAGCTGAGGGTCAGGATCGGCTCGGCCTTCTCGCCGAGCTGGAGCAGCGCGATGCCGATGACGGCCGCCATGAAGACGATCTGCAACACGTTCAGCTCGGTGAACGGCGTGATGACGTCGGTCGGGATGATCCCCGTGAGGAAGTCCAGCCAGGAACCGGTGTGCTGGGGCTTGGAACCGTCGGCCGGGGTGAGGCCGCTGCCGGAGCCGGGGTTGGTGAGCAGCCCGATCGCGAGGCCGATCGAGACCGCGATCAGCGACGTGATCATGAACCAGAGCAGCGTGCGGGTGGCCAGCCGGGCGGCGTTGGAGACGTTCCGCAGGTTGGTGATCGAGACCACGATGGCGAAGAAGACCAGCGGGGCGACGGCGAGCTTCAGCAACTGGACGAAGATCGAGCCGATCTCGTCGAGCGTCTTGCCGAGCCAGGCGACGTCGCCGCTGCGGGCGATCCAGCCGAGCAGCACACCCAGGACGAGGCCGCCGAGGATCTGGGCCCAGAACGGGATCTTGGGTATGCGTACGCGACTGGATGTAGGAGACATGTTCGTGACGCTAACACCTGGGCTTTGAGAAACCCAAAGCGATTCTTTGGGTACGGGAGGCACCGGGAACGCAAAACCCCGCCGGGAACGTGGTGTTCCCGGCGGGGCATGGCGAAGCGTGTGACGAGGGTTACCCACCGACCCCCGGCGGTACGCGGGTGCGGGGTTACGCGGTGCGCGCGGCGTCGTCCGCCGCGTCCTCCGCGCTCTGGTTCTTGGCGAAGTTCGACCGGCTGCGCTCGACGCGCGCCGAGACCTGGGCCGACGCGGCGTCGCGGGCGCCGCGCAGCAGGACGAAGCTCAGCGGCGCCGAGATGACGAGCGCGAGCAGCGCGACCCACAGCAGGTTGGAGCTGCCGAGCCCGGCCGGCAGGATCCGCAGGGAGACCAGACCCCAGATGACCGCGAAGCAGGCGGCGAAGAGGCCAAAACGCATGGCGGTGTAACGGAACATGCTTCCAGTGAAGCATGTCCTCCCGACGATCAGTGCAGGGGGAGCCACATGGCGATGTCGTCGCGGAAGTCGTCGGCGGCGACGCGGATCGCGTCCGGTACGCGACCGACCTCCTTGAAGCCGCAGGCGGCGTAGAAGGCGTCCGTGCCGGTGCCGCCGCGCACCCCGAGCCGGAGCGCGTCGAAGCCCAGGTCGCGGGCGAAGCCGACGGCCTCGTTCACCATCAGCCGGCCGCGGCCGCCGCCCTGCAGGGCCGGGTCGACCATGACCGTGACGAGCGTGCACCAGTGCCGCATCAGCCGGTGGGTGTTGAGCTTGAGGAAGACCGTGCCGATCGCCCGCCCGTCCTCGTACGCGACGAGCAGCCGCTGGGTCCCCGCGCGGACCGACTCGAACTGCCCCTCGGCGACCGGGCGTACGTCCCCGGCCGTGACCGGCGGGACGAAGCCGACCGCGCCGCCGGCGTTGGAGGCGTCGGTCCAGATCCGGACGATCTCATCGCGGAGGCCGGCGGACAGCTCGGGGTCCCGAGCGAAAGTAAGGGTCATATGTTCATCGTAACCATTACCTCGGGAGGGCAGCAACGGCTGTCCGCATCGCGAGAGCCCCGACAACGCGAGGGCCCCGGCCGCACGCTCACGCGTACTGCCGGGGCCCTCGGAGAACAGCGGGACGTCAGAGGCGCATCGGCTGCGGGGACTCGCGCCGCTCGGCGTTGGGCCCCGGGTACTCGCGGATGATCTCGTAGCGCGTGTTGCGCTCGACCGGCCGGAAACCGGCGTCGCGGATCAGCTCCAGGATGTCGTCACGGTTCAGCTTGTTCGGCGTGCCGAAGTCGTCCGCGTCATGGGTGATCTTGTACTCGACGACCGAGCCGTCCATGTCGTCCGCGCCGTGCTGCAGCGCCAGCTGGGCCGTCTGCACCCCGTGCATCACCCAGAAGACCTTGACGTGCGGCACGTTGTCGAAGAGCAGCCGGGAGACGGCGAACGTCTTGAGCGCGTCGGCGCCGCTGGCCATCGTGGTGCGGGCCTGCAGCGTGTTGCGGATCTTGCCGTCCTTCATGTCCACGAAGTCGTGCTGGTACCGCAGCGGGATGAAGACCTGGAAACCGCCGGTCTCGTCCTGCAGCTCACGCAGCCGCAGCACGTGGTCCACCCGGTGCCTCGGCTCCTCGATGTGCCCGTAGAGCATCGTCGCCGGGGTCTTGAGGCCCTTGGAGTGCGCGAGGCGGTGGATCCGGGACCAGTCCTCCCAGTGGGTGCGGTGGTCCACGATGTGCTGCCGGACCTCCCAGTCGAAGATCTCGGCGCCGCCGCCGGTCAGCGACTCCAGGCCCGCCTCGATCAGCTCGTCCAGGATGTCGGAGGCCGACAGGCCGGAGATCGTCTCGAAGTGATGGATCTCGGTCGCCGTGAACGCCTTCAGCGAGACGGAGGGCAGCGCCTCCTTGAGGGCCTTCAGCGACCGCGGGTAGTACCGCCACGGCAGCGTCGGGTGCAGCCCGTTGACGATGTGCAGCTCGGTGAGGTTCTCGCCCTCCATCGTCTTCGCGAGACGGACGGCCTCCTCGATGCGCATCGTGTACGCGTCCTTCTCGCCCGGCTTGCGCTGGAACGAGCAGTAGGCGCACGACGCGGTGCACACGTTCGTCATGTTCAGGTGCCGGTTGACGTTGAAGTGGACGACGTCGCCGTTCTTCTCCGTCCGCACGTGGTGCGCGAGACCACCCAGCCAGGCGAGGTCGTCGGACTCGTAGAGGGCGACTCCGTCCTCACGGGTCAGCCGCTCACCCGCGTAGACCTTCTCCTCCAGCTCACGCTTGAGTCCAGCGTCCATGCCTGCCGCCTCCTAGTTGCCATTCCGACCCGATCAAAACTACTCCCCCGGATCCCGCCCGCGAGCAGGCCCCACTCACGCCTCTTCGGGGAGCGATCCGACCCTGTTCTCCCACTTCGTGGAGAGCACGATCGTGGTCCGGGTCCGGGCCACGCCCTTCGTTCCCGACAGCCGGCGGATCGTCCGCTCCAGGCCGTCCACGTCGCCGACCCTGACCTTGAGCATGTACGAGTCGTCGCCGGCGATGAACCAGCAGTCCTCGATCTCGTCCAGGTCGCGCAGCCGGTGTGCCACGTCCTCGTGGTCGGCCGCGTCGCTGAGCTGCAGCCCGACCAGGGCGGTCACGCCGAGTCCGAGCGCCACGGGCGCGACGGTGGCCCGGTAGCCGGTGATCACTCCGGCCTGTTCCAGCCGGTTGATCCGGTCGGTGACGCTGGGCCCGGAGAGCCCCACCAGCCGGCCCAGCTCCGCGTACGAGGCCCGCCCGTTCTCGCGCAGCGCCTGGATGAGCTGCCTGTCCACCGCGTCCATATGCCTGGACCCTCCCGTTCATGCATCGATTGCGCCGTGCGAACAAGAATCTAAGGCATCCGCGACCCTGCGGCCTGCGCATCAGCGCAGGCGGTCAGCTCGAACCGGCCGATCCGAGCTCGCCTTCCCAGCGGCGGTACAGCTGGTGCGGCACGGCCGCCGCGTCCAGCACCCGGCCGGCGACGAAGTCCACCAGGTCCTGGATGTGCCGGGCGCCCGCGTAGAAGGCGGGCGACGCGGGCAGGACGACCGCGCCCGCCTCGTCGAGGGTCACCAGGTGCTTGAGGGTCTGGCCGTTCAGCGGCGTCTCGCGGACCGCGACCACCAGCGTCCTGCGCTCCTTGAGCGTGACGCTCGCCGCCCGCTGCAGCAGGTCCTTCGACAGCCCGAGCGCGACGCCCGCGACGCAGGCGGTACTGGCCGGCACGATGAGCATCCCCTTGACCGGGTACGAGCCGGAGGACGGTCCGGCCGCGAGATCGCCCGCGGCCCAGAACCGCACGTCCGCCAGGTCGGCGGGCTCCAGATCGAAGTGCCCGTCCTTGCCGTCGGCGCCGCGCGTCAGCCAGGTCCGCAGGTCCTCGCGCCAGTGCGCGTCCCGGAAGGCGTGGCCCGTCTCGTCGAGCAGGGTCAGCCGGGCGGCCCGGCTGACCACCAGGTCCACCGCCTCGCCCGCTCGCAGCAGCCCCCGGAGCACGGCGGCGGCGTAGGGCGTCCCGGATGCTCCGGAGACCCCGACGATCCAGGGGGTGCGCAGGCTCGTTTCCACCTGCCGAGCCTATCCGGCCGCCCGGGACGTCCCGCGACGTCCCGGGACGTCCCGCGGCGGGAGAGTGCACTCGCCGGGAACCACCCCGGATGTCGGTGGCGTTGTCTACGGTAGGGACACATGGACCTGAGGGGGGCCTCGGTGAGTCACAGCTACGAACCGGTCGCGGACCGTTCCGCGCAGGCGAGTGTCGGGCTGGCTCCACTGCGCGGCGGAGTGCGGGTCACGGCGGCAGCCGCGGTCATGCTGGCGTGGGTGGGGCTGCTGTGGCTGCTCGAAGCGATCGACGTGGTGTCGGACCACTCACTCGACACGTTCGGCATCGTGCCGCGCGAGACGGGTGAGCTGCGCGACATCATCCCGGCCGCCTTCATGCACTTCGGGTTCGCCCATGTCGCGGCCAACAGCCTCCCGCTGCTCGTCCTGGGCTTCATCGCGGCGCTGCGCGGCATTGTCCGCTTCCTCAGCGTCTCCTTCGTCATCATCCTGGCCAGCGGCCTCGGCGTCTGGCTCGTCGCGCCCGCCCACACCAACACGGCGGGGGCCTCCGGTGTCGTCTTCGGCCTCTTCGGCTATCTGCTGGTCCGCGGGTTCGTCGACCGGCGGCTGCTGGACATAGCCGTCGGCCTCGGCGTCGCGGTGCTGTACGGGTCGATCCTGTGGGGTGTGTTGCCCACCGCCCAGGGCGTCTCCTGGCAGGGCCATCTCTTCGGTCTCCTCGGCGGCGTCGCCTCCGCCTTCTTCTTCCGTGTCCGCACGCCCGACGGGCCGGCGCGGTGAGGGCAGCACGGTCGACGCGGAAAAGCCTTTAGGGCCGGACGCCACTCACAGCTAATCTGAAGATCTCACCCGGCGTCGAAGGCCACCGGCCGAAGGCCCGCTTGTTCTACGGGAGTCACCACATCAGCACCGCACACAAGGGCCTGGCCGCCATCGGCTGCGTCGCCCTCATAGCCACCGCTTCCGCCGCCTGCGGCACCGTCCAGCAGGTCGGTGCGGCGGTGAAGGTCCAGAACGCCGTGGACAAGCTCGGGGAGCAGAAGGCGGTCACCGCGACCGTCTCCTTCGACGCCACCGAGGACCAGATCTGGGCCGCGATGAAGGGTGAGGACGACTTCACCAAGGACGACGCGAAGATGCTCGCGGGTCTGCACGCCCGGCTCGGGCTGAGCTCCGACAAGGCGCTCAAGGACACCGCGGCCGTGAAGGACGCGAAGGACGCCGGGAGCGACGCCTCCTCCTTCTCCTTCCAGCTGTCCTCGGACGCCGAGGGGAAGCAGAACCTCGTCGAGGTCCGTTCCATCGGCAAGAAGGTCTACCTCCGGGCCGACATCAAGGCGCTGTCCGCGCTCGGCGGCAAGGACGGCGACAAGTCGCTCGAAGGGCTCCTCCCCCCGGCCGACGAGATCCCGTCCTCGCTCGGCGTCGTGAAGGACGCGCTGGAGGGCAAGTGGGTCTCGATCGACCCGGCGGCGTTCTCGGATCTCGCCAAGACCCTCGGCGGTGACAAGGGCCAGGGCAAGTCGCCGCTGCCGGACGCGTCGTCCTTCGACGCCAAGACCCAGCAGCAGCTGGTCGACGCGGTCAAGAACGCGATGGCGCACAACGCCAAGTTCACCGACAAGGGCAGCGACCAGGGCGTGGACCACGTCACGATGACGGTCCCGGGCGCTCAGGCGGCCAAGGAGCTCGCCAAGGGCCTCGCCCCGCTGGAGAAGCAGATCCCGGGCTTCAAGGTGCAGGACCTCAACAAGGTCCCGGCCAAGGACTTCACGGTGGATCTGTCGATCAAGGACGGCATGCTGTCCGGGATCTCCGTGGACATGACCCAGTTCAACAAGAAGCCCCAGGGCAAGCTCCCGCTGGTCATCGGCCTGAACGGCGGCAGCGCCCCGGTCACGGCCCCGACCGGCGCGAAGGCGTTCACCCCGCAGGACATCATGGGCCTGTTCATGCTCGGAGCCCAGAACCTCAAGGGCCTCGGCGCGTAAGACGTAACGCCCGGCGGCTCCGCGGCCCGGTATCCGTCAGATACCGAGGCCGCGGACCGCGAGGTCGAGCAGCGCGCAGAAGAACAGCGCGATGCCGATGAAACCGTTCACCTGGAAGAAGGCGCGGTTCAGCCGGCTCAGGTCGTGCGGCCGCACGATCGAGTGCTCGTACAGGAACGCACTCGCGACGACCGCCAGGCCGATCCACCAGAACGCGCCCGCACCGGTGGCGACCCCGTACCAGGCCAGCAGCACCGTCGTGACGACATGGCAGCCGCGCGCGCCGTACAGGGCGGCGGCGACGCCGAAACGGGCCGGGACGGACTTGACGCCGTCCGCCCGGTCGGCGGCGACGTCCTGCGACCCGAAGATCAGGTCGAAGCCGCCGATCCACACGCCGACGGCCAGCCCGAGGATCACCGCGTCCCACGACCACTCGCCGGTGACCGCGAGCCACGCGCCGATCGGGCCCATCGCCTGCGCGACGCCGAGGATCGCGTGCGGGAAGTTCGTGAACCGCTTGCCGTACGGATAGACCACCATCGGGATGACGGCGATCGGCGCGAGCGCCAGGCACAGCGGATTGAGCAGCGCCGCCGCGCCCAGGAAGGCGACCACGGCCACCAGCGCGCCGGTCCACGCGGAGCGCACCGACACCGCCCCGGTGACCAGTTCCCGCTGCGCGGTCCGCGGGTTGCGGGCGTCGATCTCGCGGTCGATGATCCGGTTGCACGCCATCGCGAAGGTGCGCAGCCCGACCATCGCCACGGTGATGAGGACCAGCCGCCACCAGTGGACGGAGCCGTCCAGCGCGAACATCGCGCTGAGCGCGGCGATGTAGGCGAAGGGCAGCGCGAAGATCGAGTGCTCGATCATGACGAGGCGCAGGAACGCCCGGATCCGGCCGGGCGGCGCGGGCTCCGGGGCGAAGAGGTCCGGGGTTGCGGAATCCGTGGTCACGAGAGGCCGTACTCCTTCCAGCGCCGGTCGACCTTCGCGGCCGTCTCCGGGTCGGAGACCACCATCTCCGGCCAGCCGCCATCGCGCGTGTACCCCTCCTCGGGGAACTTACGTGTCGCGTCGATGCCCGCCTTGCCGCCCCAGAACTGCTGGTAGGAGGCGTGGTCGAGGTGGTCGACCGGCCCCTCGACGACCGTCAGGTCGCGGGCGTAGTCGGTGTTGCCGAGCGCGCGCCAGGCGACCTCGTGCAGGTCGTGCACATCGCAGTCGGCGTCCACGATGATGATCAGCTTCGTCAGCGACATCATGTGCGCGCCCCAGATCGCGTGCATCGTCTTCTGGGCGTGCTTCGGGTACTTCTTGTCGATCGAGACGATCGCGCAGTTGTGGAAGCCGCCCGCCTCCGGCAGATGGTAGTCCACGATGTCCGGAACGATGATCTTCAGCAGCGGCAGGAAGAACCGCTCGGTGGCCCGGCCCAGCGGCCCGTCCTCGGTGGGCGGCCGGCCCACCACGATCGACTGCAGCAGCGGACGCTTCCGCATCGTCACGCAGTCGATGGTCAGCGCGGGGAACGGTTCCTGCGGGGTGTAGAAGCCGGTGTGGTCGCCGAACGGCCCCTCGGGAAGCGTCTTCCCGGGCTCCAGCCAGCCCTCCAGCACGACCTCGGCATTGGCCGGGACCTGGAGCGGGACGGTCTTGCAGTCCACCATCTCCACCCGCTTGCCCTGCACGAAGCCCGCGAACAGGTACTCGTCGATGTCGCCGGGCAGCGGGGCGGTCGACGCGTACGTCACCGCCGGCGGGCAGCCGAACGCGATGGCGACCGGCAGCCGCTCACCGCGCCGCTCCGCCACCTTGTAGTGGTTGCGGCTGTCCTTGTGGATCTGCCAGTGCATCCCGATGGTGTTCCGGTCGTGCCGCTGCAACCGGTACAGCCCGAGGTTGCGCACCCCGGACTCCGGGTCCTTGGTGTGCGTCAGCCCGAGGTTGAAGAACGAGCCGCCGTCCTCCGGCCAGGTGAACAGCGCGGGCAGCGTGTCCAGGTCGACGTCGTCACCCGTCAGCACGACCTCCTGCACGGGCGCGTCGCCGGACTTCACCTTCTTCGGCGGTACGTGCGTCATCCCGGCGAGCTTGCCGAACGCCTCCCGCACACCGGTGAAGCCGTGCGGCAGCTCCGGCTTCAGCAGCCCGGAGATCTTGTCGCTGATGTCGCTGTACGCCCGCAGTCCGAGGGACTTCAGCATCCGCCGGTCGGTCCCGAACACGTTCATCGCGAGCGGCATCGAGGACCCGCGCACGTTCTCGAAGAGCAGCGCGGGACCGCCGGCCTTGTTCACGCGGTCGGTGATCTCGCCGACCTCCAGATACGGGTCGACCTCGGCCTTGATCCGCCGGAGGTCGCCGTCCTTCTCCAAGGCCCTGAGGAAGGAGCGAAGATCGTCGTAAGCCATAGGGTCCAGTATCCGCCACGCACTACCCTGGAGCCGTCACCGGGCCCCTTCCGCGGCCCGTCTCCACGCTCAGGGGGCTCTCCCAGATGGTCAGGTATCTACCGTTCCTCCTGGTGCTCGCGTTGTGGATCTACGCGTTCATCGACTGCCTGAACACCCCGGAGGAGGACGTCCGCGGACTGCCGAAGGTGGTGTGGGTGATCATCATCCTGCTCTTCGGCGAGGTCCTCGTCGGCCCGATCGCCTGGCTCGTCGCCGGCCGCAACCGCCACCGGGCCCCGGCGCCCCCGCGGTGGGTGGCGCCGGACGACAACCCGGACTTCCTCAAGGGACTGAAGGACGACACGCCGCCCTCCGGCAGCTGAGGCGTCAGACCCCGGCGTACGAGTGCTTGCCGGTGATGAAGATGTTCACGCCGTAGTAGTTGAAGATGAAGCAGGCGAAGGCGACCAGCGCCAGCGCGGCGGCCTTTCGGCCCTTCCACCCGGCCGTCGCGCGGGCGTGCAGGTAGCAGGCATACGCGACCCAGGTGATGAACGACCAGGTCTCCTTGGGGTCCCAGCCCCAGTACCGGCCCCAGGCGGCCTGCGCCCAGATCGAACCCGCGATGACGGTGAACGTGTACAGCGGGAAGACCAGCGCGTTCATCCGGTACGCGAACTTGTCGAGCGTCGCCGCGGACGGCAGCCGGTTCATGATGTTCGCCCAGGTCGGGTTCACCGCACGGCCGGCGGTCAGGGCCGCCTCGTAGTAGTCGCGGAAGAGGAACAGGAACGTGCCGACCGCCGCGAGGTAGAAGACCGCGCCGGAGATGATCGCGCACGAGACGTGGATCCACAGCCAGTACGAGTGCAGCGCCGGGACCAGCTGGTCGCTGTCGGTGTAGAGCACCGCGACGGCCAGGCCGAGGTCGAGCAGCACCGTGGTGGTGAGGAAGAGCCCGATCCAGCGGACCCGCTTCTTCAGCGCCAGCAGGGCCAGGTACATGCCGACCGCGACCATGCCGAAGGTCGTCGAGAACTCGTACATGTTGCCCCACGGCACCCGCTGCACGGAGGCGGCGCGGCACGCGACGGCGGCCAGGTGGAACACGAACGCGAGCACGGTCAGCGAGACGGCGATCCGCCCGTACCTGTCGCCGTCCGCGTCGGTGCCGGCGGCGCCGGGGCCGTCCGGGATGCCGCGGTCGCTGGCCGAGGAGCGGGTGACGACCTTGGGACGCTCCAGGGTGGCGGTGCCGCCACCGCGCTGGACGACCTCGATCGCGGGGGCCGCCGCGGGTGCGGTGAGCGCCGCCGCGGTGATGGCGACCCGGCTGCGACTGCCGAACACCCACTCGGCCATGTGCGCGAGGAAGGCGAGCGTGTAGACCGCCATGGCCGAATAGATCAGGTAGTTGCTGTAGTTCGCGAAGTTCTCATTGACCGCTGCCGCGATAGTCACGCGCGCGCTCCTTCGTCTGGCAGGAGAGGTTCCGAGGGGTCTGTGGTGGTGCCGCCAGGGCCGCCGGGTCCGCCGGTGTCCGCCAGCTGGGGCGCGTCCGGCAGGAGCTGGTAGGCGAGGTCCCCGAGCTCGTCGGCGATCTTCGCGGACTCGCTGCGGCCGAGACCGGCCAGCTCCACCACGGTCACCCCGTCCGCGCCCGGGGTGGCGCGGATCCACACCCGGCGGCGCTGGATGAACAGCGAGCCGGCCAGGCCCAGGATCGCGGCGACCGCGCTGCCGAGCGCCCAGCCGTTGCCGACCTGGTGGGAGACCTGGAAGCTGGCCCAGGTCTTGACGCCGTCGAAGGTGATGGAGCCGCCGCCGTCCGGCAGCTGCAGCACCTCCCCGACGGCCAGCACCTGGCGCAGCGGCTGGCCGTTCGCGGCCTTGTACTGCGTCAGCTTCTTGTCGTTGAGCTGGTACACGTTCTGCGGCACGCCGCCGTTCAGGCCCAGGTCGCCGTGGTACGCGGTCAGGATCAGCGCGGGGCGGTCGAGCGCGGGGAAGACCGAGTGCGGCCCCTGCACGTCGTCGATCACCATCGTCGGGGCGAAGATCCCGCTGAACGCCAGCTGGTCCTCGGCGCCCGCCTTGTTCCGGTAGTTGTCGGTGACCTTCACGACGCCGCGCGAGGTGAGGCTGCCGTCGGACGGCAGGAACGGCGTCGGGCCCTGGTAGACGACGGTGCCGCGGGCGTCCTTCACAGTGACGACCGGCGCGTAGCCGTGCCCGATCAGGTAGACCGACTCACCGTCGATCTCCAGCGGCTTGTTCACCTCGATCGAGGACTTGACCGGCTTGCCGTCCGCGCCCTTCCAGTAGTGGATGTTGGCGCGGAACGTCCGCGGGGTGCCCTTCTGCGGGCCGTTCCGCGCGTACGTGGCGTCGAAGCTGTCCAGCGAGAAGCCGAAGGGGTCCAGGTCGTCGGCGGTGTAGAACGTGCCGGGCTTGAAGTCGTCGTACTGCGTGAGGTTGTTGGAGAAGCCGTCGCCCTCGACGATCAGCTTGCCGCCCTCGCCCTTCCACAGCGCGCCGACCGCGAAGGAGATCAGCAGTCCGAAGAGCGCCAGGTGGAACATGAGGTTGCCGGCCTCGCGCAGGAAGCCCTTCTCGGACGCGACGGCGCCACCGGCCCGGTGGGTACGGAACCGGCGCCCGCGCAGCAGCTTCTGCGCGGCGTCCAGCACCTCGTCCTCACCCGCCGCGGTGCGCCAGGTCGTGTACGCCGGCAGCCGCGTCAGATTGCGCGGCGCGGCCGGCGGCCGGGAGCGCAGCTGGCCGACGAACTGCCAGCTGCGGGGCAGGATGCAGCCCGCCAGCGAGATGAACAGCAGGATGTAGATCGCCGAGAACCACGGCGAGCTGTACACGTGGAACAGCCCGAGCCGCTCGTAGATCGGGGTGGCGTTGGGGTGCACGTCCTTCCACGACTGCGCCTTGACCTCGTCGACGCTGGTCTGCGGGACCAGTGAACCGGGGATCGCGGCCATGGAGAGCAGGAAGAGCAGGAGCAGGGCGGTCCGCATCGACGTGAGCTGCCGCCACATCCAGCGCAGCCAGCCGACGCACTCGCGCAGCGTCCAGCCGATCGCGCCGCGCCGACCGGGCCTGCGCACGCCGCCGAAGGAGCCGGGCACCGCCTGGCCGAGCTCCTCGACCGGCGCCGTCGACAGCTGCGCGCCCGCCGACCCGTAGTCGGCGCCACCGTCGGCCGCGACACCTTCCTCGGCTTCGCGGGCGGTCTTCGGCCCGGATTCCGTACTCATGAATCAGACCCCAGGGGTGAAGTTGGCGGACCAGCTCTGCAGGGAGACGACCATGTCGTCCCACACGCCGGTGAGCAGGAGCACGCCGACCGCGACGAGCATGCCGCCGCCGATCCGCATGACCCACACATAGTGGCGCTTGACCCACCCGAACGCGCCCAGTACGCGGCGGAACGCCACCGCGGCGACGATGAACGGCAGGCCGAGGCCCAGGCAGTAGAAGACGGTGAGCAGCGCCCCGCGCCCGGCACTCGCCTCGTTGAACGCCAGCGCCTGCACGGCGCCCAGCGTCGGGCCGACGCACGGCGCCCAGCCGACGCCGAAGAGCACACCGAGCAGCGGCGCGCCGACCAGGCCCATCGCGGGCTTGCGGTGGAAGCGGATGTCCCGCTGGGTCAGGCCGCCCAGTATCCCCATGAACGCGAGGCCCATGAGGATCGTGGCGACCCCGAGCACCTGGGAGATGATCTCCTTGTGCTCCTGCAGCCGCAGCCCGAAGTAGCCGAAGAGCGCGCCTCCGGAGACGAAGACCGCGGTGAAGCCGAGGACGAACAGCGAAGCGCCGGCGACCATCCGGCCGCGCCTGGCCTCCGCGAGGTCCGCGCCGGACGTGCCGGTCACGTAGGACAGGTAGCCGGGCACCAGCGGCAGGACGCAGGGGGAGAAGAACGAGACCAGGCCGCCGAGCATCGCGATCGGGATCGCGAGCAGCAGCGCCCCGGAGGAGACCGTGTCGGTCACGTCACTTCTCCGCGACGATCGGGTCGAGGGCCTGGTGCAGCTTGTCCTCGCCGACGGGCATCAGGATCCGTACGGCGACCTTGCCGTCGCGGTCGATGATCAGGGTGCTCGGGATGGCCTGCGGCATGAGGCTGCCCTTGGGGAACTTCAGGATGAGCTTCCCGATCGGGTCGTAGAAGCTCGGGTACGGGACGTGGAACTGCGTCTCGAACGCGTGCGCCCTGGCCTTGTCGGGATCGCGCGTGTTGATCCCGACGAACTCGACGCCCTTGGCCTTGGTCTCGTTGGCCACCTTGACCAGGTGCGGTGCCTCGGCCCGGCAGGGGGAGCACCACGCGCCCCAGACGTTGAGGACGACGACCTTGCCCTTGTAGTCGGCCAGGTTCAGCTGCTTGCCGTCGATCGATGCCCCGGAGATGGCGGGGGCGGGGCGCCGGTCGGCCTTGGCCGCCCGGGAGATCTCACCCGAGCCGCCGACGAAGTTGGTGCCGCTGCCGCCGGAGGCGGTGCCGCCGCCGGAACAGGCCGAGAGCGCCAGCGCCGACACGGCGATCCCTGCCAGTGCCACGGCACCGCGGAGGGGGCTGCGTCGGCCAGCGCGCGTAGGACTCATGTGAAAAGTTTCGCATGCGTCGTCCGTCGATCTTTCGCGCCCCCGACACCGACGCCAAAAGCGGCAATTGCCCCAAGTAAGGATCAGGTAGCGGAAGCGCCTACGGGGTGGGCGCCATCATCGGGGACGCAGGGGAGCCGGGCGAACCGGCCGTGCCCTCCGCCGCCAGGTACGACGCCCAGCCGCCCGCCGGCTTCTGACCGACGTCCAGCCGACGCAGCTTCCCGAGCACCTTCGGGTCCTGCGCGTCGAGCCAGTCCACGTACTGCCGGAAGGAGACCACCCGGACGTCCTTCTTCTCCTGGCCGGCGATGTGACGGAACGCCTCCTCGACGGCGTTCATGTAGATGCCGCCGTTCCACTTCTCGAAGTGGTTGCCGACGTAGAAGGGCGCGCGGTTCGTCTCGTAGGCCCGCTGGAATCCCGCGATGTACGAGGCGGCGGCCTGCCGCTGCCAGCCCGGGTAGTTGCCCGGGTCGCTCTGGGTGGCGTTCTTCGACTGGTTCGCCAGCATGTTGTAGTCCATCGACAGGACCTCGAAGGAGTGGCCGGGGAACGGGATGAGCTGCAGCGGCAGGTCCCAGAGGCCGCCGCGCTTCTCGGGCCACACCTGCCGGCCGCCGGGCGAGCTCGCGTCGTAGCGCCAGCCGAGCTTGCGCGCGGTCGGCAGCAGGTTGTCCTGGCCGAGCAGGCACGGCGTGCGGGCGCCGATGAGTTCCTTGTCGTAGTCGAACGGAAGCGGGGCCTCGTCCTTCAGCCCGGTGTTGGTCTTCCAGTTCTTGACGAACGACTTGGCCTGGTCGATCTCGCTCTGCCACTGGGTGGGCGTCCAGTTCCCGACGGTGCCGCGGCCCGAGCAGAAGTGCCCGTTGAAGTGCGTGCCGATCTCGTGGCCCTCGGTCCACGCCGCCCGGATGTTGTCCAGCGTCATCTTGATGTGCTCGTCGGTGAGGTAGCCGATGTCCGACGCGCCCGGATTGTTGTTCGGCGGGTCGTACAGCCGCTTCTTCGACTCCGGCAGCAGGTACAGCCCGGAGAGGAAGAACGTCATCGACGCGCCGTGGTCCTTGGCCAGCTTGCGGAACCGCGGGAACAGACCGTTCCCGACCTCGGCCGCGCCGTCCCACGAGAAGATCACGAACTGCGGCGGCGTCTGCCCCGGCTCCATCCGCTCCGGCTTCGGCTGGCCCGGCTGCGGTCCGGTGTTCGCGGTGGAGCCGTCCCCGATCAGCTGGATCGTCTGCTCCGGCTCCTTCTGACCCGTGGCCGTCCCCGGCTTCGTGCCGTTGCCACCGGTCTTGCCGCCGTCGCCCCCCGAGGAGCATCCGGCAGCCGCACCGACCGCGACTCCGGCGGTGGCGGTGAGCAGACTCCTGCGGGTCAAGGCGCTCATGTACATCCCCATTTCTCGGGCCTCATGGCTGGCGATCACGAAAAAGGTGGCCACCATCCATGACGGCCGTCACAGCCGTACGGTTACCGAAAAGTCAGAAAAATCCCACCGGTTCGCTCTAGTGGCGCACGCGAAGTGCCGCAGGAACACCGGATTGACCCATCGGACCGGCCCTTTCGGCAGGTCCGACAGGCCGACCCGATGACCCGATGACCCGATGACAGCCGGATCGCGGCAGCCGGATCGCGGCAGCGCCGGCTACGCGCCGAAAGCCTTCGATCCGCCCTTGACGGGCTTCGCGCCCGCCAGCAGGTGCGCCGGCACCAGATCGCGGGCCGGCTCCGCGTAGCCGACCGACACGATCTTGTCGCCCTGGTAGGTGAAACTCGTCACACTCGCCAGCGTGCACTGCCGCTTGCGCGGGTCGTGCCACAGCCGGCGCCGTTCGACGAAGCTGCGGGCGATCCAGATCGGCAGCTGGTGGCTGACGCAGACCGCCTCGTGACCGCGCGCCGCGTCCCGTGCCGCGCCGAGCGCCGCCATCATCCGCACGACCTGGTCGACATAGGGCTCGCCCCAGCTCGGCTTGAACGGGTTGGTGAGGTGCTTCCAGTTCGACGGGTTCTTCAGCGCGCCGTCGCCGACCCCGAAGGTCTTGCCCTGGAAGACGTTCTCGGCCTCGATCAGCCGCGCGTCCGACGCGACCTCCAGCCCGTGCGGGGCCGCGATCGGCGCCGCGGTCTCCTGCGCCCGCTCCAGCGGGGACGACACCACGTGCGTGATGTCGCGCCCCGCGAGGTGCTCGCCGACCCGCTCCGCCATCTTCCGGCCCACCTCGGAGAGGTGGTAGCCGGGCAGCCGCCCGTAGAGCACGCCCGACGGGTTCTCCACCTCGCCGTGCCGCATCAGGTGGACCACGGTGATCTCTGTGTCGTCAGTCATGCCGCTCATCTTTCCGTCATCCCCGTTCATTCCGTCGCCTCGGCCGCGGCACGCGCCGCGGCCGGCAGCGCCGCGGCGATCCGCTCGATCGCCGCGTCGTCGTGGGCCGCCGAGACGAACCAGGACTCGAAGGCCGACGGCGGCAGGTAGACGCCCTGCGCCAGCATCGAGTGGAAGAACCCGGTGAAGCGGAACGCCTGCTGCCGCTTCGCCTCGTCGTAGTTGGTCACCTGCTCGTCGGTGAAGAACACCGAGAACATGTTCCCGGCCCGCTGCACCCGGTGGGCGACGCCCTCCTTGGTGAGCGCCTCGCCGACCAGCGACGACACCCGCTCGGACACCGCGTCCACGGTCGCGTACACCGCGTCGTCGCAGAGCCGCAGCTGCGTCAGGCCCGCCGCGGTCGCCACCGGGTTACCCGACAGGGTGCCCGCCTGGTAGACCGGGCCGGCCGGTGCGAGACGGCCCATGACGTCCGCGCGGCCACCGAACGCGGCGGCCGGGAAGCCGCCGCCCATGACCTTGCCGAAGGTCATCAGGTCGGGTTCGACACCGTCGAGCCCGAACCAGCCGGCCTTCGAGACGCGGAAGCCCGTCATCACCTCGTCGGAGACGTAGAGCGCGCCGTTCTCCGCGCACAGGCTCTTCAGCCCGGCGTTGAAGCCCGCCGCCGGCGGCACGACGCCCATGTTGCCGGGCGACGCCTCGGTGATCACACACGCGATCTCGCCGGGGTTCGCGGCGAACGCCGCCCGCACGGCCTCAAGATCGTTGTACGGCAGCACGATCGTGTCGCCCGCCTGCGCGCCCGTCACCCCGGGCGTGTCCGGCAACCCGAACGTGGCAACCCCGGAACCGGCCGCTGCCAGCAGCGCGTCCACATGACCGTGATAGCAACCGGCGAACTTCACCACCTTCGCCCGGCCCGTGAAGCCGCGCGCCAGCCGGATCGCCGACATGGTCGCCTCGGTCCCGGACGACACCAGGCGGACCTGCTCCACCGGGCCGATCCGCGCCACGATCTCCTCGCCCAGCAGCACTTCCCCCTCACCGGGGGTGCCGAAGGACGTACCGCGCGTCACCGCCTCCTGCACGGTGCGGACCACCTCCGGGTGCGCGTGGCCGAGGATCATCGGACCCCACGAGCACACGAGGTCGACGTACTCCCTGCCGTCGGCGTCCGTCAGGTACGGACCCTTCCCGGACACCATGAACCGGGGCGTACCGCCCACGGCGCGGAAGGCGCGCACCGGGGAGTTCACACCTCCGGGCGTCACAACGGCAGCTCGGTCGAACAGAACCTGCGAAACTGGGGCTTCGTACGGATAGCTCACAGGCACATGCTCTCAAACGCCGGGCGTTGCGCGCGCAGGTCTCGACCCGGCATCTGAGACGATGATCGGGTTGCGCGGTTGGGTCTGTGAATGGTCGGGTAGTGAAATGCAGCGCGGTGGCGAACTGGGCGAGGGAACGGGCGACCACGAGCCCGACCACGCCCGGCCCACCGGCAGGCGTCGTCGGTCCTCCGATCGCGATCGCAGAGCAGCCGCGGAGAGTGGGAGCAGGGGTGGCCGAGTGGGGGTGACCTACAAGTACTTCGGGGCACCCGATGGCGCCACAGCCGCCCGGGTCCCGATCTCCATGCGCCCCGAGGAACTCGGCGGCGACGAACTCGGCAACGGCATGTACACCAAGGTCAAGCCGGAGACCATGGCCGCCATGGTGCTCACCGGCATCGAGGGCATACCCCCGGCCAAGGTCCCGCCGCTGGAACTCGTCGTCCTCCACCCGGACTACGCCGTCGTCAAGCTCCCGATGAGCGTGGTGGAACCCCTGCGCAAAGCCGGCGAAGAAGAACTCGGCGCCGCCGCCTTCATCTGGTCCACCGTCCCGGACCGCCGCGGCCCCCGAGACGCCTTCGTCATCTATCAGATGCTCCACGAGTGGCAGGGATTCGCCTCCCGCTGCCACGAGGCCGGTCACCAGCTGTACTGCCTGGTCTGGCCCTGACCGGGCCCTTCTGACGATCCGCGCCCGCCTTGCGTGCAATCTCCCGGATGTACAGGTGCGTATTCGCGCCACGGCAGGTTTTCGCCCGGCGGGGGACAAGTCGGGTGTAATCGGCGACATCACCCCCGATGTACCGCGTCCGCTCCGGCTCCGCTCCTACGCTGCCGTGCCATGACCCAGCGCACCGCTCTCCTGACCGTCATCGCCGCCCTCATGGCGATCGTCGCGTCGGCCGCCGCCCCCGCGACCGGGCGGACGGCCGCCGCGGCGCCGGCCGCCGCCGTATGCCCGTCGGGCGGGACGGACGCTCCCGCACTCCCCGCGAACCTGCTCGGCCGGGTGGTCCGCACCCTGCCCGTCCAGCAGCAGATGGTCGCGCTGACGTTCAACGCGGCGTGGGACGAGACGGGCCTGGACACCGTCCTGAAGGTGCTGCACGACGCCAAGGCACCCGCCACGTTCTTCCTGACCGGACAGTTCGCCGAGGCCCACCCGGCCGCCGCCCGGGCGATGGCGGCGGCGGGGCACGGCATCGCCAACCACAGCTACAGCCACCCGCACTTCGACGAGCTCACCTGCGAGGGGCGGGAACGCGAGGTGCGCCTCGCCGACCAGGCGCTGCGCACAGCGATCGGGACGGCGCCGCTGCCGTTCGTCCGGTTCCCCTACGGCGAGACCACCGCGCAGCAGGTGACGGAGGTCAACGCGCTCGGCTTCGCGGACATCGAGTGGACCACCGACACCAACGGCTACCTCAACACAGCGGGTGGCATGACCGTGCAGAAGGCCGTCACCCGCGCCCTGGACTCCCTGACGCCGGGCGAGATCATCCAGATGCACGTCGGCGACCCCAACGAGCGCCCCACCATCCTCGACGCCCAGGCCCTCCCCCTGATCATCGACGCCGTCCGCGCCCGCGGCTACGAGATCGCCGACCTCCGCACCCTCCTCGCGGCGCCCCCCGCGTAGCGGCCCGCAACCGGCCGGAGGCGACCTGCGTCCCTACCTGCTGTGAGCTCGGAGCCTCCCGATGACGCGAGTGATCGAAGTGAGAGGGTTGCGGGAAGGCGGCAACACACGGGGAGCAGGGAATGGCGAATCGTCCGACGGATTGGCATGTGCTGGATCTCGACCGGGATCCGGTGCCGGGCGATCCGTTCGAGGTGAAGGAACTCGCCCGCAAGCTGGGTGACTTCGCGGACGACGTCTCCTCGGCCCTGCGGTCGGTCAAGGGGTTGAGCGGCAACAACGCGGTCCAGGACTGGGCGGGACTCGCCGCCGACGCGTACCGGGAGCAGTTCGGCGACCTGCCGGGCGAACTCGACAAGCTGGAGAGGTCCTACCGGCTCGCGTCGGGCGCTCTGGAGACGTACTGGCCGAAGTTGGAGACCGCGCAGGCGGACGCCGACCGGGCCCTGTCCCAGGGCCGCGCGGCGCGGCAGGACCTGGACGCCGCCAAATCGACGCAGAACAACGCGACCGACTGGGTGAAGCGGGCGGGCGACAAGTCCAAGGAGTACCAGGCCGATCCGAAGCCGGGTGTGGAGCCGCCGTCGGCGGACGAGGTCCGCACCGCGACCCGGAACGCCCTGGACGCCTCGAACGCGCAGAAGTCCGCGAACTCCGCCGTGCACGACGCGCAGCAGCGGCTGGACGCGGCCAAGGAACTCGCCGCACAAGCGGCCCATTTGCGGGACACCGCCGCGTCGACGGCCGAGCACGCGCTGCACGAGGCGTCGGACGCGGGCATCAAGAACAAGCACTGGTGGGAGAAGGCGGTCGACTGGGTCGCCGACCACTGGGACGAGATCGTCGCCGTCTGCAAGGTCATCGTCGCCGTCCTCGGCATCCTCGTGATGATCATCGGCGGACCGCTCGCCTGGCTCGTGCTCGCCGCCGCCCTCGTCGTCCTCGCCGACACCCTCGTCAAATACGCGCAAGGAAAAGCCAGTCTCTGGGACGTCGCGTTCGCCGCCCTGGACTGCATCCCCGGTTTCAAGGGCCTGACGACCCTCGGCGGCCTCGCCAAGGCGGCCAAGAGCCTGCCCGCGCTCCTCAAGAGCGGCAAGGCGCTGCAGAACGTCGCCAACGGCGTACGCAAGGGCGCGACCGCGGTGCGGCAGGTCGGGAAGGACCTCAAGGACGGGTTCACCTCGCTGCGCAAGGGCGCGGCGAACGAGGCCAAGGCGGGCCGGCAGGCCGACGGCAAGTGCCTGAACGGTGACCCGATCGACATGATCACCGGCGAGATGCTCCGGCAGGAGCGCGATGTCGACCTGCCCGGCCTGCTGCCGCTCAGCCTCCAGCGGACCCATCTGTCCGGCTACCGGTCCGGCGGCTGGTTCGGGCCCAGTTGGGCCTCGACGATCGACCAGCGGCTGGAAGCGGACGGCGCCGGCATCACGTTCGCCGCCGAGGACGGGATGATCCTCGTCTACCCCGTTCCCGGACCCGGTGTCGCCGTGCTCCCGACGCAGGGGCCGCGCTGGCCGCTGGAGTGGGACGGAACTCCCGGCTCCGCCATCCGCATAACCGATCCGGTGGCCGGCCGGACCCGGCACTTCGCCCCGGTCGTGAGCCCCGGGGCGGGCACCCGCTTCACCCTGCCGCTGCGCGCCATCTCCGACCGCAACGGCCATCGCATCGAGTTCGAGCGCGCCGACGACGGCACCCCCACCGCGATCCGCCACTCCGGCGGCTACCACCTGGCCATCGACACCGACGGGGGCCGGATCACCGCGCTGCGCCCCGTGAACCCGGTCGGCCCGCACAGCGCGATGGAGGAGGCCCCGGCCGGAAGCGGCACGGGGGCCGCGGCGGGCGTGGAGCCGGAACCGCCGCTGCGCGGCTTCCGCTACAGCACCGCGGGCGACCTCACCGAGGTGGTCGACGCGGCAGGCCGCTCCCTGCACCTGGAGTACGACTCCGGCCACCGCATCACCCGGTGGGTCGACCGCAACGACAGCTGGTACCGCTTCGAGTACGACGAGGCCGACCGCTGCGTCCGGGGCGAGGGGGCCGACGGATTCCTCGACTGCACGATCACCTACGACCCGCAGACCCGCACCAACTCCTACACCGACTCCCTCGGCCGGACCACCGTCTACCGCTACAACGAACGCCTGCAGCTCACGTCCACCACCGATCCGCTCGGCCGCGCCACGTACAGCGAATGGGACGCGCGCAACCGGCTCCTGGCGAGCACCGACCCCCTGGGCCGCACCAACCGGCGCACGTACGACGAGATGGGCAACCTCACCTCGGTCGTCCGCGCCGACGGGACATCCGTCGCGTTCCGCTACAACGAGCTGAACCGTCCGGTCGCGAGCCTCTACCCCGGCGGCGCCCGCTGGGAGCACACCTGGGACGACCGCGGGAACCTGCTGACGACGACCGATCCGCAGGGCGCGGTCCGGTCCTACGAGTACGACGCGCGCGGCCATCTGGCGGCGGTGACCGACCCGGCGGGCAACACGCGGTACAGCAGGGCCGACGCGGCGGGCCTGGTCGTGGAACTGGCGGATCCGGCGGGTGCCGTCACCCGCTTCACCCGCGACATCTGCGGACGGGTGACCGAGGTCGCCGAGAGCACCGGAACCGCGGGAGCGGCCGGAGGCACCTCGGCGGCCGTCACCCGGATCGGCTGGACCGCCGACGGAAAACCGTCCTGGCGGACGTTTCCGGACGGTGCCGACGAGAGCTGGACGTGGGACGCCGAAGGGCAGCTGGTCGCGCACCGCGACGCGTCGGGCGGCGTCACGCGCTTCGAGTCCACCCACTTCGCGCTGCGTTCGGCCCGCACCGCCCCGGACGGCAGCACCCTGCGGTTCTCCTACGACACCGAGCTCCGGCTGCGGTCCGTCGCGAACGCGGACGGCCTGACGTGGGACTACGAGTACGACCCGGCGGGCCGGCTCGTCCGGGAGAGCGACTTCAACGGCCGCACCCTCAGCTACCGTCACGACGCGGCGGGGCAACTGGTCGAGCGCGTCAACGGCGCCGGCCAGGCCATCCGCTTCAGCCGGGACGTCATGGGGCGCGTCGTGGGCCAGGCGCACGGCGACTCGGTCACCTCGTTCACCTACGACGCCGCGGGGCGGGTGCTGCGGGCCGTCAACGCCGACGCCGACGTCACGATGGAGCGGGACGCGGCCGGCCGGCTGGTCGCCGAGTCCTGCAACGGCCGGACGCTGGCGAACACGTACGACGTCCTGGGCCGCCGCACCGTGCGGCGCACCCCCTCCGGACTCGACAGCAGCTGGAGCTGGCGGCCCGACGGCCGGCCCACCGCGCTGAGCACCGCCGGACACACGCTCGACTTCACCTACGACGCCGAGGGCCACGAGGTCGAACGGCGGCTGGGCGGCGCGGCCACCCTCGTCCAGGAGTGGGACGGAAACCGCCGGCTCACCGGGCAGACCGTCACGACCGGGTTCCCGGAACTCGGCGGATCCGCCGTCGACGACCCGGCGCAGGTGCTCCAGCGGCGCATCTACAGCTACCGGGCCGACGGCTACGTCACCGCGGTGGACGACCTTCACGCCGGCAGCAGCCGCTACGAGCTGGACCCGGTCGGCCGGGTGACGGCCGTACGGTCCGAGGGCTGGACGGAGAGCTACGCCTACGACGGTTCGGGCAACGTCAGCCACGCCGGCCTCGGCGACCTCGCCGCCGCGGACAGCTCGGGCGAGCGTGCCGTCACCGGCACCCTGATCCGGAGCGCCGGGCGCACCCACTACGCCTACGACGACCAGGGGCGCGTCGTGCGCCGCAGGGTCAGACTGCTGTCCGGCGGGGGACGCGACTGGCACTACACCTGGTCGGCCGACGACCGTCTCACCGACGTCGTCACCCCCGACGGCCGCCACTGGCACTACCTGTACGACGCGCTCGGCCGGCGGATCGCCAAACAGCTGGTCGGGGCGGACGGCACCGTCCTGGAGCGGACCGACTTCTGCTGGGACGGCAGCCGGCTGGCCGAGCAGACGCGGGACGGGCGGACGACGACCTGGGACTGGGCGCCGGGCTCCCACCGGGTGCTGTCCCAGACCGAGCGGTCCGTGCGGACCGCGCGGACCGGCGCCGCGGGCGGAACGGACGCCACCGGCGCTGCGGGCGCGCCCCAGGCCGAGATCGACGCGCGGTTCTACGCCATCGTCACGGACGTGGTGGGAACACCCACCGAGCTCGTCGACCCCGACGGCTCCATCGCCTGGCGGCACCGCACGACGCTGTGGGGCGCGCCGCTCTCCGCCTCCGGCGCCGCCGACTGCCCGCTGCGCTTCCCGGGGCAGTACCACGACGACGAGACGGGGCTGCACTACAACCTCTTCCGGTACTACTCCCCCGAGACCGCCGCCTATCTGAGCCCCGACCCGCTGGGCCTGGCACCCGCCCCGAACCACCACGCCTACATCAGCAACCCGCTGGCCTGGATCGACCCGCTCGGCCTGGAGTGCGGCGATCCGGTGCCGAGCTACGCCGAGGTGAAGGCCAGGGCGTTGCGGGAGGCCGGGGTCCCGGAGGGCCAGGAGCCCTGGGAAGTGCGCGAGTGGGTACCCTCGACGGGCCCGGAGTGGCAGGGCAGCCCCCAGCTGTTCGACGCGGAGCACAACGCGATCTACTTCAGGGAAGAGGACCACCTCACCGAATCGGGTGACCTCATCACCTTCCAGGACCACCACACCGGTCACCGGGAGCCGGGCGATCCCGGCCGCCAGGAGCCGCACGTACACGTCAGGCCCGCCGACGAACCACGGAACGGGCAGCTGCCGGGATGTGAGGAGCATTACTACTATGACCCGAGCCTGGGAAAGCCTGTTGGTGAATAGACCGGCGCTGGAGGCGTTCTACTCGCCCGTCCCCGCGCTGGAATCCCTCACGGTGCGGTCCGTGCACCTGGACCGGCGGGGGCCGACGCTGATCCTGCGGTTCGACCTGCCGCGGTTCCCTGACGCCCCGCCGCCCGAGTGGGCGGCGGCCGGGTGCGACACGTTCCAGTGCCAGCTGCGCTTCCTCGCCGTGGCGGACGTCGTCATGCGCGGCTGGAGCCCGCCGGTGACCGCGGACGTGGTGATCGAGGAGGAGGAGAACCGGCGGATCCGGGTCGGGATGCGGGGCGCAGGCGCGGAGTTGGCGTTCACCAGCAGCGACTCCCTCACCGTCGGACACCTGAGCGCCTACGCGCGGTCCGACGACGGGACGGACGCCGGACCGCGGCATTTCGTGGGCAGGACCGACCAGTTCCGCTGGAGCACCGTCCCCGACGTCTGGGAGAAGAATTTCTATGAGCGCGTCTGACTGGCCCGAGCTCCTCGACGATCCCGGCCTCGTCACCGATCTCTTCGCGTCCGCTCCCGACCTGTCGCAGTGCGGCCTGTTCTATCTGCACATCGACGAACGGGATACCGCGATCACCCTCGGCTTCGAACTGGATCGACTTCCGGACCAGCCGCTTCCGGAATGGACCGCGAAAGGGCTCAACGCGTTCGAGATGTTCCTTTCGTTCACCGGCGTGTCCGGACTGGTGATCGACGGATGGACGTTCGCGTTCAAGGAGACCGTCTCCGTGGAGCGGCACCCGGACGGCGGAATGCGGGTGGAGATCTCCGGGCCCGGGGAATCCGTGGTGTTCCATGCCCGTGCGGCCACGCTCGTGAAAGCGCGGGCCTATCTGGCCTCGCGCAGCCAATGATCCGGGCCAAACCGTGATGACGCCATTCGGGTGCCTTGGGCGCGACAGGCACCGGACCAGTCGCTACCGTGCCGCATATGGCTACATTCCCGACATCCGGCACGATGGCGACCGGCCGGCAGCCGTCCGCCCCACCCTTCGCCCGGCCCGTGCTCGCGCTCGCCGCCGTCACCGGATACGCCCTCGACGCCTACTGGCGCGCCACAGCACTGGTCCGGCGCGCCCTCGCCTTCCGGCGCTGAACAGAGCCGAGCCGGCCGCCGTCACGCCGCCGGCGTCGGCGCCCGCAGGTGGTCACTGATCCACTTCATGGAGCCCTGCCCCATGCCCCGCAAGTAGGAGATCCCGTCGTGCCGGCCGCCGACGATGGTCTGCAGACGGGTCCTGACCGGACCCTTCCCGTACCCCGCGATGAACTGCCTGACCTTCGCCATCTCCCCCCGGCTCTCCTCGGTGCCGACCTGGAAGGCCAGGTAGACCTCCGGCCCGCGCCGGTCGATGAGCCGCTGCGCCAGCACCTGCGGGTTGTTCGCCTGCTTCTCCTTGAGGTGACCGCGCCACAGCGAGGAGTCCGGCACTATGTCGGGGCCGCTCACTATGGCCGCCTTGAACGTCTCCGGGTGCTGGAGCACGCTCTTCAGGGCGCAGAAACCCCCCGACGACGAGCCCATGAAGGCCCAGCCGTCGCGGCTCGCGAACGTCCGGAAGTTCTCCCGCACCAGGTCGGGGACATCGCTCGTCATCCAGGTGCCCATCTTCTGCTGACCCGGGATGTCACTGCAGTCGTGGTAGTGCGGCCCCGGATTCATCACCGGCATGACCACGATGAACGGCAGCCCGCCGCCCTGCGCCGACCACCGCGCCACGTCCTCCTGAAGACCCAGGTCGCCGCGGATCCAGTAGTTGTACGGAAAGCCGTAACTGCCCGGCAGGGCTATCAGCACCGGGAACGCGCTCTTCGCGTACCGCGGGTCGTAGTACTGCGGCGGCGCCCACACCCACACCTTGCCGGTGAACCCGGACTTCTTCCCCCGGTACGTGGTCATACCGATCTTGGTGCCGCCCGCCAGCGTCGTCCGCTGATCGGTGAACGACGCGTGCGCGCCGGACAGGATCGATGAGGCCGTCCCCGCCGCCGTGTGCGGGAAGTCCGGGCCGCCGCCGCGGAACGGAAGAGGCCGGGAGCCGTAACCGGCGAAGAGGAGCAGCACCACAACGGCCGCCACTGCCATGGGCCAACGTTTCACGGGGCAGGTCCCCCTTCATCCGGCCCGACAGGGCGGAGCGACGCTTACGCCTGTTGTGATTCCGGATCTTTACCCAACGTTCCGGCCCGCCATGGTGCCGTGGGTCACATCACGCCCGTTGCCCGTGACCGGCGTGACCCTCGTCCCAATTCACCGGGAGAGGCAGCGCAACCCCCACCGCCCGAATTCCGTCTCGTCATGTCGAGAGGCTCATAAGCGGGTGGAACGCCGGGCCGGGGCACTGCGCCCAAGATTGGGAATCGAGATTCTGATGAGCCTGACGGGGACCCCGTTCTTCCTCTGCACGATCCTCCTCGTGCTGGTCGCCCTGGCGCTGCCGCTCACCCTCTGGAGCCGGCTGCGCGGGCCGCGGGCCGTGCGGTACGCGGCCCGGTTCGGCATGCTGCTGCTCTGCCAGGTCACGTCGGTGCTCATGGTCTTCGTGATCGTGAACAACTCCAACAGCCTGTACGACAACTGGGAAGACCTCCTCGGCACCGGCACCCACGTCCAGGCCACCGCGGACCTCGGCCCCGACGGCGGCGCGGCGCAGGCCAGGCGCGAACCGCGGATCGAGCAGAAGTTCAAGCAGGCCAAGGGCCCGAACATGGCCGACGTCCAGCAGGCCGACCTGAAGGGCCGGGTCTCCGGCGTCCAGGGCGAGGTCTACGTCTGGCTGCCGCCGCAGTACAACGACCCCGCGTACAAGGACAAGAAGTTCCCGGTCGTCGAACTGCTCCCCGGCTACCCCGGATCCGCCAAGGCCTGGTACGGCACCCTCAAGGTCCAGTCGCAGCTCAAGCCGCTGATGCAGAACGGCAGGATCGCCCCGTTCATCCTCGTCTCACCGCGCACCACGCTCCTCGGCGGCCAGGACACCGGCTGCGCCAACATCCCCGCCAAGGTCAACGCCGACACCTGGCTGAGCGTCGACGTCCGCCGCATGGTGACCGACAACTTCCGCGCCCAGGACAACGCCGCGGGCTGGGGCGTCGTCGGATACTCCGCCGGCGCCCACTGCGCCGCGCGCCTCGCCATCGAGCACCCCGACCGGTACGCGGCCGGCGTCAGCCTCTCCGGCTACAACAACCCCGGCGCGGAGAAGGACTCCCTCACCGCCAAGGACCCGGTGCTGCGCGAGAAGTCCAACCCGCTGTTCATGCTCCAGCACGCCGCGCACCCGCCGCACACGTCGCTCTACGTCTCCGGCGCCTCGGGCGACGGCTACCAGGACGGCGTGGCCCTGCGGAACGCGGCGAAGGCACCCACGAAGGTCAAGGTGGTCCAGATCGCCGAGGGCGCCGGCGGCCACGGCACGAGCGTCTGGAAGTCCCAGGTCCCCGACGTCTTCCGGTGGCTCACCGAACAGGGCTTCAAGGCCCGCTGAAGCCGGCGGTGCCGGGCGCACCATCCCCCGTGACGCCCGGCACCGTCACCCGCCACAGCCGCACCGCGGACAGCACCGCCGCCACCAGCAGGATCAGATCACGCGCCGCCAGCAGCAGCGCCGCCAGGACCGACCCGCCGAGCAGATCCCGGAACAGGTACGGGAACACCGCCGTCGTCAGCACGCACGCGGCCAGCAGCAGCCACGCCACCGGCCGCTGCGTCGTCGCCCGGTGCAGCAGGCACACCGCCGCCAGGCCCACCAGCCACACCATGTACTGCGGGCTGATCACCCGGCTCGTCACCACGAACAGCAGGACGGCCGTCAGCGCCGCGTCCGGCAGCACCCACGCCTCCGTACGCCCCGCCCCCGACCGCACCCGCCACAGCAGCAGCCACCCGAACGCGACGACCGTCAGGGCCGCACTCACCCGCGCCACCACCCGCACGTACGGGCCGATGAACTCCATCGACCCGTCGTGCGGCGCCCAGTGCCCCGACCAGCCGAAGTGCCGCGCCAGGTGGAACGGCAGCGCCCCGAGCGACTCCACCTCGATGCCGCGGTCCCCCTGATACGTCAGGAACGACAGGGCGCCCGGCATCGCCAGCAGGAATCCCACCGTCACCAGCACCGCGGACAACACCGCCACCGGCCACGACAGCCGGGTGCGCCGCCCGCGCGCCGTGCCCACGAGCAGCAGCACCGGCCACACCTTCACCACCGCGCCGATCCCGACCAGCACCCCGAACACCCGGTCCGCCCACACCCGCCGCGTACCGGCCGCCAGCAGCGCCCCCACCGCGACCGCCGTCACCATCACGTCGAACCGGCTCCACGGCACCGTGCTCAGCAGCGGCAGCCCCGCCACCCACATCCACGCGCCGGCGACACTGCGCCGCCCGTCCGGGTACCGGGCCGCGTACACCAGCGCCGCCAGCACCACCGCGTCACACACCGCGCACAGCACGATGAACGCGTGCGAATAGTCCAGGAACGGCACCAGCCGCGGAGCGAGAACCGGCAGCGCGGCACCCGGCGGGTACTGCCAGGACACGTCGTCGTGCGGGAAGGAGCCGGAGCTCAGCACGTCGTACCACCCGCGGTACACCTTCGACACGGACACGTCCACGCCGTCGTCGCTGCGGAACGGGCCGAGCCGCAGCGCCGCGGTCACCAGCACCAACCGGGTCAGCAGCCACACCCCCACCGGCCACAGCAACCGCCGCCCGGCCCGTCCGGCCTGTCCGGCCCGTCCGGCAACCACCCGCGTGCCCGTGCTCACCACTGAACCGATTCCTCCATGAACAACACGGGCACCCCGCTCCCACGATGCTAATGAAGATCCGAACCGGCCGCCGGACGCCACCGACCCGCCGCCTATGCTCGACGGGAAAGCCATCCCGCAGTCGAAAGGCGCCGTGACATGAGCATCCGTACCGCAGTGGTCACCGGGGCGAGCAGCGGCATCGGTGCCGCGACCGCCCGCAAGCTCGCCGCCGCCGGCTACCACGTACTGCTCACGGCCCGCCGCGCCGACCGCCTCGAAACGCTCGCCAAGGAACTCACCGCCGCCGGCCACTCGGCGGCCGCCCACGCCCTGGACGTCACCGACCGCGCGGCCGTGGACGCCTTCGCCGCCTCCCTCGACCGCTGCGACGTCCTCGTCGCCAACGCGGGCGGCGCCCTCGGCGCCGACACCGTCGCCACCTCCGACCCCGCCGACTGGCGCGCGATGTACGAGGTCAACGTGATCGGCGTCCTCAACATCACCCAGGCCCTGCTCCCGGCCCTCACCGCCGGCGGGGACGGCACGGTCGTCGTGCTCTCCTCCACCGCGGGCCTGGCCACCTACGAGGGCGGCGGCGGCTACGTGGCCGCCAAGCACGGCGCGCACGTCATCGCCGAGACCCTCCGCCTCGAACTGTGCGGCGACCCGGTCCGCGTCATCGAGATCGCGCCGGGCATGGTGAAGACCGACGAGTTCGCCGTCACCCGCTTCGGCGGCGACACCGACAAGGCCGCCAAGGTCTACGCGGGCGTCGCCGAACCCCTCTCGGCCGACGACGTCGCCGACACCATCGCCTGGGCCGTCACCCGCCCCGCACACGTCAACATCGACCTCCTGGTCGTCCGCCCCCGCGCCCAGGCCTCCAACTACAAGGTCCACCGCGAGAACTGACCCGGACGTGCCGGTGGGGGCGGGTGATCACCCCCGCCCCCACCGGCCGCACCGTTCAGCCCTTGACGCAGACGACCTGCTTCAGCTTGGCCACGACCTGGACCAGGTCCCGCTGCTGCTCGATGACCTTCTCGATCGGTTTGTACGCGCCCGGGATCTCGTCGACGACACCGGAGTCCTTGCGGCACTCCACGCCCCGCGTCTGGTCCTCCAGGTCCCGCGTCGTGAACCGCTTCTTCGCCGCGCCCCTGCTCATCCGGCGGCCCGCGCCGTGCGAGGCGGAGTTGAACGCGTCGGCGTTGCCGAGGCCCTTCACGATGTACGAGCTGGTGCCCATGGAGCCCGGGATGATCCCGAACTCGCCGGAGCCGGCCCGGATCGCGCCCTTGCGGGTGACGAGCAGGTCCATGCCGTCGTAGCGCTCTTCCGCCACGTAGTTGTGGTGGCAGCTGATCACGTCGTCGAAGGTCGGCTTGGCCTTCTTGAACTCCTTGCGGATCACGTCCTGGAAGAGCGCCATCATGATCGCGCGATTGCGCTTGGCGTACTCCTGCGCCCAGAAGAGATCGCGCCGGTAGGCCGCCATCTGCGGGGTGTCGGAGTTGAAGACCGCGAGGTCACGGTCGGCCAGATCCTGGTTGTGCGGCAGCTTCTGCGCCTCGCCGATGTGGTACTCGGCGAGTTCCTTGCCGATGTTCCGGGAGCCGGAATGCAGCATGAGCCAGACAGAGTTGTCATCGGCGATCGTTACTTCACAGAAGTGGTTGCCGCCGCCGAGCGTTCCCATCTGCTTTGTGGCCCGTTCATGACGGAATTTGACCTCTTTCGCCAGTCCGTCGAACCCCGCCCAGAACTCGTCCCACCCCGCCGTCGGAAACCCGTGCATGCGGCGCGGGTCGACCATCTCCTTGTGCATGCCACGCCCGACCGGGATCGTCTGCTCGATCTTCGACCGGAGCCGCGACAGATCACCCGGCAGGTCGTTGGCGGTGAGGGAGGTCTTCACCGCGCTCATGCCGCAGCCGATGTCGACGCCGACCGCCGCCGGGCAGACCGCGCCGTGCATGGCGATGACGGAGCCGACCGTCGCGCCCTTGCCGTAGTGGACGTCCGGCATCACGGCGAGACCCTTGATCCACGGCAGCGACGAGACGTTGCGCAGCTGCTGCATCGCGCCGTCCTCGACGGAGGCCGGGTCGGTCCACATGCGGATCGGCACCCGGACGCCGGGCACCTCGGTGTAGGACATCTCCATCCCCCTTCTCGAACGGACAAATAGGCACAACGAATCGCGCCGCGATGACATCAATAATGTGGACGAAACGTCCGATAACCCCAGAGGGCCACGCAGCCGCGTCAGCAGGTGCGGTAGACATTGTGTCCACGGCACGCACGCGCGCGCCAAGGGATTTCGGGGCACCCCCCCGGTGGAAGGAGCCTGGCCAGTGCAGCCATCGCGAGGACTGCTGGGCATCGTCTGCGCGGCCGCACTGGCCGTTTCGGGGCTGAGTGCCTGCACCGCGGACGGCGGTAAGGACCCGGCGGCGGTGGACCCAAAATCCGCCGTCGGCGAGCAGAAGATCGCCCCCGCGCCGCCCGGCAAGTACCGCAAACTGCCGGAGCCGTGCGGCTCGCTCGACCCGGACGCGCTCAAGAAGCTGGTGCCGAACGCCCCGGAGTACTCGGGCGCCGCCGAGCTCACCTACGACACCAACCGGCGGGTCGGCTGCACCTGGGCCGGTGAGACCTCGCAGGGCAACCGCTATCTGCAGATCGACTTCGAGCGGGTCGTGTCCTACGACCCCGGGGTCAGCGACGAGGCGCAGGCGCAGTCGGACTACGAGGCCAAGGTGCTGAAGGCCGGCATCCAGGCGACCCCGAGCGCTCCCGTGACGACGGCGCCCGTGCTGCCGACCGGCAGCCCGGCCGGCCTCCCGGGCCAGAACCCCGTCGGCACGCCGACCTCCCCCTCGACCTCCCCCGATCTCGCGCCGCGGCTGCTCGCCGAGGTCGGCGACGCGGCCTTCATCGACGACGAGCTGATGACCCGCGACTCGGGGGTCCACCGTGACATCACTCTCGTTTTCCGTACGGCGAACGTCCTCGTGACGATCTCGTACGCGCAGTGGTCGGCGGACAAGGCCACCACCCCGCAGAGCGCTGACCTGCAGCAGGGCGCGGAGCAAGTGGCGGACGCCCTCGTCAAGACGATCAAGTGAGCCCGGATCGTCCGATAACGGGCGCCCCGTAGGCTGTCCGTTTCCCGGCACCCCGGCCGGCCCCGCCCCTCGTCGGAGCAATGAAGTGAGCGAAGGACCCATGCACCGTTCAGCACCGCGCATCGCCCGAGTTCTCGCCTGTGCCGCCGTGCCGGTACTGCTCATCGCCGGCTGCTCGTCGGGGTCGGACTCGCCCAAGAAGTCCCCGGACGCCTCGGGCTCCGCCAAGACGTCCGCCTCGGCGGCCCCCGCCGCGGCGAAGTTCACGAAGCTGCCGGACCCCTGCAAGACGGTCCCGGCGGCCACCGTGGCGCGGCTCGTCCCGAAGGCGAAGAGCGCGGCGGGCACGCCGGCGAAGTCCGCGGACGCCACCGCGCGCGGCGGCTGCTCGTGGAACGGACTCGACGGCTTCCAGTTCCGCTGGCTGGACGTGGCCCTGCAGCGCTTCGACTCGGCGAACGGGGTCGGCAGCGGCGAGGAGCAGGCGAAGAAGCGCTTCACCGAGCAGGTCGCCGTGGCGGGCGGGCTCAAGGGCGCCACCTCTACGAAGGCGGACGGCGTCGGCGACGAGGCGACCGTGGTCAGCGCGCCGGTGGAGAAGGACAAGCTGCGCTACCAGGACGAGACGGTGATCGCGCGGACCGGCAACGTCATCGTGATCCTGTCCCACAACGGCGCGGGTTTCGAGGACGCGAAGACTCCGGCGGCCGCTCAGCTGCTGAAGGACGCGGTCGCGGCGGCGAAGGAGGCCGTGGCCTCGGTCGCGGCGGCGAACGCGTAACAACTCCGGTCGTACCTGTGCCGGTATCGGCGCCTTTGCACGACCTGGCCCGGCCGCCATATGACAGTCTGGGCCGGTCAGTTGCCGAGGGTGGGAGGGGTCGCGGGTGCCCGCGATACGCATGACCCGGACGCATCGGATCCTTGTCGGTGTGGTGGTCGCCGGTGCGGTGGTGATCGCCGCGATCGGGTTCGCGGGATCGTACGCCGCGGTGCGGGAGCTCGCGCAGAACAAGGGCTTCGGCTGGTTCGCGAACGTGTTCCCGATCGGCGTGGACGCCGGCATCGTGGTGCTGCTGGCCCTGGACCTGCTGCTGACCTGGATGCGGATCCCGTTCCCGCTGCTGCGCCAGACCGCCTGGCTGCTGACCGCCGCCACCATCGCCTTCAACGGCGCCGCCGCCTGGCCCGACCCGGTCGGCGTCGGCATGCACGGCATCATCCCGGTCCTGTTCGTCGTCTGCGTGGAAGCCGCCCGCCACGCGGTGGGCCGCGTCGCGGACCTGACGGCCGACAAACACATGGAATCGGTCCGCCTCACCCGCTGGCTCCTCGCCCCCTTCCCCACCTTCAAGCTCTGGCGCCGCATGAAGCTGTGGGAACTGCGCTCCTACGACCAGGTCATCCGCCTCGAACAGGACCGCCTCGTCTACCAGGCCCGCCTCCAGGCCCGCTACGGACGGGCCTGGCGCCGCAAAGCCCCCGTCGAAGCCCTCATGCCCCTGCGCCTGGCCCGCTACGGCATCCCCCTCGCCGAAACCGCCCCCCTCGGCCTCGCCGCCGCCGGCATCACTGTCCAGGGGCCGGTACCGGCCCCGGCACCCGTGCCTGTGCCCGCCCTGGCCCTGGAGTCGCCCCACCCGGCCGAGCAGGAGCAGCGGCCGGAGCCCGAGCCGCAGCCGGCACCGCAGCCCGCACCGGAACCCGTGCCGCAGGTCCGGCGGACCCAGCCGGCCCCGGCGGCCGCCCGCGCCCGCATACCGGCGCCGGTGCCGGACCCGGACCCGGAACCCGACGCCCGCACCACGGTCCCCGTCTCCCCCGGCCGCGTCCGCACCCTCGCCAACGGCTACGGCTCCGCGCAGGTCAGCGCCTACGCCCCGGAACCGGAAGCGGAGCCTGACCCCGAGCCCGAGCCCGAGCCCGAGCCGGCACCCGCTCTGCACCGCCCGCCGCACATCGAACCCGACGTGCCGCGCGAGGAGCAGTACTACGGGGCGTTCCGCCGCTACGTGGTCGAGGTCAACGAGTTCCCCAACCCGCGCCAGTTCGGCCGCTACCTGCTGGAGAACTACGGTGTCACGGGCCGCTCGGGGGGCCCGCTCAGCGAGGGGACGCTGCGCCGGTACCTGACGGAGTTCGAGTCGCAGTACCGGACCGAGTGGGACTCGGAACAGGTTCCGTAAAAAGAGATCCCCCGGCCGCCGGAAGGGCAACCGGGGGACCAGCCGTCTTCGGTCAGACGGCGCCGAGCAGCGTACGGACGCGGTCCGCGCCCACCGCGAGCAGCAGGGTGGGCAGCCGGGGGCCGGTGTCTCGGCCGACGAGCAGTTGGTAGAGCAGCGCGAAGAACGACCGCTGCGCGACCTTGAGTTCGGGCGTCGGCTTCGCGTCGGCGTCCAGGCCCGCCTGGAGCTTGGGCACGGCGTAGACGAGGGTCGTCAGGCCGTCCAGCGACCAGTGGTCGTCGAGTCCGCCGACCAACAGGTCGAGCGCGGCCCGGTCGGCGGCCGGAAGGCTGCCGAGAATCTCACGATCCGGCTCGGTGCGGACCCGGGTGCGCTGGTCCGCGGGGACGTGGGTGGTGATCCACGCCTGGGCGCGGTCGAGACGCGGCCGGGTCTCGTCCAGCGACGTGACGGGGTTGGCCGGGTCCAGATCGCGCAGGATCCGCAGTGTCTGTTCGTCGTGACCGGTGGTGATGTCGACGACGGAGGCGAGCGTCCGGTACGGCAGCGGGTGCGGCGTCCGCGGCAGCTCACCCGCGGCCGTGCGGGTGGCCCGGCTGTACGCGGCGGCGTCGGCGGCCTGCACCGAGCCGTCGGCGATCTTGCGCTCCAGCGCGTCCCACTCGTCGTAGGTGCGCTGGATCTCCTGGTCGAAGGCGACCTTGAAGGACTGGTTGGGGCGGCGGCGGGCGTAGAGCCAGCGCACCAGCGGCGCCTCCATGATCTCCAGCGCGTCGGACGGCGTGGGCACGCCGCCGGCCGAGCTGCTCATCTTGGCCATGCCGCTGATGCCGACGAAGGCGTACATCGGGCCGATGGGCTGCTCGCCGCCGAAGACCTCGCGGACGATCTGGCCGCCCACGACGAACGAGGAGCCCGGCGACGAGTGGTCGACGCCCGAGGGCTCGAAGATCACGCCCTCGTAGGCCCAGCGCATCGGCCAGTCGACCTTCCAGACCAGCTTGCCGCGGTTGTGCTCGGAGAGCTTCACCGTCTCGGAGTGACCGCAGGCGCAGGTGTACGAAAGCTCGGTGGTCTCGTCGTCGTACGAGGTGACCGTGGTGAGGTCCTTGTCGCAGACCGAGCAGTACGGCTTGTACGGGTAGTAGCCCGCGCCGCCGGTGCCGTCGTCCTCGTCGGCCGCGCCCGAGCCCGCGGCGGCCTCGACCTCGGCCTCGTCGAGCGGCTTCTGCTGCTGCTTCTTGCCCGCCGGCTTGTCCTTCGTCCGGTACCGGTCGAGGATCGCGTCGATCGCCCCGCGCTCACGCATGGCGAACAGCACCTGCTCGCGGTAGGCGCCGGCCGTGTACTGCTCGGTCTGGCTGATGCCGTGGAACTCGATGCCCAGCTCGGCGAGGGCGGCGATCATCGGCGCCTTGAAGTGCTCGGCCCAACTGCCGTACTCGCTGCCCGCCGGCGCCGGGACCGAGGTCAGCGGCTTGCCGATGTGCTCCGACCACGAAGGGTCGACGCCGTTGGGCACCTTCCGGAAACGGTCGTAGTCGTCCCACGAGATGATGTGGACGCACTCGCGGCCGCGGCGGCGGATCTCGTCGGCCACCAGGTGGGGCGTCATGACCTCGCGCAGGTTGCCGAGGTGGATCGGGCCGGACGGGCTGAGACCCGATGCGCAGACGATCGGTTTGCCGGGGGCGCGACGGTCCGCCTCGGCAATGACCTCGTCCGCGAAACGGGAGACCCAGTCGGTCTCGGGGCTCTGAGCCACGATCGGCACTTCCTTCCTCGACAGCATGTCGCACCCATTCTCACAGACCGAAAAGGGGATGCGGTCCCGTGGGATACTCGAAGGGTTTCCCATTCCCCCAACCGGAACGGCACCCATCCCATGGCTTCGGTCGCTTCCCTTTCCGCCTCTGTCCAGCAGCGTGTCTCGGCCGCCCTGGCGGCCGCCGTGCCGTCGGCCGTCGGTGCCGACCCGCTGCTGCGCCGAAGCGACCGGGCCGATTTCCAGGCCAACGGCGTGCTGGGTCTGGCGAAGCGGAACAAGGCGAACCCGCGGGAGCTCGCGACGCAGGTCGTCGCCGGTCTGCCCACCGACGAGCTGATCTCCGGGATCGAGGTGTCGGGTCCTGGCTTCCTCAACATCACCGTCGCGGACGCGGCGATCACCACCACGCTGGCCGCGCGCGCCGCCGACGACCGGCTCGGCGTGCCGCTGACCGCGAACCCCGGCACCACGGTGATCGACTACGCGCAGCCGAACGTGGCCAAGGAGATGCACGTCGGCCACCTGCGGTCGTCCGTGATCGGTGACGCGATCGCCAGGATCCTCGAGTTCGAGGGCGAGACCGTCATCCGCCGGCACCACATCGGCGACTGGGGCACCCAGTTCGGCATGCTCATCCAGTACCTGATCGAGCACCCGCACGAGCTGGACCACGCGGACGCCGACACCGACGGCGAGGCGTCGATGTCCCGCCTCAACCGGACGTACAAGGCGGCCAGGACGCTCTTCGACGCCGACGAGGCGTTCAAGGACCGGTCCCGCAAGCGCGTGGTGGACCTGCAAGCAGGCGAACCCCGGACCCTCGAGCTCTGGCAGCGGTTCGTGGACGAGTCGAAGATCTACTTCTACTCGGTCTACAACAAGCTGGACATCGCGATCCAGGACGAGGACATCGTCGGCGAGTCCGCGTACAACGACATGCTCGTCGAGACCTGCAAGATCCTGGAGGACACCGGCGTGGCGGTGCGCTCCAACGGCGCGCTCTGCGTCTTCTTCGACGACATCAAGGGCAAGGACGGCGAGCCGGTCCCGCTCATCGTGCAGAAGGCGGACGGCGGCTTCGGCTACGCGGCCACCGACCTGTCGGCGATCCGCGACCGGACCGGCAACCTCAAGGCCGACACCCTTCTCTACGTGGTGGACGCCCGGCAGGCGCTGCACTTCCGCATGGTCTTCGAGACCGCCCGGCGGGCCGGCTGGCTCACCGACGAGGTCACCGTCAAGCACCTGCCGTTCGGCACGGTGCTGGGCAAGGACGGCAAGCCGTTCAAGACCCGTGAGGGCGAGACGGTCCGGCTGGTCGACCTCCTCGACGAGGCGGTCGAGCGGGCCACGGTCGTCGTCAAGGAGAAGAACGAGGAACTGTCCGACGCCGAGGTCGCGGAGCGCGGCGCCGAGGTCGGCATCGGCGCGGTCAAGTACGCGGACCTCTCCACGTCCCTCGGCCGCGACTACGTCTTCGACCTGGACCGGATGGTGTCGCTGACCGGCGACACGAGCGTGTACACCCAGTACGCGTACGCCCGGACCCAGTCAATCCTCCGCAAGGCCGGCGAGGCCAGGGCGGTCGCCCGCCCGGAGCTCCCGCTGGCCCCGGCGGAGCGCGCGCTGGGCCTGCTGCTGGACGAGTTCGGCGACGCCCTCGCAGGCGTCGCGGACACCTACGAGCCCCACAAACTGGCCTCGTACCTCTACTCGGTGTCCTCCACGTTCGCCACGTTCTACGAGCAGTGCCCGGTCCTCAAGCCCGAGACCCCCGCGGACGTCCGCGAGAACCGGCTCTTCCTCTGCACCCTGACCGGCCGCACGCTGCGCCAGGGAATGACGCTGCTGGGCATCCACACCCCCGAGCAGCTCTGACCGAACGCACCGAGGGGCCCGCCGGACGATCGTCCGGCGGGCCCCTCGTCATATCCCGCGGAGCCGGTCAGGCGTTGTAGTGGATCGTGCCGCGCAGGGCGGGCGTGCCGCCGTCGCAGTGCTGGACGAACGTGGCGGCGAGGGCGGTGACGTTGCCCGCCGCGTCGGTGACGAGCTTGCTGATGGTGAACGTGCCGGTCGCCGTGCAGGCGCGTCCGTCACCGAAGACCATCATGGACGCGTCGCCGTTCACGCCCGTCGCCTGGTAGGTGGTCCCCGCTGTGAGCTGCTGCCCGCTGGGCGCGTCGAACAGCGCGGTCCAGTCGTCCCGCTTGCCCGACACCCCGTACTGCAGCCTGCTGGTGGATCCGCTGAGGGTGAAGGTGCTGGTGGAGCCGGTGTAGGAAGTGCTCTTGCCCCCGCCGATCCAGTCTCCCGCGTCGCTGGAGTAGGAGTAGGACAGCGGGAAGGCGTGGTACTTGACGGTCCCCGTGAGCGCCGGCGCGGACGCCTGCTCGCAGTTCTGCGTGAAACTCGCGTCCAGGAGCGTCACCGCGCCCGAGGCGTCGGTCGCGATCTGGTTGACGGCGAACTGGCCGTACACCTCGTTGCAGCCGCGTCCATCGCCACCGACGTCCAGTCCGGGCGAACGCCCGGTCCGGAACGGCGCGCGCTCCGCGCCCCGGTAGACGCCCGGCCGCAGGGTGTCGCCCCGGGGCGCGGCGAGTTCGACACGCCAGTCGTCTCCCCCGCCGACGACGCGCACGGTCAGATCGGCGCCCGTCCCCATGACGGTGACACTGGCTGCCGGAGCGGAGTACGAGGCGGTCCTGCCCTGGCCTATGTAGTCGCCCGCCGTGCTGGCGAACCGGTACGAGGTCGCCGCCACCGGCGCCGTAGCGGCCTGAGCAGGAGTGATGAGAGCACCGATCAGCCCGGCCGACGCCAGCAGACCGGTGAACAGTGCGCGGACGGCCCGGCGGCCCCCGTTTTGTGCGTGCACAGGTGAATTCCTCTCCAGGGAGGGCGAGTTGACCAAATCAACCTGCCCACCCAGAACAGAACTCGAACCTATTTTCGAAATTGGCCGCCCCTCAGCCAGCCTGTCGCGGCCGTCCGCCGGGACGCCCCGAAGTCGCACCGGACGATCCTGCCGGGGTCCCGCAGAGACTCGCCCCACTCACTGCCTACGCGGCGTCGTAGGACGGACCTGGCGAACCGCACGCCCGGCTCACAGGTGCTGGACGGGCGGCACGATCATGACGATCGCCACGAGACAGCCCCGAGGCACGATCAGCACGTTCACCCAGCCACCGCCCGGCAGACTCGTCGGGGACGTACTCCCAGTACCACCCGGAGGTGCCGCTCATGTGCCGTCCCCGCCACGGTCGAGTCCGGCCTCGATCGCGGCGGTGGCGAGGATCTCGCTTACCTCGGCGGCGATGCGGCGAGCCTCGTCACGATCCGACGCAGTCGCCGCCAGCGCTTCGAGTTCCCGCAGGCGTGCGGCGCGGTCAGGGTGACGCTCGATCGCGACGTATACGGCCCACTGTTCCACAAAACGCCTCAAGGGAGCGGCCGAGACAGCCGTACGGGCCGCGTCGGTGGCGGCGATACGTTCCTGGTCGAATGCAGGAAGCCGGCCTGGAGCGACTATTGCCAGAGCAGAACGCAACGCCTCGGGTGCCGCGGACGGTTGCGGTACCGCACCGGGGCTGCTCGCTCGTTCCGCGCTCATGGCCGACTCGTCTCCTTCTGGTGGCGTGACAATCCCATACTGCCCCGCCGGGCAGCCCGTGTGACCGTAACCCCTGCCTCGGTCAGCCCTCGCGACCCAGCCGCTGCGCGACCTCGGTCGCCCAGTAGGTGAGGATCATGTTCGCGCCGGCCCGCCGCACGCACGTGAGCGTCTCCATGATGGTGCGATCGCGATCGATCCAGCCATTGGCCGCCGCCGCCTCGACCATCGCGTACTCACCACTGACCTGATACGCGGCGACCGGCACGTCGACCGTGTCGGCGACCTTCCGCAGCACGTCCAGGTACGGCAGTGCGGGCTTGACCATCACCATGTCGGCGCCCTCGGCAAGATCCAGGGCCAGCTCGCGCAGGGACTCGCGGAAGTTCGCCGGGTCCTGCTGGTAGGTCTTGCGGTCGCCGGTGAGCGACGAGTCGACGGCCTCGCGGAAGGGCCCGAAGAAGGCCGACGCGTACTTCGCGGTGTACGCCAGGATGGAGACGTCCTGATGCCCCACCGCGTCCAACGCATCGCGCACGATGCCGACCTGACCGTCCATCATCCCGGACGGCCCCACCACGTGGACGCCCGCGTCCGCCTGCACCTGCGCCATCTCGGCGTAGCGCTCCAGCGTCGCGTCGTTGTCGACCCGGCCCTGCGCGTCGAGCACTCCGCAGTGGCCGTGGTCGGTGAACTCGTCCAGGCACAGGTCGGACATCACCACCACCGCGTCCCCGACCTCACCCACGACATCGCGGATGGCCACCTGCAGGACTCCGTCCGGCTCGGTGCCCTGCGTGCCGAGCGCGTCCTTCTCCGCCGGGACCCCGAAGAGCATGATCCCGCCGACGCCCGCCTCGGCAGCTTCCAGGGCCGCCTTCCGCAGGGTGTCGCGGGTGTGCTGGAAGACGCCCGGCATGGAGGAGACCGCCACCGGCTCGCTGAGGCCCTCGCGGACGAACATGGGCAGGATCAGCTCGGCGGGGTTCAGCCGGGTCTCGGCGACCAGGCGCCGCATCGCCGGGCTGGTGCGCAGCCTGCGGGGGCGCACTCCGGGGAAATCACCGTAGCCAGTCATGTCCGAGCCTTCCTCCAGCGCTGGAGACGTTCCAGACGTCCACGCTACGCCCGGTCACAGCATGCACTTCCCGACTAGACGTCGGCCGGAGCGGACTGAGGGGGGTATGGCGGGTCAGGACCACCACGCACGCGGGGCACACCCACACACCGGCCGGAGGGGCAGTGGCGGGGTGTCCCCGCAGGACGACGAACGAATCCGGCCGTCACCTTGCAACAGGCACGAGCGTTCGTCGTCCGAGGAGATACCCCGGCGCGGCCCCGCCCCTGAAGAGCGGACCCGCACCGTACCCCTCGCCGAAGAACTACACGCGCGCCCGCCGCCGCGATCCCGGCCGCCGCTCGCTGGGCCGCGTCACAGGATCGCCCGCGTCCTCCGCCGCCATCCGCCGCGCCGTCCCGAAGTCGGCCAAGGCCTGCGCCAGCGCATGCACGGACGGCTCCGGCGACATCACGTCGACCCGCAGCCCGTGCTCCTCCGCCGTCTTCGCCGTCGCGGGACCGATGCACGCGATCACCGTGACGTTGTGCGGCTTCCCGGCGATGCCGACCAGATTCCGCACCGTGCTCGACGAAGTGAAGAGCACCGCGTCGAACCCGCCGCCCTTGATCGCCTCCCGCGTGTCGGCCGGCGGAGGCGAAGCCCGCACCGTCCGATAAGCAGTGACGTCGTCGACCTCCCAGCCCAGCTCGACCAGGCCGGCCACCAACGTCTCCGTAGCGATGTCCGCACGCGGCAGGAACACCCGGTCGATCGGGTCGAAGACCGGATCGTACGGCGGCCAGTCGTCCAGCAGGCCGGCCGCCGACTGCTCACCGCTCGGGACGAGATCCGGCTTCACGCCGAACTCGACCAGCGACTGGGCGGTCTGCTCGCCGACCGCGGCGACCTTGATCCCCGCGAAGGCGCGCGCGTCGAGCCCGTACTCCTCGAACTTCTCCCGCACCGCCTTGACGGCGTTCACCGACGTGAAAGCGATCCACTCGTAACGCCCGGTGACCAGACCCTTGACCGCCCGCTCCATCTGCTGCGGGGTGCGCGGCGGCTCCACGGCGATCGTCGGCACCTCGTGCGGGACCGCGCCGTACGAGCGCAGCTGGTCCGACAGCGAGGCGGCCTGCTCCTTGGTGCGCGGCACCAGGACGCGCCAGCCGAAGAGCGGCTTGGTCTCGAACCAGGACAGCTGAGCTCGCTGCAGACTGCGCTGGCCGACGACGGCTATCGCCGCGATCGGGCCCTCGGGCGTCGGCAGGGCCTTGGTGGCCTTGAGCTCGGAGGCGATCGTGGCCAGGGTCGCGGTCCAGGTGCGCTGCCGGGTCGTGGTGCCGGCGACCGTGACGGTCAGCGGCGTGTCGGGCTTGCGGCCCGCCGCGACCAGTTCGGCGGCGGCGGAGACCACGGTCTGCAGCGTCGTGGTGAGGACCAGCGTGGCCTCGCTCGCGCCGACCTCGCTCCAGCAGCGGTCGGAGGCGGTGGCGGCGTCGATGCAGCGGACGTCCGCGCTGAGCGGGACCCCGGCGTAGGCGGGTACGCCCATGGCCGCGGAGACACCCGGCACGACCTCGAAGGGAATGCCGGCGGCCGCGCAGGCGAGCATCTCGCTCGCCGAGGAGTTGTCCAGGCCGGGATCACCCGCTACCGCACGGACGACCCGCTTTCCGGTGCGCGCGGACGCCATGACAAGCTGGGCGGCAGCAGCGGAGGCGTCCAACGCGCCCTCGCCCGCGGCTGGTTCAGCCGTGCCCACATCTGCTCGGGCGTGCGTACGCACGACCTCCAGTACATGCGGCTCGCCGACCAGCAGGTCGGCATGGGCCAGCGCCTCGACGGCGCGCAGGGTCAACAGCCCGGGATCACCGGGCCCGGCACCGAGGAAGGTGACGTGGCCGAGGCCGGAGTGATTGACGGCGGTGGGGCTCAAAGTACGCGCTCCCCCATAAGACCGGCTGCGCCCTTGGCGAGCATCTCGGCCGCGAGTTCGCGACCGAGAACCGCGGCGTCATCCGCGGACTCAGGGGTTGCACCAGTGATGGACATCTGCACCAGCTGGGTGCCGTCGGTCGTGCCGACGACCCCCCGCAGGCGCAGCTCGGAAATCTGCCCGTCGGCCACCAGGTCGGCGAGCGCGCCCACAGGGGCGGAGCAGCCGGCCTCAAGGGCGGCGAGCAGTGATCGTTCAGCGGTGACGGCGGCCCGGGTGAACGGGTCGTCGAGTTCCGCAAGTTGTGCCGCCAGCGCCAGTCCCGCCGCGTTACCGGCGGCGCACTCGATGGCGAGCGCGCCCTGTCCCGGGGCGGGCAGGACGGCGTCGACGGAGATCAGCTGGGTCGCGTCACCGAGGCGGCCGAGGCGGCTGAGCCCGGCCGCGGCCAGGACGACGGCGTCGAGCTCACCGGAGGTGGTGAAGCCGATACGGGTGTCGACGTTACCGCGGATGGGCACCGTCTCGACCGCTCCGCCCAGGCTGCGGGCCCAGGCGTTCAACTGCGCCATCCTGCGCGGGGACCCGGTGCCGACGCGGGCCGGCCGGCCCAGCGCGGCGGCGGCCGCCACGAGCTCCTCGAACGTCAGCCCGTCGCGGGCCACGAGCGCGTCGCGCGGGTCCTCGCGGACCGGGATCGCGGCGAGCGTGAGCCCCTCGGCGGGCGTCGTCGGCAGGTCCTTGAGCGAGTGCACGGCGAAGTCGATCTCACCGGCGAGCAGCGCGTCCCGCAGCGCGGAGACGAAGACTCCGGTGCCGCCGATCTGCGCGAGCTGCTCACGGGAGACATCCCCGAACGTGGTGATCTCGACGAGCTCGACCGGTCGGCCGGTCAGCTGGCGCACCTGCTCCGCCACCATGCCGGACTGCGCCATGGCGAGCTTGCTGCGCCGGGTGCCCAGTTTCAATGCGGTGGGGCCGTTCATGGCCGCCCTCGATTCGGGTCGTCGGCCCTGCTGACGGCGGCGACCGCCTGCGGGTCGAGGTCGAAGAGTTCACGCAGCGCGTCGGCGTACCCGGCGCCGCCGGGTTCGCCCGCGAGCTGCTTGACCCGCACGGTGGGCGCGTGCAGGAGCTTGTCGACGACGCGGCGCACGGTCTGGGTGATCTCCGCGCGCAGCTTGTCGTCCAGGTCGGGGAGGCGTCCGTCGAGCCGGGTGAGTTCCCCGGTGACGACGTCGGCGGCCATCGCGCGCAGCGCGACGACGGTGGGGGTGATCCGGGCCGCGCGCTGGGCGGCGCCGAAGGCACCGACCTCGGCGGCGACGATCTTGCGGACCTCGTCGACGTCGGCGGCCATCGGGGCGTCCGCGGAGGCCTCGGCGAGCGACTCTATGTCGACCAGGTGGGCGCCTTCGAGGCCGTGCACGGCGGCGTCGACGTCGCGCGGCATGGCCAGGTCGAGCAGGGCCAGCGGGGCGGAGCCGGCGCCGGTCGCGGTGCGGGTGGCGACGGCGGCGGCGACGGTGGCGTGGTCCAGGACCAGGCCGGTCGCCCCAGTACACGACACGACGAGGTCGGCCGAGGCCAGTTCGCCGGCGACGGCGTCGAAGTCGGCGGCCCGGCCGCCGAGCTGCGCCGCGAGGCGCTCCGCGCGGTCCGCGGTGCGGTTGGCGATGACGAGTTCGGTGACGCCCGCGCGGGCCAGGGTCGCGGCGGCGAGCGAGGACATCGAACCGGCGCCGACCACGAGGACGCGCTTGCCGGCGAGCTTGCCGGTGGTGCCGGCCAGTTGGTCGAGGCCGAAGGTGACGAGCGACTGCCCGGCCCGGTCGATGCCGGTCTCGCTGTGGGCGCGCTTGCCGACCCGCAGGGCCTGCTGGAACAGGTCGTTGAGGAGCCGGCCCGCGGTGTGCAGGTCCTGGCCGAGGGCGAGCGCGTCCTTGATCTGGCCGAGGATCTGGCCCTCGCCGACCACCATGGAGTCCAGGCCGCAGGCGACCGAGAACAGGTGGTGGACCGCCCGGTCCTCGTAGTGCACGTAGAGGTAGGGGGTGAGCTCTTCGAGGCCGACGCCGCTGTGCAGTGACAGCAGCATCGACAGCTCGGCGACGCCGGCGTGGAACTTGTCCACGTCCGCGTAGAGCTCGATGCGGTTGCAGGTGGCGAGCACCGCCGCTTCGGTCGCGGGCTCGGCGGCCAGCGCGTCCTGCAGCAGTTTGGCCTTGGCCTCGTCCGCGAGCGCGGCCCGCTCCAGCAGGCTGACCGGTGCGCTGCGGTGGCTCAGGCCGACAACGAGAACACTCATGCGGGCATCACGGCGGGCACGTCCCCGTCCGGGCTCTGGCCCTGCTCGCCGGCCTTGCGCTGCTCGTGGAACGCGAGGATCTGCAGCTCGATGGAGAGGTCGACCTTGCGGACGTCCACGCCCTCGGGGACCTGCAGCACGGTGGGCGCGAAGTTCAGGATGGAGGTGACGCCGGCGGTGACGAGGCGGTCGCAGACCTCCTGCGCGGCGCCGGCCGGGGTCGCGATGACGCCGATCGACACCTGGTTGTCCTCGACGATGGCCTCGAGCTCGTCGATGTGCCGGACGGGGAGTCCGGCCACCAGCTTCCCGGCGAGGGCGGCGTCGGCGTCCATGAGGGCCGCGACGCGGAACCCGCGGGAGGCGAAGCCGCCGTAGTTGGCGAGCGCGGCGCCGAGGTTGCCGATACCGACGATCACGACCGGCCAGTCCTGGGTGAGGCCCAGTTCGCGGGAGATCTGGTAGACGAGGTACTCGACGTCGTAGCCGACGCCGCGGGTCCCGTAGGAGCCGAGGTAGGAGAAGTCCTTGCGCAGCTTCGCGGAGTTGACGCCCGCGGCGGTCGCGAGTTCCTCCGACGACACCGTGGGCACCGAACGCTCGGAAAGCGTGGTGAGAGCCCGCAGGTACAGCGGAAGCCTGGCGACGGTGGCCTCGGGGATACCTCGGCTGCGGGTCGCCGGTCGGTGAGAACGGCTAGTTGCCACGATGCTCCTGCGGGTAGAGCGTAGACGTCCAGGAACCACAGTCCCCGGGGCCGCCCCGTGCATGCCAGGCTATGTCTTTGTGAACGCGTGCACAAAGATAGTGTCCGATTTGTCCGGGGGAAGTGACCGGCATCACGCGCTCCCATTCCGGACATAAGAAACCATTTGCTGTGGCGAATCGTTCCATCCCTTCGGGCCCTTCGGCATTTCCGCCGACTGCCCTACCGACCGGTCCTCCGGACGATCAACGGAACGCCTCCCGAGCCACAGCGCCTCGGCCTCCGGCGTGTGCGCGATCACCGGCCACTCCACTTCCGCCGCCGCCTCCAGCGCTCCCGGCACGCCGGCCAGGTCCGGTGCGTCCGCCGCGTAATGCGCGAACAGCCGCGCGGTGGCCCGCGCGTCACCCAGCGCCGTGTGCGCCGCCCAGTCACCCAGTCCGGCGTCCGCTACGCAAGCCCCCAGCGAGAATCCGCTCGGAGCGGGTACCCGCGAGACGGCCATCCGCATCGTGCACAGCTCCGGCACGGCCGGCAGCCGCACACCCAGCCGCGCGTACTCCGCGGCCAGGAACGCCCGATCACAGCCCACGTTGTGCCCCACCAGCACCCTGCCGCTCAGCAGCCCCAGCAGCCGCGGAGCGATCCCCGCGAACGTCGGCGCCCCACCGAGATCGTGCCCCTCGATGCCGTGGATATGGGTCGGGCCGACCGGCCCCTGGGGATCGATCAACGTACTGAACTCGCCCTGCGGGACGCACTCCCGGTCGAGCAGCACGACCGCCACCTCGACCACCCGGTGCCGCCGTGAACTGGACCCGGTGGCCTCCAGGTCCACGACGGCATAGCCGCCAGACCCCTGGAACCGTCCGGAGAGCACGCGCCCACATCCTCACGCCTAGCCCCCGGTGTACAAACCGAACCCGATGGTAATCGAATGCGCGCTCCACGTGTAACGCGCCCAAAAAGGGCTCAGCCGGTGAGCGCGGTACGCAGCCGCTGCTCGTCGACCCGCCAGAAGTCGTGCTGCTCACCGTCGACCAGCACCACCGGGATCTGCTCCCAGTACCTGCGGTACAGCTCCTCGTCCTGGGTGATGTCCCGCTCCTCGACCCGGGAACCGAGCTCCCCCGCGACCTTCTCGATCACCACACGGGCGTCGTCGCACAGATGGCAGCCGGGCTTGCCGATCAGCGTCACGGTGCGGTCGGCGGGATCCTTGCGGGCGCTGCGGCGCAGGAGGGGACTCATTCGAGACATTGTGCCCCCGCATCCCTTCCGGCGGACCCGGCCGTCGGGTAACACGTACGTCGCGAGGAGTTCACGCCGTCGCTCCTTCCGCGGCAAGGGGCGGCCGAACAGAATGGCTATGCTCGCCGCATGGCCGCTTTGCAATGGCTCACCCCCCGTAAGCGCTCCGCCACCGCGCGCAGCGTGCTCGCAGGCGAGGCCGCGGCCGAGGCCGCCCTCGCGGCGCCGGCCGGACACGCCCAGGAGACGGAAGCTCCCGCGGCGGACGCCGGGCCCGGAAAGAACGGAAGACCGGGAAAGCCGGACGGGAACGGTGCCGCGCCCGAGTTCCCCGTCGTCGGGGATCCGCACGCCGCGGCCTTCTTCGACCTCGACAACACCGTGATGCAGGGCGCCGCGATCTTCCACTTCGGCCGCGGCCTGTACAAGCGGAAGTTCTTCCACAAGCGCGAGCTCGCCCGCTTCGCCTGGCAGCAGGCCTGGTTCCGGCTCGCCGGTTCCGAGGACCCCGAGCACATGCAGGACGCGCGGGACAGCGCGCTGTCGATCGTCAAGGGGCACCGCGTCGAGGAGCTCATGTCGATCGGCGAGGAGATCTACGACGAGTACATGGCCGAGAAGATCTGGCCGGGCACCCGGGCGCTCGCCCAGGCCCACCTCGACGCGGGCCAGCGGGTCTGGCTGGTCACGGCCGCACCCGTGGAGACCGCGACGATCATCGCCCGTCGGCTGGGCCTGACCGGCGCGCTGGGCACCGTCGCCGAATCCGTCGGCGGCGTCTACACCGGCCGGCTCGTCGGCGAACCGCTGCACGGGCCGTCCAAGGCCGAGGCGGTCCGGGCGCTCGCCGGCGCCGAGGGGCTCCAGCTGTCACGCTGCGCCGCCTACAGCGACTCGTCGAACGACATCCCGATGCTGTCGCTCGTCGGGCACCCGTACGCGATCAACCCCGACGCCCGGCTGCGCAAGCACGCCCGCGCCGAGGGCTGGCGGCTGCGCGACTACCGCACCGGCCGCAAGGCCGCGAAGATCGGCATCCCGGCCGCGGCCGGGGTGGGCGCGGTGGCGGGCGGCGCGCTCGCCGCGGTGGCGATCCACCGACGCCGCCGCTAGGTCGTGCCCTCCGGTCCCCCGCCGTCGCAGTGCTGCCACACAGCCACAACACGCACTCCTCGCGACCAATTCACGAACATAAGCGGTCAACTTCGGTTCATTGTTCGATAATTGATCGATCACCAATGCACCAAGGAACCGACGTAATCGGCGATTTAGGCAACACGGTGTAGCGCTGCCTGTACGAAGCGTTATTCTCCTCAGACGCAATCGGAACCCACACGTCGACCACGGCGCGTGCACGGTCCCGTACTGCACGTGATGGAAGTTCTGCCTCTGGGAGTCCCGTGTACCCACACGACGGGGTTGACACCTCCGGCCTGGCAACGCTGCGCGCTTTGGTGAACGACTGCCTGCGTGTCGTCCCCGCGTTCGCCGAGCCCGCCCTCGCCACGCCCTTTTCCCCCGGCCCCGCGTACGCACTGGCCGAAGTCAGCACCGCCGCAGGCAGACGCACCCGGAACACCCCTCGGAGCGGCTCCGGCAGCAACGCCGCAGGCGGACCCACCGCTCGCCGTCCCGCCGCGGACAGTGACAGCGGCCGGATGATGGACCTCGTCGAGCGGGCCCAGGCCGGCGAGACCGAGGCCTTCGGCCGGCTCTACGACCACTACTCCGACACCGTCTACCGCTACATCTACTACCGCGTCGGCGGCAAGGCGACCGCCGAGGACCTCACCAGCGAGACGTTTCTGCGCGCCCTGCGCCGGATCGGCACCTTCACCTGGCAGGGCCGCGACTTCGGCGCGTGGCTCGTCACCATCGCCCGCAACCTGGTCGCCGACCACTTCAAGTCCAGCCGCTTCCGGCTCGAGGTCACCACCGGCGAGATGCTCGACGCGAACGAGGTCGAGCGCAGCCCCGAGGACTCGGTACTGGAACAGCTCTCCAACGAGGCGCTGCTCGTCGCGGTCAGGAAACTCAACCCGCAGCAGCAGGAGTGCGTGACGCTGCGCTTCCTGCAGGGCCTGTCGGTCGCCGAGACGGCACGCATCATGGGCAAGAACGAAGGGGCGATCAAGACCCTTCAGTACCGCGCTGTGCGGACCTTGGCCCGACTGCTGCCCGAAGACGCCCGGTGAGCCGGAGTTGTCCCTTTTTCCCCACTCCCAACGGTCTTTTTCCCGGCCGCTCCAGTCCGATCATCATGACCGCGTAACCCAACTGGCGCGCCGCTCGTTGCACCACATGCAGACACCTCTCTGCCGCGCTCTGGCCGCTTCCAGTCACTCGATTGGGTGGACAGAAACAAGGAATGCAACCTTCCGGGCGGCTTCGGGAGTCGAGTGTGGATGACGAGAGGAGGTGCCGCCCATGATCGGACAAGCAACGGCACACCGTAGGGCGAACGCCTTCGCCCAGGCCCTTGAGACTGCCGGTTTTCCGGGGGAGACCCCCGGAACTCCGACAGCACACCCCAGGAGCCCGCCGGCGAACACGGCGCCCATGCCACGGACCGGCACGCCGACCCCGATCAGGGGCAGCTGCTGGCTCTGGTCGGCGCCATCGGCAACCGGCAGCCGCCGGTGCTGAGCGCCGAGGCGAAGACGGTGCAACGTGCTCAACTGATCGCCGCGATGGAGACCGCGCTCGCCGATGGCAGCCTTGAGGTCTCCCCCAAGGTCCCCGAGCAACGCACCGGCGGCGCGCACCGCGCCACCGGGCTCGGGAAACTCAGGCCACGTTCCCGCTGGTCCCGCCGGCTCGCCGCCGGCGGGCTCTCCGTGGGCGTCGCGGCCGGAGCCCTGGGCGGAGTCGCGGCGGCCAGTACGAACGCACTGCCAGGGGACACCCTCTACGGCCTCAAACGGGGCATGGAGGATCTCAAGCTGGACATGGCCAACAACGACGCCTCCCGAGGAGGCGTCCTCCTGGACATGGCCGCGACCCGCATGCAGGAGGCCCGGCGCCTCATGGAGCGCGGTCGCTCGGGCGACCTCGACAGCGAGTCGGTCAACGAGGTCCGCCGGGCGCTCCTCGGGATGCACCAGGAGGCCGCGGAAGGCCACCGGCTGCTCACCGCGGCGTACCAGCGCGACGGCTCGCTGCAGCCGATGGAAGTGCTGAACGAGTTCAACGCCTCGCACCGCGAGGGCTGGAGCCAGCTGCGCGACCGGCTGCCCACCCAGCTCGGTGATGTGAGCAACCAGGTCACGTCGGTCTTCGACGCCATAGAGCACGATGTCGCGCCTCTGGCCGGAAAGCTCCCCCACCCTCAGGGCAGCGAAGGCCCCGCGCACCGGCAGAGCGGCAAACCCGGCTCCTCCGGTACCGGCCACAGCGGCACGGCCACCCCGGCGCCGCACCCCTCCGCCACCGCGGAGGGTCACAGCGGCACACCGGGCACCACCAGCAGCCCGAGCGCCGGCACCGACAAGGACCGCCTGATCGGCGGAACGGACGGGCTGCTCCCCCCGTCCCCGGGTACCGGCGAGGAGAACTCGTCCGGACCGGCGACGGCGACCCCGCCGTCCGTCAACCTGCCCCCGCTGCTCCCCGGCCTGCTCCCGGGCCTCGGCCTCGGGGCGGAGGACGCCAAGGAGTAGCCGGCGGCCGGGCATACGTGTGGGGTGGGTCCGGGCGGGCGGCCCGGACCCACCCCACAGGCGTTCTCCGGCCGAAGGCGGCGGCCGCCGCCTTCGGCTCAGAAGAACACGGACCGCCGCTGCACCAGCAGCTTGTACAGCGTGTGCTGGATGGTCTCCCGCACCTGGTCCGTCAGGTTGAAGACCAGCATCGGGTCCTCGGCCGCCTCCGGCGGGTACTGGTCGGTCCTGATCGGCTCGCCGAACTGGATCGTCCACTTCGTCGGCAGCGGCACCAGGCCCAGCGGCCCCAGCCACGGGAACGTCGGCGTGACGGGGAAGTACGGCACGCCCAGCAGGCGCGCCAGCGTCTTGGAGTTGCCGACCATGGGGTAGATCTCCTCCGCCCCCACGATCGAGCACGGGATGATCGGCGCCCCGGTCTTCAACGCCGTCGAGACGAAGCCGCCCCGCCCGAAGCGCTGCAGCTTGTAGCGGTCGGCGAAGGGCTTGCCGAGACCCTTGAAGCCCTCCGGCATCACCCCGACGACCTCACCGCGTTCCAGCAGCAGCTGGGCGTCCTCGGCGCAGGCCAGCGTGTGGCCCGCCTTGCGGGCCAGCTCGTTCACCACCGGGAGCACGAAGACCAGGTCGGCGGCGAGCAGCCGCAGGTGGCGGCCGGCCGGGTGGTGGTCGTGGACGGCGACCTGCGCCATCAGCCCGTCGAGCGGCAGCGTCCCGGAGTGGTTGGCGACGACCAGGGCGCCGCCCTCGGCCGGGATGTTCTCGATGCCCTTGACCTCGACCCGGAAGTACTGGTCGAAGATCGGCCGCAGCACCGACATGAGCACCTGCTCGGTGAGCTGCTCGTCGTAGCCGAACTCGTCGACCTCGTAGTCCCCGGTGATCCGGCGCCGCAGGAACGACAGCCCGTGGGCGACCTTGCGGTCCCAGCGGGCTCCCATCAGCCGCTCGGCCGCACCGGTGAGCGCGTCGGTCAGGGCCTCGGCGACGGCCGCCGCGGGCGCCGTGCGCGGGCCGCCACCGCCATCGGCCGCATCGGCGCCGCCGATTGCCCCCGGGTCGTCCGCAGAGCCGTCCTGGCCCTGCTGAGCGCCCTCACGGGCCGTTCCGGACGGACCCGCGGGGTCGGCGGCATCACGCGGAGCGCGGGGCTCCGGCGCGGTGGCCGACTCGTCCGGGAACTCCGCCGGGACGGCGGACAGGGAGGCCGGCGAAGCGGCCCCGTCGCTCTTCTTCCGGGCCCCCGCCCGTCCGCGCGGCCGGCCCGGCCCCCGACGGGCACGTGTGTCCTCGTCGAACGGGATGACCTTGGCATCCGCCATGCTGCGGCTCCTCCTCGTTGGGGCTCTCACGTCCGGTTGGCGCCCGCGGGAAGTGCGGCGGCGATCGCGTCGACCGTGCGGGCGAGCCGGTCGGGCGGCAGCAGGCCGGGGCCACGGCTGCGGGCGAAGTCGCCCAAGGTCTCGGCCGTCGTGTACCTGGGCGCGAACCCGAGCGTCTCACGCATCTGAGTGGTGTCCACCACTCTGCCGTGCGTCAGCAGGCGGATCTGTTCCGGGGAGAAGTCGGTGACCCCCGCCGTGCGCAGCATCTGCCCGATCCAGGTGACGGCGGGCAGCAGCACCGGGACGGTGGGCCGGCCGAGCCGCCTCGCGGTCTGGGACAGCAGCAGTACGCCGTCGCCCGCGATGTTGAACGTGCCGCTGTTGAGCGTCCCGCGGCGGGCGTCGAGCGAGGCGAGGACCAGCACGTCGGTCACGTCGTCCTCGTGCACGAACTGCAGCCGCGGGTCGTAGCCGAACACGGTCGGCAGCGCCGGCAGCGAGAAGTACTCCGCGAGCGGGGAGTCGGCCTGCGGGCCGAGGATGTTGGCGAACCGCAGGACGGCGACCGCCACGTCCGGCCGGCGGCGCGCGAATCCGCGCACGTAGCCCTCGACCTCGACCGCGTCCTTCGCGAAGCCACCGCTGGGCAGCGACTTCGGCGGCATGGTCTCGGTGAACACCGCCGGGTCACGGGGCGCGGAGCCGTAGACACTCGTCGTCGACTTCACCACGAGGCGGCGCACCGCCGGCGCCTTCTGGCACGCCCCCAGCAGCTGCATCGTGCCGATGACGTTGGTCTCCTTGACCTGCGTCCGGCCGCCGGAGCCCAGCGGGGTGCCGCTGACGTCCATGTGCACCACGGTGTCGACGTTGTGCTGGGCGAGCACCTTGGCGATCATCGGGTGCCGGATGTCCGCCCGGACGAATTCCGCGCTGCCCAGCTGGTGCTCGGGCACCTCGGCGTCCACGCCGATCACCCGGTCCACTTCCGGATCATGCTGGATCCGGCGGACGAACCGGCCGCCCAGCTTTCGCGCGACTCCGGTGACGAGCACCACCTTGCCCACGATTCAGCGCCTTCCATCAGGGATGTACGCACCGTATCGGTTCGTTGTTGCGCTGTGATGACGGCATCGGGCCGTCGGCCGGAACGCCCCCCGTGCGGCGGACACCCCCGCACCTCCGGCTGCCCCCGGGCGCGTTCCGGGCATCGCAGGGCCCCCGGAAACGCAGCTGCCCTCCCACCGCCGCGCGGAGCACGGTGGTGGGAGGGCAGGAAGTGCAGCGAGTGGCTCGCTTACTTCTTGTTGCGACGCTGCACACGCGTACGCTTCAGCAGCTTGCGGTGCTTCTTCTTGGCCATACGCTTGCGCCGCTTCTTGATGACAGAGCCCACGACTACCCTCGCTTCGTTTTCACTCGGTGCGGGGCGTCCGAGCCCACACGACCTACGTCGGCCAAGCCTACCCGCCCTGAGGGGGCGGGTAGAACCGAGGCGACCGAGAAGGCCGTCAAGCGGATTCCCCCACCCCCACGTAGGACTCACGCAGGTAGTCGTGGACGGCTTGTTCTGGCACCCGGAAGGACCTGCCCACCCGGATCGCCGGCAGATGACCGCTGTGCACCAATCGGTACACGGTCATCTTGGACACACGCATTACTGAGGCGACCTCCGCCACAGTCAGGAAAACGACCTCGTTGAGAGGCCTGTCGCTAGCAGCCATGACACACCTGAACCTTCCGCACATGACGGCCACCGGCTTCCCCTCCGGTGACTCCAGCAGGCACGTGCGCTCCTCCCCAGATTAGGTGCGGGTGATGCAAGTGGGGAAGAGGAGTTGCGATCGGTTGACTACTGTGACAGACACGCTCGATTGAGTACATAGCGTGTAAGCGGTCGGTAGTAATCGGAGCGCACAGCGTCATCAAGCGGAACGGCGACGGAAACCCGGCCCTCCGCCTCGGCCACGAAGACCGCGGGATCATCGGCGTCCGCCAGCCCGATCGCCTCAATGCCCAGCTGACCAGCCCCGCAGACCCACCCGTGATCACCGACCACCAGCCCCGGCAACTGCCCCCCGCGGCCGGCCGCGGCGGCCAGCGCGGTACGAACCGGGAGGGGGGAGTGCGTGTGCGTCCCGGACTCGTCCGCCGTGGGAATCGCGTCCACAGTGCGGACCGTCGCGACTCCGCCTACGTACCAAAGGTTGTGCTGGCGTAGCCCGAATCGGGTCGGAATGTCGACAGGTCGACCGTGCGCGGAGGTGAGGACAGGACATCCTGCCGCCGACAAGGCCGCGGCCAATGCGGCGTAGAAGCCCAAAAGTCGGTGCGGATGACCTGTTCCGATCAACACCGGTACCCGGTCGGTCGCCGCCCGCCCCAAACGTTCCGCGAAAGCGTCGAGCGCCGCCACCGTGCAGTCGGGGTCGATCACATCCTGCCCCGAAGTGTGCCCGGGATCCGGCGAGACGCCGCATCTTTCGGCCATCAACCGGAGCAACTCCGCCGTACCCCAGGTGCCTTCGGGGTCGAGGCCGAGTGTCAGCCGCGGATCCCGCGCCGCGAACAACCGATAACTCAGCAGACTTTTCTCCCGGGGCGTCGCCACGGGACCGGCCAGCCGGGCCGCCAGCAGATGCGCGCGCAGCGCGCCGACACTCAGCACGCCCCCGATACTGCCTTCTACGCCCCCGCCATCCCCGCGAAACCGGAAAACACACCCCTTGCGGGTGATTGGTACCTAATACCACCCATCCCGCGCGCGCCTCCTGACCGCGCCTCCTGACCGCCCCCTGGCGGCGTCAGGCCAGCAGGCCGTGCAGGGGGAACACCGCGCGCCGGGTGGCGAGGACCGCCTGGTCGAGCCGGTCCGCCGGGTCGTACCCGGCATCCTCGAAACTCCGCCAGGCCACCGGGTGGCGGCCGTCCGTCATCCGCGCGGGCGCCATCGCCCGCGTCGCCCGGTACACCTCGTGCCGCCACGGCTCCGGCGTCTCGGCGGTCGGGTCGATCGGCGCGCCCGCGGCGATCGCCACCAGGTGCGTCCAGGAGCGCGGCACGACGTCCGACACCGCGTAACCACCCCCGCCGAGCGCCACCCAGCGGCCCCCGGCATGCTCGTGCGCCAGCTCGTGACACGCCTCGGCGACGGCGCGCTGGGCGTCCAGGCTCACCGCGAGGTGCGCCAGCGGGTCCTCGAAGTGGGTGTCCGCCCCGTGCTGCGAGACGATGACCTGCGGGGCGAAGGCGGCGATCAACTCCGGTACGACGGCGTGGAACGCGCGCAACCATCCCGCGTCGCCCGTCCCGGCCGGCAGCGCGACGTTCACCGCCCCGCCCTCCGCACCGGCGCCACCGGTCTCCTCCGGCCAGCCGGTCTGCGGGAACAGCGTCCGCGGGTGCTCGTGCAGCGAGATCGTCAGAACCCGCGGATCGTCCCAGAAGGCCGCCTGGACCCCGTCCCCGTGGTGCACGTCGACATCCACGTAGACCACGCGCTCCGCACCGAGCTCCAGCAGCCGCGCCACCGCCAGCGCGGCGTCGTTGTACACGCAGAAGCCCGCGGCGGAGCCCGGCATCGCGTGGTGCAGACCGCCCGCGAAGTTCACCGCGTGAGCAACGTCACCGCTCCACACCGCCTCAGCGGCGCCGACGGACTGCCCGGCGATCAGCGCGGAAGCCCGGTGCATGTTCGCGAAGGCCGGATTGTCCTCGGTACCGAGGCCGTAGGCCGGCTCGGCCGACCGCGGATCGGCGGAAACCCGCCGCACCGCGGCCACGTAGTCGGCGCGGTGCACCAGCCCGAGAGTGGACTCCCCGGCGGCCCGCGCCGCCGTCACCTTGATCCTCTGGTCCAGCCCGAAAGCCTCCACCAGCCGCATCGTGAGGGACAGCCGCACCGGGTCCATCGGATGCCCGGGGCCGAAGTCGTACTCCGTTACCTGCTCATCCCACATCAGCTGTGCGCGGCCGCTCATGGCCGACACCGTATCGGGCCTCACCGGTGTCGAACGACTTGGCGTAGAGGAGCGTCGCCAGCACCAGCACCATCGGGATCAGCATCGCGCCCCGGTAGCTCCACGCGTCGCCGATCGCACCCACCAGCGGGGCGCCGATCAGGAAGCCGACGTAGTTGAAGATGTTCAGCCGCGCTATGGCCGTGTCCGAGGCCCCGGGGAAGAGCCGTCCCGCAGCGGCGAACGTGGTCGGCACGATGACGCAGAGCCCGAATCCCAGCAGCGTGAACCCGATCATCCCGACCCACGGGCCCGGCGCCGCCGCCACCACCCCGAAGCCGACCGCGGCCAGCACCGTCCCGAACCGCACCACCGCGGCCGCGCCGAAGCGCCGCACACCCAGGTCGCCGGCGGCCCGGCCGAGCAGGGTCGTCACCATGTAGATGTTGTACGGAACGGTGGACAGCTGCTCGGAGCTGCCGAGCGTGTCCTGCAGGTACTTCGCGCCCCAGTTGGAGACCGTCGAGTCGCCGATGTACGCGAAGGACATCACCAGGCAGAGCGGCAGCAGCAGCCGCATCGCCACGGGGGTCGCCGCCGGCGCTTCCGCGCCCTCGGCCAGTGGTTCCTGCCGCTGGTCCACGTACCGGCGGCTCGCCACCAGCACCACCGGGATCAGCACCACGGCGACCGGCGCGTAGAGCACCGCGAGCGACAGGTGCCAGTGCGCCCCGGCCCACGCCAGCGAGGCGCCGGCGATGCCGCCGAGGCTGTAGGCGGCGTGGAAGCCGAGCATGATGCTCCGGCCGTAGGTGCGCTGCAGACTCACACCCAGCATGTTCATGGAGGCGTCGAGCCCGCCGACACAGATGCCGAACAGGCCCAGCGCCACGGCTATCTGCCACATCGCGTTCCCGGAACCCGCCGCGACCAGGACCAGCGCCACCAGCGGCTGGACCCACCGCAGTACGACGCTGGGCCGCACCCGCTTCACCAGGTGCTCGGTCGCCACACTCCCCGCACCGGCGAGGATCGGCACAGCGGCGAGGAAGACCGGCAGCAGTCCGTCACTGATGCCGTAGCGGTCCTGGATCGCCGGGATACGGGTTACGAGCAGGGCGAAGACCACGCCCTGGCTGAAGAAGCTGACCGCCAGCGAGGCCCGGCCATGCCGCAGAGATGCGTCCATGAGCGAGCAGCGTAGATCCCGAAGCTACGGATGAGTAGGTGTTGCGGGTCACAAGTTGGGCGATCGGCCGGCGAGCAGATCCAGGAGCTCGCGCGCGTCGCTGAACAGGGCGTTGGCGTCCCTGAGCTTCGCCGCGGGAGTCATCGCCGTGAACCCGTACACGTCCATCCCGGCCGCAACGGCCGCCTGTACGCCCAGCGGGCTGTCCTCGACGACCGCGCACCGGGCGGGCTCCGCCTCCATCACCTGGGCGGCGTGCAGGAAGAGGTCGGGCGCCGGCTTCCCCCGTCCGACGTCCTGCGAGCTGAAGATCCGCTCCTCGCCGAAGTGCTCGAAGAGCCCGGTCGTGTGCAGCGCCACCCTGATCCGCTCGTGGCTCCCCGACGAGGCGAGGCAGAACGGCACACCGTCCGCCTCCAACTTCGCCAGAACGTCCGCGACTCCGGGCACGGGTCGGAGGTCCTGCCGGAACGCCTGGAAGACCCGTCCGTGGAAGACGTCGTCGAAGTCCTCCGGCAACTTCTGTCCTGAGCGCTCCAGCACCAACTCGTGGACCCGGTGCATCGCGGAGCCCATGTAGTCGCGGATCGACTCCTCGTACGACGTGGGATGGCCGAGTTCCGTGAGATAGCCGGACAGGATCCGGTTGGAGATCGGTTCGCTGTCCACCAGGACGCCGTCGTTGTCGAAGATGATCAGGTCATAGCGCATGACCCCACTGTAGGGAACGACCCTGCCGAGAACGCAAAGAAGCCCCCAGGCATTAGCCTGGGGGCTTCTTCTCAAAGATTGTTCGGCGGCGTCCTACTCTCCCACAGGGTCCCCCCTGCAGTACCATCGGCGCTGAAAGGCTTAGCTTCCGGGTTCGGAA
>NZ_JAPVLU010000022.1:43478-146164 GCF_027158205.1 Streptomyces sp. H39-S7 | reverse complement strand
GGGGGGAAACACCGCGGTCGGGGGAGCGCGGTGGGTGCGGGGTCGGGCAATCCGGGGGGACTGCCTGACCCCGCACCTTTCGGTTACGCGTCCACCGGTACGTCGGCCGGGCGGTCCGACCGCCGCGGGGCGGGGGCCGACGGCAGTGCGGGGGCCGGCGGCAGTGCGGTGATGCGGCGCAGCGCCTCGTCCTGGCCGCACGGGTAGGCGCCCAGCGCCGTCTGGCGGGCCACGATCGCCCGCTCGCCGCGCATCAGGCGCCAGCCCCTGCGCAGCAGGACCGTCACCGACTTGCGGCCCTCGGCCAGATCGCGCCGGAACCGCCGCCAGGCCGTGACGGCCGGACGGCCGCGCAGGCACAGCGTGTCCGCCAGCAGCCCCAGTTCGCGGCACCGGTCGGTGATGTCGGCCGCGAAGATCCCCTCGGCGACGAAGACCGGGGACCCGGTCAGCTCGACGTGGATCTCACCGGTGATGGAGCTCGACGCGATGTCGTACTCGGGTACCGAGGCGCTCCCGGTGGCGCACAGCGCGCCGATCGCGGCGACCGCCGCGTCCGCGTCCCAGGACAGCGCCGAGTCCCAGTCCGTCCCGGCGCCGTGCGGCAGCTGGGGGGAGGGTCGGGTCGTCGGCCTCCTTGTAGAAGTCGTCGAGGTGCAGCACCGGCAGACCGGTGCGGGCGGCCAGGGACGACTTGCCGGACCCGGAGGGCCCGGTCAGCAGGATCACGCGGGCGGCGGGGAGGGTGCCGGAGGGAGAGGAACTCACGAGAGACCAGTGTGCGGCATTGCGCCGTGCGGGTGACCCCCCGGGGAAAGGTTTGGACGCTGCGTGCCCGAATGGCTACCCTGGGTGGCCGAGTGGTGGCCTTCGCGGTGTCATGCCGTCGAGCGTCGCCCCGGGCGCGTCCCCATGCCGCGTTCCGCCCGATCGCCGTACCTCTATGCCAAGCAGGTGGCCATGTCACACCACGCCCGTCCGAAGTCGAACTCCCTGCTGCGCGCCGCGGCCACCGCCACCGTCGCGGCGGCCGCCGTCCTCGCGGCGGGCGGCTCGGCGTCGGCCGGCGTGGCGGTGCCCGCTCTCACCGACGCGGCGGGCCTCGGCGCGGATTCGGCCGTCGGCACGACGCTGGGCACCCACTCCGCCCTGGGTTCGGCGCTCGGCCCCATCAAGCACCTGGCGATCAACCCGCTGGCGCACACCGGCACGGACCCGCTGGACAATGTCGTGACGCCGCAGGTGGCGGACTTCAAGCCGATCTCGACGGGCGCCGTGACCGGGCCGCTCGCCGAGGGCGACTCGCTGTCAGAGCTGCCGCTCCTGGGCCCGCTGTCCGAGCTCCTGCCCGGCTGAGGAACCCCCCTCCGGGTACGCGGAGGAACCCTCCTCCGCGTACCCGGCGTCGGCCCGCTCCGCGTGTGTCGCCTCGGCCCGTTGCGCGTACGCGGCCTCGACCCGCTGCGAATGTGTCGCCTCGGCCCGCTGCGGGTGAGCAGCTCCGGCCTCTCCCGGCCCGGGCCTTCCCGCGTCCGCTCCGGTCCTGGCCCTCGGCACGGCCGCGCCCGGGATCCCGATGCCGAAGGAGGCCGTCGCGACAGCGACCTCCGCGTGCCGGTTCTCGGCGTTCTCGGGGCACAGGCAACCGGTGTCGACGGCCTCCGCGACGTACAGCAGCGCGTGGCGGACCTCCTGCGGGTCGCCCGAGCGGACCGCGCGCAGCAGGGTGCGGACGACGCGGGCGGCGTCGACCGCGCGGTGCACGACGCGTGCGGCGGCCCCGAGCGCGGTGAGGGCCGTCAGGGCGATCCAGAGGGTGGCGTCGCTGTCGTGGGTCCACAGGTCGTGCAGCAGCACCAGGGCCAGGCCGAGGAGCGTCAGGCCGCCGAACGAGACCCCGTCGCGGATGGCCAGTTTCCGCAGGACGGAAACCCGCCACCAGGGCGAGTCGTGGAAGTCGGGCGCCAGATGGAGCCGGCGGGCCAGCAGCCGGTCGAGGGGCCGGGCCAGCGACAGCACCGGGTCGCCGGACGGCTGTTCGGGCCGATCCGGTGTCGTGGCGGCGGCGGGGACGGCTTCCGAGGGCCGCCAGTGGCGGCTCCACCGGATGTGCCCGAGGGCGAATCCCAGCGCGCTGACCAGCAGTCCGGCCGCGCAGAGCGCGCCGAGGATCGGCAGGCTGTCGGTGTCGAAGGCGTTGCCGCGCAGCGGCCGGGGCAGGGCGATGACGTCGAGGGAGTCGCCGCGCCGGTACTGCCGCTCGTCCGCCCGGATGCAGTCGACCTCGGCGTCCCTGCGGGAGCCGTCCCAGGGGTCGGCCCAGCCGACACCGCAGTAGTCGTCCCCGGTGTTCGACGTGACATGGGCGGTGACGCGCTCGCCGAACACGGCGATCGAGGCCACCGGCACGGCGCCGAGCAGCGCCAGGACGGCCAGGACGGCGCACCAGACCGGCAGGCGGGCCGGCAGGGCGCGCGGGGCGGGACGGCCGCCTGCGGGCGCCTGGAGGGCCGCCGGCAGGGCGCGGCTGTCCCCCCGGGCGGTCTCGACGCGCAGGCTGCCGCCCGAAGGCGTCCGGTGGACGAGCGCGGTCCGCACGACGCGGCGGCCCGAGCCGGGCACGGACCCTGCGCGGGCGTAGAGGGTGCGCTCGAAGGTGCCGCCGGGCGGCAGCTCCAGCACCGGGCCCTCCGGCGGCATGAAGTACAGCGGCCCGCCGGGCAGCGCCACCAGCTCGCCGCGCTCGGAGGTGCTGCGCGCGGGTTCGTCGACGCGCAGCCGGCTGCGGATCCGTATCGCCCGGCCCGCGGCGACCGCGCGGATCTTGCGCCGTCCGAGCCACACCGGGACGGACGGCACGAGGAAGCACAGGAACGCGCTGATGGCGACGTAGGGAAGAACCCCGGTGAAGCCGTCCCACACAGGGATCCTCCGACGGTGGCGCACTGTCGCGAGGAGACGCGGCGGCACGGGTGAACCGGTACCGGAACCGGTACCTCGAACGCAACACCCCCCGCGGGTCAAGCCTGCCCCGCGAGGGGTGCCGGTGGACGGAGACCTTGCTCACATGTGACGTGCGAGGGTCGCTCAGACGCCGATCGGGTGCCAGATCGTCTTCGTCTCCAGGAACGCGGTGAGCCGGTCGGTGCCCGGGTCGCCGGACCAGTCGCCGTCCTTCGCGCCGCGCGGGCGCAGGACGCGCTTGAGGTTGTCGGCCGCGGCGATCTGCAGTTCCTTGGCCAGCGCCTCGTCCGCGCCCGTCAGGTCGATCGCGTTGACGTCCTGGTGGGAGGCAAGCGACGGGGTGATCTCCGCCGTCCGCCCGGACAGGATGTTGACGACGCCGCCGGGCAGGTCCGAGGTGGCGAGCACCTCGCCCAGCGACAGGGCGGGCAGCGGCGACTTCTCGCTCGCCACGACGATCACCGTGTTGCCGGTGGCGATCGCCGGGGCGATCACCGAGACCAGGCCGAGGAACGACGACGCCTGGGGGGCGAGGACGACCACGACGCCGGTCGGCTCGGGCGTGGAGAGGTTGAAGAACGGCCCGGCGACGGGGTTGGCGCCGCCGACGATCTGACCGATCTTGTCGGTCCAGCCCGCGTACCAGACCCAGCGGTCCACGGCCGCGTCCACCTGTGCGGCGGCCTTGGCCTTCGAGACGCCCTCACCGGCGGCGACCTCCGCGACGAACTGCTCGCGGCGCCCCTCCAGCATCTCCGCGACGCGGTAGAGCACCTGGCCGCGGTTGTACGCGGTCGCGCCCGACCAGCCGCCGAACGCCTTGCGGGCGGCCACGACCGCGTCCCGCGCGTCCTTGCGGGACGACAGCGGCGCGTTGGCGAGCCAGTTGCCCTTGGAGTCGGTCACCTCGTACACCCGCCCGCTCTCGCTGCGGGGGAACTTGCCCCCGACGTAAAGCTTGTACGTCTTGAAAACGCTGAGCCGCTCGGACTTCTCAGCCTTCTCCAGCTTCTCGGACTTCTCAGACATCGAGGTACCCCTCCAGGCCGTGACGGCCGCCTTCGCGGCCGAAGCCCGACTCCTTGTAGCCGCCGAAGGGCGAGGCCGGGTCGAACTTGTTGAACGTGTTGGCCCAGACGACGCCCGCGCGGAGCCGGTCCGCCATCCACAGGATGCGCGAGCCCTTCTCCGTCCAGATGCCGGCCGACAGGCCGTACTGCGTGTTGTTGGCCTTCTCGACTGCTTCGGCCGGGGTGCGGAACGTCAGGACGGACAGCACCGGGCCGAAGATCTCCTCGCGGGCGATCCGGTGCGCCTGGGTGACGTTCGTGAAGAGCGTCGGGCGGAACCAGTAGCCGGCGGACGGCAGGTCGCAGGACGGCGCCCAGCGATCGGCACCCTCGGCCTCGCCGGCCTCGGCGAGCTCGGTGATGCGGGCCAGCTGATCGGCGGAGTTGATGGCGCCGACGTCGGTGTTCTTGTCGAGCGGGTCGCCGACGCGCAGGGTCTGCATCCGACGCTTGAGCGCGTCCAGCACCTCCTCCGCCACCGACTCCTGGACCAGGAGGCGGGAGCCCGCGCAGCAGACGTGCCCCTGGTTGAAGAAGATGCCGTTGACGATGCCCTCGACGGCCTGGTCGACCGGCGCGTCGTCGAAGACGATGTTGGCGGCCTTGCCGCCCAGCTCCAGCGTGACCTTCTTGTCCGTGCCGGCGATGGAGCGGGCGATGGCCTTGCCGACCTCGGTGGAGCCGGTGAAGGCGACCTTGTTGACGTCCGGGTGCTCCACGAGCGCCGCGCCGGTGGCGCCGTCACCCGTGATGATGTTGACGACGCCCCGGGGCAGCCCGGCCTGGCGGCAGATGTCCGCGAAGAACAGGGCGCTGAGCGGGGTCGTCTCGGCGGGCTTGAGCACCACCGTGTTGCCCGTGGCGAGCGCCGGGGCGATCTTCCACGCGAGCATCATCAGCGGGAAGTTCCACGGGATGACCTGGCCGGCCACGCCCAGCGGGCGCGGGTTCGCGCCGTAGCCCGCGTGGCCGAGCTTGTCGGCCCAGCCCGCGTAGTAGAAGAAGTGCGCGGCGACCAGCGGCAGGTCGGCGTCGCGGGTCTCGCGGATCGGCTTGCCGTTGTCCAGCGACTCCAGCACGGCCAGCTCGCGGGAGCGTTCCTGGATGATGCGGGCGATCCGGAACAGGTACTTGGCGCGCTCGGAGCCCGGCAGCGCGGACCACTTCGCGAATGCCTTGCGGGCGGCCTTCACCGCCCGGTCCACGTCCTGGGCCCCGGCCTGGGCGACCTCGGAGAGGACCTCCTCGGAGGAGGGCGAGACGGTCTTGAAGACCTTGCCGTCGGCGGCCTCGGTGAACTCGCCGTCGATGAAGAGCCCGTACGACGGCGCGATGTCGACGACCGCGCGGGACTCGGGTGCGGGTGCGTATTCAAATGCCATGTCGGTCAGTCCACCGTCACGTAGTCGGGACCGGAGTAACGCCCGGTGCTGAGCTTCTGGCGCTGCATCAGCAGATCGTTGAGCAGGCTGGAGGCGCCGAACCGGAACCAGTGCGGGGACAGCCATTCGTCGCCGAGCGTCTCGTTGACCATCACCAGGTACTTGACGGCGTCCTTGGTGGTGCGGATGCCGCCGGCCGGCTTCACACCGACCTGCACACCCACCGCGTCGCGGAAGTCGCGCACGGCCTCCAGCATCAGCAGCGTGTTGGGCGGCGTCGCGTTGACCGCGACCTTGCCCGTCGAGGTCTTGATGAAGTCGGCGCCCGCGAGCATCGCGAGCCAGGAGCAGCGGCGGATGTTGTCGTACGTCGCCAGCTCGCCGTTCTCGAAGATCACCTTGAGGTGGGCGGCGCTGCCGTCCGACCTCGCGCAGGCCGCCTTGACGGCCCTGATCTCCTCGAAGACCTGCATGTAGCGGCCGGAGAGGAAGGCGCCGCGGTCGATGACCATGTCGATCTCGTCCGCGCCGGCGGCCACCGCGTCGGCGGTGTCGGCGAGCTTCACCGGCAGCGCTGCGCGGCCGGCCGGGAAGGCGGTGGCGACGGACGCGACACTGATACCGGATCCGTGCAGCGCCTCCTTGGCGGTCTTCACCATGTCCGGGTAGACGCAGATCGCGGCGACCTTGGGGGCCGTGCGGTCGGTCGGATCCGGATGGATGCCCTTGGCGCACAGCGCCCGGACCTTGCCGGGAGTGTCCGCGCCCTCGAGCGTGGTCAGATCGATCATGGAGATCGCCAGGTCGATGGCGTAGGTCTTCGCCGTCGTCTTGATCGAGCGGGTGCCGAGCATGGCGGCACGGGCTTCGAGGCCGACGGCATCGACACCGGGCAGTCCGTGGAGGAAGCGGCGGAGCGCGGTGTCCGAGGCGGTCACGTCCGCCATCGTCGCCAGCCGGGCCGCGGCTTCTGGGCCGAAAGCGGGAACAGTGGGCATGGTCACCACATGAGCATATCTACGCGCGTAGCGACCTGTCACCACCACCCCCCTGATTCGTTCGCCACACGGGTCGGCGTGCGCGGGCGGGGCCGGAGGCCGCACAAGGCATGCGCCGCAAGGGCGAGGAGGGCCGGCCAGGCCGTTCGGAGCAGGGGCGTCGCCGCCTCCGATGCCGTACCGCAACCTGGGGGCGACCGGTCGCGCGGTGCCCGTCAGGCAGAATCGGGCCTTATGACGAGTTCCGACGACCCCACGCCGACCCCGCAGCCCGACCCGCCGAAGTACGACGACCGCTCCTACCGGTCGATGGCCGGCATCGTCACCGGCGTGCTGCTGATCGCGCTCTCCCTGTGGCTCGGCGGCGACGCGGTGCTCCGCGGCTCGGGCCGCACCCCGTGGCTGACGCTCGCCGGACTCCTGGCGGCACTGCCCCTGCTGGCGGCCTTCACCATCCGGCCCGCCGTCTACGCGGGCGAGGAACGACTCCGCATCCGCAACCCGTTCCGGACGATCACCGTGCCGTGGGCGGCGGTGGAACACCTCCGCGCCGGCTACTCGACCGAGGTCCACGCGGGCGGCCGGCGCTTCCAGCTCTGGGCGATCCCGGTCTCCCTGCGCGCCCGCAAGCGCGTCGCCCGCCAGACCGCCCGCGCGGCCACCGCGACCGTCCGCCAGTCCACCGCCCTCACCGCCGCGGACCTCCCGGCCCGCGCCTGGTCCGACCAGGCCGTCGACGAACTCCGCAACCTGGCGGAGACCAACGCCGCCAAGCCCGGCGCCCAGGGCGAGGTCACCGTCCGCTGGGCCTACGAGATCATCGCCCCGATCGCCGCCGGCGCCATCGTCCTGGCCGTCCTCCTCGCCATCGGCTGACGTCCTGGCTTGGCCGCCGGTCGGCGTCAGAGCACGGGCAGGCGGTATTCGAGTTCGTAGAGGTGGGCCGCCTTCACCATCACGGAGACCTCGATGGGGCGGTCCCCGTCGGAGTGGACGACCCGGAAGGTCCGCAGAACGCACACCTCTGCGGGCAGTTCCAGCGCGGTGAGTTCGTCGGAGGTCGGGGGACGTGCGGAAATCCGGTCGACGAACTCCCTGGGCGGATGGCCCAGCTCGGCGAGGAGCGTCGGTGAGCCACCGCGGATGCGCCGTCGGTCGGCGAGCGGGGTGCCGCGGGCGAGTTCGACCGGGTAGTAGGAGTGCACGAGTTCTGCCGGCTCGTCGTCGAGCAGCATGAGCCGGGACCGGAGTACGGCGGTGCCACCGTCCGTCAGCCCGAGCGCCTCCGCGACATCGCGCGGGGCCACGGCCTCGGCGACGTCGAGGATCCGGGTGGCTCCGGTCCTGGACCGCGCTGTCGCCTGGTCCACCCAGCTGTACGGCGCCCCGCCCTTCGAGGGCGGGATGTACGAGGCCGGGACGATCGTGTGGTTCGGCTGCTCGCGGACGAAGACGCCTTTCCCGGGGTGCCCGACGGCGAAGCCTTCGGCCTTCAGGACCTGGAGCGCCTTCTGGATGGTGGTGCCGGCCACGCCGAACTCGTTCATGAGCTGCTGCGTCGAGGGGAACTTGCCGCCCGGCTCCAGACGGCGCGCCATGATCAGGTCGCGCAGATGCGCGGCGATCTGCTGATGGGCGGGCCGAGGGTCGTTCCAGTGGGGCATGTGTCAGCCGAGCCGGAGCCGGTAGCGCAGCGCGCGATCGCTTGCGGTCATGGTCATCACGCAGGCCTCCATCGGTTGATCGTCACCGGAGAGGATAAGCCGCGACAGGAGGATCACCGGTTGCTGTTCACCGAGTTGCAGGGCTTCCCGTTCTGCGTCGGTGGGCATGCGCGCGGTGACCGTCTCCTCGACATGAGCTGCCACGTGACCGAGCCGCGCGAGAAGCGTAACCGCGCCTCCCGGCACCTTCTTCGGCTCGGCGAGCCCGGTGCCGGCCGCGATCCGGGCCGGGTAGTACGAATCCGCGAGTTCCACGGGCAGGGCGTCGAGCAGGATCAGGCGCCGGCGTACGACCACCTGCTCGCTCTCGGGAAGGCGTAGCGCGCGGGCGACCTCAGGCGGCGGCACGACCATCCCGGCAGTGAGGAGTCGTTGTCCGCCACGGCGGTTGTTCTCCGCGGCCTCCTCCGTCCACGCGTCCGCCCGCCCCTGCCCGCGGGGTGTCAGGTAGCGCGTGGACTCGCTCTCCCATTCCTTGCTCGTCACGTGACATCCCTTCAGGAGGAGACCTCCAACGTATCGCCAGGGGCTCGGAGGACGACGTGCCGAACAGCTTGCCACCTTAAGTCGAATCGCCTTAAGATTTGCGATGTGAGCTTCGCAACATCGCGGCGAGGCCGTGCCCCAGGGGATCAGTGGACCCAATGACGACGACGCCCGTCCCGTCGCAGGACGCGCAACGGTTCTTTCCAGCGGTGCCCGCGTCGATCGCCATAGTCCGTGACTTCGCCGGCGAGACCCTGGCGGCTTGGGATGTGGCAGGGCGGGCCGACGACGTTCGGCTCTGCGTCTCGGAGCTCGCCTCCAACGCACTCACCCACGGCACCCTCCCGGGCCGGGGATTCCTCGTGAGGATGGCGGCCGCCGACGGCTGGCTCCGGGTGGAGGTGCACGACAGCAGCGAGCGCGAGCCACGCCTTCGGCATCCGGGCCGTACGGACGCCTCCGGCCGGGGACTGCTCATCGTGGACGCACTGTCCGACGGATGGGGTGTCGAGGACCGCGAGCCGCTCGGCAAGGTCGTCTGGTCGCGGTTCAGGGCCGAGCCCGCGGTGTGAGCCGACCGGTGACGGCTGTGCCCGGCGCCCCGGAGCGGGGAGCGGAGAGCGCTTGCTGGGGTGGGGTGAACGAGGGGCAACTTCGGGGTGAAGGCATGCTGTGGCGCTGCTGTGAGTACGCCCTTTGTCTGCGCCGTCTCATTACATTGCGTGTGCTGCATGTCTGCCGCATATGCAGCCTTCCTTGAGACGGCCAGCAGGGGTGGGGGATGGCAGCAGGGGACACGGGGGGCGCGGCCGGGATCGGTGCGCGCTGTCGGATAGACATCGATGACGAGGGGTTTCACTCCTGGCGGCTCACCGCCCAGAACGGGCGGACGGTCGCCGTCGGCGCAACCGCTTACCCGGATTACGGGGAGTGCCTGCGGGCGTTCGAGCGGTTGTGTGCCGGGTCGGTGGGGTTGCCCGGGGGAGTGCAGCACGCTGCCGACAGCAACGGGTGGGTGTGGCGGCTGCGCGGGATGGACGGGCGCCGTCACGTCGCGGCCCCACCAGCGGCACTCGACGTGCCCGACCGCCTACGACCGCTTCCGCGCGCTGCTCACCGAGATCGGCTCCGACAGCGTCGATGTGCCGTTAAGTCCGCCCGGGTGAACGGAAGTTGCCTCTACGGGGCCCCTCGTTCACATCCGCTTGCGCACGCGGCCACCGCACCCGGTGAGCGTCAGCCAGGTGACAACGGAAGCGCATGACCGACCACCCGCGGCAGCCGCCGTCGAGGACGTACCGAGGCGGCTGTACGCGGATCCCGGGCTGCCGGACCGTGTCTTCCGCGGGGTGGCCCGCGGCGGGGGCGGGTTCGTTCTGGCGGTGATGCTGCTGGTCGGCGGGTTCCTGCTGTACCGGGCGTGGCAGGCGCTGTCGAGGGCCGGGTTCTCGTTCCTCACCACGCAGGCGTGGGAGCCCGACGCCGGGAACTTCGGCATCGCGGCCGTCCTCACCGGCACCGTGCTCATCGCGCTCGTCGCGATCTGCTTCGCCGTACCGCTCGCCATCGGCACGGCGCTCTACATCTGCGAGTACTCGCCGCCCCGGCTGCGGCAGACGCTGATCAGCCTGGTCGACCTGATGGCCGCCGTGCCGTCGGTGGTCTACGGGCTGTGGGGGCTGTTCTTCCTCCAGGGCCACGTCCTGGGCACGGCGCGCTGGATCGCCCGGTACTTCGGCTGGTTCCCGCTGTTCAAGGTCGACGGCGCCGATCCGTCGGACCCGCTCGCGACCGCCACCGTCTACACGTCCTCCACCTTCGTCGCGGGCATCGTCGTCGCGCTGATGGTGGCGCCGATCGCCTGCTCGGTGATGCGCGAGGTCTTCTCACAGGCGCCGGTCGGCGAGCGGGAGGGCGCCTACGCGCTGGGGGCGACGCGCTGGGGCATGATCCGCAGCGTCGTGCTGCCGTTCGGCAAGGGCGGCATGATCGGCGGCACGATGCTGGGCCTGGGCCGCGCGCTCGGCGAGACCATCGGTGTGTACCTGATCATCTCGCCGGTCTTCGCCGTGCAGCCGCACATCCTGCAGAACGGCTCCAGTTCCGTCTCCTCGCTGATCGCCCTGCGGTACGGCGAGGCCAGCGAGTTCGGCATGTCCGCGCTGATGGCCGCGGGCCTCGCGCTCTTCCTGATGACCCTCGTCGTCAACTTCGCCGCATCGTCGATCGTCGCCCGCAGCCGCTCCGGCGCGGCCAGCGACTCCTGAGGAAGTGCCCGATGACCCTCGTCGCCCCACCGCGCGGAGAGAGCCCACCGCTCGCCCCGCGCACCACCCTTCCCACCGCCGGCACCGCCACCACGACGGCTGAGCCCCAGCGCGAGCCCCGCCGGCGGCTCGCGCTGCTGCGGGCCACCGACGTGTACGCGCTGCTGGGCGCCGCGGCGGCGTCGCTGAGCATCACCGCGCTGCTCTTCACCCGGCTGCTGCCGTTCAGCGGCGGGCTCGGCTTCGCGCTCGTCGCGTACGGGCTCTTCCTCGGCCTGTACGCGCTGCTGGTCTCGTTCGACGAGGACGGCCCCGCCGTCCGCGACCGGGTGGCGGCCGTCATCACCCAGAGCCTGGGCCTGCTGATGCTCGCCGCGCTCGCCTTCGTCGTCGTCTACACCCTGTGGGAGGGCCGCAAGGCGCTGCCGCACCTGAACTTCTACACGCAGGACATGGCGTCGGCCGGGCCTCTCGACCCGCTGTCGGCGGGCGGCATCCTGCACGCGATCACCGGGACGCTGGAGCAGATCGGGATCGCCCTCGCGGTCACCGTCCCGACCGGGCTGCTGTGCGCGGTCTTCCTCAACGAGGTGCCGGGCCGGTTCGCACGGTTCGTGCGGACCGTCGTGGAGGCGATGACGGCCCTGCCGTCGATCGTGGCGGGCCTGTTCGTCTACGCGACCGCGATCCTCACCCTCGGGCTCGACCGTTCGGGGCTGGCCGCCGCCCTCGCGCTCGCCGTGATGATGCTGCCGATCATCATCCGGGCCGCCGACGTCGTCATCCGGCTGGTGCCGGGACCGCTGCGCGAGGCCGCGTACGCGCTCGGCACCTCGCGCTGGCGCACGGTGTGGCACGTGGTGCTGCCCACCGCCAGGTCCGGGCTCACCACCTCCGTGATCCTCGGCACCGCGCGCGGCATCGGGGAGACCTCACCGGTGCTGCTCACCGCGGGCTTCACCGCCGTCACCAACACCGATCCGCTGTCGGGGCCGCAGGTCTCGCTGCCGCTGGCCACGTTCGAGTTCATCAAGTCCCCCGAGCCGACGATGATCGCGCGCGGGTTCGGCACGGCCGCGGTGCTGATGGCACTGGTCCTGCTGCTGTTCATCGCCGCCCGTGTGATCGGCGGGCGCGGCCCCGGCCGGCTGACCCGCCGCCAGGAGCACCGGCGCGTGCTGGCCTCGCGCCGCGACGCGGCCCGGTTCCGGGCACGGACCGCCGCACGGGCCGCAGAGTCGACCGGCTCACCTGCATCCGCCTCGACCAGGAGTGCTCTGTGACACCCGCACCCGCAACCATGAACCGCGCCCGACTCGTCGCCGCGCTCCTCGCGCTGCTCTGCGTGCTCCTCGCCGCGAACCTGCCCGCCGCGCACGCCGACTCGTACACCAAGATCAGCGGCGCGGGCTCCACCTGGAGCTCCAACGCGCTGGACCAGTGGCGGCGCAACGTCACCCAGTACGGCATGACGGTGAACTACGCGGCGGTCGGCTCGTCCGTCGGGCGCGAGCAGTTCAAGAACGGGGTCTCGGACTTCGGCGTCTCGGAAATCCCGTACGGGCTCACCGAGTTCGGCGTGAAGGACGCACCGCCGAAGCGCGGCTACGCCTATATGCCGATCGTCGCGGGCGGCACCTCGTTCATGTACAACCTCAAGATCGGCGGCAAGCGGGTCACCAACCTGCGGCTGTCCGGCGCGGTACTCACCAAGATCTTCACCGGGAAGATCACCATGTGGAACGCGCCCGAGGTCGCCGCCGACAACCCCGGCCTGACGCTCCCGGCCCGCCGGGTCATCCCCGTCGTCCGCTCCGACGGCTCCGGCACCACCGCGCAGTTCAGCACCTGGATGGCCAAGGAGCAGAGCGGCCTGTGGAACGACTACTGCCGGCGCGCGGGCAAGCCGACGCCCTGCGGCCTCACGTCGTACTACCCGGTCGTCCCCGGCTCCGGGTTCACCGCGCAGTCCGGCTCGCTGGGCGTCTCCGGCTACGTCCGGCAGCCCCAGGCGGAGGGCGCGATCACGTACGTCGAGTACTCGTACGCGATCAAGACCGGCTTCCCGGTCGCCAAACTGCTCAACAGCAGCGGCTACTACGTCGAGCCGACGGCCTCCAGCGTCGCCGTGGGCCTGATGTCCGCCCGGATCAACGACGACAAGAACTCCACGGACTACCTGACGCAGATCCTCGACAACGTCTACCGCTCCGGTGACCGCAGGGCGTACCCGCTGTCCAGCTACAGCTACATGATCGTCCCGACCTCGAACGAGGCGCCCTTCACCGAGGACAAGGGCAGGACGCTCGGCGCGTTCGCCTACTACTTCCTCTGCGAGGGGCAGCAGCAGGCCGACCAGCTCGGCTACTCGCCGCTGCCGATCAACCTGGTGCAGGCCGGGCTGTCACAGGTCCGCCGGATCCCCGGCGTGGAGGCCAAGAACGTCGACATCAAGGGCTGCCGCAACCCCACCTTCTCCGCCGACGGCTCCAACACCCTCGCCAAGAAGGCCCCGTACCCGCAGCCCTGCGACCAGCGGGGCAGCACACAGTGCTCGACGGGCACGGCCGGCGCCAAGGACCAGCGGACGCCGGTGAAGGCCGGCGCGAACGGAGGAAGCTCCGGTGGTGCGTCCGGAACGTCCTCCGGCGGGACGGCGGCCGGCACGTCCGCCGGGACGACCGGCGGCACCGCGGCGGGCGGGACCACCGGCGCCACGACGGCGGGCGCGACGACCGGCACGACCGGCGCCACCGCCATCGACCCGGACACCGGGGAGCAGGTGCCGGCCGACAGCGGCGGCGGAGGCGGCGACCCGTCCGTGGCGGGCAACCCCGTCTCGCTCGCCGCCGACGGGCAGGGCGCGCTGCGCACCACGCTGATGGCGCTGTCCGCGATCCTGCTGCTCGGTGTGGTCGTCGGCCCGCCGATCGCCGCCCGGGTGCTGGGCGACCGGGCCGACCGCAAGAGGAAAAGCGCATGAACAAGCGCATGAACGAGCGCACGAGCACGCGGATGAACACGCGCATGAGCACGCGCACGAACCAGCGGGTACTCGGTTTCGCCGCCCTCCTCGCCGCCTTCGCGATCGCCCTGCTGCCGCTGCCTGCCACCACCTCCCAGGCGAGCGCCGCCGACGGCGAGGAGTCCGCCGTCACGCTCTCCGGGCCCAAGGGCCGCTACGACGACTTCTCCGCCCTGAAGGTCACCGTCCACCAGACGAGGAAGCTGCGGGCCCAGGGCGTCCGGGTCACCTGGACCGGCGGGGCACCGACCACCGACACCGAGTTCACCTCCAACTACCTGCAGCTCATGCAGTGCTGGGGAGACGGACCCGACGGTCCCGACCGGGAGAACTGCGAGTTCGGCGCCTCGGGCATCGGGGGCACCGGCGGCCGGTGGGCCGGCCAGCGTGCGCTGCCCGACCAGGTCGACCCGGGCGAGAAGACCTACGTCCTGGACCCGGCGCACCCCTTCGACAACCCGTTCGTGCCGTTCCGCCCGGTCAAGGGGAAGCCGACCAAGTCCTCCACCGACTTCACCTACTTCGGCCCGATCGACACCAACGAGCAGCCGTTCGTACGCGTCGGAGCCGACGGCACGGGGGAGTCGGTCTTCGAGGCGCAGACCGTCGTCCAGGCACCCCACCTGGGCTGCGGCGACGCCACGGCCGGTGGGCCGCGGCACTGCTGGCTGGTCGTCGTGCCACGGGGAGCGCACGACGCGGACGGCACGACGGGGACCGCCGGGGACAAGGTGGACGCGTCCGGGCTCTCCGCCACCAGCTGGGAGCAGCGGCTCGTCTTCCGGCTGGACTTCCTGGCCACCGGCTCCTACTGCCCGATCGGCCAGCCCGAGTCCCGCACCATCGGCTCGGAGATGGTGACGGACGCGCTGACGTCGTGGCAGCCGGTGCTCTGCCAGAGCACCGGCACGACGTTCGGCTTCAGCCAGAGCGGTGAGCCGTACGCCCGCCGCCAGGTCACGGCGACCGCGGCCGACGCTCCCGGGCTGGCCTTCACCCTCGACCCGGTGGAGGCGGCCGAGGGCGGTCCGCCGGTGGTGCACGCGCCGGTCGCGGTCTCCGGCCTCACCCTTGGGTTCCATATCGAGACGCCGGGCTCCGGCGAGCTGCAGGAAATGCGGCTGACGCCGCGACTCGTAGCGAAAATGCTCACCCATTCCTATATTCGTGACGTGCCGGGCTGGCAATTGGCGCAACCGCCGGCACATGTGGCGAAGAATCCCGCGTCCCTGCGCAACGACCCGGAATTCATCGCCCTCAATCCGCAGTACAAGAACTGGGCGGTCGACGCGGCCCGGCCGCTTTCGCTGCTGGTGCCGCTGGACGAGACCGACACCGCCCGGCTGGTCTGGCAGTGGCTGCGGTCGGACCCGGAGGCCAGGGACTTCCTCGCCGGGAAGCCGGACCCCTGGGGCGCGAGGATCAACCCGTACTTCGGCAGCCTGACCCTGGACAAGGACACCGGTCTGACCGACTTCCCGAAGTCCGACCCGACGCTGTCGCCCGCGCTCTCGGTGCCCGCGAACGACCCGCTCACGTACGGCATCACCGACCTGGACCCGTACACCCAGGACATGCACGACAGCGCCCAGCGCACCCGGCGCGGCAACACCGGGCGGACGATCGTCGCCGAACTCGACAGCAACGCGCACAAGGCGAAGCTGGTCAGCCAGGCCTCCAAGCCCGGCGACCGGGCCGTCATCGCCCTCGTCGACTCCGCCTCCGCGGCCCGGTACGGACTGCGGACCGCCGCGCTGCGCACCGCCGACGGCACGTTCGTGAAGCCGACGAACGAGTCCCTCGCCCAGGGCGTCGGGACGATGCGGCCCTCCGCCGTCCCCGGAGTGCTCACCCCCGACCCGGCGGGCGCCAGGGGCGGGGCATACCCGCTGACCACCGTCACCTACGCCGCCGCCTCGACGGGCAGGTCCGCCACCGACCGTACGGCGTACAGCCGCCTCATCCGCTATGCGGCCGGGTCCGGTCAGACGCCCGGGGTGTCGGCGGGCCAGCTGCCGCCCGGTTACGCGCCCATGCCGCAGGCGCTGCGCGCCCAGGCGCTCGCCGCCGCCGTCTCGCTGGAGAAGGCGACGGGCCCGGCGGGCGCGGACGGCGGCGGCACGGCCGGCGCGGGAAGCGCGGGCGGGACCTCGTCCGGTACCGGCGGTGGGGCGGCGTCCGGCGGTCCCGGCGGCGGCACGACAGGCGCCGGCGGCGCTTCGGGCGGGCCCCCGGCGTCCGCCACCCCGCCCGTGAACCCGGCGAAGCACATCGATCCGCAGAAGCAGAACGTCGTGCGCGCCACCGGCTCCACGCCGGGCGCGGTGCTCGGCGCCGTCCGCTGGGTACTGCTGGCGGTCCTCGTCACGGGCGGCGCCGCGGCGCTGGCGGGCCCGGCGATGCTCAGGTGGGGGGCGTGGCGGCGGCGGTCCTGAGTCTTGTGGTGCGAGTGGTGCGGCGAACTCCCTAAGGGGCGCCTTGGAAACCCTCCCGTAACCTTTTCATCCGCCTCAATTGGTGGCCCCCGCAACGGATTTGGGGAATTGTTTGCCGTGGCCGATCGACGGGTCGGCAGCACGAAAGTCCGGATTTTGCTTGAGCGTCCATTCGGTATTCCGTTTATTCGGAGGAGAACAGAAGTGAACGTCAAGTCCCGCGCTCGTATCGGCTTCATCACCGCCACTGCCGCCCTCAGCCTCGCCGCCTTGGCCGTCCCCGCCTCGGCCAACCCGCCGGCCGGCGAGTACCGGCAGCTCGCCGGGGTCGGTTCCGACACCACCCAGGACGTGGTGAACGGTCTCGGCGACGTCGTCACGAACGCGAGCGGCAAGATCATCGCCTCTTACGACGCGACCGGAACGTCCCCCATCAAGACGCGTGCGGTGGGCTGTGACACCCTCGCCCGCCCCGACGGTTCCGGGGCCGGCATCGCCGCCCTGAACAACGCCGTGGACAACGCCACCGGCTGCCTCGACTTCGCGCGCTCGTCGAGCGGCCCGTCGGACACCAGCACCACGGACCTGACCTTCATCCCCTTCGCGAAGGACGGCGTCACCTACGCCACGCGCTCCTTCAGCGCACTGCCGACGAACCTCACCAAGACCCAGCTGACCGACATCTACAAGTGCACGCTGACGTCGCTGAACGGTGTGACGATCCAGCCCCTGCTGCCGCAGACCGGTTCCGGCACGCGGAAGTTCTGGCTGAACACCCTCGGCCTGACCGACGCCACGATCGGCTCGTGCGTCAACGGCACGATCCAGGAGAACAACGGCCTGGCGCTCACCAACAACAGCCAGATCATGCCGTACTCGATCGCCCAGTACATCGCGCAGGGCAAGAGCCTGCCGAACGTGCCGAACCGGCGGGGTTCGGCCGTGCTGCGCAACGTCAACGGCGTCGCGCCGACCACTTCCGGCGTCCTGAACACCGCGTTCCCGATCGTGCGTGACGTCTACAACGTCGTCCCGACCGCGAAGCTGACGAACGCGCTCATCTCCACCACCTTCGTCGGCACGACGTCGAAGGTCTGCGCCCAGACCACCGTCATCCAGAACTACGGCTTCGGCTCGCTCGGCACCGCTTGCGGCGCCACCACCGTCAAGGGCGAGAAGTAACGGTTCCGCTGCCCTGTTGCTGACCTGACACCCCACCCCGCGTGACGGCCGGGCGCCCTCCAGGCGCCCGGCCCTCCGTCCTGAACCGCCGTACATCCCTTGGGGGGATCGCCACCATGATCGTCATCGCACCACGAAGAGTCCCGGCCGCCCTGTTCGCCCTGGCGGCGCTCCTCCTCGCCGCCGCGGCGGCCCTGTTCGGCGCGGCTCCGGCCGCGCACGCCGGGAGTGACGCCGGCGCCGGCACGTTCGCGCCCACCCCGGCCAACGGCGACCTCACCGCCGATCCGTTCCTCGCCTCACTGCGGACCTCCGCCGCCTGCCCGGCGGGCTTCGGCGCGTCGGCGGCGCTGCAGTTCGTCCTGCCGGACGGCACCGCTGTCACCATCCCCGGCGCCCGCGAGTCCGGCGGATTCGACACCGGGCCGTTCACCCTCACCTACGACGCGATCGGCGGAACGCTGGCCGACGTCATCGGCGCGCCGGTCGGCGACGGTGACCACGAACTGCGCGTCACGTGCTGGAACGGCACCGGGGACGCGGCGCCGGCCGCCTTCTCCACGACCATCACCAGCACCGGGGACACCTGGACGGTGAAGTCCCAGGCCGTTCCCACCGCCACCACCCTGACCGCGAGCCCTGCGGGCACGGCCGCCGCGGGCGCCGAAGTCTCCCTCACGGCGACCGTCGACCCGGCCGCCGCCGTCGGCAAGCTCGCGTTCTTCGACGGCGCGACCGCGCTGGGGGAGGCCGACGTGGTCTCCGGGCAGGCCGTGGTGAAGACCTCCGCGCTGGTCGCGGGCGCGCATGATCTGACGGCGCGGTTCACGCCCACCGATCCGGCGGCGTTCGTTGCGTCGTCGTCGGCGGTGGTGGCGTACGCGATCACGGGGGCTACGGGGTCGCCGTCGCCTTCCGCCACGGATACGGGGACGGGGTCTCCGACCCCTTCCGACACCGGGATTCCGTCGCCCACCGACACGGGGTCGACTACGACGACTTCGACGGAGACCACGAGCGATGCGACGTCGGGCGGGACTTCTGGTGACGGGGGTTCCGGTGGGTCCGGTGGGTCCGGGTCTTCCGGCGGCAGCACCGGTGGGAACGGCAGCCTGGCCCACACCGGTGCCGGGGCGGCGCTGCCGCTGGGGTTTGCGGCTGCTGCGCTGGCTGTGGCGGGTGCGTTGTTCGTGCGGCACGCGCGGCGCAGTGGGCTGCTGACATTCGGTGCTCCGCGGCACCGCTGACCGGCCGGCGGCCGTGACTTTCCCGTTCGGCGTCCTGCTCGTGTCCCGAGCGGACCAACTACCAGGAGCGCATTGCCGTGACCGTGCTTGCCCCACCCCCGCTCGCGACCCCGGAGCCCGTCGCCGATCCTCCGGCCGCCCCGGGGATCGCGCTGGCGGGCGCCGCCCTGTGCGTGCTCGCGGCGCTGCTGCTCGGCTTTGCCGCCAACCTGACGGTGGTGGGGCACCTGCAGCACGCGCGTGATCAGCGCACCGCGTATGACGATCTGCGGGCGCAGCTCGCCATGGGGACCGCGCCGGTCGGGCAGGCCACGTTCGACGGCGAGCCGTTGGAAGTGGGCGCGCCCATGGCGTTGTTGCGGATTCCGGCGCTCGGGGTGAAGCAGGTCGTCTTCGAGGGGACCGGGTCGGGTGTGCTGCGCTCCGGGCCCGGGCACCGGCGGGACACCCCGTTTCCCGGGCAGGCGGGCACCAGCCAGATCCTCGGGCGGGCGTGGGGGTACGGGGGGCCGTTCAACGACATCGCCCGGCTGCCGGTGGGTGCCGAGATCAGGGTGACGACCGGGCAGTCCACCGCCGAGTACCGCGTCACGGGGACGCGGCGGGACGGCGATCCGCTGCCGGCGGTTCCCGGGGCCGGTAAGGGGCGGCTCACGCTCGTCACCGCGACCGGCGGGGCCTATACGCCGTCCGGGGTGGTGCGGGTCGATGCCGATCTGGTGTCGGAGACGCAGCCGAGTCCGCCCCGGCCGCGCCGGGCCGGGTGGATCGAGGACTCCGAGAAGCCGCTCGGGAGCGAGGACGGGGCCTGGTTGTCGGTCTATCTGTGGTCGCAGGCGCTGCTGGCGGCCGCGCTGCTCACCGTGTGGCTGCACCGTCGGTGGGGTCGGTGGCAGACCTGGATCACCGCTGTGCCGGTGCTCGCCGCGCTCGGGGTCGCCGCGTCGGGTGCGGCGACCTGTCTGCTTCCCAATCTGCTCTGAGAACGGAGTTCCGCACCATGACCGACATCGATACCCAGGTACTGCCGGTGCACCGCGGGAACGGCGCCGCCGGGTTGCGGGCCGAGGCGGTCTCCGCGTGGTTCGGGGACCACAAGGTTCTGGACCGGGTCTCGCTGACCATGCCCGCACGCCAGGTCACGGCCCTCATCGGCCCGTCCGGCTGCGGCAAGTCGACCTTTCTGCGCGTGCTGAACCGGATGCACGAGCTGATCGGCTCGGCGTCGCTGGCCGGGCAGGTGTTCCTGGACGGCGAGGACATCTACGAGCGGGGACGCCGTATCACCAGCGCTCGCCGGCAGATCGGGATGGTGTTCCAGAAGCCGAACCCGTTCCCCGCGATGTCGCTCTACGACAACGTGGTCGCCGGGCTGAAGCTGGGCGGGATCAGGTCCACCCGTGGGGGGCGCGACGCCCTGGTCGAGGAGTGTCTGACGCGGGCCGGGCTCTGGAACGAGGTCAAGGACCGGCTGCGGCAGCCCGGGGGCGCGCTCTCCGGGGGGCAGCAGCAGCGGTTGTGCATCGCGCGGTCGCTCGCCGTGCGGCCGCGGGTGCTGTTGATGGACGAGCCGTGCTCGGCGCTCGACCCCACGTCGACCCGCCGCATCGAGGAGACGATCGCGGACCTCTCGTCGGAGGTCACCATCGTGATCGTCACCCACAACATGCAGCAGGCCGCGCGGGTGTCCGACACCTGCGCGTTCTTCCTCGCCGAGCAGGGCACGCCCGGCGTCATCGTCGAGCACGGGCCGACGGACGCCATGTTCGGCGACCCTCAGGACCCGCGCACCACCGACTACGTCAACGGGCGGTTCGGCTGAGCCTCCCTCAGATGCCGGCCGCCGCTGCCAGGTCCTTCTTGAGGGCGGTCAGGGCCGTGTTCGCGGTGGTGCGGGCCTCGGGCAGGGTGGTGACCGGGACGACGACCTCCAGGTAGCACTTGATCTTGGGCTCGGTGCCGCTCGGGCGGACGATGACGCGGGCCGACGCGACGCCGGAGGCCGGGTCGCCGGCCAGGGTGTAGCGCAGGCCGTCGGTGGGCGGGAGCGCCTCGGTGCCCTCGGCGAGGTCCTCGGCGGAGGTGACGGTGAGGCCCGCGAGGACGGTCGGGGGCTTCGCGCGCAGGCGCGCCATGGCGTCAGCGATGAGGGAGAGGTCGGCGACGCGGGCGGAGAGCTGGTCGGTGGCGTGCAGGCCGTGCTCCAGGGCCAGGTCGTCCAGGAGGTCGTCGAGGGTGCGGCCGTGCTCCTTGAGGCTCGCGGCCAGTTCGGCGATGAGCAGGGCGGCGGTGATGCCGTCCTTGTCGCGGACCCCGGCGGGGTCGACGCAGTAGCCCAGCGCCTCCTCGTAGCCGTAGCGCAGGCCGTCGACGCGGGCGATCCACTTGAAGCCGGTGAGGGTGTCCTCGTAGGGCAGGCCGGCCGCGGCGGCGATCCTGGAGAGCAGCGAGGACGACACGATGGAGGCGGCGAAGGTGCCCGTCATCCCCTTGCGCACCAGGTGGACGGCGAGCAGCGCGCCGACCTCGTCGCCGCGCAGCATCCGCCAGCCGGACGCCGAGGAGCGGTCGGCGACGGCGACGGCGCAGCGGTCGGCGTCCGGGTCGTTGGCGATGACGACGTCCGGGCCGAGGGACTGCGCGGCCTTGAAGGACAGGTCCATCGCCCCCGGCTCCTCCGGGTTGGGGAAGGCCACCGTCGGGAAGTCCGGGTCGGGCTCCGCCTGTTCGGCGACGGGTGTCGGAGCGGGGAAGCCGGCGCGCGCGAACGCGGCCGTCAGGACCTCGAGGCCCACCCCGTGCAGCGGCGTGTAGACGACGGACACGTCGCGGGGGCCGCCCGGCGTCAGGACGCCGGCCGCACGGGACAGGTAGGCGTCGATGACGTCCTCGCCGAGGACCTCCCAGCCGTCCTCGGCCAGGGGGACGCCGGTGAGCGATCCGATCGCCGTGATCTGGTCGGCGATCTCCGCGTCGGCGGGCGGCACGATCTGGGAACCGTCGCCGAGGTAGACCTTGTAGCCGTTGTCCTGCGGCGGATTGTGGCTCGCGGTCACCATGACGCCGGCCACCGAACCGAGATGCCGTATGGCGAAGGCGAGGACGGGCGTCGGCAGCGGGCGGGGCAGCAGTGCCGCCCGCAGGCCCGCGCCGGTCATCACGGCCGCCGTGTCGCGGGCGAACTCGTACGACTTGTGGCGCGCGTCGTAGCCGATCACGACGAGGCCGCCGGTCTGCCCCTGCGCCGTGAGGTAGCCCGCGAGGCCCGCGGCCGCGCGGATGACGACGGAGCGGTTCATGCGCATCGGGCCGGCCCCGACCTCCCCGCGCAGCCCGGCGGTGCCGAACTGGAGCGTCCCGGCGAACCGCTCCTCCAGTCCGGCCGCGGCCACCTCGTCACCGGCCTCCACCGCCGCCAGGAGGGCCTCCAGCTCCGCCCGGGTGTCCGGGTCCGGGTCCTCGCCGAGCCAGGTGCGCGCGGCGTGCGTGAGCTGAGTCCTGTCGGTTCCCATAAGAGGCTCCTGATCGGGGGGAGGGAGGTGTGGTGCGGATACTGCCGCGGCGCGGGCACCGGGGAGCGCAGCCGGGCAGGCCTGTGCAGCAAGCCTGCCCGGCGGGCGGGGCGTTCGACCCGTTCGGACCGGACGACACGAAGACGACGCCACGGGCCGGACGTCGGCGGCCGGGCGTCGGGGCCGGGACGGCTCGAGCCTGACGTCCCGGCCCCGACGGAACGGCCCTCAGAGGCGGCTGATGACCTGGCCCAGCAGGTTGCCCATCCGGGTGGCGGACTCGCGGCCGGCTTCGAGGACCTCCGCGTGGTTGAGCGGCTCGCCGGTCATGCCCGCCGCCAGGTTGGTGACGAGGGAGATGCCGAGCACCTCGGCGCCGGCCTCGCGGGCGGCGATGGCCTCCAGCGTGGTGGACATGCCGACGAGGTCGCCGCCGATGGCGCGGACCATGCCGATCTCCGCCGGGGTCTCGTAGTGCGGGCCGGGCAGCTGGACGTAGACGCCCTCCTCCAGGGTGGCGTCCACCTCCTTGCACAGCGCGCGCAGCCGCGGGGAGTAGAGGTCGGTGAGGTCCACGAAGTTGGCGCCCACGATCGGGGAGGTCGCCGTCATGTTGATGTGGTCGCTGATCAGGACCGGCTGGCCGGGGCGGAAGTGCGGGCGCAGCCCGCCGCAGCCGTTGGTGAGGACGACGGTCTTGCAGCCCGCGGCGACGGCGGTGCGGACGCCGTGCACGACGGTGGCGACACCGCGGCCTTCGTACAGGTGGTTGCGGCCGAGGAAGACCAGGGCGCGGACGCCGTTGATCGTGACCGAGCGCACCATGCCGGAGTGGCCGGCGACGGCGGGCGGCGGGAAGCCGGGGAGCTCGGTGATCGGGAATTCGGCGTCGGCGGTGCCGAGCTGGTCGGCGGCGGGCACCCAGCCCGAGCCCATGACGAGGGCGACGTCATGGGTCTCGGCGCCGGTGAGCTCGCGCAGGCGGGCGGCGGCGGCATCGGCGGCGCCGTACGGGTCGGGGATAACAGAAGCGTTCACGCGCACGAGGGTATCCGGTTCCGGCCTACGCGCGTAGACGTCCTAGTGGAGCGTCTCCCGAATTTCGGATGATCCACCGATTGACGCCCGGGTCCGAGGGCGGTCGGGACGCCGTTCCGGCGCGGGGCGGACGGGTCAGCAGGGGCGCTTGCGCAGCTCCATCACGTAGTCGTGGGGGGCGCCGCACGACTCCGCCGCGTCGGCGATCTCACCGAGGTAGCGGGCGTTGGGCAGGCCGCCCTCGTAATCGTTCAGCACATAGGTCCAGGCGGCGACCTCGCCGTCCAGCGTGTGCACCCGGACGGTCGTCCGCCGGTAGATGCTCAGCGGTACGCCCTCCCAGCGGTCCATCGACTCCTCGTCGATCGGCGCGATGTCGTACAGCCCCACGAAGACCTGCCGCAGCGGGTCCTCGACCAGGGTCGCCAGAGCGCCCTCCCAGCCCATCTGCTCACCGCCGAAGGTGAGCCGCCAGCCGTCCAGCCAGCCGGTGCCGCGCAATGGGGAGTGGGGGGCGCGGCGGGTCATGAGCCGCGCGTCGAGGTTGCCTGCGTAGGCGGCGTAGAGCGACATGAGGACGAGAGTACGGGAGGGAGGTGAGCCCCCTGTAAGTGAACGCTTGGCGCGTGCGGGACAATGGGGTACGTGACTCGGATCGTGATCATTGGCGGCGGACCCGGCGGATATGAGGCAGCGCTCGTTGCCTCGCAGCTCGGCGCGGAGGTGACCGTCGTCGACTGCGACGGTCTGGGCGGGGCGTCGGTCCTCACCGACTGCGTCCCTTCGAAGACTTTGATTGCCACCGCCGAGGTGATGACCACCTTCGATTCCTCGTACGAAGAGCTGGGCATCATCGTCGCGGACGACACCCCGCCGATGGAGCAGGCGGCGCGTGTGGTGGGCGTGGACCTGGGCAAGGTGAACCGGCGGGTGAAGCGACTGGCACTCGCCCAGTCGCACGACATCACCGCTTCCGTCACCCGTGCGGGCGCACGCGTCATGCGCGGCCGCGGCCGGCTGGAGGGCTGCCAGACCGCGGGCGGCACCCGCTGCGTCGTCGTCGAGGCGGCGGACGGCACGTCGGAGACGCTGACGGCCGACGCGGTGCTCATCGCGACCGGCGCCCGCCCGCGCGAGCTGCCGGACGCGCTGCCGGACGGCGAGCGGATCCTGAACTGGACGCAGGTCTACGACCTGGACGAGCTCCCCGAGGAGCTCATCGTGGTGGGCTCCGGCGTGACCGGCGCGGAGTTCGCCGGCGCCTACCAGGCGCTCGGCTCGAAGGTGACGCTCGTCTCCTCGCGCGACCGCGTGCTGCCGGGCGAGGACCCGGACGCCGCCGCCGTGCTGGAGGACGTCTTCCGGCGCCGCGGCATGAACGTGATGGCGCGCTCGCGCGCCGAGTCCGCCAAGCGGGTCGGTGACCGGGTCGAGGTGACCCTCGCGGACGGCCGGGTCATCACCGGCTCGCACTGCCTGATGGCGGTGGGCGCCATCCCGAACACCACCGGGATGGGCCTGGAGGAGGCGGGCGTCAAGCTCAAGGACTCCGGCCACATCTGGACCGACAAGGTCTCCCGCACCTCCGCGCCCGGCGTGTACGCGGCAGGCGACGTCACCGGCGTGTTCGCCCTCGCCTCGGTCGCCGCCATGCAGGGCCGGATCGCGGTCTACCACTTCCTGGGCGACGCGGTCGCGCCGCTCAACCTCAAGACGGTCTCCTCCAACGTCTTCACCGACCCGGAGATCGCCACCGTCGGTTACACCCAGGCCGACGTCGACAGCGGCCGGATCGACGCCCGCTGCGTCAAGCTGCCGCTGCTGCGGAACCCGCGCGCCAAGATGCAGGGCATCCGGGACGGCTTCGTGAAGCTGTTCTGCCGGCCGGGCACCGGGATCGTCGTCGGCGGTGTCGTCGTGTCGCCGCGGGCCAGCGAGCTGATCCACCCGATCTCGATCGCGGTCGACAACAACCTGACCGTCGAGCAGATCGCGAACGCGTTCACCGTGTACCCGTCCCTGTCGGGCTCGATCGCCGAAGTGGCCCGCCAGCTGCACACCAGGAAGACCGCGAGCGAGCTGTAGCCCGCCGGGGTTTCCCGGAGATGACCGGACGGTAGCCGGGTGGTGGAGCCGTAAAGGCTCTACCACCCGATGGTCTCTTTTGTGCACGACTTCGGTTAAGTGGCGCAAAGTGCTGAAAGCAGACGGTCGTTGGCGTTACTGTCAGTTCCGTGTTCGCTGCAGAACGTCGCCAACTGATCCTCGAAATGGTGCGGGCCAACGGAGCGGTTTCGCTCCGGGAACTCGCCCGTGTCGTCCAGACCTCCGAAGTGACCGTACGGCGGGACGTGCGCGCCCTGGAGGCCGAAGGACTGCTCGACCGCCGGCACGGCGGTGCGGTGTTGCCGGGTGGTTTCACCAGGGAGTCCGGCTTCCCGCAGAAATCCCATCTAGCGACCGCGGAGAAGACGGCCATCGCCGACCTCGCGGCCGGTCTCGTCGAAGAAGGCGAGGCCATCGTGGTCGGCGCCGGGACCACCACGCAGGAGCTGGCCCGCCGGCTCGCGCGGATCCCGGGGCTGACCGTCGTCACCAACTCCCTGCTGGTGGCGCAGGCGCTGGCCCACGCGAACCGGGTCGAGGTCGTCATGACCGGCGGCACTCTGCGTGGCTCCAACTACGGTCTGGTCGGCAGCGGAGCGGAGCAGTCCCTCCAGGGGCTGCGCGTGTCGCGGGCCTTCCTGTCCGGTGCGGGACTGACCGCGGAACGCGGCCTGTCGACGTCCAACATGCTCTCCGCGAGCGTGGACCGGGCGCTGGTGCAGGCGGCGGCCGAGGTCGTCGTCCTGGCCGACCACACGAAACTGGGCTCGGACACCATGTTCCAGACCGTGCCCACGGATCTGATCACGCATCTGGTGACGGACGAACCGCCGCCCGGTGACGATCGCAGCGCGACCGAGCTCCAGGCCCTCGCGGACCGCGGAGTCCAGGTCGCGGTCGCGTCCCTCGTCGGGGCGGACGCCCTGGCGGCCGGCCGGCCGCGCCGCGAGATGCCGATGCCGGCGCCCCGGAGGCACCCGCACGCGGGACAGCCGCCGCTGCGCAGCGCGGCGCCGCTCGCGGCCGATCAGCAGGCAGCCAGGATCGCCGACCTGCGACGCCGTTAGGTCACGGCCTGGGTTCACGGCGACGAGACCCGGGCCCGGGGCGCTTCCGACGCCCCTGAGCCCGGGTCACCTCCGCGCGGCGGCTTCCGCGACCCCCGCGGGGGTGCGCAGGCCGTTCAGGGCCAGGGTCATCAGGCGGTCGAAGATCGCCTGGCGCTCCGGGTCCTTCTCCGCGACCAGCACGATGGCGTTCGTCAGCTTGAGCAGGTCGGCGATGGTCGCGTCCGCACGCACCTCGCCGGCCCGCTGGGCGCGCTCCAGCAGCGCCCCGCCCGCCGCGCGCAGCGGTACCTTGCACGCGACCATCTTCGCGTCGCCCGCGGCCATGATGGCCGCCGCCAGCCCGCGGTACATGGTCGAGTGGACGGCGACCATCCGGAGCCACCGCACGAGCGCGTCGGTCGGTGAGTCGGCCGTCAGCAGTTCCTGGGCGCCCACGGTCAGCAGGTCGACCTCCTGCTCGAAGACCGCGTTCATCAGCGCGTAGCGGTCGGGGAAGTGCCGGTAGAGGGTGCCGATGCCGACGCCCGCGTGGCGCGCGATGTCCTCCAGCGACGCGTCGGTGCCGTGCACGATGAAGGCCTGTCGGGCCTCGGCCAGCAACCGGTCGTAGTTGCGCTGCGCGTCTGCCCGCATCGCCACCTGCCTCCCAACGTCCGATCCGGAATTCCGTGATCCCAGAATGGCATTGTAGAACCGGAGGCGTCCTCCGTATAGTTAACGGAGGCACCCTCCGTTTTCTCCTCCACTGGAGGTCTACTCACCATGTCCACATCCTTGAGCACGGCTCCGGTCACCACCTCCGCCCCGACCCGGCGGCACCGCCCGTTACTCGCTCTCACCGCCATCGTCGGCACCCAGCTGATGCTGCTGCTGGATGCGACCGTGGTGAACGTCGCCCTGCCCGGCATAGGCTCCGACCTGGGCTTCTCCTCCACCGGTATGTCCTGGATCCTGAACGTCTACATCCTGTCGTTCGGCGGTCTGCTGCTCCTCGGCAGCCGGATCGGCGACCTCATCGGCCGCCGCCGCGCCCTGATCATCGGCGTGCTGGCCTTCACCGCTGCCTCGGTGGCCGGGGGATTCGCCACCGACGCGACGACGCTGCTCATCTCCCGCGGAGCCCAGGGAGCCGCCGCCGCCCTGGCCGCGCCCAGCACCCTCGCCCTGCTCACCACGACCTTCACCGAGGGCAGCGAGCGCAACCGCGCGCTCAGCGTGTTCGCCGCGATCTCCGGCGCCGGCTCCGCCGTCGGCCTCATCGTCGGCGGGATGCTCACCGAGTGGGGCTCCTGGCGCTGGGTGTTCTTCATCAACATCCCCGTCGGGCTCACCATCGCCGCGCTGGCCCCGCGCCACGTCGCCGAGACGGCCCGCCACCCCGGCGGCCGGTTCGACATCGCCGGAGCGCTCACCGGCACCCTCGGCATGGCCTCGCTCGTCTACGCGTTCATCCGCGTCGCCGACCAGGGCTGGAGCGACACCCGGGCGCTGACCACCTTCGGCGTGTCCGTCGCGCTGCTCGCCGCGTTCCTGGTCAACGAGGTACGGGTCGAGCGGCCGCTGGTCGTCCTGCGGCTCTTCGCCGACCGCAACCGGGCGCTGGCCTACGGCTGCATGCTGCTCATTCCGGCGGGCATGTTCGGGGTCTTCTACTTCTCGACCCAGTTCCTCCAGGGCGTGCTGGGCTACAGCCCGCTGCGTACCGGCTTCGCCTTCCTCCCGCTGGCGCTCCCGCTCTTCGTGGCGGCCCGCACCGCCCCGCGCGCCCTGGCCCGCTTCGGCGCCCAGCGCGTCGCGGCGACCGGCGCCCTGCTCTCGCTGAGCGGCACGCTGTGGCTCACGCAGCTCGACGCGGGCACCGGCTACGCGGGCGCGCTGCTCGGACCGCTGGCCCTGATCGGGGTGGGGGTCGGCTTCACGATGATGCCGCTCAACACCCTCATCCTGACGGGCGTCCAGCCGCGCGACGCCGGCTCGGCGTCCGGGCTGCTGCAGACGATGCAGCAGATCGGCGGCAGCCTGGGCCTGTCGATCCTGGTGACGGTCTTCGGCACCGCCTCCCGGGACGCCGGAGGCGGCGCGGGGGAGGTCTTCACGGCGGGCGCCACCGCCGCCTTCGCGGCCGCCGCCGTCTTCACCGGCCTGGCACTGCTGCTCGTGCTGGCCGTCCGGACCCCCGCGAAACGGTGAGGGTGGCGGACAGAGCGATGCCGGGCGGGCCCGATCGGGCCCGCCCGGCATCGTCACTCCGACCGACCGCGGATCAGTCCTTGATCTCGCAGATCAGCGCGCCCGAGGTGACCGAGGAGCCGACCTCGGCCGTCAGGCCCTTGATGGTCCCGGAGCGGTGCGCGTTGAGCGGCTGCTCCATCTTCATGGCCTCCAGGACGACGACGAGGTCGCCCTCGTTGACCTCCTGGCCCTCCTCGACCGCGACCTTGACGATGGTGCCCTGCATCGGGGATGCCAGGGAGTCGCCGGAAGCGGCCGAACCGGCCTTCTTGGTGCTGGCGCGGCGCGGCGCCTTCTTGTTCAGGCCGACCGGCATGGACGCGACACCGAGCGACGCCGGGAGGGAGACCTCCAGGCGCTTGCCGCCGACCTCGACGACCACCGTCTCGCGGGCCGGGGCCTCGTCGTCGTCGCCACCGACCGGCGCGAACGCCGTGATGGTGTTCTCGAACTCCGTCTCGATCCACCGGGTGTGGACGGTGAACGGCTCGGCCGATCCGCCCAGCTCGGGGGCGAACGCCGGGTCGGTCACGACCGCGCGGTGGAACGGGATGGCCGTGGCCATGCCCTCGACGCGGAACTCCGCCAGCGCACGGGCCGCACGCTGCAGCGCCTGCTGCCGCGTCGCCCCGGTCACGATCAGCTTGGCGAGCAGCGAGTCCCAGGCCGGGCCGATGACCGAGCCGGACTCGACGCCCGCGTCCAGCCGGACGCCGGGTCCCGACGGGGGCTGGAACGTGGTGACGGTGCCGGGAGCGGGCAGGAAGCCGCGGCCCGGGTCCTCGCCGTTGATACGGAACTCGATCGAGTGACCCCGCAGCACCGGGTCGCCGTAGCCGAGCTCCTCGCCGTCCGCGATCCGGAACATCTCGCGGACCAGGTCGATGCCGGAGACCTCCTCGGTGACCGGGTGCTCGACCTGCAGACGGGTGTTGACCTCCAGGAAGGAGATCGTGCCGTCCACGGCCACCAGGAACTCCACGGTGCCCGCGCCGACGTAGCCGGCCTCCTTGAGGATGGCCTTGGACGCCCGGTACAGCTCGGCGTTCTGCTCCTCGGTCAGGAACGGCGCCGGCGCCTCCTCCACCAGCTTCTGGTGGCGGCGCTGCAGCGAGCAGTCACGGGTGGAGACGACCACGACGTTGCCGTGGCTGTCGGCCAGGCACTGCGTCTCGACGTGGCGCGGCCGGTCCAGGTACCGCTCGACGAAGCACTCGCCGCGCCCGAAGGCGGCGACCGCCTCGCGGACCGCGGAGTCGAACAGCTCCGGGATCTCCTCGATGGTGCGCGCGACCTTCAGACCGCGCCCGCCACCGCCGAAGGCGGCCTTGATGGCGACCGGCAGCCCGTGCTGCCGGGCGAACTCGACGACCTCGTCGGGACCCGCGACCGGGTCCGGGGTGCCCGCGACGAGCGGGGCACCGGCGCGCAGCGCGATGTGACGCGCCGCCACCTTGTCACCGAGATCGCGGATCGCCTGCGGCGGCGGTCCGATCCAGGTCAGCCCGGCGTCCAGCACCGCCTGGGCGAACTCTGCGTTCTCGGACAGGAATCCGTATCCGGGGTGGATCGCGTCCGCCCCCGATTCGGCTGCGGCGGCAAGCACCTTGGCGTAGTCCAGATAGCTGGACGCCGGCGTGTCACCGCCCAACGCGTAGGCCTCGTCGGCCGCGCGGACATGCAGCGCGTCCCGATCCGGGTCTGCGTAGATGGCTACGCTGGCGATCCCGGCATCCCGGCAGGCGCGGGCGACGCGGACTGCAATTTCACCGCGGTTGGCGATGAGCACCTTGCGCACGATGGCTCCCTCCTTGAAACAAGCCGAGTTTAGTTACTGACGACACTTCATGCCGAGTCACCCCTACAGGTGAGCTTGCCCACACGGAGGGTGATTCGAGCGCTGGTCGAGCGTCCGAGTGCCTGCAAAATTCACGGTACGACCCCTTTCGTCCGGGTGCTGCAGGGCCCTCGGTGTGGTCCATGTCTCTCAGGGTGACTGAGGCCAGAATGGCGGATCCTTTGTGGGTTCTCCACGAATAGGGGGTCGAATCTTTGCTGGTCCGCCACCCCGAAAGGGTGGTGGGGTCACGGACCTTGCCGCGCGGACTACCCGTTAGTAGCCTTCGCGGTGCGTGATACCCGGGGTAACGGTTGCAGATTGAAGGGGGCAAGGTGCGCAGAGGTCTGGCCGCGACCACGGCTGTAGTGCTCATCCTGGAGGCGCTCGTCATCGCCTTCGTCCATGTGGTGCTCGGCCTCGTCGTGCGCAACCAGAGCATGTCGCTCGCCGGACTCGACTCCGACGTCATGGCCGTCGGTACCTTCGTCGGCGGTGCCCTGTTCGGTCTCTTCCTCATCGGCTGTGCCCTCGTCCCCGCGCGAGTAGCGCTCCGTGGCCGCCCGCCGGGCCGGTTCGGGCAGATCCTGCTCATCGTGTGCGCCGTCCTGCACGGGCTGCTGGGCGCGCTGGTGGTCGGCCTCGTCGGATGGGCCGCCTTCATCTTCATGATGCTGGTCATGGCGCTCGTCGTGGGCACCCTGGTGCTCTTCCCGGACACCGAGGAGAGCGGCAGCGCCGTCACGGCCAACGGTGGCGAGGTCCCGCCGCCGACCGCACCCGCCGCAGCCTAGGTCGTCGCGGCCGGCAGCGGGGCCCGGAGGCCTACTCCGTCCAGAGGTCGGTGATCCGTACGTCCAGGTCGCCCAGCAGCCGCCGCAGCGTCGGCAGGGAGAGCCCGATGACGTTGCCCGCGTCCCCGTCGATGCCGTCGACGAACGCGGCCGAGCGGCCGTCGAGGGTGAACGCCCCCGCCACGTACAGCGGCTCGCCGCTCGCGACGTAGGCGGCGATCTCGGCGTCGTCCGGCGACCCGAAGCGCACGGTCGTCGACGCGGTCACCGAGACCTGCTTGCCGTTCGCGGTGTCGATGACGCAGTGCCCGGTCCGCAGTACGCCCGAACGGCCGCGCATCGCCATCCACCGGGCGGTGGCCTCGGCGGCGTCCGCGGGCTTGCCCAGCGCCTCGCCGTCCAACTCCAGGACGGAGTCGCAGCCGACCACCAGCTCACCGCCGGTCAGCTCCGCCGCGACGGCCGCCGCCTTCGCCTCGGCCAGCACCTTCGCCAGCTCCGCCGGGTTCGCGGCCGTCAGCGCGTCCTCGTCGACCCCGCTCACCACGACCCGGGGATCGAGTCCGGCCTGCCGCAGCAGAGCGAGACGGGCGGGGGACGCGGAGGCCAGGACCAGGGGGCGGCGGGTGCTCATCGGGCCATCGTAATTCGGGCCGCCGCCGCTTCGGTGCCGGGGCGGAAAGGGGGCGGTGCCGGGGCGGAGCGCAGGCCTCGGGCGGTCAGCCGCGCCAGCCGACCAGCAGCATCAGCAGCGGCAGGGTCAGCGCGATGACGAGCATCGCGCGCCGCAGCATCGCCTGCACCTGCCGCATGTCCTCCGGCGGTTCGTCGCGCCGGTCGCGGTCCGACCACAACATGTCTTCCAGGTTGCGCCCAGGAAAAGACCCGCGCCTGAGTACGGGTACTCAGGCGCGGGCCGGGAGATGACTATTTCCTCAGCGCGGCCAGTAGGACGTGCGCCAGGCACCGGGACCCGGGCCGGGGACGGCGCGCGGCAGGTTGTGGGCCGGGGCGGCCCACTCGTCCGTCCGCTGCGGGCCGTCGGCGCTGCCCACCGACGCGGCGGCCCGCGCCTGGACCAGTGCCACGACGGCGGCAAGCTCCTCCGGGGTCGGATTTCCCCGCTCTACCTTGATCACCACGGGACGGCTCCTTCAGCGGTCGGGGGCGGCTGCGGACTGTCGGCTCGGTCGGTCCGCCGGCTCGGGCGGCCGGCGGGCCGGCGGCTACAGGGGGATGTTGCCGTGCTTCTTCGGCGGCAGGCTCTCGCGCTTGTTGCGCAGCGTCCGCAGCGCCTTGACGAGGTGCGAGCGCGTCTCGGACGGCATGATCACCGCGTCGATGTAACCGCGCTCGGCGGCCACGTACGGGTTCAGCAGCGTGTCCTCGTAGTCGGTGATCAGCTGCTGGCGCAGCTCCTCCACCGCCTCCGGCGTCTTGGCCTCGGCCAGCGTGCGGCGGTGCAGGATGTTCACCGCGCCCTGGGCGCCCATGACCGCGATCTGCGCGGTCGGCCACGCCAGGTTCAGGTCCGCGCCCAGGTGCTTGGAGCCCATCACGTCGTACGCGCCGCCGTATGCCTTGCGGGTGATGACGGTGATCAGCGGGACCGTCGCCTCCGCGTAGGCGTAGATCAGCTTGGCGCCGCGCCGGATGATGCCGTTCCACTCCTGGTCGGTGCCGGGCAGGAAGCCCGGCACGTCCACGAAGGTCACGACCGGGATGTTGAAGCTGTCGCAGGTGCGGACGAAGCGGGCGGCCTTCTCGGACGCGTCGATGTCCAGGCAGCCCGCGAACTGCATCGGCTGGTTGGCGATGATGCCGACCGGGCGTCCCTCGATCCGGCCGAGGCCCGCGATGATGTTCGGCGCGAACAGGGCCTGCGTCTCCAGGAACTCACCGTCGTCGAGCACGTGCTCGATGACCTTGTGCATGTCGTACGGCTGGTTCGCGGAGTCCGGGATCAGGACGTCCAGGTCCAGGTCCTCGGCGCTGGTCGCCAGATCGGCCTCGACCGGGTAGGCCGGGGCCTCGGCGAGGTTGTTGGACGGCAGGTAGGACAGCAGTGCCTTCACGTACTCGATGGCGTCCTTCTCGTCACCCGCCATGTGGTGCGCGTTCCCGGACGTCGTGTTGTGGGTGCGGGCGCCGCCCAGCTCCTCCATGGCGACGTCCTCGCCGGTCACCGTCTTGATCACGTCGGGCCCGGTGATGAACATGTGCGAGGTCTGGTCGACCATCACCACGAAGTCCGTGATGGCCGGCGAGTACACCGCGCCGCCCGCGCACGGGCCCACGATCAGCGAGATCTGCGGGATCACACCGGAGGCGTGGGTGTTGCGGCGGAAGATCTCGCCGTACATGCCCAGCGAGGCCACACCCTCCTGGATGCGGGCGCCGCCGGAGTCGTTGATGCCGATGATCGGGCAGCCGGTCTTCATCGCCCAGTCCATGACCTTGACGATCTTCTCGCCGTAGACCTCGCCCAGGGCGCCGCCGAAGACGGTGAAGTCCTGGGAGAAGACGGCCACCGGGCGGCCCTCGACCGTGCCGTACCCCGTGACGACGCCGTCGCCGTAGGGACGGGTCTTCTCCAGGCTGAAGTTGGTCGACCGGTGGCGGGCGAGCTCGTCCAGCTCGACGAACGAGTCCTCGTCGAGGAGCAGTTCGACCCGCTCGCGGGCGGTCAGCTTGCCCTTGGCGTGCTGCTTCTCCACCGCGCGCTCGGAGCCGGCGTGCGTCGCCTCTTCGATACGGCGGCGCAAATCCGCGAGCTTGCCCGCGGTGGTGTGGATGTCGTGCTCCGGCTCGGCCATGGAGGCGGCTCTCCTGCTCTCGTGGGTCCTGTCGGGTCCTACTTGACTGGCGAGTAACGCTGTTTCGTAGCGTAACGGCGCGACTGCTTCTCCAGCAGTGCGGCGTTGGACACACTCCGCTCACGGGTCTTCTCCTAATCTGAACGGATGACGACTCCCAACCGCTGGTCCGACCTGGAGCGCCCCCCTCTCGGTGAGGCCGCGCTGCGCCGCGCGGTCATCGCGCCGGACAGCCCCTGGACGTCCCTCGACGTCGTCGAGGCCACCGGTTCCACCAACAGCGACCTCGCGGAACGTGCCAGGGCGGGCGCCGCCGAAGGCGCCGTGCTCGTCGCGGAGGAGCAGACCGCGGGACGCGGCCGGCTCGACCGGCAGTGGTCGGCGCCGCCGCGCTCCGGCCTCTTCTTCTCGGTGCTGCTGCGGCCGGCCGACGTGCCGGTGGAGCGCTGGGGCTGGCTGCCGCTGCTCGCCGGGGTGGCCACCGCCACCGCGCTGTCGCGGGCGGCCGGCGTCGACACGGCACTCAAATGGCCCAACGACCTGCTGGTGACCATCGACGGCGAGGAGCGCAAGACCGGCGGCATCCTCGCCGAGCGCACGGGTGGGGGCACCTCCCGGACGGAGTTCGGGGGAGGCGTCGTCATCGGCATCGGCATCAACGTGTCGCTGCGCACCGACGAGCTGCCCGTCCCCGCCGCCGGCTCGCTGGCCCTCGCCGGCGCCAAGGGCACCGACCGGGACCCGCTGCTCCGCGCGGTGCTGCGCTCCCTCGCCGACTGGTACACCGCATGGCGCGCGGCGGGCGGCGACCCGGCCGCCTCCCGCCTCCAGCAGACGTACGCGGCCGGCTGCGCGACGCTCGGCCGCGAGGTCCGCGCCGAGCTGCCCGGCGGGCGCGAGCTGGCCGGCACCGCGGTGGGCGTGGACGACGACGGCCGGCTGGTGCTCGCCACCGCGGACGGGGAGCAGGCGGTCGGCGCGGGCGACGTCGTCCACATCCGCCGGGCGTAGGCGCGCGTAGGGCCGTCGACCGCCGCGTCTTGCGGACCGGGCAGGTGACGTGAGCTACGGCACACCTGCCGTATCGTTGAGGCGGCGCGTCGGCTTGATGATCGGAAGGGCTCGGACGGATTGCGCAGGGATCTGACAGGGGGCGGAGGGTGAGCGTGGACGACGCGGACCTTCCCCCGCACGCGACGGACCCGGGCACCGGCCCGGAGCCGGACGGGGGCGACCCCGACAAACCGGCCGACCCGGCCATCTCCGCCGACCCCGGTAACGGCGCGGACTCCACCGATCCCGCCGAGCATCCGCTGGCGCTGCGCCTCGAACACCTCATCCTCGGCGCCGGCCGCCAGTACACGCCGTTCCAGGCGGCCCGCACCGCCGGCGTCTCGATGGACCTCGCCTCCCGCTTCTGGCGCGCCATGGGCTTCGCCGACATCGGCCAGGCGAAGGCGCTCACCGAGGCCGACGTGCTCGCGCTGCGCCGCCTCGCCGGGCTCGTCGAGGCCGGGCTGCTGAGCGAGTCGATGGCCATCCAGGTCGCCCGCTCCACCGGCCAGACCACCGCCCGGCTGGCCGACTGGCAGACCGACTCCTTCCTCGAAGGGCTCACCGAGCCGCCCGAGCCCGGCATGACGCGGGCCGAGGTCGCCTACCCGCTCGTCGAACTGCTCCTGCCCGAGCTGGAGGAGTTCCTCATCTACGTCTGGCGGCGCCAGCTGGCCGCCGCCACCAGCCGCGTCGTGCAGTCCGACGACGAGGAGGCCGTCGACCGGCGGCTCGCCGTGGGCTTCGCCGACCTCGTCGGCTTCACCCGGCTCACCCGGCGGCTGGAGGAGGAGGAGCTCGGCGAGCTCGTCGAGGCCTTCGAGACCACGGCGGCCGACCAGGTCGCCGCGTACGGGGGCCGCCTGATCAAGACGCTCGGCGACGAGGTGCTGTACGTCGCCGACGACCCCGGCACCGCCGCCGAGATCTCGCTGCGGCTCATCGAGACGATGACCGGCGACGAGTCCATGCCCGCGCTGCGCGTCGGGATGGCCTTCGGGACCGTGACGACACGGATGGGCGACGTCTTCGGCACCACCGTGAACCTCGCGAGCCGTCTGACGTCCATAGCTCCACGGGACGCCGTCCTCGTCGACGGTGACTTCGCGCAGGCGCTCGGCGAGGCGGGCGACGCGCCCGTCTCCGAGGTCGACGCCTCCGCGGACGACAAGTACCGCTTCGCCCTCCAGCCGATGTGGCGCCGCCCGGTCCGCGGCCTCGGGGTCGTCGAACCCTGGCTGCTCACCCGCAGAACCTGACGCCCCGCGCGGGCCCCGCGCAGCGAACCCGCCGGGCCGGGCCGGGTTGCCTGCTCTGCCGCGCGGCAGGCGGGGCTGGCATGATCCGGGGCATGACGGAGTCTGAAGTGCGGTTCGGGGAATGGGTCGCCGTGCGGCGGCATGGCGCGCGCGTGGCGGAGTTGGTGCTGGATCGCCCCAAGGCGATGAACGCCATCTCGACGGAGATGGCCGGGAGCGTGGCGGCGGCGTGTGCGGCGCTCGCCGCCGACCGGACGGTCAGCGTCGTGGTGCTGACGTCCACCCACGAGCGGGCGTTCTGCGTCGGCGCGGACCTGAAGGAGCGCAACTCCTTCACGGACGCCGACCTCGGCCGGCAGCGGCCGCACACCCGGGCGGCGTACACGTCGGTGCTGGAACTGCCGATGCCGTCGATCGCCGCGGTGCACGGCTTCGCGCTCGGCGGCGGGTTCGAGCTGGCGCTGTCCTGCGATGTGATCGTGGCGGACGCCACGGCCGTGGTGGGGCTCCCGGAGGTCTCGGTGGGTGTCATCCCCGGCGGCGGCGGCACGCAGCTGCTGCCCCGCAGGGTCGGCGCGGCACGGGCCGCCGAGCTGATCTTCACGGCGCGCCGGGTGCCGGCCGAGGAGGCCCGTGAGCTGGGGCTCGTCGACATCCTGGCCGCCGCGGGCGAGGACCGCGCGGACGCGCTGGCCCTCGCGGAGCGCATGGCGGCGAACTCGCCGGTGGGTCTGCGGGCCGCGAAGCGGGCGCTGCGGCTGGGGCACGGGCTGGATCTGCGGGCCGGGCTGGACGTCGAGGACGCGGCGTGGCGGACGGTCGCGTTCTCCGGCGACCGGGCCGAGGGCGTGGCGGCGTTCAACGAGAAGCGGACGCCGGAGTGGCCGGGGGAGTGACCAGAAGGCTGATGGGCAAAAGGTAAATCAGCTGAGGGAGTAGTCAAACAGCCCCAAGGCAGACATTTGTTCTTAACCTGGTGGGATGGGTGACGGGACGGCCGATCGGCGGCTGCGAGCGGTCGTGGAGTTGGCGCAGGGGATGGCGGCCGCTCAGGACCCGGGCGAGGCGGTACGGGTGGCCGCCGCCAAGGCGCGCTGCGCGATGGGCGGGTCGTTCGCTGCGCTGTCGTCGTGGGAACGGGGATCGGGCCAGCTCAGGGTGCTCGTCAACGACGGCGACCTGGCACCCGGCGAGCTCCCGGAGCCGCAGGACGAGACCTATCCCGTGAACGACTTCCCGGAGATCGTCGAGTTCCTGCACGGGCAATGGGCCGGCGGCGGGGAACCGCACGCCTGGGTCGAGACGGCGGACGGCGCGCCGCAGGGCACCGGCGCGTACTGCCACCAGCGGGTCGCCGCCCTGCGGCGGCGCGGGCGCGGCTGCTGCGTCGTCGCGCCGATCGTGCTGCACGGGCGCGCCTGGGGCGAGCTGTACGTGGCGCGGGGGGCGGGAGAGCCGGTCTTCGACCGGGAGGACGCGGACTTCGCGACCGTCCTGGCCGCCGTGATCGCGGCCGGGATCTCGCAGACCGAACGGCTCGCCGAGGTGCAGCGGCTGGCCTTCTCCGACCCGCTGACCGGGCTCGGGAACCGGCGCGCGGTCGATGTCCGGCTCGACGAGGCACTGGAGCTGCACCGGGTGGCCGAAACCGTGGTGAGCCTGGTGGTGTGCGATCTGAACGGCCTGAAGAAGGTGAACGACCGGCTCGGGCACGCGGTCGGGGACCAACTGCTGGAACGTTTCGGCTCCGTCCTGTCGCTGTGCGGAGCGCTCCTGCCGGGAAGCCTGGCGGCCCGGCTCGGTGGCGACGAGTTCTGCCTCCTCGCGGTCGGCCAGAGCGCGGACGAGGTGGTGGGCGCGGCCGAGGAGCTGTGCCGGCGGGCCGCCGAGCTGGACGTGGGCGAGGGCGTCGCGTGCGGGGTCGCCTCGACGGGCGACCCGATCGGGCCGGTACGCACCGCCCGCCGGCTCTTCCGCCTCGCGGACGCCGCCCAGTACCGGGCCAAGGCGCTGCGCTCGACCACGCCCGTCGTCGCCGGGCGCGGCGGCCCGGACGACCCCGTCGTACGCCTCGCGGACCAGCCGCCCGCGCCGGAGGGGGAGCGGCGACGGATCCGCGGGGGGCACCGGCCCTGACGGACGGACGGACGGAGGGGCGTGCGGGCGGGCTGTGCCCGGCCGCGAGCGGTCGTGGGGGAGGGTCCGCCAAGATCGCCTGCGAAGGTAAGGAGTGACAGGCAGCGATTCACTCTCTAGGGTGCGTGAATATGAATATGCATAACGTGGTCATCGGCGCCGACGGCGCGAGCGCGGACGACGTCCTGGCCGTGGCTCGCGGCGGCGCGAAGGTGGAACTGTCGCAGCAGGCACTGACCGGGATCGCCGCGTCGCGGCAGGTCATCGAGGCGCTGGCGGCCAAGCCCGAGCCGGTCTACGGCGTGTCCACGGGCTTCGGCGCGCTGGCCGTCCGCCACATCAGCCCGGAGCTGCGTGCCCAGTTGCAGCGCTCCCTGGTGCGTTCGCACGCCGCCGGCATGGGTCCCGGCGTGGAGCGCGAGGTCGTACGCGGCCTGATGTTCCTCCGGCTGAAGACGCTCGCGTCCGGCCGCACCGGTGTGCGTCCGGTCGTCGCCGAGACGATGGCGGCGATCCTGAACGCCGGGATCACCCCCGTCGTGCACGAGTACGGCTCGCTCGGCTGCTCCGGCGACCTCGCACCCCTCGCCCACTGCGCGCAGGTGCTGATGGGCGAAGGCGTGGCCGAAGGCCCTGACGGAACGATTCGTCCGGCCGGCGAGCTGCTCGCCGAGGCCGGCATCGAGCCGGTGGAGCTGCGCGAGAAGGAGGGCCTGGCCCTCATCAACGGCACCGACGGCATGCTCGGCATGCTCGTGATGGCGTGCGCGGACCTCGCCCAGCTCTTCACCGCGGCCGACATCACCGCCGCGCTCTCGCTGGAGGCGCTGCTCGGCACCGAGCGCGTCCTCGCGCCCGAACTGCACGCCATCCGCCCGCACCCGGGCCAGGCCGCGAGCGCCGAGAACATGCGCCGCGTGCTGGAGGGCTCCGGCTTCACCGGCCACCACCAGGACGACGCCCCGCGCGTGCAGGACGCCTACTCGATCCGCTGCGCGCCGCAGGTCGCGGGCGCCGGCCGGGACACCCTCGCGCACGCCCGCCTGGTGGCCGACCGCGAGCTGATCTCCGCCGTCGACAACCCCGTGGTGCTGCCCGACGGCCGCGTGGAGTCCAACGGCAACTTCCACGGCGCGCCCGTCGCGTACGTCCTGGACTTCCTGGCGATCGCCGCCGCCGACCTCGGCAGCATCGCCGAGCGGCGCACCGACCGGCTGCTCGACAAGTCGCGCTCGCACGGCCTGCCGGCGTTCCTCGCCGACGACCCGGGCGTGGACTCCGGCCTGATGATCGCCCAGTACACGCAGGCCGCGCTGGTCAGCGAGATGAAGCGGCTGGCGGTCCCGGCCTCCGTGGACTCCATCCCGTCGTCCGCGATGCAGGAGGACCACGTCTCGATGGGCTGGTCCGCGGCCCGCAAGCTGCGTACCGCGGTCGACAACCTGGCGCGGATCATCGCGGTCGAGCTGTTCGCCGCGACCCGCGCCATCGAGATGCGCGAGAAGCTCACCGGGAACGGCCTGCGGCCCGCTCCGGCGACCCGGGCGATCGTGGCGGCGGTCCGTGAGGCGGGCATCGACGGCGTCGGCCCGGACCGTTTCCTGTCACCCGACCTGGAGGCCGCGTACGCGTTCGTCCGGGCCGGAAAGCTCACCGAGGCGGCCGAGTCGGTGACGGGGCCGCTGGCCTGACGCCTGATCAGTCGTGGGGCCGCGGGTCCGACTGCTGAGCGTGACGACGGAGGGGGCGCACACCCGCGGGTGTGCGTCCCCCGGCGCGTCGGAGCGCCTGCGCGGGAGGGGCGGCCGGTGTTCGGCGCAGGCCCCGGACCGTCGACGAGGCACGCGGCCCCGACGGTCGGTCAGGGGGTGCTGTCCGCCGTGCCGGTGGCCGGGAGATGGAGTGTCCCGGTCGTCGAAGTCGTCGGTCCTGAGGCCGCCGCGGGCGCCTTGACCTGCGCGGCAGGGGCAGGATCCGGGCTGGCGGTGGCGGACGGCACGAAGTAGAGCGCGGCCAGGACGGAGGCCGCGGCGGCGGCGACGAACGGGCGCGGAGAAGCCAGAGGAGAGGTCAACGGATCCCCCATTGGGTGCGGCGACTTGACCGTAGACGCCGATGGTAGTGACCTGGTGTGCCTGGTGGGAAGCCGGCGCTCCGGCGTTTACGCTCCGTGGCATGAGCACTACTGAGATTCCCCGTGGCGAGAGTGGCCCGCGCTATGTACGACTCCAGGTCGAGCTCGTTCTCGAGGTCACCGAAGAGCAGGAAATGACCGCTGCCGCGCTGGAGCACATCGCCTCCGACGCGGAGATGCCCGCCGAGGAGCGGACCCACGCCGAGGCGGCCGTCAAGCAGGACGAGTCCGAGGCGCTGGCCTACCTCATCGACCCGTTCGACCTGGTCACGTCGGTCCCCGGGATCGAACTCGTGCAGGCCTCGTGGTCCTGTGCGCACACCGAGTACGACCCCGAGTCCGACGAGTGGGACATGTACGACGACGACGATGCCGCCGAGGAGGACGCCGAGGAGGACGTCCAGGAGGCCACTACGACGGCCTGATGGCGGTCTGACCAGCACATCTCCCCGACCCCGGGCCGTTCGGCGGCCCGGGGTTCCGTACGTGGGCCTCGACACACTTTCCGGACAAACGGAACGGACCCCTAGCGGTCCGTGTTCCTCTGGGTATGGAAGAGGCTCGTTTCCGGATCCATCTCGTCCGGATCCGTCGCCCGCGGGGACGCGGGTCGGGAACGGGCGTTCGTAGGCATTGGAGATCTGTGTGAAGTCGCCCGGCACCGCCATCGGCCCCGTCCAGGGCACGACGCCCGACCAGCACGCGCGCTCGCGGCGCAGGCGGCGCACCGGACTGACGGTCGCCGCGGTGGTGCTCGGCGGCGCGGTCGCGCTCACGGCGTGCGGCGGCGGTTCCGACAACGCCGGCGGCGCCGCGGCGGACAAGGGCAAGACGCAGGCGGACGTCGACGCGGCGGCCGCCAAGGACGCCTCGGACGCCAAGATCGTCATCACCCCGAAGACGGGGACCACCAACGCGAGCATCGCCAGCGGCACCAAGGTCGCCGTGACCGAGGGCAAGCTCACCGCGGTCGCCATGACCGAGGTCGTCAGCGGCAAGGCCGTCACGGGCGCGATAGCCGGCGACGGGCTGAGCTGGAAGCCGGCCGCGTCGCTCGACCGCGGCAAGAAGTACAAGGTCGCGGCCACCGCGCAGGACGCGAAGGGCCGCACCGTCACCGAGACCTCCAGCTTCGGCACCGTCTCCGCGAGCAACAGCTTCATCGGCTACTTCACGCCGGAGGACGGCTCCACGGTCGGCGTCGGCATGCCGGTGTCGATCAAGTTCGACAAGGCCGTCACCAACAAGAAGGCCGTCGAGTCCGCGATCAAGGTGGCGTCCAGCAGCGGCCAGACGGTCGTGGGCCACTGGTTCGGCTCCACGCGGCTGGACTTCCGTCCCCAGGAGTACTGGAAGGCCGGCTCGAACGTCACCGTCAAGCTGAACCTCGACGGCGTCGAGGGTTCCACGGGCGTCTACGGCGTCCAGAACAAGGACGTCAACTTCACCGTCGGCCGGTCCCAGGTCTCGACGGTCGACGCCCACACCAAGACGATGACGATCGTCCGCGACGGCAAGACGATCAAGACCATCCCGATCTCCGCCGGCTCGACCGAGCACCCGACCTACAACGGTCAGATGGTGATCTCCGAGAAGTACACGCAGACACGCATGAACGGCGACTCGGTCGGCTTCGCGGGCGAGTACGACATCCCCGACGTCCCGCACGCCATGCGGCTGAGCTCCTCGGGCACGTTCATCCACGGCAACTACTGGGGCAACAAGTCGATCTTCGGCTCGGCCAACACCAGCCACGGCTGCATAGGCCTCAGTGACGCCAAGGGCGCCAAGGACCCGGACACGCTGGGCGCCTGGTTCTACAACAACTCGGTGATCGGCGACGTCGTCGTCATGAAGAACTCCCCCGACAAGACCGTCCAGCCGGACAACGGGCTGAACGGGTGGAACATGACGTGGAGCGCGTGGAGCGCGGGATCGGCACTGGGCGCCACGTCCTGACCTGCGGTCGGCCTGCAGGGTCGGGTTTCGGTCGGGTTCGTCGCCGCGCGGGCGACGGCGCCCTGCGCTTGCGCGGCTTCCGGCTGATTCGGCCTAGCGGGCCGTCCATTCCGACGGGTCGTCCAGGACTGCGCGGATCGCGCTGTAGGCCGCGCCCAGGAGGACGCCGTCGCGGCCCAGGCGGGACTCGACCACCAGCGCGCCGCCGCCCGTGACGCGCTCGCCCAGCTCCCGCCGCACACCCGGCAGCAGCCACGGCGCCAGCTCGGAGAGCGGGCCGCCGAGGACCACCGCCTGCGGGTCGAGTAGGTTCACGGCGCCGCTCAGCGCGATGCCGAGCGCCCGGCCGGCGGCCTCCAGGGCCGCCAGCGCGGGCGCGTCGTCGTCCGCGGCCGCCGTGCGCAGCGCCTTGAGGCGCCCCGGCAGCTCCGGGGCGATGCCCGCGGCCCGCAGCACCGCCTCCTCGCCCGCGTACTGCTCCAGGCAGCCGCGCGCCCCGCACGAGCAGCGCGGGCCATCCGGGTAGACCGGGACGTGCCCGAGCTCGCCGGCGAAGCCGCGCGCTCCGCGGAAGAGGCCGCCGTTGATGACGAGGGCCGCACCGATGCCGATCTCCGCCGAGACGTGGATGAAGTCGGTGAGGGGCGTCCGGGCGGTGGGGGCGCCGGGTGTCTCAGGGGTGCCGGGGGTGCCGGGGGTGCCGGAGGCGCCGGGTGGGGTCTCCCCGCCGCTCAGCCACAGTTCCGCCAGCGCACCCAGGTTCGCCTCGTTCTCGACGGTGAGCGTGGTGCGCTCGTCCTTCCAGCCGAGGTTCGGCGCCCGCAGCACCGTGTGGTGGTCCCGGCCCACCAGGCCGGGGACCGCGACGGTCAGTCCGGCCGGCCGCAGCCCCAGCCCCACCGCCTCCTCCGTCACCTGCCGGACGAGCCCCTCCAGCTCCCCGAGCGTCTGAGCGGCGGCCCGGCCGCGGTTGCGGGACTCGACCGTCGCCCGGGCCCGCACGGTGCCGCGCAGGTCCACGACGCACGCCGCGAGGTGGTCCACGCCCACTTCGGCGCCGATCCCGGCGGGGCCGCGCGCGCTGAGCGCGAGGGCGGTGCCGGGGCGGCCCACGGTGCCGGGGCGCTGCGCGCCGAGCTCCGAGACGAGGCCGGCCGCGATGAGGTCGTCGACGAGCGTCGAGACCGTGGCCCTCGTGAGGCCGACCTCGGCGGCGACCGCTGCCCGGGACTTGTCGCCGGTGGCGACGGCGTGCAGGACTCTGGACAGGTTGCGGCGGCGCAGGGCGGCCTGGGGGCCGGTTCCGTTGGCCACGGGGCTCCGTTCTTCGGGTCGGGGGCCGGGCCCTCCGGTGCAGGGGTCCGAAATCGTATATTTACGGGCGTGGCCGCCCACAAATACACGGCAGCATTTCGGACTCCTGCACCTGCGGACCCGTCCCCCTTCGGTTCGAGCCACCCGTTGGGGCGGTTGCTCGGCGGCTTCCCGGAACGCCGCGTCAGCTGGTGGCTTCCAGTGCTGCGGCCAGGTATTCCAGCGCGGCGTCGTCGCGTTCGATCGGATCGTAGACCGGTCCTGCCGCCGTGCCCCAGCGGGTGGCGATCGCCGCGGGCGATTCGCCGGTGAGCAGGGCGGCTGCCTGGGCGGCGGCGCCGAGGGCTACGAGGTCGTCGGCGTCGGGGATCTGGACCGCGCGTCCGGACAGCCGGCGGACGGTCTGCCGCCAGGCGGTGCCGCGGGCGCCGCCGCCGATCAGGAGGAGAGGTTCGTCGGACGGCCGGTCGTCGACTGCCAGGACCAGGTCCAGGGCGGTGAGCAGGGTGTACGTGGCGCCGTCGTAGGCGGCCTGGAGGATCTGGCCGGGCGTGGTGTCGTGGCGCAGGCCGGTGAGGGTGCCCGAGGCGTGGGGGAGGTTGGGGGTGCGCTCTCCGTCGAGGAAGGGCAGGAGGGTGATCGCGGTGTTGGGCTCGACCGCTTCCCGGGTGATGCCGAGGAGCTGGGAGATCTTGTCCACAGCCTGTGTGCAGTTCAGCGTGCAGGCGAGCGGGAGCCAGCCGCCGTGCGCTCCCGCGAAGCCGGCGACCGTGCCCGTCGGGTCGGCGGGGCGGTTGACCGAGGGGGTGTAGACGGTGCCCGACGTGCCCAGGCTGAGCGCGGCGCGGCCGGGGGCCAGGCCGAGGCCGAGGGCGGCCGCGGCGTTGTCGCCGGTGCCGGAGGCGACCGGGATGCCGGGCGGGAGGGGGAGGCCGTGGAGCGTTGGGCCCGCTGACCCGCCCGGGTTCAGCACGCGGGGGAGGAGTGCCTCGTCGAGGTCGACGGCGGTGAGGACGGCGTCGTCGTAGGTCTCGGTGTCCGAGGCCCACCAGCCGGTTCCCGAGACGTCGCCGCGGTCCGTGACGGCCTGACCCGTCAGCCGTTCGGTGAGGAAGTCGTGCGGCAGCCGCACGCCCGCTGTCGCGGCGGCGACGGCCGGTTCGTTCTCGCGCAGCCAGGCCCATTTGGCGACGGTGAAGGCGGCGCCGGGCACCGAGCCGAAGCGCTCGGCCCAGTGCTTCGCGCCGAAGCGCGCGACGAGTGCCTCGGCCTGGGGCGCCGATCGCACGTCGTTCCAGAGGAGGGCGGGCCGCAGCGCCGCTCCTGACGCGTCGAGGGTGACCAGGCCGTGCTGCTGCCCGCCGACGGAAATCGCTCCGGGGGCCGTGGTCACCTGGGCCCGCAGCTCGGTGAGGGTGCTGGTCAGGGCCTGCCACCAGACCTCCGGGTGGGTTTCCCGTCTCCCGCCCCCGCTGACCGCGTGCGGTGCCCGGGCGCGTGCCAGCACCTCGCCGGTGTCCACGCGGACCGCCAGCGCCTTCGTCGACTGGGTGGAGCTGTCCACCCCGATCACGACCGTTGACTCCATGAAACGACCCTCTCTCTTCCCATCGCGGCTTCCGCATACTAATTTGTTTAACGGTCTTACGAATAGGAGCAAGCGTCATGAGTCTCACCCCCACCCCGGATCACAAGTTCACTTTCGGCCTCTGGACGGTCGGCTGGCAGGGCCGTGACCCGTTCGGCGACGCGACCCGTCCCGCCCTCGACCCGGTCGAGTCCGTCACCCGCCTCGCCGAGCTGGGCGCGTACGGCGTGACGTTCCACGACGATGACCTCATCCCGTTCGGCGCCACCGAGGTCGAGCGCGAGGCGCACATCAAGCGCTTCCGGCAGGCCCTGGACGCGACCGGTCTGGTGGTGCCCATGGCCACCACGAACCTCTTCACGCACCCGGTCTTCAAGGACGGCGCCTTCACGTCCAACGACCGCGACGTCCGGCGGTACGCGCTGCGCAAGACCATCCGCAACATCGACCTCGCCGTCGAGCTCGGTGCGCAGGTCTACGTCGCCTGGGGCGGCCGGGAGGGCGCGGAGTCCGGGGCGGCGAAGGACGTCCGGGTCGCGCTGGACCGGATGAAGGAGGCGTTCGACCTGCTCAGCGAGTACGTGCTGGGGCAGGGGTACGACCTGCGGTTCGCCGTGGAGCCCAAGCCGAACGAGCCGCGCGGCGACATCCTGCTGCCGACCGTCGGCCACGCGCTCGCCTTCATCAACGAGCTGGAGCACCCGGAGATGGTCGGGGTGAACCCCGAGACCGGCCACGAGCAGATGGCCGGGCTCAACTTCACGCACGGCATCGCGCAGGCGCTGTGGCACGACAAGCTCTTCCACATCGACCTCAACGGCCAGACCGGCATCAAGTACGACCAGGACCTGCGCTTCGGCGCGGGCAACCTGCGCGACGCGTTCTGGCTCGTCGACCTGCTGGAGACCGCCGGCTACGAAGGGCCCCGGCACTTCGACTTCAAGCCGCCGCGTACCGAGGACTTCGACGGCGTCTGGGCCTCGGCCGAGGGCTGCATGCGCAACTACCTGCTGCTCAAGGAGCGCGCCGCCGCGTTCCGCGCCGACCCGGCCGTCCAGGAAGCCCTCAGGGCGTCCCGGCTCGACGAGCTGGCGCAGCCGACGCTGGGCGAGGGCGAGACCCTGGCCGAACTGCTCGGCGACCGCTCCGCGTTCGAGGAGTTCGACGTCGAGGCGGCGGCGGTCAAGGGCATGGCGTTCGAGCAGCTCGACCAGCTGGCGATGGACCACCTGCTCGGTGCCCGCTGATTTCTCATCAGGCTCTCAGCCGCACCTCACCCGTTCATCACCGCGTGTTCCTACCGTGACGGCGCAGCGGGAGTACGAGAGGGTTCGCAAGACCCTCTCGTACTCCCGCCGTCCCCATTCATCCCCCCGAGTCCTGGCCGGGGGTGGCAACGGCGAGGAATCGCATGTTCTTCACATATCTCCGGCGCGAACTGCGGCGTCGCAGAAAAGCGGCGCTGGTCATCGCGCTGGGTCTGGCGCTCGGCATCGGGCTGGTCATCACCGTCAACTCGGCCTCCGCGGGGATGCAGGTGGCGCAGGGGAAGGTCCTGCAGTCCCTGTACGGGCTCGGGACCGACATGACGGTCACCAAGGCCGCCGCCGCGCAGGGCACCACCGGGGCCGCCGGGCGTCCGAGGTTCAACTTCGGCGCCACCGACGGCTCCAAGGAGCAGAGCAGCGACCAGGTGATGGTGCAGGGCTTCGAGTCGCTGCCCACCACGGTCGTCTCCCAGGTCGCCGGGCAGAAGGGCGTGGACGACGCGGTCGGCGGGCTGAGCCTTCGGGTGCTGAAGGTCAACGGGCAGTTCGACCGGGGGCAGGTCAAGCAGGGCCAGACCACCGGCGGCGGGCGCGGCGGTGGCGGTGCGCAGCCGCCGGGTGAGGTGCAGGGCGGCGGCGCGCAGTTCGACGTCAACAACTACTCGGTCTACGGCGTGGACGTCTCCAAGCCGACCCTCGGTCCGCTGACCTCCTCGAAGATCACCTCGGGTACGTCCTTCACGACCGCGCAGTCCAACGCCGCCGTCGCGGTCCTCGACAGCTCCTACGCCAAGGAGAACAAGCTCGCGGTCGGTGGCACGCTCACCATCAAGACCGTCAAGTACAAGGTCATCGGTATCGCGACCGCCGACAGCGGCGACTCCGCCGCCAGCGTCTACGTCCCGCTGACGCAGGCCCAGACGCTCGCCGGCGCCAAGGACAAGGTCACCACGGTCTATGTGAAGGCCACGGACTCGCAGCAGATCGACGGCGTCAAGTCCGCCATCCAGAAGAACGTCCCCGGTACGACGGTCACCACCTCCGCCGACCTCGCCTCCACGGTCTCCGGTTCCCTCTCCACCGCCTCCGACCTGGCGACGAACCTCGGCAAGTGGCTCTCCATCGCCGTGCTGATCGCCGCGTTCCTGGTCGCGGGACTGCTCACCTCCTCCGCCGTCAGCAGGCGGGTGCGTGAGTTCGGCACGCTCAAGGCGCTCGGCTGGACGAGCCGCCGCGTCACCGGTCAGGTGATGGGCGAAGCCCTGGTCACCGGCCTCATCGGCGGCGTCCTCGGTATCGCGCTCGGCCTCGGCGGCGCCTACCTCATCACCGCCATCAGCCCGACCCTGACCGCGTCGGTCGCCTCCACGGGCGGCCGGGGTGGCGGCGGTGGCGGCTTCGGCGGCGGACCCGGCCGGCAGGCCGCGACGAAGGCGCTGGACATCGCGCTGACCGCTCCCGTCAGCCTCGGCACCATCGCCCTGTCGGTCGGCCTCGCCGTCGCCGGCGGCCTCATCGCGGGCACCTTCGGCGGCTGGCGCGCCTCCAGGCTCCGCCCGGCGGACGCCCTGCGCCGCGTCGAATAGCCACCCACCTCAGTCTCAAGGGAGTTGACCATGTACAAGCTGACCGGCGTCACCAAGCGCTACCGTCGCGCCAAGGACACCGTCGAGGCCCTGCGGGGTGTCGATCTCACCATCGCGGACGGCGACCAGCTCGTCATCCAGGGCCCCACCGGCGGCGGCAAGTCCACCCTGCTGCAGATGCTCGGCGCCCTCGACCGTCCGACCGAGGGCTCGGTGGAGTTCGACGGCGTCGACCTCGCCAGACTCGGCGAGGCCAAGCTCACCAAGATGCGCGCCGAGAACATCGGCTTCATCTTCCAGAGCTTCAACCTCATCCCGACGCTCACCGCCCAGGAGAACGTCGAGACCGCCCTCGTCCCCCTCGGCATCAAGCCCGCGGAACGCCGCCGGCTGTCCGTCGAGGCCCTGGAGTCCGTCGGCCTCGAGGAGCGCCTGAACCACCTGCCCTCCGAACTCTCCGGCGGTCAGCAGCAGCGCGTGGCCATCGCCCGCGCGCTCGTGAAGAAGCCCAAGGTCCTCCTCGCCGACGAGCCCACCGGCAACCTCGACGAGGCCACCCGCGACGACATCATGGGCCTCCTCGAAGGCCTCTGGAAAGAACACGGCCTGACCTTCATCCTGGTCACCCACGACTCCGCCATCGCCAAACGCGCCCCCCGCCTGGCCACCATCCGCAAGGGCCGCGTCACGGTGACGGAGCGGGTCCCCGCGACCTAACGGGAAGTCGGGGGCCCGGCCACCTGACGAAGGCCCGGCCCCCGACGGGACGGGTGCGGATCAGCCGCCGGCCGGGGCGATCCCGGTCGGGCAGGACCGGCCCCAGTTCGTCTCCGACGGGGAGTCGAGGTCGACGCCCGTGCCGCCGATGCCGCAGTAGCCGTCGGGGTTCTTGTCGAGGTACTGCTGGTGGTAGGGCTCGGCCGGGTAGAAGGGGCCGGCCGGGAGGATCTCGGTGGTGATGTCGCCGTAGCCGGACTTGGTGAGGATCTGCTGGTAGGCGTCGCGGGAGGCCTGGGCGCCGGTCAGCTGGTCCGGGGTGTGGGTGTAGACGGCCGAGCGGTACTGGGTGCCCGAGTCGTTGCCCTGGCGGTTGCCCTGGGTGGGGTTGTGGGACTCCCAGAAGACCTTCAGCAGCTCGGCGAAGGACACCAGCGCGGGGTCGTAGACCACGCGGACGGCCTCGGTGTGGGCGGTCAGACCGCTGCAGACCTCTTCGTACGAGGGGTTCGGGGTGTGGCCGCCCTGGTAGCCGACGAGGGTCGTCCACACGCCCGGGGTCTGCCAGAACTTGCGCTCGGCTCCCCAGAAACAGCCCATTCCGAAGTCCACGATCGCCAGATCGGCGGGATACGGGCCGGTCAGCTGCTTGCCCAGCACGGTGTGGCGCGCGGGCACGTCGAATTCCGGCTGTGTGCGGCCCTTGAGGGCCTCGTCGGCGGAGGGCAGGTGGTTCTTGTGGCGGTTCAGGAACATGGGGGTTAACTCCTCCGGGATCGGCTCGCTACCGGAGAACGTCCGAGCGGGCCGCGGGATTCCGCACCATTACTTCGCCCGCCTCAGCGCCCGCTTGATCGCCCGGTTCCGCATGACGACGAAGGACTCCGCGGGATCCGCCTCATAGCGCCAGGGGAGGGCGTCGACCCAGCCGTCGACCAGCCGGAACTGCTCGGCGGACTCCTGGAAGCGTCCCTGCTTGTACAGGAAGTACGCGAGGAGGTGCCGGGCCTCGGGCAGCTGGGGGTGGTCCGGGCGGGCGGCGGCCACATCGGCCAGGAGGGCGTCGACCCGGGTGACCAGGTACGACGCCCGGTAGCCGGCGCGCTTCACACCGTGCAGGCCGTTGTGCTCGTACCAGCTGATCAGCGGCAGGGACCGGAGCAGGCTGCCGAGGGGAGCGCCGGCCGCGGCGTTGGCGGCGAAGCCGTTCGCCAGCTCACCCGAACCGTGCCACTTCGCGCACAAGTACTGCAGCGCCGCGCTGTGGGCCTGGAAGTGGTGAGGGGCACGCTGGTCGATCTGCGCCCACATCGTGGCGAAGTCCTGGTGCGAGTACCGGAAGCCGATCCCGACCCAGAGTTCCGGCATGCGCGCGCAGGGGTCCTCGGGGGCCAGCTGCACGGAGCGGGCGGCCGCGGTCCGTGCTTGGGTCAGAACGGTGAAGAACCCCTCGATCTGCTGCGGGGTAGTGCTGCGTGCGTAGTGGCCCCCACGCCGCTTCCAGGCCAGGCCGACCAGCCCGTGCGCCTCGACGAGTGCCGCGGTCGGGTCGTCGGGCCGTTCCTTCTGCCAGGCCTTCAAGAAGGTGTTGTCCCAGGCCGCGAGCTTGCCCAGCCATTCGGCCCGGCGGTCCCGGAGAATCGGGTCGTCGCCGGTGTCGGCGAGCAGCTGGGCGGCGGGCAGCCAATCGCCGGCCCGCCCGGCGGCCAGGGCGACGTCCAGTACCGGGTCGGGGCCGGAACGGGTGGTGTCCTGCTGCTCCTTCGGCACCAGGCCGGGCTCGGGCGGTCGGGTGGCCGTCCTCCGGGCCATGGCCTGGTGGTAGCGCAGGCGGAGCCTGGGGACCAGCCAGAGCAGGACGAAGACGAGCAGCGCTATTGCCATGCGTTGAGGGCTCCTGGGTGAGGCCGGCGGGACGGCCGAGGTGGGCGGGGGCGGGCACCCTTGGCACGGCGGAACGTGAACAGTCCGCGAACGATCAGGACGGCCGGCCGGAGCAGCAGCAGGAGAGCGCGCGGCGCGCGCAAGGTTGCGCTCATGGAAAGAGGTCCCCCCACAGGACAAGCGTTCGAACTCCGGACCGGATCATACGGGCCAGGTGGCCGGGTCCGGGCGGGCGGTCGGCGGGGTCGGGCGACTACGCTCGGGGGAATGAGCGACCACGACCAGCAGCACCAGAATTTCGAAACCCTCGCGATCCACGCCGGTCAGGCTGCCGACGCGCAGACCGGCGCCGTGGTGACGCCGATCTACCAGGTGTCGACGTACAAGCAGGACGGAGTGGGCGGGCTGCGCGGCGGCTATGAGTACAGCCGCTCCGCGAACCCGACCCGGTCCGCGCTGGAGGCCAACCTCGCGGCCCTGGAAGGCGGCCGGCGCGGGCTCGCGTTCGCGTCCGGGCTGGCGGCGGAGGACTGCCTGCTGCGCACCATCCTGTCGCCCGGCGATCACGTGGTGATCCCGAACGACGCGTACGGCGGAACGTTCCGTCTGTTCAGCAAGGTCGTCGAGCGCTGGGGTGTCCAGTGGTCGGTGGCGGACACGTCCGACCCGGCGGCCGTGCGGGCGCAGCTGCGGCCGAACACCAAGGCGATCTGGGTGGAGACCCCGTCGAACCCGCTGCTCGGCATCACGGACATCGCGGCGCTGGCGGAGATCGCCCGCGGCGCCGGCACCGGCGTGCGGCTGGTGGTGGACAACACGTTCGCGAGCCCGTACCTGCAGCAGCCGCTCGCGCTCGGCGCGGACGTCGTCCTGCACTCGACGACGAAGTACATGGGCGGGCACTCCGACGTCGTCGGCGGCGCGCTGGTGGCCGCCGACGCGGAGCTCGGCGACGAGCTGGCCTACCACCAGAACGCGATGGGCGCGATCGCCGGGCCCTTCGACGCGTGGCTGGTGATGCGCGGCGTCAAGACGCTGGCGGTGCGCATGGACCGGCACAGCGCGAACGCCACCCGGATCGCGGAGATGCTCCAGTCGCACCCCAAGGTGTCGCGGGTGCTGTACCCGGGGCTGCCCGAGCACCCTGGGCACGAGATCGCGGCGAAGCAGATGAAGGCGTTCGGCGGAATGATCTCCTTCCAGGTGAACGGCGGCGAGGAGGCGGCCGTCAGGGTCTGCAACCGCGCGGGCCTGTTCACGCTGGGTGAGTCGCTGGGCGGCGTCGAGTCGCTGATCGAGCACCCGGGCCGGATGACGCACGCCTCGGTGGTGGGCTCCGCCCTGGAGGTCCCGGCGGACCTCGTGCGGCTCTCGGTGGGCATCGAGTCGGTCGACGACCTGCTCGCGGACCTCAGGCAGGCGCTCGGCTAGCAGCCGTTCCGGACACCTGGTGGCCCGCTACCAGGTGTCCACCGGCGGCGTGGTGTCGAGCGGCTGCGGGTCGGGCCACTGCAGCACCGCGAACACCAGGCCCGTCACGATCGCGGCGACGAGCAGCAGCCACAGCAGCCGGTGCACGGCGCGCCGCCGCCGCAGGATGCGGCGGCCGCGCTCGGCGGCCCGCTCGGCCAGCTCGGCGGGGACGTACGGGTGCGGGGTGTCGAGGACCCGGCGGACCTCCTCCTCCTTGCGGTCCGGGGGCATCATGACGCGGCTCCCTGGATCTCGTCCGCGGTGGAGGGGCTGTCGCCGGGACTCCCCGCCGGGCCGCCCGGAAGGCCCTCCGAAGGCCCGGCCGGCGGACCGGCCGGCGGGCTCCCCGGCGGCTTTCCGCGGGCTCTCTCCGCCGCCGCGCGGGCCTCGGCCACCGACCGGGCCGGAGCCGGCGCGGGGCGGCTGCGGAGGGTCGCCGTGGCACGGTTGCAGATGGCCCGCAGACGCTCCACGGGCAGCCCCAGCTGCGCGGCGGCCTGTTCCTCGGCGACGCCCTCGAACAGCCGCAGAACGACCACCAGCCGCTCCTGGGCACTGAGCCGGTCCAGGGCCCCGCCGTGCGGACGGCGCCACCACGGCCGGTACGCGAAGCGCCGGACGAGTTCGGTGCGGGCCTGGTCGTACGGGTCGTCGGAACGGGTCCGGAACCAGTTCGCGTACGTGTGCGCCAGGACGGTTCCCAGCAGTTTCTCGGCGGCGGCCGGGTCACCGGTGAGCAGGGTGGCGGCGTGCAGAAGCCGTCCCGCCGCTCCTGCGGTGAACGCCTGAAACTCGACGTCCCGTTGGTACTCCGCTGCCGCCCGGCGCGTGCCCACGCCGCCAGTGGACGCCTGGTGGGCGGTTCAGGTCAAGGGCCCGTCAAGATCGACTCGTCCGGCGGACCCGGCCGCACCGTCGTCACGTGCCGGAAGGGCCCGTCCCGACCTGCCCGCGTCCCGACCTGCTCGCCCTTCACGACCCGCCTGCTCGCCCCTCGCGACCCGCCCGCTGCTCCGGCGGACCCCGCCTACTCCTCCGGCGGACCGGCCTGCACCGTCGTCGCGTGCCATTCCGACAGGGCCAGGTTGAACCGTCCCAGCAGGTCGCAGAACGTCTCCCGCTCGCCTTCGCTCCAGCCCTCCGTGACCTGGGCCATCAGCTCCTTGCGCGAGCTGCGGACCTCTTCGAGCCGCCCCAGCCCGCGCGGCGAGAGCGCGAGCACGACGGCGCGGCCGTCCTCGGGGTGCGAGGTGCGCTTCACCAGGCCGGTGTCCACGAGCGGGGCGACCTGGCGGGTGACGGTGGAGGAGTCGATGCCCATGCCCTCCGCGAGCGCCTTGACGCCCATGGGGCCTTCGCGGTCGAGCCGGTTGAGCAGCAGGTACGCGGCCCGGTCCATGGAGTTGCGGGCCTTGCCCACACCACCCAGGCGGGTCTGTTCCGCGCGCCGGGCGAAGAGGGCGACCTGGTGCTGGAGGCGCTCGAAGAGTTCGGTGGGCCCCTCCTCGTCGAGGGGGGGAGAGGAGGGCGTCTCCGATGGATTGGGCATGGCCGGAAGCTCGCGTTCTGTCGGTCTCGCGGAGGTTGGGAGAAGAGTACGCGGAGCGGGTCACCATGAGACCCATCCCGCACAAACCAGGGTCCGGCGGTGATGCGGGACGGGAACTGGGAGACTGGGCGCATGGACAGAGCGGCGCCCGCAGTACATCACCCGATCACGCTCGACGACGTGCGCGGGGCGCACAAGATGCTGTCCGGGGTGGCCCGGGTGACCCCGATGGAGGGCAGTCGGTACCTGACCGGTCTGATCGGCTCGCCGGTGCACCTGAAGTGCGAGAACCTCCAGCGTACGGGCTCGTTCAAGGTGCGTGGCGCGTATGTGCGGATCGCCGGCCTGACACAGGAGGAACGTTCCGCCGGGGTCGTCGCGGCGAGCGCCGGCAACCATGCGCAGGGCGTCGCGCTGGCCGCGTCACTGCTCGGTGTGCGCTCCACGGTGTTCATGCCGGTGGGTGCGCCGCTGCCGAAGATCGCGGCGACCCGCGACTACGGGGCGGAAGTGCGGATGCACGGACAGGTGGTGGACGAGACGCTGCGCGCCGCCAAGGCGTACGCGGAGGAGACCGGCGCGGTCTTCATCCACCCCTTCGACCACCCGGACATCATCGCGGGCCAGGGCACGGTGGGCCTGGAGATCCTGGAGCAGTGCCCCGAGGTGCGGACGATCGTCGTCGGCATCGGCGGCGGCGGCTTCGCCGCGGGTGTCGCGCTGGCGGTGAAGGCGCTGCGTCCCGACGTGAAGGTGATCGGTGTGCAGGCGGCGGGCGCGGCGGCGTACCCGCCCTCGCTGGCGGCCGGCCGCCCGGTGGCGCTGGACGCGGTGGCGACGATGGCCGACGGGATCATGGTCGGCAGGCCCGGGGACATCCCCTTCAAAATCATTCGCGAACTGGTCGACGAAGTCCGTACGGTTTCCGAGGACGCCCTCTCCAGCGCGCTGCTGCTGTGCCTGGAGCGGGCGAAGATGGTCGTGGAACCGGCCGGCGCGAGCCCGGTGGCGGCGCTGCTGTCGGATCCGGACTCCTTCGAGGGCCCGGTGGTGGCGGTGCTGTCCGGCGGGAACGTGGACCCGTTGCTGATGCAGCGGATCCTTCGGCACGGCATGGCGGCGGCGGGTCGCTACCTGTCGCTGCGGCTGCGGGTGACGGACCGTCCGGGCGCGCTCGCGACGCTTCTGGCGGTGTTGTCAGAGGCGGACGCTAACGTCCTGGACGTGAGCCACGTACGGACCGATCCCCGGCTCGGACTCACGGAGGCGGAGGTCGAGCTTCACCTGGAGACCAAGGGGCCGGAGCACTGCGAGGCGGTCGAGGCCGCGTTGCTGGGTGCCGGGTACGTGGTCATCTGACTCCTGCTTCGAGTCGGCGCCCGAACGCTTTCGGGCGGTGCGCGAAGATTCCGGGGTCCTGGTCTTGACGCGATATATCGCATGCTGCATGCTCGCGATGTGTCGCGTTTGGACGCCATGTGTGCGGGCTTCCGACGACGGCCGAAAGGGCCGCGGACGGCCGCGGACCCCGCGATCATTCGACACACACAGAGACCTATCCCCGGATTGGGAGTAGTCACATGCCAGGCGCGATCTACGCCGAAGGTCTGGTCAAGACCTTCGGTGACGTACGGGCATTGGACGGAGTGGATTTCGACGTCCCGGAAGGCACGGTTCTGGGACTGCTGGGCCCGAACGGCGCCGGCAAGACCACCGCCGTGCGGGTGCTCACCACCCTGCTCAAACCGGACAGCGGCAACGCCGTCGTGGCCGGTATCGACGTGCTCAAGCACCCGAACGAAGTCCGCCACCACATCGGCCTGTCCGGCCAGTTCGCGGCGGTGGACGAGTATCTGACCGGCCGCGAGAACCTGCAGATGGTCGGCCAGCTCTACCAGATGAAGAGCCGTGACGCGAAGCTCCGCGCGGCCGAACTGCTGGAGCGCTTCAACCTCGCGGACGCGGCCGACCGGCCCGCCAAGACGTACTCCGGCGGTATGCGCCGCCGGCTGGACCTCGCCGCCGCGCTCGTCGTCAAGCCGCCCGTCATGTTCATGGACGAGCCCACGACGGGCCTGGACCCGCGCAACCGGCAGGTCATGTGGGAGGTCATCCAGGACCTGGTGGCCGGCGGCACGACCCTGTTGCTCACCACCCAGTACCTCGAAGAGGCCGACCAGCTCGCCCACGACATCTGCGTGATCGACCACGGCAAGGTCATCGCCCGCGGCACCTCCGACCAGCTCAAGGCGCAGACCGGCGGCGAACGCGTCGAGGTCGTCGTCCACGAGCGGGACCGGCTCACCGAGGCGGAGGGCGCCCTGCGCGGCTTCGGCAAGGGCGACACCAAGACCGAGGACCACACCCGACGGATCACCGTCCCGGTCGACGGCGGTGCCAAGCTGCTCGCCGAGGTCATCCGCGACCTCGACGCCCGGGGCATCGAGATCGACGACATCGGGCTGCGCCGCCCGACGCTCGACGACGTGTTCCTCTCGCTGACCGGCCACGAGGCCGAGGTCGCCGCACCGGAAGAGGAGGCCAAGTGATGGCAACCACCGAAGCAACCGCCCCGACCACGCTGGTCCCCCGGCCGGGCGGCGGGGTCATGCAGTCCGTCCGGGATTCGCTGGTCATCGCCAAGCGCAACCTGATCCGGATGACCCGCATCCCCGAGATGATCATCTTCGGGCTGATCCAGCCGATCATGTTCGTGGTGCTCTTCACCTACGTCTTCGGCGGCTCGATGAAGGTCGGCGGCAGCACCGACGCCAACACCTACAAGGAATTCCTGATGGCGGGCATCTTCGCCCAGACCGTCACCTTCGCCACGGCGGGCGCGGGCGCCGGCATCGCCGACGACATGAACAAGGGCCTCATCGACCGGTTCCGGTCGCTGCCCATGGCGCGCGGCGCGGTCCTCACCGGCCGCACCCTCGCCGACCTGGTGCAGACGACGCTGACCGTCGTCGTGCTCGCCATCGTCGCCCTGATCGTGGGCTGGCGCGTCCACGAGGGCATCCCCAAGATGCTCGGCGCCTTCGGGCTGCTCCTCCTGCTGGGGTACGCCTTCTCCTGGATCGGCGCGCTGATCGGCCTGTCGGTCCGCACCCCGGAGGCGGCCACCTCCGGCGGCCTGATCTGGCTGTTCCCCGTGACGTTCATCTCCAACGCCTTCGCGGACACCAGCAACATGACGCCCTGGCTGCGCCACATCGCCGAGTGGAACCCGTTCAGCGCCACGGTGCAGGCCTGCCGGGAGCTGTTCGGCAATCCGGGCGTCTCGCACTCCGGCGCCTGGCCCATGCAGCACGCCGTGTGGGCGTCGCTGCTCTGGTCCGTGCTGATCCTCGTGGTCTTCCGCACCCTGGCGGTGCGCAAGTACCGCTCCGCGACCGCCTGACGCGACCCGCCCAGGGACCGCCCAAGCCGGACCCCGCGACGCAGAACGGGCTCCCCGCCGTACCCACGGCGGGGAGCCCGTTCTGCGTCGGTGTTCTGCCGGTCAGCCGCGGTGCGGCTTGACCGAGAGGATCTTCACGGAGGACTTCTTGCCGTTCGGCAGCTCGTAGACGGCGTTCTCGCCGGCCTTCTTGCCGCTCACGCCCTTGCCGAGCGGGGACTGCGGGGAGAACGTCTCCAGGGTGTCGCTCACGTACTCACGCGAGCCCACCAGGAAGGTCATGGTGTCGTCCTCGTCGCCGTCGAAGGCGATCGTGACGATCATGCCGGGCGCGACCACGCCCGTGTCGGCGGGCGCCTCGCCGACCTTGGCACGCTCCAGCAGCTGGGTCAGCTGGCGGACCCGCAGTTCCTGCTTGCCCTGATCCTCGCGCGCAGCGTGGTAGCCGGCGTTCTCCTTGAGGTCGCCCTCCTGGCGGGCTTCCTCGATCTTGGCGATGATCAGAGCGCGTGCCGGACCCGACAGGTACTCCAGCTCGGCCTTCAGCTGGTCGTACGCCTCCTGGGTCAGCCAGGTGACGCTCTCGCTGGTCTGGGTCACTGGTGCTCCTCGTAGGTACATGGGACTGCGTCAAAGTGCCTTGCCATCGCGTGGCGGGGCGAAACCTGGAGCCTAACAATTCCGGCAGCCACAAGGCAGCGGGAAAATGTCAGTGAGACCATCGGTATGGCAACCGGTGTGTCAGTCAGTATGCCGTCGTGGCAGGTCAGCCCTGGCCCGCCGGTTTGCAGCCGAGCAGCTCGGCGGTCTCCCCGCGGTGAGTGGTCCGCATGGTGACCACGGTGTCTATCTGCTTCTTGTGGTCGCGCAGGGTCACGTCCATGCGTCCCACCTCGGTGTGGTCCTCGTCCACCGATCGCAGGGTGCACACGGCGACCGTTCCGGCGTCCTTGCGGACCTCCAGATGGATTTCCACGGTCCGGTCGGAGACCGCGCGGGACTTGATGACCTCGCCGCTCACGTCCGTGCCCGCGACCGAGTGCCAGCCGAACCAGCCGATCCCGCCCAGTGCCAGCACGCCCAGCACCAGGCCGATGATCTTCAGCCGCCGGTCGGCCCGCGCGTCGGCGCCGCGTCCGTAGCGCCCTTCGGGCAGCCCCTCGCGCACCGCAGCCATGATCGTTCCTTCCGGTGGGGGACATGGAATTAATTGCCCCCTCGCTTCGGTCACTATAGGAGGCGCCCTTTACATGGAACGAGGGGGCCACTACTGATGACTAGAGGATCCAGCCTTGACTGAGCAGCTGCGACTGATGGCCGTCCACGCCCACCCCGACGACGAGTCGAGCAAGGGTGCGGCCACCATGGCCAAGTACGTGTCCGAGGGGGTGGGCGTACTGGTCGCCACCTGCACCGGCGGGGAACGCGGTTCGGTGCTCAACCCCAAGCTCCAGGGTGACCCCTACATCGAGGAGCACATCCACGAGGTCCGCGCCAAGGAGATGGACGAGGCCCGCGAGATCCTGGGCGTCAAGCAGTCCTGGCTCGGCTTCGTCGACTCCGGCCTCCCCGAGGGCGACCCGCTGCCCCCGCTGCCCGACGGCTGTTTCGCCGTGCAGGACGTGGACGAGGCCGCCGGGGCCCTGGTGAAGCTGATCCGCGAGTTCAAGCCGCAGGTGATCACCACCTACGACGAGAACGGCGGCTACCCGCACCCCGACCACATCATGACCCACAAGATCTCCATGGTCGCCTTCGAGGCGGCGGGCGACCCGGAGCGCTACCCCGACGCCGGCGAGCCGTGGACGCCGCAGAAGCTCTACTACAACCAGGGCTTCAACCGGGCCCGCACCGTCGCCATGCACGAGGCGCTGCTCTCCCGCGGCCTGGAGTCCCCGTACGCGGAGTGGCTGGAGCGCTGGAAGCAGTTCGACCGCCCCGAGCGGCAGATCAGCACCCATGTGCCCTGCGCCGACTTCTTCGAGATCCGCGACAAGGCGCTGCTCGCGCACGCCACCCAGATCGACCCGGACGGCGCGTGGTTCCACGTCCCGATGGAGATCCAGCAGGAGGTCTGGCCGACCGAGGACTACGAGCTCGCACGCTCGCTCGTGGACACCTCGCTGCCCGAGGACGACCTCTTCGCGGGCATCCGCACCCTCTAGAACCCGTCCGGCGGACGGTCCACGGACCGCCCGTGATCCGCCGGACAGGGCCTAGCGCACAATGGGTACCGTGATTGCCTCCCACGCACTGACCCAGTACGTCCCGCTCGCCGCTCAGGAGCTGGACAACAACAAGGTGACGCCCGGCCTCATCGGCTTCGTGATCTTCGCGGCCATCGCGCTGTCGCTGTGGGGCCTGATGAAGAACATGGTCAAGCAGTTCAAGAAGATCGACTTCGAGGAGGCCCCGGGCCCCGCCGGCGCGACGGCCGCTCCGAAGCCGTCGCGGGGTCTGCGGGCCCACCGGGAAGCGCAGGCCGCCCAGGCGGCCCAGGCGGCCCAGGACAACCCGGCTTCCTGACGCGCCGAGGGCGCCGGCCGGGCCGGACGCACACCGGCCCGGCCGGCGCTCCCCGCCGCCGGCCTCAGGGCGTGATCGGCAGCAGGTCCATGACCATGCGCGCCGATCGCCGCGGCAGCATGCCCAGCCGCCACGCCTCCCAGCCGCCGCCGGGGGCGGCCGCACCGCGCTCCAGCAGGACGGAGTAGGCCTCGGCGTACTCCTCCAGGTCCGGGTCCCGGCCCGGATGGTGCGCGGCCAGCAGCGCGCGCAGCTCCTCGACGGCCTGCCCGGCGCCGCCCTCGGACAGCAGGGGCCGGACGGTGCAGCGCAGGAAGACCGCCCAGTCCTGGCCGCGCCGGTCGCCGAGGCCGGCGAAGAGCTCGAGGGCCTGGTCCAGCAGCGCCAGGGCCTCGACGTAGCGGTTGTTGCCCGCGTCGATCACCGCGAGCTCCACGCAGGACCACGCCTCGCCGTGCTCGACACCGATCCGCCGGAAGTCCTGCCGGGCGTCCTGGAGCAATTGCCGGGCGAAGCCGCTGTTGCGGAGGTTGCCGGTGCGTACGGCGCGCTGGTCGCGGGTGACCCGGGCCGAGTGGTGGCGGGCGCAGGCCAGCCCGTACACGTCCCGCATGCGGCTGAACATGGAACGGGCCCGTTCCAGGGTGCGCAGCGCCTGGTCGCTGTCGCCCGACTCCTCCAGCGCGTGCCCCAGGTAGTACAGCGTCCAGGCCTCGCCGCGGGCGTCCTCGCAGGCCCGGTGGCGTACCAGGGCCTCGTCCAGCTCGCGGGCGGCCCCCTGGGCGTCACCGCGCTGCAGGGTGGCGCGGGCGAGCTGGGTGCAGGTCCAGGCGGCGCCGCGCGGGTCACGGGTCAGCGCGTAGCACTGGCCGGCGCTGCGCAGCTCCGCCTCGCCCTCGTCGACCGCTCCGAGCCGCAGATGGACCTGCCCGAGCTGAAGGTGCGCCCAGGCCTGCCCGCTGACGCTCTCGTTCTGCCGGTGCAGTTCGAGGGATTCGAGCAGCAGCGGCAGTGCCTTGCCGAGCTGGCCCATGTCGCGCAGCACGGCCGCCAGCGCGTGCTGTGTCCAGGCCCGGTCCTCACCGAGCTCCGGTGCGGCCTGCAGCTCCAGGGCCTCGCGGAGCTTGATCTCCGCCTCCCGCAGATTGCCCTGGTGGTGCAGGGTGATGCCGAGGCTGCCCAGCGCACGGGCGGCGCCCGCCGGGTGCTGTGCCTCGAAGTACAGGTCGACGACGGAGCTGAGGGTGGAACGCGCCTTGTCGAGCTCGCCGAGCTGCCGGGCCGCGATGCCGGTGCGCCACTGCACGGAGCGCACCAGGATGTTCTGCTCCTCGTCCGGGGCGGCCTTGGACGCCTGCGCCAGCTCGCTGATCTCCCCGAGCCGGTACAGGTCGCCGCGCAGCAGGCAGTAGTCGCACAGCGCGCCGAGCAGGGCCTGGACGACGGTGCGGTCCACGCCCTCGGCGTGCCGCAGCGCGGCGGTGATGAAGCTGGACTCGTCGTCGAGCCAGCGCAGCGCCGATTCGAGCGAGGCGAAGCCATGGGCGCCGAAGCGCCCGGCCCGGGTGGACGTCTTGCCCTCGACGAGGCGGATCACGGCGTTGGCCAGCTCGGCGTAGCTGCGGATCAGCCGCTCGTGGGCGGCGGCGCGCTCGGCCGGGTCCTCCTCGTCCAGCAGCCGGGCGTGGGCGAAGCGGCGGACCAGGTCGTGCGGCCGGTAGCGGCTGCCGCGGATGTGCTCGATCAGCCCGGCCCGCGCCAGTTCGTCCAGCCGGCGGCCGGCCTCCTGCTCGTCGGTGGCCAGCAGCGCGGCGGCGGCCGCCGCGCCGAAGCTGGTCCGTCCGGCGAGCGCCAGCCGGCGCAGCAGCCGCCTGGACGGTTCGGACTGGTCGCGGTAGCGCAGCGCGAGCATCCGCTCGACGGCCTCCTGCGGCCCGTACGCCTCCAGGTCGGCGGCGAGCCCGGCGGCCGTGCCGTGGTCCGCCAGCGCCGCGCCCGCTATCCGCAGCGCGATCGGCAGGCCGTCGCACAGCAGCCGCAGCCGCTCGGACTCCACCGTGGTGGGCTCGGGCGCCTTCGCGGCCCTGGCCAGCTCACTCAGCAGCTCATGGGCGTCGTCGGCGTGGAGCGGGCCGATGGGCAGGCTGTGCACCCACGCGTTCGGCAGGTCCAGGGAGAGCGGCTCGCGGGCGGTGACGAGCACCAGCGCCTCGGACCGCTCGGGGACCAGCATCCGTACCTGTTCCGCGTCGGAGGCGTCGTCGAGCACGATCGTCACCGGCGTGCCCGTCAGATGCTTCTGGTATTGGTCGGCGAGACGCCGCAGGTGCTGCTCGTGGTTGGGGCGCTCGCGGAACAGCAACTGCTCGCGGGGCGCGCCGAGCCGGTTGAGCAGGTGCAGCAGCGCGTCCCGGGTCGGCAGCGGGCGTTCGTCCAGGGCCCCGCCGCGCAGGTCCACCACGCACGAGCCGCGGAACTGGTCGCGCAGCTGGCGAGCGGCGCGCACCGCGAGGGTGGTCGCCCCGGCGCCGGCCGGGCCGTGCAGGACGACGACGGTCGGTTTGGTCTCCGTGGACACCCGGGCCTGGTGCACCCACTGGGTGATCTGCGCGAGCTGCTTGCGGCGGCCGGCGAACGGGCCCTCCGCCGACGGGAGCTGACCGAACGACTGCTCCAGCACGGACCGGGTCCTGGCGGCGGCGCTGCGGTCGGTCCTGCGGGGCGCCGGGACCTGGTGCCGACCGCTGGTCGCGGTGGGGGAGGAGGACCGGGAGGCGGCGGACTCCGCCGTGGCCCGGCTCCGGTGCTGTTCGAGGAAGGGCCGGATACCGCGCTGCTCCACCGCGTCCAGCCAGCGCAGCCGGTACGGGGCCGGATCGTCGGCCGACGCGGCCGGCTCGTTCCCGCGCGGGCCCCTGAGCCCCACGGCGAGCGCTCCGACCGCCCCCGCGGCCAGCCCGGTGGTGAGGGACGCCCCGGCCGACAGGTTCTGGCCGATCACGTCCACGGCGAACGCGGTCGCCCCGACCGCCCCCGCGGTGATCACGGCGGTCGTCACCGTCTCGCGGCCGAACCGCCCGGCGAGCCCCGTCGGCCCGCCCGGCCCGGTGCCGGCAGCCCGCAGGTAGAGCGCGTACTCCGCGGCGGCCTGCGCCATGATCTCGTCCAGCGAGTCCAGCGCCCGCCGCAGCAGCCGCTCCGCGTCCGCCGCCGTGCTGCCGCGCGCCTCCTCGACCACGGCCAGCTTCACCCGGCTCTCGACCTCCGCCCGGTCCCTCCCGGACGGGTTCGCCGGCTCTGGCGCTTCTCTCAACGTAGCTCCCCCTGGTCGCCCGCCCGCCCCAGGTGTCCTGCCGTACACGTCGCAGGGCGACACCGTGTGTGAGGGTGGGTACATGGCCAATCGACTCAGCCGTTCCACCTCTCCCTACCTCCTCCAGCACGCGGACAACCCTGTGGACTGGTGGCCGTGGGGCGCGGAGGCGTTCGCCGAGGCCCGCGAGCGCGGGGTGCCGGTGCTGCTCAGCGACGGTTACAGCAGTTGCCACTGGTGCCAGTAGGCGAACAGAACCAGGCAGTGCTGATCTGGGGCTATTCACGGGATATCGGTATGGACACGTACGGTGAGGGACTGGGTGGCAACATTGACGCCTGCGTCCAGGAGCACGCGATCAGGACTGCGGAGGCGGCGCTCATGCTGGGCCGGGGGTCGGTCACCGACGGATCGTGGTGTTGTCGCCGGTGATGGCCGTGCCGATGGTCTGTGCGGCGATGGACCGCTCACCGGACGCGGTGATCGTCACCACGCCGGCTGCGGGAAGCTGGGCGGCCAGTTCGGCAAGCAACTGCGGATCCTCCCGTAGCGTCCGCTTGATCTGCTGGCGCAGCGCGGCCGCAGCGTCAGCGTCTTCCGGCTCCTCGGCAGCCTCACGCACCGCCGCCTCCAGTTCCGGGCGCCCGGCCGGGCCCCGGCGCCGCCAGACCGCTTGCAATATGCTGCGCCCGGCGTTCGCCGTCGCTCCCACCGCAGCGTCCTCAGCCCGGGCCAGCACCCCTGCACCATAGGCACCCAAGGCCGCGCTCAGATACGGCCCTGTCTGCTCCACGAACTGCGAGATCTCCGCTCCCACAACCCACCTCTGAGTTCCTGTCATTGACTGCGGCTGGGGCATCAGACTAGGACGCCCAGCCAGCTCGCACCCGGCAACTCCGCAACTCGCGGCCCGTCGGCCGGCCTTACTTCGCGCGAGTCAAGCGAACACCTTCCTGTCCCCTGGCTCAGCCGGACTACACTTTCGACCACCAGGCTGCTGATCAGGGAAAACGAAGAAATTTCCCTGGAGTACCCATGGTTAGCCCCCGAAGCGGCCTATTCGACCGAGCTGATCCTTGCGCGGATCTGTGCGACGAGCGCGTTCTCCGAGCCCAGGGTGGGCTCGACCCGGTCGAGGGCTGCGTGATAAAGGGCGATCGCCTTTCGGTGTGCGCCGGCCTCCTGGTGAGTGTCCGCCAGGGTGAGTTGGGCGATCAGGACGTTCGGGTGGTCGCCGAGGGTTAACTGCCAATGGGCGAGGTTGGCTTCGTATAGCGGCACGGCCAGATCGGGTCGGCCGTCGGCACGGTGGATCTCGGCCAGGTACTGCCGTTGTCCGAGAGTGTCCGGGTGGGTGGCGCCGAGTTCCTTCCCAGTGAGTGCGACCGTGTGTTCCAGCAGTTCGGCCGCCCGGGCGAGGCCGCCGGACCTGCCGTGGGCGCGTGCCAGCATGGCGGTGGCGTGGAGCGTCTGCGGGTGGGTGCCGCCGAGTTCGACGTCCAGTTGCGAGCGGATGTCCTCGAGGATGGCGACTGCCTGTGCTGCATTGCCGGATTCGAGGTAGGCGGCAGCCAGGTGCACCTTGCCGGTCACCGTGTGCGGGTGGATGTCGCCGAAGATTCGGTCGGCGTGCTGTGTGGCGGCCTCAAGGAGCTGGATGGCGCGCCCGACGTCGCCGGCAGTGAGATGCGCGGCGGCCAGGTTGATCCGACACACCACGGTGTGCGGGTGATCCTCGCTGAGCGACCGGACGCACCGTTCCAGCGTCGTCTCCAAGAGGGGGACGGCACGCGCTGGATCGTCGGTCAGCCGCAGCGCTTCGGCCAGGCTGATGCAGTTGGCCAGGGTGTCCGGGTGGGATTCGCCGAAGACCTGCTCGCATTGGGTCACTGTGGTCGTGTAGAGCAGGACAGCGTGAGCCAGATCGCCCGCCGCGCTGTGGGCCTTCGCGAGGTTGCTCCGGGTGGCGAGCGTGTGGGGGTGGATCTCGCCGAGCAGTTCGGCGCGATGGTTGAGGACGGCGTTGTACTGGGCGATTGCCCGAGCGTTGTCGCCGGCAGCCCGATACGCATCTGCCAGCCCGTTCCTGGTGGTGAGGGTCTGGGGGTGAGTGTCGCCTAGAAGGTGGGCACTCTGCGCGGCCGCACTCTCCAGCAGTGCGACGGAACGGGACGCGTTCCCGGCGTCTCGGTAGGCGCATCCGAGGTTTGCGCGGACGGCAATGGTCTCCGGGTGGGCCTCGCCATACGCCTCCTCGCTCTGGGCCAGGGCCGTTTCGAGGTGATGGGCCGCCTTTTCGGGGCGTCCGGCGCTCAGGTGGGCGGCAGCGAGGTTGTTCCGGCTGGAGATGGTCTCAGGGGCGCTGTCGCCGAGTGCCCGCTGCCGGTGGGCGAGGACGGCGGTGTACAGCGGAATGGCGCGGGACAGGTCACCCGCCGCGAGGTAGGCCGCCGCCAGGTTGTTCTGGCTGCTCAGCGTGACAGGATGGGTCGGTCCTAGGGATCGCTCGTACTGCGTGAGGGTCGCTTCATGCAGAGAGACGGCACCTACCAGGTCGCCGGACACCTGGTAGGTGCAGGCCAGTTCCTCGCAGCTGACGAGAGTGTCGGGGTGGTCGTCGCCAAGTGCTCGCCTACGCCGGGCCAACGTCCCCTCGTGAAGTGCGACGGCTCGGGTCAAATCGCCGGAATCACGGTAAGAGGTGGCGAGGTTGGAGGCGACGGTAAGCGTCCCCGGGTGGGAGTCGCCGAAGACCTGCTCGCACTGGGCGACCAGCGGTTCGAGGATCGCGATGGACCGGCCGAAGTCCCTCGCTCCGTGGTAGGCGTTGGCCAGGTTCGCGCGGACCTTCATGGTGAGTTCGTGTTCCGCGCCGGCGAGTGCTTCGCAGCTGGCGAGGGCCGCCGTGAGCAGCGGAACGGCGCGGGCGTCGTGGCCGAGGTCGGTGAGGTAGCTCGCAGCGCTCGCATACCTTCCGGCGGGAAAGGTGTCCGAGTGCCCGTCAGGAGTGGTGGCCGCGAGCGCGACAACGTGCGGGAGCAGCCGATCCCAGGCGGAAGATCGGCCGGAACTGGGAGGTTCTCCCAGTGGGACGACCGCGGCGCACAGCAGCCGTTCGGCCTCCAGCCGGCCAGCTGGAGCCGTGCCACCGAGGGTCGACTGACTCCGGATGGTGGTCTGGACCAGTCGGTGGACGCTCACTGCGTCCCGGGTGAGGGAGACCATGCAGTAGACGCCGAGGATCCCAAGGGCCTCGTGGAGGTCGTCGCTGTCGTCGGCGACCGAGGCCAGCAGTTCCACCGGTATGTCATCAGGTGCCAGCCATGCCAGCGTGGACAGAATGGCGACCGCCAGGGGGTTGCGCTCGGCGAGGGTGCCGATTGTCTGGCCCCAGATCCGGGCAATAGTGCGCTCTGGGTCGACGCCGTCGGGAGCCTTGTCCAACTTGCCGACCAGTCTTCGGCGATAGCTTTCGATGCCGATCGTCGGGTTCTGTGCGAGGTAGGCGCCGGCCTGCTCCAGCGCGAGGGGGAGTTGCCCGAGGTCAGCTGCGAGGGCGCGGACCTCCTGTGTCTGACGGGGGGTCGGCGAATTCCCGCACGCGTGCCGGCAGAGGAGTTCGCTCGCTTCGATCAGGTCGAGTACGTCCAGGGCGAGGGGCGTGACCGAGGTTGGCCAGCCAGCTGCCCGTCGGCTGGTGGCGATGACGTAGCCGTCCGGCGCGCCGACGTAGGGCCGCAGATCGGCCGGGTCCTCGACGTTGTCGAAGACCAGCAACCAACCGGGATGCCAATGCAGCCACATCATCGCCCAAGCGACACGTTCCTCGGTGGATGCGCTGCCAGCCCATGCGGGAATCAGTCGCAGAGCGAGATTGGCCAGCGACTGCTCGATGCGGGCGGGCGAATCGGCGGCGATCCACCACGCCACGGTGTGGTCACGACGGTGCCTGTGGGCATACGCGAGCGCGAGGGTGCTCTTCCCGACGCCGCCGAGGCCTTGGACGACGGCAGCCCCGCAAGCTCGCTGTCCAGGCTGCGCCACGAACAAGCCGTGCAGTCGATCCAGCGCGTCCGTGCGACCGACACACAGGGGGACCGGTGGCAGGTTGGTGAGGCCGCCCGGCGCCTGAACGTCACGCGCCGAGTTGAGCAACTCGGCTGACAGGATGGTGACGGGGCCGGTGATCGCCGTTCCGATTCGGTGGGCGGCGATGGACCCGGCCCCTGCTGCCTGGAAGGTGAAGTTCGTCACCGCGCGGCCCGCCCGCCCTCGCCGCCGAGGGTGGCGTCCGATACTTCCCCGCCGCTTCCGGACGTGGCCCGGGCCGGAAGAGACTGCCGCACCGGCGGCCCGCTGCGTGTGCGTGCACTCATCTCAGTCCCCTCGCCGGGCCGGCCGGATGCCTCGCTCTCCGGCACGGAGCGTACGCGTTCTTCATGCCGGGTTCAGTATCGGCCGGGCTACCGCGGCAGGGGCCGACCTGGAGTCTGGCCCTCCGTTACACACACGATCGTCGATGTCGGGGCCGCCAGGCTCCCCGCAGGAGTCAGCGGTCGCAACAGCGCCCTCAGTACTGCTCAGCGGTCGGCGGTGCCTGGTGGCACGACCCACTCGGTGGGTTGGCCGGTGAGGGAGGCGATCATGTCGAAGTCGCCGTCGTAGTGGAGCACGGTCAGCCGGTTCAGTTCCGCTGTGGCGGCGATCAGGAGGTCGGGAAGTGACAGTGCCCGGTGGAAGCCCGCGTTGAGTGCGTGGCGCTGGACCTTCAGTGCGCGGGTAAAGGTGTCGTCGTCACTGGACAGGTAGTCGAAGGCGCGGAGCCAGGTGCTGATTCGCGTTGCCTCAGCGGAATCCCGGGCCGAGTGGATCATCTCGTACTCGGTGGGTTGGCAGACTACAAGCAGATAGCGCTCATGGAGGGGCTTGAGTACCTCTCTGACGCCGGGCTTCGTCCAGCGTGCCAAAGCTGATTTGTCGATCAGGTAGCGGTCTTGCATCAGGCGGCCCGGCCGCCTCGGCGCTTGAGGGTCCCGTCGCCGTTGCGAGGACCGGTGCTCTCGATGATCTCGCTGAAGTCGAAGTCGCCGGCTTCCATGGCCTCGAAGCCCTCCTGCCGCAGGTGTCGCTTGACGGCATCTTCCATAGCGAGCCGTACGGCCTGGGCTTTTGTCTTGGTGCCAAAGATGCGCATTGCCTCGGCGACCATGGTCTCGTCAAGGTCGATCACTGTCCTCGCCATGCTGGCCTCCCTCGGATGTCAGACACGCCAAACGATATCACCATGACTTGAATAGCGATATCGTTTAGCGCTCTCCTGCGGGTTCACCTGAGCGAGAGCGGTCCGGTCAGATGGCGGCGAGGTCGACCGTGACGGGGAAGGGCACGACGGCTTTGATCACGCCGGTGAACACCTCGCCGTCCCGGTAGGCCCTGCTGGCAGGATCCAGAACGTAGGTGTAGACGAGCGGAATGCCCGTGGCGGCCTGCTCGATCCGCCAGTAGAACGGGATGGCCGCCTTGGCGTACTGATCCACCTTCACGACGCGGTCCGTGGTCTCCGAGCCCGGCGAGACGACCTCGACGACCAGGAGTACGTGCTCAGGGCGGGTAGGCGTGAGGTCGAGGGTGTCCGCGCGGTACACGACGACATCCGGACGCCGATTTGTCAGCGGTACGTTCTGCAGGCGGACGTCGAAGTCCGTGTCGGCGTTCCAGTCCGCCCCCGCGGCGGAATCCAGGGCGTTGGCCAGGATCCGGGCCAGCCGATTGTGCCGCTTCGTCGTGCTCGGGCTCACGACGACCATCCCGTCCACGATCTCGATGCCGGCGCACTGCTCCGCGGACCACGAGTCGTACTGCTCCGCGCTGATCTGCGTGTGCATCCACGCCGGCGCGACCATCTCAGCAGACATGGCGTACCTCCCTCGAGGATGCTCGACGGTTCTGCGGCTCAGCCTACTGGTCGGTGCCGTCGGAACGCCTCAGCGAACGGTCGGACGGCCGTCTGTGACCGGCGTAGGACGACCGTTCGGGGACGGCTCGAAGGCGTTTCGATGATCGCGACGTGGGTGTGGAGGTGATCGCCTTCAGCGCGGCGGCGGGAAGTTCCGTCCCAGCCTCGATGCCGTACACGTCGCAGGGCGACACCGTGTGTGAGGGTGGGTACATGGCCAATCGACTCAGCCGTTCCACCTCTCCCTACCTCCTCCAGCACGCCGACAACCCTGTGGACTGGTGGCCGTGGGGCGCGGAGGCGTTCGCCGAGGCCCGCGAGCGCGGGGTGCCGGTGCTGCTCAGCGTCGGTTACAGCAGTTGCCACTGGTGCCATGTGATGGCGCATGAATCGTTCGAGGACGAGACGGTCGCCGCCCACCTCAACGAGCACTTCGTGCCGGTGAAGGTCGACCGCGAGGAGCGGCCGGACGTCGACGCCGTCTACATGGAGGCCGTGCAGGCGGCGACCGGGCAGGGCGGCTGGCCCATGACGGTGTTCCTGACCCCGGACGCCGAGCCGTTCTACTTCGGCACGTACTTCCCGCCCGAGCCGCGCCACGGCATGCCCTCGTTCCGGCAGGTGCTGGACGGCGTGAGCACGGCCTGGCGGGAGCGGCGGGACGAGGTGGACGAGGTCGCCGCGCGCATCGTCAAGGACCTCGGCGACCGGCAGAGCGCCTACGGGGCGTCGGTGACACCCGGCGCGAAGGAACTGGACGCCGCGCTGCTCGCGCTGGCCGGGGAGTACGACGCGGAGCACGGCGGCTTCGGCGGAGCGCCGAAGTTCCCGCCGTCCATGGCCGTGGAGTTCCTGCTCCGCCACCACGCCCGCACCGGATCGGAGGACGCCCTGCGGATGGCGTCCGACACCTGCGAGGCGATGGCCCGCGGCGGCATCTACGACCAGCTGGGCGGCGGCTTCGCCCGGTACGCGGTGGACCGCACCTGGACCGTGCCGCACTTCGAGAAGATGCTCTACGACAACGCGCTGCTGTGCCGCGTCTACGCGCACCTGTGGCGCTCCACCGGCTCGGATCTCGCGCGCCGTGTCGCGCTGGAGACCGCCGACTTCATGGTGCGCGAACTGCGCACGAGCGAGGGCGGGTTCGCGTCAGCGCTGGATGCCGACAGCGACCGGAAAGAGGAAGGGGCGCGCGAAGCGCTTCCGCAGAAGGGTGGTGGTGGGCGACGGGAGGGCGGTTCGCACGCCGAAGGGGCGTTCTACGCCTGGACGCCCGAGGAACTGCGGGCGGTGCTCGGCGAGCAGGACGCGGCGTTCGCCGCGGCGCACTTCGGGGTGACGCGCGAGGGCACCTTCGAGGAGGGCGCCTCCGTGCTGCGGCTGGCGGCGGACGCCGCGCCCGGTGACGCGGACCGCGCGGCGTCGATCCGTGAGCGGCTGCTCGCGGCCCGCGAGGAGCGGCCGCGGCCCGGCCGGGACGACAAGGTCGTCGCCGCGTGGAACGGCCTGGCCATCGCGGCGCTCGCCGAGACCGGCGCGTACTTCGACCGCCCGGACCTGGTCAGGGCCGCACTGGACGCGGCCGACGTGCTGGTGCGGGTCCACATGGACCACGCCGGCCGCCTCGCCCGCACGTCGCGCGACGGTGTCGTGGGCGCCAACTCCGGGGTGCTGGAGGACTACGCGGATGTCGCCGAGGGCTTCCTCGCCCTCGGCGCGGTCACCGGCGAAGGCGTCTGGCTGGACTTCGCGGGGCTGTTCCTCGACTCGGTGGTGCACCACTTCATCGCCCCCGACGGCACGCTCTACGACACCGCCGACGACGCCGAGGCGCTGATCCGCCGCCCCCAGGACCCGACCGACAACGCCACCCCGTCCGGCTGGACGGCCGCCGCCGGTGCTCTGCTGTCGTACGCCGCCCACACCGGGTCGAGCGCCCACCGCGAGGCGGCGGAACGCGCGCTCGGCGTCGTGGGGGCACTGGCGCCGCGCGCGCCGCGCTTCATCGGGTGGGGGCTCGCCGTCGCCGAGGCGGCCCTGGACGGCCCCCGGGAGATCGCGGTGGTGGGAGCGCCCGACCACCCGGCGACCGCCGCGCTGCACCGGACGGCGCTGCTGGCCACCGCCCCCGGCGCCGTGGTGGCACCGGGCGCGCCCGGCAGTGACGAGTTCCCCCTGCTGCACGAGCGGCCGCTCGTCGGCGACCGCCCGGCGGCGTACGTCTGCCGGCACTTCGTGTGCGACGCGCCGACCACCGATCCGGCCGCGCTGGCCGCGCTGGTGGGAACCGCGCCCGGAACGGCTTAGAGGGTCAGTCCGCGCTCCAGCACGTCCAGGGTGCGCTCGACGACGTCCAGGAGGTCGCCGCGCTGGTCGTGCTCGGCCCAGTGCATCGTGGCCTCCTGGAAGGCGCCGAGTACCGCCCCGGTGAAGATCCGCAGTTCCAGGTCGTCCGCCGGGCGGTCGGTGCGCTCGGCGATGACGCGGGCGAGCATCCGGCTGGTCAGCGACATGCTCTCCATGGAGCGGGCGCGGACGGCCGGCACGTCCCGCAGCAGCCTGGTCCTGGCGCTGAGGTCCGCGCGTTCCTGCGGGTCCTCGTAGACGGCGCGCAGCGCTTCCACGATGGCGTGCCGGATCGCCTGGAGCGGGGACTCGCCGGCCGGGCGGGCCCGGATCGCCGCCTCGATCAGCGGGTCGTACTCGTCCGTGAGGACGATGTCCTCCTTGGTGGGGAAGTACCGGAAGACGGTGCTGGGGGAGACGTCGGCGGCCTCGGCGATCCGGTCGACGGGCGTGGCGTCGTACCCCTGCTCCTCGAAGAGCCGGTACGCGGCCCTGCGGATCGCCTGGCGGGTCTGGATCTTCTTCCGCTCCCGCAGGCCGGTCTTCGGCGGGCCGGGCGGGGCGCTGGTCGTGGCGGCCGTGGTGCGTGCTGGCATGCCCGTCATTGTCCGGCATCGGCGGGCAGCGCGGCCACCGGCGGTGCGGCTCCGGAGTCCTCGGGCTCGGCATCCGGTCCGGTCACCGCGTCGGCACCGTCCTTGGGCAGCAGCGTCGCGGTCAGCAGCGCCGCCAGGAGGGCGGTGACGCCGCAGACCAGCAGGACCGTCGACATGCCGTGCACGTAGGCGGCGTTCGCGGCGGAGGCGAGGCCGGGGTCGCCGAGCCTGCCGGCCACCACGTGGGCCGCGACGACGGAGTCGGCGGCGGCGTGCGGCGCCCCGGCCGGCAGCCGGTCGGCGTAGGCGCCGACCAGCAGCGAACCGAGCAGCGCGATCCCGATCGCGGCGCCCACCTGCCGCACGGTGCTCAGCAGTCCCGAGCCGCTGCCCGCCCGGTCGGTGGGCAGCGCGCTGAGCGCCGCCGTCATGGCGGGGACCACGGCGAAGCCGAACCCGAAGCCGACGACGGACAGCCACAGGGCGGTGAAGCCGTAGCCGGTGTCGACGGTGGTACGGCTGCCGAGGAACGCCGCGAGGGCGAGGACCACCAGGCCGCCGCTGATCACCGCGCGGGCGCCGAACCGCTGGATGAGGGAGGCGCTGCCCTTGGCGGCGAACATCACGCCGCCCATCATCGGCAGCAGTCGCAGGCCGGTGCCGAAGGCGTCGTTGCCGAGCACCGCCGTCAGGTACGGCGGGAGGACGAACATCAGCCCGGAGAAGATGAACATGCCCAGGGTCGCGGCGAGCGTGTTGAGCAGGAACGGGCGGTGGCCGAGCAGCGTCATGTCCAGCATCGGCCGGGCCATCCGGCGTTCGCGCAGGACGAGGGCGGCGATCAGGACGGCGGCCCCGGCGAGCATCCCCACCACGACCGGGTCGGTCCAGCCGCGGGCGGGCGCCTCGATGATCCCGTAGATGAGCGTGCCGAGGCCGGCGGCGGTGAGCGCGGTGGAGACCGCGTCGACCTTGGGCGACGCCGGGTCGCGGGTCTCGGGCAGCAGGAAGACACAGGCGATGATCCCGAGGGCGGCCATCGGGACGTTGATCAGGAAGACCGATCCCCACCAGAAGTGGTTGAGCAGGAAGCCGCCGATGATCGGGCCGAGCGGCATCCCGAGCGCGGAGGCGGCGGTGACGATGCCGACCGCCTTGGCGCGCTCGTTGGGCGCGAAGAGCGACGGCAGCACGGCGAGGGCGAGCGGCATGACCAGCGCGCCGCCGATGCCCATGACCGCGCGGGCGGCGATGACCGGCTCGACGCTGGTGGCCAGCGAGCCGACGAGCGAGCCGGCGAGGAAGATCCCGAGACCGGTCACGAGCATCCTGCGGCGGCCGAAGCGGTCGCCGAGCAGCCCCGCGGGGAGCATCAGGGCGGCGAAGACGACGACGTAGGCGTCCGCCATCCACTGCTGCTCGCCGGTGGTGGCGCCGAGTTGGCCGGCCATCGTCGGGAGCGCCACGTTCAGGATCGTCATGTCGAAGCCGAGCACGAGCATGCTCGCGACCATGGCTCCGAGCGCCCACCAGCGCCGGGGGTCGAGCTGTGCGGTCATGACACTCCTCCGTCAAATTTTCAAGAGCTGCTATCAATTGATAGTAGCTCGCAAAAGATGGAGCCTGTCAATATTCTGTTGTGCGCCGGGCGGGGGAAGGCGTCCGGGTACGCAAAGGCGCCCGCGACCGGATCGGTCGCGGGCGCCTGGGTCGAGTCTGCGGCGGGCCGTTGGGCGGTTGCCTTGAGCGGGGCATGAGCCGGAGTCCAGGCCCCTCGCGGCGGCTACGCGTGCCGGTAGGCGACCAGGGAGATCCCGACGTAGTGGGCGGCGAAGGCCGCCAGCGTCAGGGTGTGGAACACCTCGTGGAAGCCGAACCATTGGGGCGAGGGGTTGGGGCGCTTGAGGGCGTAGATGACGCCGCCCGCGCTGTAGAGCAGGCCGCCGGCGACGACCAGGACCAGTACCGCGATGCCGCCGGTGCGCAGGAATTCCGGCAGGTAGAAGACAGCCGCCCAGCCGAGCGCGATGTAGCAGGGGGTGTAGAGCCAGCGCGGGGCGCCGACCCAGAAGACCCGGAAGGCGATGCCGGCCAGCGCGCCGGCCCAGACGAACCACAGCAGCGGGGTCGCCTTGTTCGACGGGAGCAACAGGATCGCGAGCGGCGTGTAGCTGCCGGCGATGATCAGGAAGATGTTGGAGTGGTCCAGGCGGCGCAGGATCGCCTCGCCCCTCGGACCCCAGGTCCCCCGGTGGTAGAGGCCGCTCACGCCGAACAGCGCGCAGGCCGTCACGGTGAAGACTCCGCAGGCGATGCGCCCCCGGGTGCTCTCCGCGAAGGCGGTCAGTACCACTCCCGCGATGAGTACCGCTGGGAACATACCGGCATGAATCCACCCTCTGAACAGGGGCTTCAGGAGGGTGGGCGGGTCGAGCTCTTCTACGGCTTGAGACACAGCGGAAGTCTCCTCGACGGGGTCCATGGCGTCAATCCTACCTACGGGACCGTAGGTTACGGCACCGTAGCTTCGGCGGGTGAAGTGGCGATGCTCACCCTTTGCGCCCTGGACAGATCGGGTTTTCTCCCCCGACACTCATATGAGTGCAGTCGGCACCGGATGAGCGGCCACGTGGCGTCCGGGTCGCAGCCCCCAAGGGGCCGAGGTAGTTCCACCATGCGGACAGCAGGACTAGAGTCCGCAAAACCCTCAAATCTGACGCCGAATCTGTGCAAATTCGGCGGGACGGAGCGATCGTGGCGCGCGAAATTGCGGCTCCCACCAATCACAAGGACCTGATCGCCTGGGTCGGCGAAATCGCCGAGATCACCCAGCCGGACGAGATCGTGTGGTGCGACGGCTCGGAGGCCGAGTACCAGCGCCTCTGTGACGACCTCGTGGCGAACGGCACCTTCAAGCAGCTCGACCCCGACAAGCGCCCGAACTCCTACTACGCCGCCTCCGACCCCACCGACGTGGCCCGGGTCGAGGACCGCACGTTCATCTGCTCCGAGCGCGAGCAGGACGCCGGCCCGACCAACCGGTGGAAAGCCCCGGCGGAGATGCACGAGATCTTCTCGGGCGACCAGGGCCTGTTCCGCGGCTCCATGCGCGGCCGCACCATGTACGTCGTCCCGTTCTGCATGGGCCCGGTCGGCTCCCCGCTCTCCGCCAACGGCGTCGAGATCACCGACTCCGCGTACGTCGCCGTCGCCATGCGCACCATGACCCGCATGGGCAAGGCCGTCCTGGACGACCTCGGCGACGACGGCTTCTTCGTCAAGGCCGTGCACACCCTCGGCGCGCCGCTCGCCGAGGGACAGGCCGACGTGCCGTGGCCCTGCAACACCACCAAGTACATCTCGCACTTCCCCGAGACCCGCGAGATCTGGTCCTACGGTTCCGGCTACGGCGGCAACGCCCTGCTCGGCAAGAAGTGCTACGCGCTGCGCATCGCCTCCGTCATGGCCCGCGACGAGGGCTGGCTCGCCGAGCACATGCTGATCCTCAAGCTGACCCCGCCGACCGGCGAGGCCAAGTACATCGCCGCCGCGTTCCCCTCGGCCTGCGGCAAGACCAACCTCGCGATGCTGCAGCCGACCATCCCCGGCTGGACCGTCGAGACCGTCGGCGACGACATCGCCTGGATGCGCTTCGGCGAGGACGGCCAGCTCTACGCGATCAACCCCGAGGCCGGCTTCTTCGGCGTGGCGCCCGGCACCGGCGACGACACCAACGCCAACGCCATGAAGACCATGTACGCCAACACGGTCTTCACCAACGTCGCCCTGACCGACGACGGCGACGTCTGGTGGGAGGGCATGACGGACGAGCCGCCGGCCCACCTCATCGACTGGAAGGGCAACGACTGGACGCCCGAGTCCGGCACCCCGGCCGCGCACCCCAACGCCCGGTTCGCCGTCCCGGCCTCGCAGTGCCCGACCATCGCGCCCGAGTGGGAGGACCCCAAGGGCGTGCCGATCTCCGCGATCCTCTTCGGCGGCCGCCGCGCCAGCGCGGTGCCGCTGGTCACCGAGTCCTTCAACTGGCAGCACGGCGTCTTCATCGGCTCCAACATCGCCTCGGAGAAGACCGCCGCCGCCGAGGGCAAGGTCGGCGAGCTGCGCCGCGACCCGTTCGCCATGCTGCCGTTCTGCGGCTACAACATGGGCGACTACTTCGGCCACTGGATCAAGATCGGCCAGCAGGCCGACGCCGCCAAGCTGCCGAAGATCTACTACGTCAACTGGTTCCGCAAGGACGCCGGCGGCCGCTTCGTGTGGCCGGGCTTCGGCGAGAACAGCCGGGTCCTGAAGTGGATCGTCGAACGCCTCAACGGCGAGGGCGAGGGCGTCGAGACGCCCATCGGCATCCTCCCGGCCGCGGGCGCCCTCGACACCGAGGGGCTCGACATCTCGCAGGAGGACCTGGACCTGCTGCTCTCCGTCGACCTCGAGGTCTGGCGCGACGAGGCCGGCCTGATCCCCTCCCACCTGGAGACCTTCGGCGAGCACACACCGAAGGAACTGTGGGACGAGTACCGCGCGCTGGTCGCCCGCCTGGGCTGACGACCCGCCTCCGGCGCGGTTCCCCCTCTCGCGGGGGCGGGGGCCCGCCGGGCTCGGAGACATGGACTCGGGCGGACCACCCGCATGTGCGATGCGGGTGGCCCGCCCGGTGGCGCGGCTTCCGGCCGCACGGCAGACACCCCGACCAAGACCGTCTGCCGGACGGACCGATGCCAACCCTCACGCCGAGGGCCCGGTCACGACGCACGTCGTGACCGGGCCCTCGGGCGTTTTCGGCGAGCGAGAGCGCCTACGGCTGGCTGTAGCCGTCCAGGAAGCGCGCGATGCGCGCGACGGCCTCCGTCAGATCGTCCGCGTACGGCAGGGTCACGATGCGGAAGTGGTCCGGCTCGTGCCAGTTGAAGCCGGTGCCGTGCACCACCATGATCTTCTCGGCGCGCAGCAGGTCGAGGACCATCTGCCGGTCGTCCTTGATCTTGTAGACGCTCGGGTCCAGCCGGGGGAAGAGGTAGAGCGCGCCCTTCGGCTTGACGCAGGTGACACCCGGGATCTGGGTGAGCGCGTCGTACGCGGCGTCGCGCTGCGCCAGCAGCCGGCCGCCGGGCAGGATGAGGCTGTTGATCGACTGATGGCCGCCGAGCGCGGTGGCGATCGCGTGCTGGGCGGGCATGTTGGCGCACAGCCGCATGTTGGCCAGGATCGTCAGACCCTCGATGTAGCTGGAGGCGTGCGCCTTCGGACCGCACACCGCCATCCACCCGCTGCGGTACCCCGCCACCCGGTACGCCTTGGACAGCCCGTTGAACGTCAGCGTCAGCAGGTCGGGGGCGATGGCCGAGGTCGGGGTGTGCGTGGCGCCGTCGTACAGGATCTTGTCGTAGATCTCGTCGGAGCAGACGATCAGCTTGTGGCGGCGCGCGATGTCGGTGAGACCGCGCAGCATCTCGTCGTCGTAGACCGCGCCCGTGGGGTTGTTCGGGTTGATGATGACGATGGCCTTGGTGCGGTCGGTGACCTTGCGCTCGATGTCCGCGAGGTCCGGCATCCAGTCGGCCTGCTCGTCGCAGCGGTAGTGCACCGCGGTACCGCCGGCCAGCGAGACCGAGGCCGTCCACAGCGGGTAGTCGGGCGCGGGGACCAGCACCTCGTCGCCGTCGTCGAGCAGCGCCTGCATCGACATCTGGATGAGCTCCGAGACGCCGTTGCCGAGGTAGACGTCGTCGACCTCCAGCGGGATGCCCTTGGTCTGGTAGTGCTGCATCACCGCCCGGCGCGCCGAGAGCAGGCCCTTCGCGTCGCCGTAACCGTGCGCGTCACCCAGGGTGCGCAGCATGTCCTCGAGGATCTCGGGCGGGCACTCGAAGCCGAAGGGCGCCGGATTGCCGGTGTTGAGCTTGAGGATGCGATGGCCCGCCGCCTCGAGCCGCATCGCCTCTTCGAGGACCGGGCCTCGGATCTCGTAACAGACATTCGCGAGCTTCGTGGACTGGATCACCTGCTGCATGCCCGTCACCTTACGGGCGAGTACGCCCGGCCGCCCGGTGTTTTTCGCCACGTCGGCACGGGATGGTGGCCCTTTGCTCCGTCCGGCCGCCCGCACGGCGGCCGGACGGCGGGGCCGTCCGGCCCGCTGACCGGCCGTGCCGCGCCCACTACCGTCGCGCCGGCTCCCGCCGGACCGAGCGGCCCGCCAGGACGTCCGTGCGGCGGCCGTCCTCGATGACGAAACGGCCGTCGATGAGGACGTGCGGGATGCCGGTCGGCAGGACGCGCGGGGCGTCGAAGGAGGAACCGGCCGCCACCGTCGCCGGGTCGAAGAGCACCAGGTCCGCCCGGTAGCCCTCGCGGACCAGGCCCCGGTCGGGCAGCCGCAGCCGGGCGGCCGGGCGGGAGGTGAGGTGCGCGACGCACTCCTCCAGGGAGAGGATGCCCAGCTCGCGCACGTACGTGCCCAGGTACTCGGGGAAGGTCCCGTACGCGCGCGGGTGCGGCTTGTAGCCCATCAGGATGCCGTCGCTGCCGCCGGTGTGGACCCGGTGCCGCATGATCGCCCGGACGTTCTCCTCGTGGCCGACGTGCTGCAGGATCGTCGTCCCCAGCCGGTCGGCGATCAGCAGCCGCCGGGCCGTCACGAACGGCTCCTCGCCGCGTTCGGCCGCGCTGCGCGCGACGGTCCTGCCGACGCAGCCCGCGAGTCCGGGGTCGCTCACCCCGGAGATCTCGATCGTCGCCCAGTCCATCGGCACGCCGTGGCAGCCGTCCGCCCCGTCGACCTCCATCACGTGGCGGATGCGCTCCGCCGTCGCGTCGTCCCGCAGCCGTGCGAGCGTCGCCTCCGGACCGCCCTCCGTCGCCCAGCTCGGCAGCATCGCCGCGAGCGTCGTGCAGCCGGGGAGGTAGGGGTACGTGTCGAGCGAGATGTCGGAGCCCGCGTCGAGGGCCCGGTCCAGCAGTTCCAGCAGCTCCGGCGCCCTGCCCTTGTTCACCCCGAAGTTCATCGTCGCGTGCGCCAGGTGCAGGGCGCAGCCGGCGTCCCGGGTCAGCGCCACCATCTCCTCGTACGCCTGGAGCGCGCCCGCCCCGTACGAGCGGTGGTGCGGGCAGTAGTAGCCGTCGTACGCCGCCACCACCCGGCACAGCTCGGTGAGTTCGGCGTCCGACGCGTACATCCCCGGCGTGTACGTCAGCCCCGACGACAGGCCGACGGCGCCCTGTTCCAGCCCCTCCGCCACCAGCCGCTTCATCGTGGTCACCTCGGCCGCCGTGGCCGGGCGGTCCTCCCAGCCCAGCGCCAGCATCCGGACGGTGCCCTGCGGGACGAGGTACGCGGCGTTCACCGCGATGCCCCGGTCGAGCCGGTCCAGGTACTCGCCGACGCTGCGCCAGTCGAAGTCGATGTCCGAGCCGTCACCGTTCCAGCCGGTGATCTGCGCGCGGACCTCGGCGAGGGTGCGGTCGTCGACGGGCGCGTACGACAGCCCGTCCTGCCCCAGCACCTCCAGCGTCACGCCCTGGGCGGCCTTCGCGGAGTGGTCGGGGTCCCGCAGCAGGGCGAGATCGCTGTGCGCGTGCATGTCGATGAACCCGGGGGCGAGCGCCAGGCCGCCCGCGTCGACGACCCGGGTCCCGGTCAGCCGCACGTCCCCGAAGCGTGCCTCGTCCTCGGGCCGGATCTCGGCGATCCGGCCCGCGTCGATGCCGATGTCGGCCCGGTACGCGGCCTCCCCGCTTCCGTCGATGACGCTCACGTCGCGGAACACGAGATCCATGCCGGTGCCTTTCCTCTGCTCGGACGGGTGACTGGGTGGGAAGACGGCTCAGAAGAACGTGCGGATGTACTCCGTGACCGTGCCGTCCGCCTCGACCAGCGGCAGCAGCTTCCACTTGTCGAACGCCGTGCAGGGGTGGGAGAGGCCGAGGCCGACCCATTCGCCGATCTCCAGACCGGCGCCGGGGGCGATGGCGACGAACGTGTGCTGGTCGGAGAGGGCCGTCACCGTCAGCCCGGCCGCCGGCCGCAGCACGCCGTCCGTGCCGCGGACGACCTGCGGTTCCGGCAGTCCGAGGTCGAAGGAGGCGTCGCGCTTGCCGGCGTTGAGGAAGGCGAGCGCGGTCTCCGGCTTCGAGACGACCTGGGCCCACAGCCGGAACGCGGGCTGGAGAGCGCCTTCCTGGGGGATCCGGTCGTGGAACGGGGTGATCTCGCGGTAGTGGCCGTCGTCGTGGGTGATGTACGCGCCCGAGCGCAGCAGCTTGAGCAGCGGCTTCGAGAAGTCCGCCGCCCCGACCGGCTGGAACACCTCGGCGACCGCGTCGAACCAGCCGCTGCCGCCCGCGCTGAGGATGATCTCGTCGGCGTCCGCGAAGCGTCCGGCGGCGTCGAAGTCCCGGGTGAGGGCGACGAGCCGGTTCAGCCAGTCGCGGACGGTCTCCGGCGTCTTGACGGGGATCTCGCCCTCGTACCCGGCGACCCCGACGAGCCGCAGGTGGCGGGCGGCGCCGACGGCGTCGGCGACCTCGGTGGCGGCCGCGGCGCCGCGTACGCCGGTACGTCCGCCCTCCTCGCCCAGCTCCACGACGACGTCGACGGGGCGGGACCGGTCGCCGGTGGCGAGGGCCGCGTCCATCAGCTCCACGCCGCGCACGGAGTCGACGTAGCAGGCGAAGCGGAAGTCCGGGTCGGCGGCGAGTTCGGCGGCGAGCCAGCGCAGCGCGGCGGCGTCCACCAACTCGTTCGCCAGGAAGATCCGTTGGACGCCGAAGGCGCGGTACACCCGGACCTGGGTAGGGACGGCGGCCGTGATGCCCCAGGCGCCGCGGCCGATTTGGCGGGCGAAGAGCTGCGGCGCCATCGACGTCTTGCCGTGCGGGGCGAAGGCGAGGCCGTACTTCTCGGAGTAGCTCTCCATCAGCGCGAGATTGTGCTCCAGGGACTCGGCGGACAGCGTGAGCACCGGAGTGGTGAAGCCGCCGTCGAAGAGCGAGCGCCGCTCGGCCGCCAGCTCACCGAGGGTCAGCTCCGCGGCATCCGGCGGCAGGCCCTTGAAGCGGAAACCGACCCGCTCCTCGTGCAGCCGCTCGGTCGTCTTCGCGACGTCCATGGAACCTCCTGGAGAATCTCTTCGCGGACCCTTGCGTTGCAACATGTGCAACGTCCATTGCATGTCGTGCTTTGAGCTGTCTAACATCCCGGCAAGCACCGGGTCAACGGTGTGTGAAGCACCGGCCAGTGGCCGGGGCGGGTGGAGCCCGCCGGACACCACGACCCCATGAGGAGCGAGAGCGACCGTGCCCGCAGTCCCGAGCGGCCCGCAGTTCGACGTAGCGTGCCTTGGCGAATCCATGGTCACCTTCGTGCCCTCGCAGCCCGGCAGCCTCGCCGACGTCCCCGCCTTCCACCGCGGGATCGGCGGCGCCGAGTCCAACGTCGCCTGCGCCCTCGCCCGCTCCGGTCACAGCGCCCGCTGGATCAGCCGCGTCGGCGGCGACGGCTTCGGCGACCACCTGATCCGCGCCGTCGCCGCGACCGGCGTCGACGTCACCGCCGTCCAGCGCGACGCCGACCGCCCCACCGGCATCTACTTCAAGGAGCAGTTGGCGGACCGTACCGCCGTGCTCTACTACCGCGCCGGCTCCGCGGCCGCCGCCATGTCCCCGGAGACCGTGCACCGGCGCGACGCCTGGTCCGGCCGCATCCTGCACCTGTCCGGCATCACCGCGGCGCTGTCGCCCGAGTGCCGTGCCCTCATGCGTTCCCTGGTCGCCCGCGAGCCGGGCCGGCCCCTCGTCTCGTACGACGTGAACTTCCGCCCGGCCCTGTGGCGCACCGGCGACGACCCCTGGCTGCTCGCCGAACTCGCCCGCGGCTGCGACATCGTCTTCGTCGGCGAGGACGAGGCGCAGGACGCCTGGGGCCTGGCCGACGCCGCCGCCATCCGCACCGCGCTCCCCGAGCCCACCGTCCTCGTCGTCAAACAGGGCAGCACGGGCGCCACCGCCTTCACGGGCGACACCGCGACCTTCGTGCCGGCCCTCGGCGTCGACGTCGTCGAGCCCGTCGGCGCCGGTGACGCGTTCGCCGCAGGCTTCCTCTCCGCCACCCTGCGCGGGCTGTCCCTCGCCGACCGGCTGCGCCACGGGCACGTCATGGCCGCCGCCGCCCTCACCGTCCCCGGCGACCTTGGCACCCCGCCCGCACGCGCCCACGCCGACGCCCTTGTCGCCCTCGGCGACGAAGCGTGGGGGACACTGCGGCTGGGCCCCGGATGGACGGACCAGGCCGGTGGGACGGAACCGGCCAGTGGGACGGACCAGGCCGATGGGACGGAACCGGCCGGACAGACGGATCGGGCCGGACGGACGGAGAAGGACAGATGAGCCAAACAGTCGACCGCGCGCTGCGCATCCTGCCGCTGCTCGCGGAGGGACCCGCCAACCTCGAACAGGTCGCCACCCGCCTCGACGTCCACAAGTCCACGGCGCTCCGGCTGCTGCGCACCCTCCACGAGCACGGCATGGTCTACCGCCAGGAGGACCAGCGCTACCGGCTCGGAGCCCGGCTCTTCGCCCTCGCCCAGCAGGCCATGGAGACCCTGGACGTACGGGAGATCGCCCACCCGCACCTCCTCGCGCTCAACGAGAAGATCGGCCACACCATCCACCTCGCGGTCTACGAGGAGGGCGAGGTCGTCTACATCGACAAGGTCGAGAGCCGCTACCCCGTACGGATGTACTCGCGGATCGGCAAGCCCGTCGCGATCACCGTGGCCGCCGTCGCCAAACTGCTCCTGTCCGACCTCCCCGAGGCCGAGCGCCGCTCCATCGCCGAGCGCCTCGAATACCCCAGGTACACGGCCCGGTCGACACCCGACGCGGCCGCCTTCCTCACCGAGCTCCTGCGCGTGCGCGACCAGGGCTGGGCCACCGACCTCGGCGGCCACGAGGAATCCATCAACTGCGTCGGCGCCCCCATCCGGGGCGCCGACGGCAGGATCGCCGCGGCGATGTCCGTCTCCGCGCCGAACGTCGTCGTCACCGCCGACGAACTGCTCAAACTGCGCCCGCTGATCCTCCGTACCGCGGAGGCCATCAGCCGGGAGTACTCAGGAAACACCGTTTCGAAGGACACCCCATGAGCGACAGCAAGACCGCCATCACCCCGGCGACCCACACCACCCCGCCCGCCAGGTTCTCGCACGGCGTGCGCAAGGGCAACCTCCTCCAGGTCGCCGGCCAGGTCGGCTTCCTGCCGGCGGTGGACGGCCAGGCCCCGACCCCCGCGGGACCGACGCTCCGCGAACAGACCCTCCAGACGTTCGCGAACGTCAAGGCGATCCTCGAAGAGGGCGGCTCCTCCTGGGAGGACGTCATCATGACGCGCGTCTACCTCACCGACACCGCGCACTTCGCGGAGTTCAACACGATCTACAACGAGTACTTCGCCGGCCTGAAGGAAGCCCCGTCGGCCCGCACCACCGTCTACGTCGGCCTCCCCGCCGGCCTGCTGATCGAGATCGACGCGCTGGCCGTCCTCGGCTGAGCTTTTCCCTGAGCTCTTCCCCTGAGCTCTTCCCCTTGCAGCACCGCGCCACCCGACCCCCGACACCGCACGGCACGGCGCCCGCACCACGGGCGCCGTGCCGCGGTCCCCCCTGCCCGCATCCCCGAATACGGAGTCCCCACGTGTTCTCATCGCTCACCACCCTCGCCGCGGACCCGCCACCACCGGTGCCGCACACCGGCGGCCTCCTCCTGCTGATCCACGGCACGGCCGGCCTGCTGACCGTCGCAGCCCTCGGCATCGGCCTGCTGCTCCTGCTCATCATCAAGGCGCGCGTCCAGCCGTTCGTCGCCCTGCTCGGCGTCTCCATAGCCGTCGGCCTCGCCGCGGGACTGTCCGTCACCGAACTCTTCGGCACGGTGCAGAAGTCCAGCGCCACCTCGCTCATCGAGACCGGCATGGGCGGCACCCTCGGCCACATCGCGATCATCATCGCGCTGGGCACGATGCTCGGCGCGATCCTCGAGATATCCGGCGGCGCCGAAGCACTCTCCGGCCGCCTGCTCAGCGCCTTCGGCGAGAAGCGCGCCCCGCTCGCGATGGGCCTGACCGGCCTCATCTTCGGCATCCCGGTCTTCTTCGACGTCGGCATCTTCGTCCTCGCGCCGATCGTCTACGCCGCCGCCAAGCGCAACGGCAAGTCGATGGTCCTCTACGCGATGCCGCTGCTCGCGGGCCTCTCCATGACCCACGCGTTCCTGCCCCCGCACCCGGGACCGGTCGCCGCCGCCGGCCTGCTGCACGTCCAGCTCGGCTGGGTCATCCTGATGGGCGCCGCCGTCGGCATCCCGTCCGTCATCGCCGCCTGGGTCTACGCCGCCTGGATCGGCAACCGCATCTTCGTCCCCGTCCCGCAGGACATGGTCGACGCGGCCGACGAGGCGAAGGCGGCCGTCGCCGCCGAGCAGCAGGCCGCGGGCGTCACCCCCGTCGAGACCCCCGTCTCGCTCGGCACGGTCCTCGCCATCATCGGCACCCCGCTGCTGCTCATCCTGTGCGCGACGTTCTCCTCCATCGCCCTGGACCCGAGCACCCTCCGATCGGTCATCGAGTTCTTCGGCCACCCCTTCGTGGCCCTGATGATCGCGCTCTTCCTCGCCTACTACCTGCTCGGCATCCGCCGCGGCTGGTCCCGCAAGTCCCTCGAAACCGTCTCGACGTCCTCGCTCAAGCCGGTCGGCAACATCCTGCTGGTGGTCGGCGCGGGCGGTGTCTTCGGCGCCGTCCTCAAGGGCAGCGGGGTCGCTCAGGCGCTCGCCGACGCCTTCGACAGCGCGGGCCTCCCGATCATCGTGCTGGCCTGGCTGATCTCGGTGGTCCTGCGCGTGGCCCAGGGCTCCGCGACCGTCGCCATCGTCACCACCGCCGGAATCGTCGCCCCCATGCTCTCCGCGGGCGACTTCTCCCAGGCCCACCTGGCCCTGGTCATCATGGCGATCTCCGCCGGCTCCATCTTCGCCTCACACGTCAACGACGGCGGCTTCTGGATGGTCTCCAAGTACTTCGGCATCTCCGAACGCGACACCCTCAAGTCCTGGACGGTCCTCGAGTCCGTCCTGTCGGTATCGGGCTTCGTGGTCGCCGCGTCGCTCAGCCTTGTTATCTAGGCCGAAGGGGTGCGCCTGCCCGCGGGCGGGGCCGGCGCGCCCCTTCTCGTATCAACGGTCGATATCCGCGGGAATGTCATCAGCGACCCCCGCCCACCACCCCTCCTCGTCATCCGCCCGCACTTTGATCCCGTGCACGAGGGCATCGATGTCGGGCCCGACGTCGTGCAGCCGCACCAGGTCGCCGGTGGAGGCGAACACGACGACGTCGAGTGCGTGCGTCTCGTCGCGGAAGGCGTACCAGAGGTTGGCGACGATCTCGTTGTCGTCTAGCACGACGTGCCCCAGGGCTTTTAGGCCCTCGCCGAGGTGGCCGGCGTGGAAGGTGTCGAGTTGTGGAGGGCGGAGGAGTTCGGGGTCTTCGGCGCGGCAGAGGCGTCTGAGCGCGCGGGTTCGATCGCCCTCGGCGGGAAAGTAGCCTAGCGAGACGGTGAAGGACGCACGGGCATCGTCCGTCATGTGGAGGTACGTGCGCATGCCGAGTTGACGCTTGGCGTGGGCATCGTAGGACCGGATGATCGCCTTTGACAGCCGTCGCATGGGGAACCACCTGTACGGCTGCCGACGGAGGGCGAGGATGGTGTCCGCAGATGATTGCGCCCATTGGTTCTGGTCATCCCATCCCGCCTCCTCCCATGAAGGCACAGGGGTGATGTCAACCCAGGTGTCCAGCCGATAGAGAACATCTACCCAGCTCAATTCGGGTCTCCGGTTGTGAGGTCGGGGTCGAGCCAACTGGTGTGGAACTTGAACGAGTCCTTGGCTGAGCCGTAGGAATCCACGCTTGGCTTGGAGGCGAAGATCTCGCTGTTGCCTGCCGATTTATCTGCGAGATCAGCCGACGTGCCGACTGCGAAGGCTCTGAAATTCTTCACTGCGCTGCCGCCGACATCGCGGGCTGCAGATTGAACGGCTGAACTCTCCGCATGCTTGGCACCTTCATGCGCACTCGCCTTCTTGGCTACGGCTGTCTCTCTGGACCCGCCCGAACGCAGGATTTCGGCCGCCGAAACCTTCGGCTCGTGTTGCGACGGGTACTTCGCCGCTGCGCGGGCCTGCGCGTCCATGCGTTTTAGCTGGCGTTGGAGGAACTGCCGTCTCGGCTTCGAGATGGTCCGATTCTGCAGCTCGCGCGCGATCCCCTGGCGGGCATCGCGCTGGCCCGCTCTCGACGCCGCCACGGCGTCCTTCGCCGCCTGCCGCGAGGCAACCCTCGTCGCGTCGACTCCCGCCGTCACCCCCCGCTCCGCCGCCTTGCCCATGCGCAGCGTCAGGATGGCGACGATGTCGAGGCCGACATCGGCCCACGTGCCGTTGCCTGTGGCGGCCAGGGTGGTGTGGATGAGGGCCGTGCCGTAGGTGGCGGCTTCTGCTCCGGCGAGGGCCCAGGAGGCTGCCAGGGCGAGCCAGGCCGGGGCGGTGGGAGCGCAGGCGATGAGGACGGCGGCGATGGCGACGACCGTGGCGATCCAGCCGATGATCTCCAGTGCTTCGTTGATCCAGGCGGCGTTGCGTTCGAGGAGGTTGGAGGTCCAGCTCCAGTACGAGTCCTCCAGCGAGTCGTCGAGGATCTCCTCGATGGCGCCGGAGAGGCGGCGCGCGTCGGATGCGTAGTCTCCGACGGCGCCGTCGAAGACGGCCTGCGCTCGGACGAGTGACGCGCGGGCGTGGTCGAGGTCGCTCTTTTGGGTGGGGGTGAGATCCGCTTCGGGGAGGGCGTCGAGCGGGGTGATGATGTCGTGCGCGGCGGTGGCGGCGCGGTGGGCGTCGAGGGTCTGGTGCTGGGCGTCCTCGACGGCTTCGGCCCAGGCCGAGACCTTGACGGCGACCTTCTCGTAACGGTCGGCGACCTTGCCGAGTTTGTCGCGCAGGCGGTCCGCGCCGTCCTGGAGGGCATCCGCGTAGTCGCCCTTCAGGCCGGTGCCGTCGGACAGGGCCCGGAGCCGGGCGATCTGGGTGCGGATCTCGATGGCGGTGTCGGACAGGGTCCGACGGCCGGTGCGGATGTCGGCGGGGGAGCCGGGGGTGGGGTCGGCGTGGCGGTCCTCGGTGCGGAGGGGGTGCCAGTCGTGCGGGCGGCGGGGCATCGGGAGGGCTCAGCCCTTCGCTCGGGCGGCGAGTTCGCGGTCGACGGACGCGAAGGCGGCCTTCGTCTCGCGGATGAGGTTGAGGACCTGGCCGAGGTTCCAGAGGGTCTCCTTGCGGTTGTCCTTCCAGTTGTCCGAGAAGGTGTGCATCACGTCGGCCATGCGGGGCGCGCCGACGGCGTGGGCGAGGGCGTCCTGGGTGGCGGGGCAGCGCTGCAGGGCTGCCCGGATCGAGCCGAGGGAGTGCTCCGAGGCGTCGAGGAGACGGCCGTCGACCTTCAAGTCGGCTGTGTTCGTGCATGTGTTGGACATTTGTCCGGACTCCTGTGGGGTTGTGTCCTTGTGGAACGATTCGGTCTGGCATAGGTCACAGGCATGAATCAGCGACGGAACAGGGTGCGGTTGTGGCGGTTGTTGGATACGGGCTGGTGCTTCCCCCCGGCTGGGGGCGGATCCCGCTGCGCGAGGGGACCGAGGACGCGATCCGGGGGATCGTGGGGGCGGCCTTCGACGGTTCCCACGGGGACGCGGTGGCGCGGTTACGGGTCCGGTTGGAGGGCCGGCTGCGGGAGTTGGCCGTCCGGGCGCGCCGGGACGGCGCCGGGATCGACCTCTACCTCCCCGTACGGTCGCGCGGCGGAGCCGCACCGCCGCCCGCGTCGTTCGTCGTGTCGGAGCTGGCGGTGGAGGGCAGGAAGGAGCGGCGCGAGTACGTCGTGGGTGAGGCCCGGCGGGTGGACTACGTGCTGCCGCTCCCCGGCGTCCCCGGACGCTGCCTGGCCGCCGCGTTCTCGACGCCGACGGCCGACGTGGAGCCCCGGCTCGCCGATCTGATGGTGGAGCTGTTCGACGCTGTGATGACCACTTTCCGCTGGGACGCGGACCCGGATGTGGACCCGGAAGGTACCTGACCGCGGAACGCACCTGACCGCATCGCTCCCTGGCGTGGCGGTAGGAAGCAGCAGAAGAAGATCTACAGCCGCATTGCTGGTGGGAGACCTCCGGCGCTTCTTCGGTTCCCTGCGCTGACGGAACGCGCAGTGAACACCCCCTGAAGCAGGGGCGTCGGGTGAACGGGCATTCGGGTCACCGGGCGCATCCGGGGTTTCGGCGGGTTAGCGTCCTTTGCGGAGGAAGCCATGCCGACGAAGGAAGCCGCCCCGAAAGGGGCCGGTGACAGCGCCACCAGTGACACCAGCACCAGCACCGCCACCCCGGCTCAACGACGCGAAACCGCCCCGCACATCCGGCGCCGTGCCACCGCCCTGGCCGCGTTGATCACCGCGCTGGCGTTCTGCGTCGGCGACGCCGTCGCGACGACCTTTCCGTTCGGGCACCACAGCCGCAGCGTCAGCGACCTGGGCAACCAGTTCGTCCCGTTCCACGCCCACCTGTGGGACCTGCTGCACGGCAGGGCCGACGGCGGTCTGCTCGTCAACTGGCAGTCCGGGTACGGCTCCAGCTTCCTCCCCGACCTCGGCACATATCTGAGCAGCCCCTTCGCGCTGCTGGTCGGTCTCTTCCCCCGGGACGAGACCGACCTGGCGGTGTACGTGATCACTGTCCTGAAGATGGCGTCGGCGGGCGCCGCGATGGCGTTCCTGCTGCTGACGCTCCGCAAGGGCCGCTGGTGGACGGCCGGGACGCTCGGCGCCTCGTACGCGCTGTGCGGCTGGTCGATGGCCGAGGCGTCGTACAACCTGATGTGGCTGGACGGGCTCATCGCGTTCCCGCTGCTGTGCCTGGTCGGCGAGTGGGCGCTGACGAACCGGCGCCCGGTGCTCGGTCCGCTGGTCGTGGCCCTCGCCTGGACGGCCAACTTCTACACGGCGTACATGGCGACGATCGGCGCCGCGCTCGTCCTGCTGCTGCGGCTGCTGCTCGGGCGGGAGGACGTGCGGCGCCGGCTCGCCGTGCTGGGGCGGGCCGTGCTGGCGGTGCTGCTCGGCATCGGGCTGGCGGCGCCGCTGATCCTCGTCGTCTACAAGGCGACGAAGCTCGCGCACCCCGGCCGCGTCAACGACTTCGCGCCCGCGACCATGCCCGACGTGCTGGCCCGGCTGCTGCCGGGCACGTACACCTTCGAGACGCCGGCCGTCTGGGTCGGCACGGCCGCGCTGCTGCTCGCGCTGACCCTGCCGTTCAACACCGCCGTCGACCGGCGCGAACGGGCCGGCTGGAGCGCGCTCGTGGTGCTGGTGCTGCTGTCCATGCAGTGGAAGCCCACGCACCTGGCGTGGCACGCGTTCGCGACGCCCAACGGCAGTTCGTACCGGCAGACGTTCGTGCTCTGCGGGGTGCTGGTCATCGCCGGCTGGCTCTCCCTCGCGCAGGGCGCGCCACGGTGGAAGCCGCTGCTGGGCGGGGTCGGGCTGCTCGTGGTGGTGGCCGCGATCGGCAGCACCAGCGTCGTCACGGAGTCCTGGACGGTGCCGCTGCTGGCGCTCTCGCTGGCCCTGGTGGTCGGCAGCCTCGTCCTCCTGCGGACGGTGGAGGCGCGGCAGCGCACCACCCGCTGGGTGCCGGTGCTGGCCGCCCTGCTGCTGGTGGGTGCGCAGGTGGGGGAGTCGGCGGTCGCGGAGGCGGCGTACGACAAGGCGCGGCTCGGGCGGCTCGACGACTACGGGCCGTGGAGCCAGCGCCAGGACGTGCAGAGCGCCGCGGTCAGCCGGTCCGACGGCTGGCCCGCGTACCGGACGGATCCCGGCGTCTGGCAGACGGTCGGCAACGACCCGCTGGTCGTCGGCGGGCAGGGCGCCCAGTACTACAGCAGTCTCACCTCGGAGGTCTGGGCGAGCACCCTGACCGCGCTCGGCGGCGGCTACTCCTCGCGCGGCCGGTCGCCGCGCAGCATCGACGGGCCGGTCACGGACGCGATCTTCTCCGTCGGCGCCCGGCTGCACTCCGACCAGGACCCGTTCCGGCACCCGCTGCGCGGCCCGTACACGACGACGGTGTCGGTCTCGCGGATGGACGTTCCCCCGCTGGTGACCGTCCGCCCGGCGGGCCCGCCCCGGTCCTACGGCGACAACACCTTCCGCAACCAGGAGGCCCTGCTCGGCGCCCGGGTCTACACCGTCCCGGTGGTCGACGTGCGCGACGCCGACGGCAGTGTGCCGCGGCTGACGCTGAACGGCCAGTACGGGGTCAGGGCACGCGAGGCGGGGAAGTGGGGGCCGACGCAGGTGCTGCGGGCGCACTGCCCGGCGGGCAGTGAGGTCTTCCTGTCGGTGCCGGACTTCGCCGGGCAGGGCGGGTTGCACGGGGTGTCCGGCGGGGTGCGCTTCGACGCCCGCCCGCCGCAGAACCGAGCGACCGTCCAGCCGATGGGAAAGGTGCCGGCCTCGGGTGAGGTGCGGGTGGACCTGATAGCGCTGGGAGCCGGAGCGCTGCCGCGGGAGCCGATCGGCTGTCTCGACCCGGCGAAGCTCACCGCCCGGGTGGCCGTACTGAAGGCCACCGGCGCGACGCGGGTGTCGGTGTCCGGCAGTCGGCTGAGCGCGGAACTGCCGCCCGGCAGTACGGGTGTGGCCGTGATCGCAGCCCCGGCGATCGAGGGGTGGAGCTGTTCGGCGGGCGGCGGCGCCGCCAGGCCGGCCGGCAACCACCTGGGTCTGCTGTCGGTCCCGCTGGACGGCACCTCGCGCACCATCAGCTGCGACTTCACCCCGCCGGGGCTCAGGGCGGGCTCAGCGGTGGGCGGCGCCGCGGCGCTGGGGGTCCTGGCGCTGGCCGGGTACCGGTGGTGGTCGCGCCGACGCCGGGACGGCGAGGCGGCGGCGACATGACACCGCGCCCGCCGGGAGGCGATGAGCCGTCCCGGGGGGCGCGGTGAGCTGGTGCGGACGGATCCGCGGGGTGTTACGGCAGGGCGTGCACGTGGGTGCCGACCGAGTTGGACCACTGGTTGCCGTTCTTGGCGTCCCAGTTGGTCGACCAGGTCATCGCGCCGCGCAGCGTCGGCCACTTGGTGGCCGGCTTGAAGGTGCCGCAGCCGGTGCCCTTGGTCAGGCAGTCGATCGCGTTGTTGACCACCGACGGGTCGACGTAGCCGGAGCCGGCGCCGCTCGTCGAGGCGGGGAGTCCGAGGCCGACCTGGGACGGGTCGAGCCCGCCCTGGATGACCGTGCAGGCCTGCGTGGTGATGAAGTCCACGGAGCCCTGCGAGTAGACGCCGCCGTCACAGCCGTTCATCGAACCGCTGTTGTAGTACTGGGTGTTGACGACGGTCAGGATGTCCTTGATCTTGAGCGCGGTGGCGAAGTAGGCGCTCGAAGGGGAGAGCATGTCGATCGTCTGCGGCGCCATCGTGATGATGAGCCCCGAGCCCGCCTTGCTGCTCAGGCTGCGCAGCGCCTGCGACATGTAGGTGGCGTTGAGGCCGTTCTCCAGGTCGATGTCGACGCCGCTGAACCCGTACGTCTGCATCAGCGAGTAGACGCTGTTGGCGAAGTTGTTGGCGGAGGTCGAGTCGTTGATCGACACGGTGCCGTTCTGGCCGCCGATGGAGATGATGACGCGCTTGCCGGCCGCCTGCTTCGCCGCGATGTCCGCCTTGAACTGGGCGACGGAGTAGTTCAGCGCCGGGTCCAGGTTGAAGGTGACCCCGCCGGGTGTGCCGGAGGCGTCGGCGAACGACACGGCGATGATGTCGTACTGGTTCTGCACCTGGGCGATGGTCTGGACCGTCGCGCCGTTGTTGAAGTTCTGCCAGTACCCGGTGAGGACGTGCTTGGGCAGGCTGCCGCTCGGGGGAGTGGTCGGCGGGGTGGTGGGAGGCGTGGTCGGCGGTGTCGTGGGGGGAGTGGTTGGCGGGGTGGTCGGCGGTGTCGTGGGCGGGGTCGTCGGGGGTGTGGTCGGGGGCGTCGTGGGAGTGCCGCCGGGACCGGTCAGGACGACATCGTCCGCGAAGTACGCCGGCTGCGCGTACCAGCCGTTGAGGTAGACGGTGACCGAGGTGGTGCTCGCGCCGGTCGTGAACTTGGTGCTCAGCTGCTGGTAGGAGCCGGCGGACGGCGTCCACGTCGAGACGTCCGAGGTGCCGGTGCCGCTGGCGCCGAGGTAGACGTACGAGCCCTGAACCCAGGCGCTCAGCGAGTACGCGGAGTTGGGCTTGACCGCCACGGTCTGCGAACACTTGGCGTTGTCGGAGCCGCTCGGGCTGCCCTTGAGGGCCGAGGACCCGCCGTGCACCGGGGTGGACACGGCCGCACCGCTGCCCGCCGTGCACGTCCAGCCGGAGAGCCCGCTCTCGAAGCCGGAGTTGCTGATGAGGTTGGTGTCGGCGGCCTGCGCGGTCCCGACGTTGGCTATCGCGAAGCCCGCGGCCACCAGTGAGGCGGCTCCGACGGTGGCGAGGGCCGTACGCGCGGCTTTGGGTCTCCGATAAGCATGAGATGCACGTTCCACGACTGCCTCCTGGGGGCAAGGAGTTGGGGGGTGGTGGGGAATGCGCAAGAGGGTTGGGCGACGCGCCCTGCGTGGGACCAAGTTGGTCCAGACCAATGAGGTTGTCAAGACCTCTGGCCTTCACAGGTCGTTCATGCAGCGGATCCGTGCGTTCACCGATCCTGATCCGCGACTTTCCGCACTCATTCCGCTACACATCGATAGGCTGGCGCACGCGATCCGGCTGGTGAACGGTCCTTGCGCAGGACAGGAGGGCTGCGGATGTCGAGCGTCATAACGGTCACGGCGGACGATCTCGCCGTGCCGCTCGAGCAGCATGTCGCGCGCACCTCCGCCGCGCTCGACGCTTACGGGCACCTCATCGCCCTCGCCTCGGCCGATCCCGCCGACCCCGCGCGCCGCCGGCTGCACACCGTGCGCGCCGCGCTCGAGGCGGACCGGATGGCGATCGTCCCCGTCGACCTGCCGCCGCTCGCCGCCGCGCTGCTCACGGAGCAACTGCGTCAGCTGGCCGGAACCGACCTGGGGCCCGGCGTGCTCGCGGGTGCGGCCCGGCTGCTCTCGTACTACCTGTACTCCGGCGCGCTGCTCGGCTCGGTCAGCAAGCTCGACCGGGTGCCGGTCACGGTCGGCAAGCACCTCAAGTCCCTCGTCCCCGGACGGCACTTCGCCGTCATGGCGCACCCGGAACCGGGGCTGTCCGAGGCCGGCTCCGACGCAGTCCCCCCGGGGCCGGGCTTCCTCACCCAGCTCGCCGTGGCCGGGCACGGGCTCGACGCGGGCTGGGTCACCGGCACGCTCGCCCCCGCCTGGCGCTCCCAGCACATCCGCGAGGTGCCGCTGCCGGACGGGTCGGCACGCTGGTGGGGCACCGGCCGGCTCGTCGAGTTCACCGCGTACATCGCCGACATCGGCATCCTGTACCAACTGGTGACGTCGGTCCGCCGGGACACCTGCCCGTGGTGCGGGCTCGAGGTGATCGGCGACCAGTGCCTCTTCTGCTCGACGCGGCTCGGCGGCCGTGCCGAGGGCGCGCACCGCTCCGACCGCTCCGACACGTCCGGCGGCCCGGGCCGCTCCGGCGGGCGGAAGCAGGTGGCGGCGGGTGCGGAGCAGCCGTTACGCCGTCCTCCGCAGCACCAGCGCCCGCTGCCGAACCCCAACCGCCCCCAGCTCGAACCCCATAAGCGATAGGTCTGCCTGCCGATGAATTCACGTCAGCGACGCGGTGTCGTCCTCCTGGTGGTCTCCGTGGTGTGCGCGGTGGCGGCCTTCGCGGGGGTCGTCACGGTCATCGGCAACGCACGGTCGGAGGTCGGGCCCAAGGTCACGGCGTACCAGCTGACCAAGGACGTTCCGGCGTATCAGGCCGTGACTTCGGGGCAGTTGGAGAAGGTGCGGATACCGGAGAAGTGGCTGCCCGACACCGCCGTGCGCGACCTCGCGTCCGTCCAGGGGATGGTCGCCACGATCCCGCTGAAGCGCGGCTCCCTGCTGGAGTCCGGCATGGTCGCGGCCAGGCCGGTGCTGCAGCCGGGCCAGATGGAGATCGCCATCATGATCGACGCGGAGACCGGCGTCGCCGGCAAGATCACCCCAGGGTCGAAGGTCAACATCTTCGCCACCTTCGCGGGCAAGAAGGACACCGACCCCGACGTCTCGAAGATCATCGTCACCGGTGCGCGGGTCATCGACGTCGGGGAGATCAAGGCGTTCGACAAGAACCAGGAGTCCCAGCGGCAGGCCGCCCAGGGCGTGCCGATCACCTTCGCCCTCGACGCGGCCGACGCGCAGCGCGTCGCGTTCTCCGAATCCTTCGCCCGTCACGTCCGGCTGGCGCTGATCGCCCCGGGCGACGAGCGCGCCCCGGCCGAGAGCGACCGGACGTACACGCTGCTGGGCGACGCGGCGGCCAAGCGATGACGGGGCACGAGGGTCACCGCCGTCGCGCCGTCGCGACGATGCCGTTCACGGCCGCCGGCACGGCGGCCGCCACCGACCGGGGAGGCCGTCCATGATCGTGAGGATCCTGTCCGGCACCGCTGATCCGGATGCCGCCCGCGCGCTGGCCGGTCTGCTGCACCAGCTGCCCGGCGCGGAGCCGGGCCCCGCGCTGCCCGACTCCACGCTGCTGCTCGACACCCTCGCCCGCGCGGCCGAGACGGGGATCGACGAGCTGCCCGAGGTCGTCATCGTGCACGACGGCATCACCCCGATGCCCGCGCTGGAACTGATACGGGAGGTCGCGCTCCGCTTCCCGGCCGTCGGCGTCGTGCTGCTCACCGCCGACCCGAGCCCGGCCGTGCTCTCCGCCGCGATGGACTCCGGCGCGCGCGGCGTCATCGGGCTGCCGCTGTCGTACGACGAGTTGGGCGCCCGCGTCGAGGCGGCCGCCGCCTGGGCGGGCGGAGTCCGCCGCCACCTCAGCCCGCAGCGCGCGCTGCCCGCCGTGGCCGGCGGCACCCTCGTCGCCGTCGCGGGCGCGAAGGGCGGCGTCGGCACCACCGTCACCGCCATCCAGCTCGCGCTGGCGGCGCACGCCGCCGGCCGGTCCACCGCCCTCGTCGACCTGGACCTGCAGGGCGGCGACATCGCCTCGTACCTGGACGTCCAGTTCCGCCGGTCGATGGCCGACCTCGCCGACATCGCGGACATCTCGTCGCGCGTCCTGCACGACGCGATGTACCTCCACGAGTCCGGGCCCGCCCTGCTGCTCGCCCCGGGCGAGGGCGAACGCGGCGAGGACGTCACGGACCGCTCGGTGCGGCTGGTCCTGCACGCGCTGCGGCAGCGGTACGAAGTGGTCGTCGTGGACTGCGGCACGCAGCTGACCACAGCGAACGCCGTGGCCGTGGAGACCGCCGACACGGCGTTGCTGGTGACCACCCCGGACGTCGTCGCCGTCCGCGCCGCCAAGCGCATGGTGCGGATGTGGGACCGGCTGCAGATCCGCAAGCCGCAGGACACCACGGCCGTCGTCAACCGCTACACCCGCTCCACCGAGATCCAGCCGTCCCTCGTCGCCCGCATCACCGGCACCAAGGTCGCGGCGTCCGTCGTGCCCGCCGCCTTCAAGGAGCTCCAGTCCGTCATCGACGCCGGACGCCTCCACGACCTCGACAACCGCTCCACCGTCAAGCAGGGCCTGTGGGCGCTGGCGGCCGAACTCGGCCTCGCCGTCGGCGGTCCGCAGCCCAAGGCGGCCAGGCGCGGCCGGCGCGGGGCTCTGCGCGACGACCGGGGCCAGGTCGTCCTGGAGACCCTCGGCATGACGCCGATCATCCTCATCACCCTGATCCTGGTCTGGCAGGCGGTCCTCGCGGGCTACACGTACACGCTCGCCGGCCACGCGGCGGACGAGGCGGCACGGGCGGCGGCGGTGGGCCAGGACGCGGCCGCGGCGGCGCAGCGGGACCTGCCGAGCGCGTGGAACGGCACCACGGCCGTCGAGCGGGGCGGCGGCAAGGTGACCGTCACCGTCACCCTCAAGGTCCCCGTGCTCTTCCCCGGCGCCATCGACTTCCCGTTGACGGTTCACGGACATGCGTCCACGGTGGACGAGGAGGCGAAGCGGTGACCGGAACTCGTGGACGGCGCGCACGGCGTGAAGGGCGTGAAAGCTGGGACCGGCGTGGACGCGGCGAACGCGGCTCCGCGTCCCTGGAGTTCCTCGGCGTCCTGCCGATCCTGCTGCTCATCGCCCTCGCCGGGATCCAGCTCGGCTTCGTCGCCTACGCCGCCAACCAGGCCGGCACCGCCGCCAGGACCGCGGCCCGCACCGCGGCGCTGCGCGCCCCGCACCCGAACGCCGAGGACGCGGGCCGCAACGCGGTGAGCGACTGGCTGCGCGACGGCACCAGCATCTCGCCCCCCTCGGACGACGGCGACTCCGTCACGGCGACCGCCGTCATCAACATCCCGTCCGTCATCCCCGGCGTGAGCATCTTCGGTCCGGTGCGGCGCAGCGCGACCATGCCGAAGGAAGACACCACACCATGAGCCTGCGCGCACGCCTCGCCGTCACGGAAGAGGCCACCCCCCAGACCCAAGAGGGCCACATGGTGGCCGTCTACCGCACCAAGCTGCTCCAGGAGATCGACCTCGCCGAGATGTCGGCGCTCGCCACCGCCGAGCGCCGGGCCCGGCTGGAGCGCGTGCTCGGGCACATCATCAGCCGCGAGGGCCCGGTCCTGTCGACCAAGGAGCGCGCGGGCATCATCCGCCGCGTCGTGGACGAGGCGCTCGGGCTCGGCATCCTCGAACCGCTCCTCGAGGACCCGACCGTCACCGAGATCATGGTCAACGGGCCGGACAAGATCTACGTGGAGCGCGGCGGCCGGGTCGAGCAGGTCGCCGCCCGCTTCTCGTCCGCCGAGCAGCTGCTCCAGACCATCGAGCGCATCGTCTCGACCGTCAACCGCCGCGTCGACGAGTCCAACCCGATGGTCGACGCGCGGCTGCCGAGCGGTGAGCGCGTCAACGTCATCATCCCGCCGCTCTCCCTCAGCGGCCCGACGCTCACCATCCGGCGCTTCCCGCGCGCCTACACCCTGCGGGAGCTGATAGCCCTCGGCACCCTCGACGAGCACATGCTGATGCTGCTCTCGTCGCTGGTCCGCGCCAAGTGCAACATCATCGTCAGCGGGGGCACCGGCTCGGGCAAGACGACGCTGCTCAACGCGCTGTCCGGGCTGATCCCGGACGGCGAGCGCATCATCACCGTCGAGGACGCCGCCGAGCTGCAGCTCCAGCAGGACCACGTCATCCGGCTGGAGACCCGCCCGCCGAACGTCGAGGGCGAGGGCCGCATCACCATCCGCGACCTCGTCCGCAACTCCCTGCGCATGCGCCCCGACCGCATCATCGTCGGCGAGGTCCGCGGCGGCGAGACCCTCGACATGCTCCAGGCGATGTCCACCGGCCACGACGGCTCGCTCGCGACCGTCCACGCCAACTCGGCCGAGGACGCGGTGCTGCGCCTGCAGACGCTGGCCTCGATGAGCGAGGTCAAGATCCCCTTCGAGGCGCTGCGCGACCAGATCAACAGCGCCGTGGACGTCCTCGTGCAGCTCACCCGGCATGTCGACGGCACCCGCCGCATCGTCGAGATCGCCATGCTCTCCTCCCGCGGCCGCGACGTCTTCCGGCTCACCAGCGCGACCCGCTTCCGCGCCGAGCCGCTCGGCGCCGACCGCATCGTCCGCGGCTGGTACGAACACCACCCGCTGCCGCGCCAGCTCGCGGAGCGCCTGTACCTGGCCGGTGAACACGTCCCGGCCGCCTTCGGCGTCGGCGCCACCGAGCTGGAACTCGACATCCGGGAGGCCAAGTGAACGACCGGCTCCCGCTGATCGTCATCGGCGCCGCCCTGCTCGCCCTGACGCTGGGCGTCTGGGGTCTGCACGCCTGGTCGGGTGGCCGCGCGGAACGAGCGGCCCTCGTCGAGCGCCTCGCGGGCGAGCCGGGCGACATCGGCCGCCACGTCCCCTTCGCCGCCCTCGACCGGCGGGTGCGCGCCACCGGCTGGGGCCGCCGCCTCGCCGGCCGCCTCGCCTCCACCGGCACCGACCTCACCCCCGGCCAGTTCACCGCGGCCGCCATCGGAGTGGTCGGCGGCGCCTGGCTCGTCGCCGACGTCGTCCTCGCCCCGTTCTTCGGGCCGATCGCCGCGATCCTCGCGTTCTGGTCCGCGTACTCCTTCCTGGAGTGGCGCCGCCGCGTGCGCACCGAACGCTTCATCGCCCAACTCCCCGAACTCGCCCGCGTCCTGGCCAACGCCACCCAGGCGGGCCTCGCGCTGCGCACGGCGGTCGGCATGGCGGCGGACGAGCTGGAGGCCCCGGCGGGCGAGGAGCTGAAGAAGGTCGCCGACGCGATGGCGATGGGCCACTCCGTGGAGGACTCCCTGGCCGAGCTGCAGGAGCGGCTGCCCAGCCGCGAGCTCATCGTCCTGGTCTCCACCCTCGTCCTGTCGAGCCGCGCCGGCGGCTCCGTCGTCGAGTCGCTCCGCAACCTGACGGTCACCCTGGAGGAGCGCAAGGAGACCCGACGGGAGATCCGCACCCAGATGTCCCAGGTCACGGTCACCGCGTACGCCGTCCCCGTCATCGGCATCGGCTCGTTGTTCCTGCTGAACCAGATCATGCCGGGTTCGCTCAGCGCGATGACGGGCTCCAACGCGGGGCGCATCTGCGTGCTGATCTCGCTGAGCCTGTATGCGGTGGGGTTCTGGATGATCCGCCGGATGTCGAGGATCGACGTATGAGACGTATGAGACGTATGAGAGGGGGCGGTTGTTGATGCTGATGATCGGCCTGGCCCTGGCCGCCGCGGTGGCGCTGTGCGCTGTCGGCGTCGTCCACGCGGTAGCCCTCCTGCGCTCCGACGCCAAACTCCCCGACGACCTGATGCTCGCCTTGGAAGTCGGCCGCACCCGAACCACCCGCACCGGCAACGCCGTCGACCAACTCGGCATGCGCTGGTCCCCCATGGTGATGCGCTGGATGGGCCCCGCCCGCGTCGCCAAAATGCGCATGAGGATCGACCACGCGGGCCACCCCCACGGGTTGACCGTGGAACGGTATGCGGCGCGACGGGCGGTGTATGGGGCGCTGGGGGGATTGGCGGCGTTCACCCTCCTCACCAGTGGCCACTGGTTCCTGGCGCTGATCCTTGTCGGATACGCCTGGGGCTGGGCCGACCTGGGCCTGTGGCTGGCCGTCCGCAAACGCCGCGACGACATCGAGCGCACGCTTCCCGACTTCCTGGACGTCCTGGCGGTGGTGGTGAGCGCAGGCCTCGGCTTCCGGCAGGCCCTGGAGCGCGTCAACACGGTCTACAAGGGCCCGTGGTCGGACGAGATCCGTATCGCGCTGCGGCAGATGGATGTGGGGGTCAGTCGTCGTGACGCCTTCGACCAGCTCCGCAAGCGCAACAGGAGCGATCAGGTCAGCCAGTTCGTGAGCACGCTGCAACAGGGCGAGGAGCTGGGCGCGCCCATTGCGAGGACGCTGCTGCAGATCGCCCAGGACATGCGGCGGACCGAGGCGCAGAACGCCCGTCGCCGCGCGGCGCGGACCGTGCCGAGGGCGACCGGGGTCATCACCATGCTGCTGGTGCCTGCGACGATGATCCTGCTGATCACCGGCACGGTCATGGGCTCTCAGATCAACTTCGGCAATCTCCTTGGGAATGGGTGATTCCGCACATGTGTCATGTACGGAACCGCCATATTGGATGCGCCAGTTGGCGCACAAAGGGCTGCGGTTGCACGGGTTTCGGGTGTACCTTTGCAGACGCAACCATATTTGCACCTGCAATCAAGAACGGATCGCTACGGACCGGAACGGTGAGAGGCGGTGCGCCGTGAAGGGTGACGTCGAGTTCGGCGGTCGTAGCGAGCGTGGGAACGAGAGACCGGCCGTCGCATCGGGCGTGGTTGGCGTTCATCAGGTGACAAAGGATGGGGCGATCAGACATGAGCACTTGGGCAGTGAAGCGGCTCGTGGTCACACAGATCTGGATGCGCGAGAAGCTGAGCAGCGACCGGGGGCAGACGTCGTTCGAGTACCTCGGGATCGCTGTCGTGATCGCAGTGATCATCGGCGTGCTCGCGGGAACGACGGACATCGGCACGAAGGTCAAGGACGGCATCACCGGGATGATCAACAAGATCGTGGCGGGCAGCGGCAAGTAAAGCCGTGGCGTCGCGATGAGGGGCAGACCCTCGGTCTCTACATCGTGGCGATGGCAGCGCTGTTCTTTCTCGCGTTCGCCTTCTTCGCTGTCGGACAGGCTTCCGTGACGCGCAACAGCGCCCAGACCGCCGCTGACGCGGCGGCTCTGGCCGCTGCGCGCGAGGCCCGCGACGGTAGTCAGGCCGCTTTCCTTGCAGCTTTGCAGGCGGTTGACCTGCCCGAGCTCGAAAAGCTGTTGCGGGGATCGGGCATGAGCGGATCCGACGGCTGTGGCGCCGCACACGGATACGCCGACGAGAACCATGCCGATCTTGAGCTCTGTGAGCGGCTTGCCAGCCCTGTCGGCTACTCGGTCCGGGTGAAGACCCAGGGCACGGTGGGGACCTCCGTGGTCGAAGGTACGGAAAATGTGCATGCCGGGGCGAAGGCTTCGGCGGTCGTCGAGGCGCGTTGTGTCCTCGATGGGTCGGAAGGTAAGGCAGTCAAATTCATCTGCGCCGGTGAGCCGGTGACCATCGATGCGACGGCGAGCGACTTTCGCCTGGACCTCTCGATGTTCTACTTCGTTCACCTTGCCAGCTGACGGCCGACCGGGCAGAGAAGAAACGGGGATCGATGAACAACCAGCCTCGACGGATGGGTCTCAAGGCCTCAACGGTGGTGGCACTCATGGCGAGCAGCGTCCTGGTGCTGGCTGGCTGTGGCGGTAGCGGCGACAAGAAGCCGGACGACAAGGTGTCTCAGTCCAGTTCCTCCAAACCCGCCGGGTCCACCAGTGGAGGCGCTTCGGCTTCGGCCAGCCCGCCCCAGGTATTGGCCCAGATCAAGGGCGAGAAGAATGTCGAGGTGACCATCAGCTCAGCCATACGTGACACGGGCGGCTTCGTCACGGTGGAGGGAATGGTCACCAACAACGGCACGGAAATCTTCGATGCGACGAATTGGGTTGGCCAGGAGACCGCGCTCAGCCAGTCCGGCGCGTCCATGGCCGGTGCGGTTCTCGTTGATCAGGCGGGCAAGAAGCGCTACTACGTGCTTCGGGACACCGATGGAAAATGTCTCTGCACGATGAAACTGTTGAGCGTTCAGCCCAAGGAGACCCGTCCGTTCTTCGCCCAGTTCCCCGCCCCGCCCACCGCCACCACCTCCGTTGAGTTCCAGTTGCCCACCATGCCGCCCGCCAAGATTCAGATTTCGGAGGGGTGATCGGTCATGGATCGTACGAAGCGACGGGCTGCCGGGGCGGTGGTCATCGTGGTGTCGGTGGTTTCGGTTGCGTTCGCGGGGCCGGTGGTGGTGGCTCGGGCGGATGGGGGGCCTTCGGCTTCGCCTTCGACGGCGGCGCCGTCGGCGCCGGTGAAGGTCGATCCGACGTCGCCGCGGCTGAAGTTGCCCGAGGGGGCGACGCTCGCTCCGGCGAAGGTGCTGGACATCGTGGCGGTCACGGATCAGTCGTCGACAAAGGCGAGCCAGCCGGAACAGCGGCATGAGGAGTCCAACACCTCCATCACGTACGCGCTCCAGGCGGACGTGCTGTTCGGCAAGGACAGCGCCGCGCTGTCGGCGGCCGCCACGTCGCGGATCAAGGCCATCGCGGGTGACATCAATGCGAAGAACGTTTCGTCACCTATCCGGGTCTTCGGGTTCACCGACAACCTGGGCAGCGAGGAGCACGGCGAGGTCCTGTCGAAGCAACGCGCCGACGCCGTCTACGGAGTCCTGGCCAGTGCGCTCGGCTCCGCCGGTGGCGCGAACCGCAGTTTCCAGGTGCGTGGGTACGGCGAGGACTACCCCATTGCGGATAATTCAACCGAAGTGGGCCGCCGTCAGAACCGCCGCGTGGAGATTACGTTCACTCCGTCCGGCGCGTGAGGTGCTGAGCACGCGCTCATAGGCGGTACGGTGTAACTCCCCCCCCTCGGGCCGGTTCGCTCTCCCCCCCTGCGAACCGGCCCGTTTTTTGTTGCCCGCGCCCAGGCGCCCGCCGGAGCCTCAGGACCGGCAGCCGCCCGTCGCCTGGACGACGTGACCGGTGATCCAGTGGGCGCCAT
>NZ_JAPVLU010000022.1:0-43460 GCF_027158205.1 Streptomyces sp. H39-S7 | reverse complement strand
GCCGCGGCGCCGCGCGTTGCCGCGCCCGATGCCGCGCGAGGCCCCGGTCACCAGTGCCGTCCTGCCGGTCGGATCTCCCATGGCGGGTCTCTCCTTGTCGGGGGTGAGCGCTGTTGCGGTGGGACGACCGTCGCGCGGCGTGCTGACCGGCTGCGCACCGCACGCTGACCCTAGATTGGCGTCATGCGGACAAAAGGTATGTATCGGGCAGTGGTGGGCGCTGCCGGCCTTGCCGGCGCTGTCGTAGGAGCGGCCGGGTGCTCCGTCGGCGAGGGGGCGCCCGAGGGATGGAAGGTGATGCGCGGCGGCTCGGTGGCCCTCGCGCATCCGAAGGTGTGGGAGGAACTGCGGCCCTCCGAAGGGAGCGCCGACGCCGGCGCGCAGGCCTCCGCCGTGCTCCGTGGCGCGGGTGGCCGTCAGGTCGGCGAGATCACGGTGCGGCCGGGCGGCGCCACCCGGCGCGGCGTCCGCCCACGGCCCCTGACGATCGACGGCCGTCCCGCGACGGAGGTCGGGTATGTGGAGCGCGTGGCGGACGGCAGCAGGAACCGCGCCGTCGAGATCGCCACGACCGACAGCCGCGGCCGTCCCGTCCTCGTCCGCGTGACCGGGCCCGACGTCGACGGCTGGCCCACCGAACTGCGGAAGATCATCAACAGCATCGACGTCAGCTGAAGTCCGGAGGCGGGCCCGTCACTCCATCCCGATCTCCAGCCGCACTCCCCGCCGCACCCCCCAGCGCTCCATCGCGCCCGCCTCGGCCTCCAGGACGTGCCGCGCGCGCAGTCGGGGTCGTCCCAGGCGGCCGGGGGGCATGGTGCGCACCGCCAGGACGCGGAGCCGGCGGTCCAGGTAGGCGACGTCGATCGCGAAGCGCATCCGGACGGTGTGCACGCTCGTCGCGGGGGTGAGCAGCAGCGCTCCGTCCAGGCCGTCGCGCCCGAGCAGTCCGCGGGTCCTGGCCCGGTACGACGCGGCGATCTCCAGGGGGATGGACGGAGGCGGCTCCCCGGGCGTGCTCGATCCGTACGTGGTCGACCCATTCGTGCTCGATCCGTAGGTGCTCGACCCGTGCGTGCCTGACGCGGCGATCCGCAAGGTGCCCCCGCCGTCCCGCCACCGGCGCACCGCATTCATCCGACCCACCCGACCAGCACCTCCGTGTAGCCTCGGCCCCCGAAACCCGCAGGGCCCGCGCCTCCCGCGCCGTGCCGAATCCGTCCCGCACGGGAGGACACCGGATGTCTGTCTACCTCACCGCCGTCGCCGCCGTCTGGGGAATCGCGGCGGGCCTCGCGCTGCCGCGTGCCGCGCACCGGCTCGCCGTCGCGTCCGGGGAGCCGGTGCGCGCGGACGACGAGGACGGCCGGCCCTACCCGAGCGGCCCGCGCGGCTGGATCGGCGGGAAGAGCGCGGGGCGGAAGCCCTACGGCACCGTGCTGCTCTGCGTCACCGCCTGCGCAGCGCTCGCCGCGCTCGTCGGGGCGCGTCCCGAACTGGTCGTGTGGCTGCTGCTCGTGCCGCTCGGCGTGCTGCTGGCCCGCATCGACCTGGCCGTCTTCCGCCTCCCCGACGTGCTGACCCTCCCCGCGCTGGCCGCCACGGCCGCCCTGCTGGGCGCCGCGGCTCTGCTCCCGGGGCACGAGGGTTCCTGGCCGCGGGCGTTGCTCGGCGGGGTGGTCCTGGGGGCCGTCTACTTCCTGCTGTTCCTCATCAACCCGGCCGGCATGGGCTTCGGCGACGTGAAGCTCGCGCCGACACTCGGCCTGGCCCTCGGCTGGTACGGCTGGCCGATGCTCTTCGCGGGCACCTTCGCGGGCTTCGTGCTCGGCGCCGTCGCCGGGCTCGTCCTGCTGGCCACCCGCCGGGCGAACCGTAAGACGCCCATGCCCTTCGGGCCGTTCATGCTGATCGGCGCCCTGGGCGGAGTGCTGCTGGCCACCGTCTGAAACCCGCGGACAACACGGATAACACAGACGGCACGGACGACACCCCGCCCCGGGACGAGCGCTACGCCTCGCTGCTCACCGACCAGAGGTTCACGCCCTCCGGCTCCACCGCGTGCTTGTCGATCTCCGCCAGCTCCTCCGTCGTGAGCTTCGGCGCGCCGACCGCCGCCACGTTCGCCTCCAGCTGCTTGACCGACGAGGCGCCGATGAGCGCGGACGTCACGCGCTCGTCGCGCAGCACCCAGCTCAGCGCGAGCTGGGCGAGGGACTGGCCGCGGCTCTGCGCGATGTCGTTGAGGGCGCGCAGCCGCGCGACCGTCTCGTCGTTGACCAGGCCCGGGTCGAGGGACTTGCCCTGGGCCGCGCGGGAGTCCTCGGGGATGCCGCCGAGGTACTTGTCGGTCAGCAGGCCCTGCGCGAGCGGCACGAAGCCGATGCAGCCCATGCCCTCCTCGTCGAGGACGTCGAGGAGCCCGTCGTCCTCGATCCAGCGGTTGATCATCGAGTACGAGGGCTGGTGGATGAGCGCAGGAACGCCCAGTTCCCGCAGGATGCGGGCCGCCTCGCGAGTGCGGTCGGGGCTGTACGACGAGATACCGACGTAGAGCGCCTTGCCCTGCTGGACGGCGGAGGCCAGGGCGCCCATCGTCTCCTCGAGCGGGGTCTCCGGGTCGAAGCGGTGCGAGTAGAAGATGTCGACGTAGTCGAGGCCCATGCGGGACAGCGACTGGTCCAGCGAGGAGAGCAGGTACTTGCGGGAGCCGGCGTCGCCGTACGGGCCCGGCCACATGTCCCAGCCGGCCTTGCTGGAGATGACCAGCTCGTCGCGGTACGGGCGGAAGTCCTGCGCCAGGATCGTCCCGAAGTTGGACTCGGCGGCGCCGTAGGGCGGGCCGTAGTTGTTGGCCAGGTCGAAGTGGGTGACGCCCAGGTCGAAGGCGCGGCGCAGGATCGCGCGCTGCGAGTCGAGGGTGCGGTCGTCACCGAAGTTGTGCCACAGGCCCAGCGAGATCGCGGGCAGCTTCAATCCGCTGCGGCCGGTGCGGCGGTACTCCATGGAGTCGTAGCGCTCGTCGGCGGCGCGGTAGAGGGAACGGTTATTCATGGGCTCTGCCTATCACGCCCCAGGGCCCCTGATCAGAACCGGAAGCCGGGCACCCGGTTCGTGCGCTCGCCGTCGCGCGCAGTACTGTGGCGATCGGGTGACGAGCGCTGGAGGGGCTGGTACGCGATGAATCTGCGCGACCTGGTGTATGGGCTGTATGCCCGCCGAGTGGAGCACCGCCTCGATCTGACTCAGGGCCCCAAGCACATTGGCGTGATCCTGGACGGTAACCGGCGCTGGGCCAAGGCTGCGGGCGGCACGACGGAGCAGGGCCACCGGGCCGGCGCCGACAAGATCGCCGAGATGCTGGGCTGGTGCGAGGAGACCGGGGTCAAGGTCGTCACGCTCTGGCTGCTGTCGACCGACAACCTGGACCGCCCCGCCGAGGAGCTCGTCCCGCTGCTGGGCATCATCGAGGGCGCGGTGAGCGGGCTGGCCGAGACCGGCCGCTGGCGCGTCCACCACGTCGGCACGATGGACATGCTGCCCGCGCGCACCCAGTCGGTGCTGAAGGAGGCCGAGCAGGCCACCCACGGCGTCGAGGGCATCCTCGTGAACGTCGCGGTCGGCTACGGCGGCCGCCAGGAGATCGCCGACGCGGTGCGCTCGCTGCTGCACGAGCACGCGGGCCGCGGCACGTCCATCGAGGACCTCGCCGAGCTGCTGGACGTCGAGCACATCGCGGAGCACCTCTACACGCGCGGCCAGCCCGACCCGGACCTCGTCATCCGCACCAGCGGTGAGCAGCGGCTCTCGGGCTTCATGCTCTGGCAGAGCGCCCACTCCGAGTACTACTTCTGCGAAGTCTTCTGGCCGGCCTTCCGCAAGGTCGACTTCCTGCGCGCGCTGCGTGACTACGCGGCGCGCCACCGCCGCTACGGTTCGTAGCCACCCGGGGACGCCGCCGCCCGTAGTCACCGCGGGCGGCGCCGCCCCACCACGTCCGACGGGCCGCGCAACCGCGGCCGCCTCGGCCACCCCTCCGGCTGACCCCGGCCGCCGCCCCGCGCCGGCCCCGAACGGCTTCTCCGTAGCCTCCTTCGGCCATCTGCCGCAGTACCTTCCGTTCATCTGCCGCAGTTTTTTCGGGCCCGCGCCAGGATTGATGGCACAGCTGTCATATGCATTCGCATAGGCACCCTCTTTCGAGGGCATACACCGGTCAACAGCGGACGGCACCCAGGTTCGTCCGCCCGGGAGGCCCATTGCCCACGGACGTGCCGTATACGGAGGGCCGGGACCGGCCCACGCGCCCGGTCCCGGCCCAGTACAGCGCGACGTCGTCGCACCCCGACCTCTGCCCGAGGGGGTTCGTCCACACGTGGTGAAAAGCAAGAATCGCCGGGAGCACGACCGGCGCACTTACGTCCTCGACACCAGCGTCCTGCTCGCCGACCCCAACGCCCTCACCCGCTTCGAAGAGCACGAGGTTGTGCTCCCCGTGGTGGTGGTCACGGAATTGGAGGCCAAGCGGGCCCATCCAGAGCTCGGCTACTTCGCCCGCCAGGCGTTGCGGCTGCTCGACGACTTCCGGATCAAATACGGGCGCCTCGACGCCCCGATCCCGATCGGCGAGCTGGGTGGCACGCTCCGCGTCGAACTGAATCACTCGGACCCCGGGGTGCTCCCCGTCGGGTTCCGGCTGGGTGACAACGACTCGCGCATTCTGGCAGTCGCCCGCAACCTCCAGGCCGAGGGGTACGACGTCACGGTCGTCTCCAAGGACCTGCCGCTGCGGGTGAAAGCCTCCTCCGTCGGCCTGCTGGCCGAGGAGTACCGGGCCGAACTGGCGATCACGTCGGGCTGGACCGGTATGGAGGAGCTGCTGGTCGACGCGGAGGAGGTGGACAGGCTCTACGCGGAGGAGGTCATCGTCCTGCCCGAGGCGGGCGACCTGCCCGTGCACACCGGACTGGTCCTCCAGTCCGAGCGCGGCAAGGCGCTCGGCCGGGTGACCGAGGACGGCCGGGTGCGACTGGTGCGCGGCGACCGGGAGGCCTTCGGCCTGCACGGCCGCAGCGCCGAACAGCGGGTCGCGCTCGACCTGCTGCTCGACCCCGACGTGGGGATCGTGTCGCTGGGCGGACGGGCCGGCACCGGCAAGTCGGCACTGGCGCTGTGCGCGGGCCTGGAGGCCGTGCTGGAGCGTCAGCAGCACCGCAAGGTGATGGTCTTCCGGCCGCTGTACGCGGTCGGCGGACAGGAGCTGGGCTACCTGCCGGGCAGTGAGTCGGAGAAGATGAGCCCCTGGGCTCAGGCCGTCTTCGACACCCTGTCCGCGGTGACATCGAAGGAGGTCATCGAGGAGGTCGTGGCGCGGGGCATGCTCGAAGTGCTGCCGCTCACCCACATCCGCGGCCGATCGCTCCACGACGCGTTCGTGATCGTGGACGAGGCCCAGTCGCTCGAACGGAACGTCCTGCTGACCGTTCTGTCGCGTATCGGTGCCGGATCGCGGGTCATTCTGACCCATGACGTGGCACAGCGGGACAACCTGAGGGTCGGGCGGTACGACGGTGTGGTGGCCGTCGTCGAGAAGCTCAAGGGACATCCGCTCTTCGCGCACATCACACTGAACCGGTCCGAACGCTCCCCGATCGCCGCATTGGTGACGGAGTTGCTGGAGGACAACGGGACATAAGTGGGGCATATCCGGGCCATATCCCGGTAACCGTGCGTGAGTTGAGGCTGCTGCGTCCCCAAGGGGCGCAGCAGCCTAGCGTTATGGGGGGCGCCGCGCCGATGGTTTCCGGACAAGAGGCCGTGTGACGTTTGCCACGCAGCGGAAAATTGCTTGACGGCGTTCCCTTCCCGCTAGGGTGTGACGCTGTCAGGCCCCGCTTACGGCACACCCACACCCCCAGCGGTGTGGAACCCCAAGAACTCAACAGCGTTGCCGCCGTAAGCCGCCCGAGCACCACGCGGAATCCCGCAAGGGACCCGCACCGGGCCCGTGCCCCCGTGACCAGTCGGACCGCTCGCGGTCCGGAACAAGGGGAGGCCAGCGTTCAGGGGCACGATTTCGTCCGCGAGGTCACCACGCGGACGGTGCTGGAAGGACAACCGTGTGAGCCGGATCTCGGTCCGGGGATTCGCAGTGGCCTCGGCCACCGCAGTCACCACCGTGGGCGCCGTAGTCGGCGTCGCAGCAGGCGCTGACCAGGGCTCCAACCAGCCTGTCGAGGCCGCAGGCGCGACGACCGTACTCGCGGACATACCCGCTGGCCAGCAGGTTCAGCAGGCTTCTCTGACGCAGCAGGCGCAGGCACAGTCCGACGCCGCCCGAGCGACAGCGAAGAAGGCAGCCGAGGACAGCGCACGCCAGCAGGCCGCCAAGGACGCCTCCGCCAAGAAAAAGGCCGCTGACGAAGCGGCCGCCAAGGCGAAGGAAGCCCGCGAGACGGAAGCGAAGGCAGCAGCGAGCCGTTCCGCCGAGCGCGCGACGTTCGCGGTCAAGAGCTCGTACTCGACCGCCGAAGTCAAGGCCATGGCCCTGCAGATCGTCGGCTCCAGCCAGTTCCAGTGCTTCTCCAACATCGTGGAGCACGAGAGCGGCTGGGACTACACGGCGACCAACCCGTCCTCGGGCGCGTACGGCCTCGTGCAGTCGTACCCGGGCAACAAGATGGCGTCCGTCGGCGCCGACTGGCGGACCAACCCGGCCACGCAGATCAAGTGGGGCCTCAACTACATGAACAGCCGCTACGACAGTCCGTGCGGCGCCTGGTCCTACTGGCAGCAGCACCACTCGTACTGAGCCGCAGCGCGGCACCTGCCCGGCTTGTGCGCATGCCCCCCGACCCCACAGGGTCGGGGGGCATGCGCGTTACCGCACGCGTACACGGGGCAGGCGCCCGGAGAGGCAACCCCGGACACGGGTAACGTCGTCCTCCTCACCGGTGCCGGAGCCGGTGCTGGTGCCGGAACACAGGGGTAGGGGAACGCGATGTCGGAAAAGCGCCACTGGAGTGCGATGGCTGCCTCCAAGCTGGCCAAGCTCGCCGACCGCCTCGACGAGCGACGCGCCGAGGTGACGGCCGAGCAGGACGAACAGCCCGACGCCCCGCCGCCGAAGCCGAGACCCGGGCCAGGGCAGGACGTCCCGCAGGAGACCGAACGCGGGTCGGATTCCGCCTCGGAGCCGCGGCCCGCGCCCCAGGCCGTGGCGGGCCCCGTCCACCCACCGCAGGCACCGGCCGTCCAGTTGCCCGACCCGCTCGCCGTCGTGCCGTGGAGCATGCGCGTCGGCGCCGAGGTCGCCTGGCGGCTGCTCGTGCTGGCCGGCACCGTCTGGGTGCTGATGCGGATCATCGGCGCCATTCAGCTGGTCGTCCTCTCCTTCGTCGCCGCCCTCCTCATCACCGCCCTGCTGCAACCCGTCGTCGGCCGCCTCAAGCGCGCCGGAGTCCCGCGCGGCCTCGCCACCGGCATCACCTTCGTCGGCGGCTTCGTGCTGATGGGCCTCGTCGGCTGGTTCGTGGTTTGGCAGGTGATGGACAACGTCGACGACCTGTCCACCAAGCTCACCGACGGCGTCGCCGAGATGAAGCGCTGGCTCCTCAACAGCCCGTTCCACGTCACCGAGGACCAGATCAACCAGATCGCCACGAACCTCACCGACACCATCAGCACCAACACCAAGGCGATCACCGACGCCGGGCTCCAGGGCGTCACCGTCATCGTCGAACTGCTCACCGGCGTGCTGCTGGCGATGTTCAGCACGCTCTTCCTGCTCTACGACGGCCGCAACATCTGGAACTGGACCCTCAAGCTCTTCCCCGCCGCCGCCCGCGACGGACTGGCGGGCGCCGGGCCGCGCGCCTGGCGGACGCTGACGCTCTACGTGCGCGGCACGGTGATCGTGGCTCTCATCGACGCCGTCTTCATCGGCGTCGGCATCTGGTTCCTGAACGTGCCGATGGCCGTGCCGCTGGCCGTCGTCATCTTCGTCGCCGCCTTCGTCCCGCTGGTCGGCGCCGTCGCCTCCGGCGCGCTGGCGATGGTCGTCGCACTCGTGACCGAGGGGCCGTTCACGGCCCTGATGGTGCTCATCGTGGTGCTCGCGGTCCAGCAGATCGAGGGGCACATCCTGCAGCCCTTCATCCTCGGCCGCGCTGTCCGCGTCCACCCGCTGGCCGTGGTCCTCTCCGTCGCCGCCGGCTCGCTCATCGCCGGCATCGGCGGCGCCGTCGTCGCGGTCCCGCTCGTCGCCGTGACGAACACCGTCGTCGGCTACCTCCGCACCCACGCCCGGGAAGCCGCCGTGGCCACCGAGGCGGCCCCGCGCGACGTCGCGGTCGCGGGCGCCCCGGCACCGGTCGCCGCCGTGGCGGAAGCGGACTAGCTTCCCCCGCACGCACAGAAGGGCCCCCGACCATCAGGTCGGGGGCCCTTCGCGTACCGCGTCAGGGCTGCTCAGCCGGTGATGACGGCCTCGGCGTCCAGCGTCGTGCCGACCGCCTGCACGACGGCGGCGATCTTGACCGCCTCCTGAATCGTCTCGCGGGAGACGTCCGCCTTGCGCAGCACGGCCTCGTGCGAGTCCAGGCACTGGCCGCAGCCGTTGACGGCGGAGACCGCCAGCGACCACAGCTCGAAGTCGACCTTCTCCACACCCGGGTTGCCGATGACGTTCATCCGCAGCCCCGCGCGCAGCGTGCCGTACTCCGGGTCCGACAGCAGGTGCCGGGTCCGGTAGAAGACGTTGTTCATCGCCATGATCGCGGCAGCGGACTTGGCGGCGGTGTACGCCTCGGGCGAGAGGTTGGCCTTCGCCTCCGGCTCCAGCTCGCGCAGCACCCGCGGCGAACGCGACGCGATGGCGACGGCGAGCACCGTGCCCCACAGCTGCTGCTGCGGGAGCTCGGAGTTACCGATGACCGAGCCGAGGTTCAGCTTCAGGTCCTTGGCGTAGTCGGGCAGCGCCGACTTGAGGTTGTCCAGTGACATACCGGATCACTCGCCCGAGAGGAGCGCGACCGGGTCGAGAGTCGTCTCGCCCTTGCTCCAGTTGCACGGGCACAGCTCGTCGGTCTGCAGCGCGTCCAGCACCCGCAGCACCTCCTTGGGGTTACGCCCCACGGAGCCGGCGGTCACCATCGTGAACTGGATCTCGTTGTTGGGGTCGACGATGAACACGGCACGCTGCGCGAAGCCGTCCTCGCCCTCGACGCCGCAGTCGCGCATGAGCTCGTGCTTGGAGTCCGCGAGCATCGGGAACGGCAGGTCACGCAGATCGGCGTGGTCCTTGCGCCAGGCGTGGTGCACGAACTCGGAGTCCCCGGAAACACCGAGGATCTGCGCGTCGCGGTCGGCGAACTCGTCGTTCAGCTTGCCGAACGCGGCGATCTCGGTCGGGCAGACGAAGGTGAAGTCCTTCGGCCAGAAGAACACCACACGCCACTTGCCCTCGTACGACTTGTGGTCGATCTGGGCGAAGGCCTTGTCCGCGTCGAGGTCGACGCAGGCGGTCAGGTCGTAGGTGGGGAACTTGTCACCGACAGTGAGCACGCGCTCTCCTTGTAACGTAGGAAATCCTTTTTGGGGCTTTCCAGAGGGTTGGACGTATAAGAGCTTCCCATGGAGATCATTGATCGCAGAAATAGCTAGACTCGACCACGTTGATCGGAGTGACCTATCAGTAGCCCCGGAGCGGCCATGAGCAAGCAGCCCAGCCTCCCCCAGTTGCGGGCCTTCGCCGCTGTGGCCGAGTACCTGCACTTTCGGGATGCGGCGGCGTCCATCGGGACGAGTCAGCCGGCGCTGTCCGGGGCGGTTGCCGCGTTGGAGGAGACGTTGGGGGTGCAGCTGGTCGAGCGGACGACGCGGAAGGTGCTGCTCACCGCCGCCGGGGAGCGGATCGCCGCGCGGACACGGAGCGTGCTCGACGCCGTGGGGGAGCTGATGGAGGAGGCGGAGGCGGCGCGGGCGCCGTTCACCGGGGTGCTGCGGCTCGGGGTGATCCCGACCGTCGCGCCGTATCTGCTGCCGACGGTGCTGCGGCTGGTGCACCTCCGGTACCCGGCGCTGGATCTGCAGGTGCACGAGGAGCAGACGTCGTCGCTCCTGGAGGGGCTGACCGGCGGGCGGCTGGACCTGCTGCTGCTCGCGGTGCCGCTCGGGATGCCGGGGGTGACCGAACTGCCGCTGTTCGACGAGGACTTTGCCGTGGTGGCGCCGCAGGGGCACTGGCTGGCCGGGCGGCAGGCCATCCCGCGGGAGGCGCTGCGGGAGATGGACCTGCTGCTGCTCGACGAGGGGCACTGCCTGCGGGATCAGGCGCTCGACATCTGCCGGGAGGCGGGGCGGCCGGGCGGGGTGCCGGTGACGACGACCGCGGCCGGGTTGTCCACGCTCGTGCAGTTGGTCGCCGGCGGGCTCGGGGTGACGTTGCTGCCGCGGACCGCGCTGCTGGTGGAGACGGGGCGCAACGACCAGTTGTCGACGGGGTACTTCGCGGATCCGGCGCCGTCGCGGCGGATCGCGCTCGCGATGCGGAGCGGGACCGCCCGTGCGGAGGAGTTCACGGCCTTCGCGGCCGCGCTGCGCGAGGCGCTGCGGCCGCTGCCGGTCCGCGTCCTGGATGAGGATGACGCGGCGGAGGACGCCGGCCGGGCCTGAGGGAAGCAGGCCCGGCCGACGCGTGCCGGTGGACTACTCGGTCCGCAGGCCGTCCGGGCGCATCATGCGCCACAGCGGCGGCAGGCTGAACAGGGTGACGAGCAGGACGACGCCCGCCCCGACACCCGACATGGTCGCGGCGCTCGCCCAGTCCAGGCGGATGGGTGCGCCGACCATCTTCAGCAGCACGGAGCCGAGTCCGAGGCCCCCGACGACGGCCAGGGACAGGCCGAGGGCTACCGGTAGGGCGGTCTGCCACAGCACGGACAGCCCGAGGGTGGAGCGCCGGGTGCCGAAGGCGATCAGTACCGCGAGCAGCTTCTTGCGTTCGCGCAGCTGCTCCAGCATCGAGACCAGCAGGCTGACGCCGATCAGCAGCAGGGTGGTGACCGCGCCGATGAGCAGGCCGCGCTTGATGCTGGTGTACTTGCGCGCCGTTCGGGTGCTTTCGAGGGTGTAGGTCTCCGCGCCGGCGCCGAGCCGGGCCGTGGTGTTGCGGACGTATTCTTCGGCGTCGGGCCGTTGCGGGTCGAGTTTGATGAGCACCTTGGCGCGCGGTTCCTGTGTGCCGGCCACGTCCAGGGCGGCGGGGGTGGCGAGGATGCCCCACTCCACGTCGCCGTTGGGGCTCTTGCGGGCCTTGACCGTGCGGGTGTGCGCCGGGGCGGCCCACGGGTGCGGGGGTCCGGTGAAGACGCCGTCCTCCGGGCTGTTGAGGTCGATCCGTCCGCCGGGCGCGGGGAGGGCGGGCGCGTCGGACAGGTACGAGGCGTCCGGCAGGACGCGGTAGACGCTGCCGTCGGCGCAGTCGCCGACGGCGGCGATCTCCGCGAGCGCGGCGCAGTCGCCGACGGTCACCGGGAAGGAGGAGATCTCGTTGATCGCGTCGGGGCCGCCGGTGGCTTTCGCCTTGGCCGCGGCGCCGTCGGGGATGGCGAACGTCTGGACGAGTCCGAGCGCCGAGCGCACTCCGGGGGTGGTCCGGTACGCGCTGATCGCGGCGTTCGCCTGCGGGCCGTTCGCGACCTCGACGCTCGCCTGCATCTGGGCCCGGTCCGGGTCCTTGCCGGTGCTGGAGGTGAAGTCGTTCTCGATGCCGCTGAACAGCATCTGCAGGGCGATGGCCCCGGCGACCGCGACGGTGATGCCGTTGACCATCCGGGCGGACGCACCGCTGTTGAGCTGCAGGCGGCGGGTGGCGAGCTGCCAGGGGACCCGGCCGCCGCCGAAGCGGTTGACGATCAGTTCGACGAACCAGGGCAGGACGGCGGTGACGCCGACGAGCAGCAGGATCGCGCCGGCCGAGACCTGGTAGGGGTTGACGTCCGCGGTGCCCTGGATGGCGCCGAACAGGGGGGCCAGCAGCGCCAGGCCGGCGACGGGGATGAGCAGCCGCCACCACAGGCGGCGCTTGCGCAGCGCCGCGTTGCGGACGACGCCGAGGGGTTCGATGGCGATGCCGCGCAGCGCGAGGACGGTGACGGCGACGGCCGCGGCGGGGACGCCGAGCACGATGAGCAGGGCGAGGCCGGTGCCGGGCCGGACGTCGGAGGGGAAGACGCTCATCCGGTAGAGCTCGATCTGTCCGGTGAAGTGCCGTCCCAGGAGGAAGAACCCGAGGCCGAAGACGAGTCCGGCGAGGGCGCCGACCAGTGCTTCGCCGGCCGCGATGCGGCGGGTCATGCGGGAGTCGGCGCCGACCAGGCGCAGTGCGGCGAGCCGCCGGTCGCGGCGTTCGCCGCCGAAGCGGACGGCGGTGGCGATCAGGATGGCCACCGGCATCAGCAGCACGACGAGGCCGATGATGACGAGCAGGGTCAGGATCGCCCCGAGGCCCTCGGAGTTCTGCTGCGTGCCGCCGATCTTGTCGATGCGGGTGGCGTGGGCGTCGGTGAGGGTGTCGTCGCCCGCGTAGTAGACGAGTTCCTTGGGGCCGAGCAGGCCGCTCTTGGCGATGGTGCCGGTGACGCGGTAGTCGAGCCGCTCCTTGAGCAGCTTGCCGTCGGGGGAGTCCAGGAGTTTCCCGAGCGCGGGGGAGACCACCATCTCGCCGGGGGCCGGGATCTTCGTCAGGCCGGGCGGTACCGGCGGCTTGTCGCCGTCGGGGCGCAGGGCCCGGCCGTGGACGTCGTCGTCGTGGTACGTGGTGTCGGTGTTGTCGACCAGCATCGTCGAGGCGGTCGGTCGCAGTTTCTCGCCGAAGTACAGGTCGTCGCGGGCGTTGCTGCGGTGCGAGCGGGCGTCCAGCATCGCCGGGACGGCGGCGGCGAGCAGCAGGACGGCCACGCCGAGGCCGACGCCGACGGCGGTCAGCAGGTTGCGGATCCAGCCTTCCCTGCCGCCGGCGAGCGTGAAGCGGGCGCCGAGGGCGAGGTCACGGGCCCATGTGCGGGCGTCGGTGCGGGGGGCGGTCGGCGTGGGAGCGTCGGTGGGCGTCGTACGGTCGGGGCTCACGCGACGCGCTCCATGTCGCGGGACTTGCCGTCGCGCACGATGATCTCGCGGTCGGAGTACGCGGCGACCCGTGCTTCGTGGGTGACCAGGACGACGGCCGCGCCGGTGTCGCGGGCGGCGTCGGTGAGCAGCCGCATGACGCGTTCGCCGTTGAGGGAGTCCAGGGCGCCGGTGGGTTCGTCCGCGAAGATCACGCGGGGTCCGCCGACGAGTGCGCGGGCCACCGCGACGCGCTGGCCCTGGCCGCCGGAGACCTCGCCGGGGCGCTTGTGGCCGAGGTCGTCGACCTCGAGCCGGTGCATCCACTCGGTGGCGAGGCGCTCGGCCTCCTTGCGCTTGGTGCCGTTGAGCCGGAGCGGCAGCGCGACGTTCTCGACGCAGGTCAGTTCGGGGACGAGCTGGCCGAACTGGAAGACGAATCCGAAGTCGCCGCGGCGCAGGGCGCTGCGCTGGGCGTCGGACATGGCGGACAGCTCCTCCCCGCGGTAGAGGACCTTGCCGGCGTCGGGCCGCACGATGCCGGCAAGGCAGTGCAGGAGTGTCGACTTTCCGGAGCCGGAGGGGCCCATGACGGCCACGACCTCGCCGGAGCGGATGGTGAAGTCGGCGCCGTCCAGGGCGGGGGTGGGGCCGTAGGTCTTGTGCAGGGCGTCGGCGGAGAGGAGTGGCGCGCCGGCCTGGGGGGTCGAGCTGGTCACTTGCGTACCTCCGTCGCGAGCTGGTCGAGCCGGGCGGCGGTGAGTTCCAGCCACCGCAGGTCCGCTTCGAGGTGGAAGAGGGCGTGGTCGCAGATGAGCTGGTCGGCGAGGTCGCCGCTGGACTTGCGGCGGGTCAGCTCGCGCATGAGGCGCAGGTGTTCGGCGCGCTGGGTGTCCAGCAGGTCGACGGCGCTGCGGCCGGTCAGCAGTGCGAGGACGACCTTCGTGTAGAGGGTCGTCTGCAGGTACGGTTCGGCCTTCTCGGGCTGGGCGAGCCACGTTTCGACGTCGGTCAGTCCGGCGTCGGTGATCGCGTAGCGCTTGCGCTCGGGGCCGGCGCCGGGCTCTATGCCCTCGACCTCCACGAGCCCGTTCTTCAGCAGCCGGGCCATCGTCGAATAGACCTGCCCGTAGTGCAGCGGGCGGTCGTGGCCGAAGCGTTCGTCGAAGGCGCGCTTGAGGTCGTAACCATGGCGTGGGCCGGACTCAAGAAGCCCGAGCAGGGTGTGGCCGATTGACATGCGAGCACTCTACATGACGTGTATACGTGCTGTGTATAGACGTGGTGTGTAGTGCGTTCTCGCAGGTCGGTCAGGTTCTCCTAGCTCTCGTTCGGGTCCTCCTGCGGCTCTGCCGTCCGGGGCGGCCGGCCCCGGCGGGCGATCGGCTTGGCGGCGCCGGGGAGGCGCCCGGCCTCGGCGAGCGCGCGGCGCAGCAGGAACTCGATCTGCGCGTTGGTGCTGCGGAGCTCGTTCGCCGCCCACGTCGCGATGGCGTCGTGGACGGCGGGGTCGAGCCGCAGCAGCACCTGTTTGCGGGCGGTGCGGCCGGTGGGTTCCGTCACTGGTAGAGGGTCCCGGTGTTGAGTACGGGCTGTGCGGCGCGGTCGCCGCACAGGACCACGAGCAGGTTGCTGACCATGGCGGCCTTGCGCTCCTCGTCGAGCTCCACGATGCCCTGCTCGGAGATCCGGAGGAGAGCGGACTCGACCATGCCGACCGCTCCCTCGACGATGGTCTGGCGGGCGGCCACGATCGCGCCGGCCTGCTGGCGCTGGAGCATCGCGGAGGCGATCTCGGGGGCGTACGCGAGGTGCGTGAAGCGGGATTCGATGATCTTCACGCCGGCCGCGCCGACCCGGGCGGCGATCTCGACGGAGAGCTTCTCGGTGATTTCCTCGGCGTTGCCGCGCAGCGACAGGCCCTCCACGTCGTGCGCGTCGTACGGGTAGTTGGTGGCGATGTGCCGGACGGCGGTGTCGGTCTGGATCGCGATGAACTCCACGAAGTCGTCGACCTCGAAGACCGCCTGTGCGGAGTCCCTGACCTGCCAGACGACGACGGCGGCCAGTTCGATCGGGTTGCCGTACGAGTCGTTGACCTTCAGGACCGCGGTCTCGTGGTTGCGGATCCGGGTGGAGATCTTGCGGCGGCTGGTGAACGGGTTCACCCAACGCAGCCCGTCCTGGCGGATGGTGCCCTGGTAGCGGCCGAAGAGCTGGCAGACGCGGGCCTCGCCGGGGGCGACCTGGGTGAGGCCGAACATGGTGATGAAGGCCGCGAGGGCGATCACCACGCCGGCGCCGATCAGGGCGCCCGCGAGCGCTCCGCCGCTCTCCTTGGCCTGGACGATGCCGAAGGCGAAGAGCGCGATGCCGCCGAAGAGCACCGGGAAGGCGATCAGCAGGAAGGGCAGCCCCGGCATGCCGGCGGCCACCCGCTCGGTGACCTTCGGGGCGGGCATTTCAGGGATCTCGGGCTGGAGATCGCCGGTGTGGTTCTCGGACATGGGTCCCCCGTTCACGATGCTCGCCGCGCTCGTTCGCGCAGCTAGCTTAGTGATAACACATTAATCGGGACGGGGGGCCTGTCGGGGACACGGGGGATGAGAACGCGATGCAGCCCCGGGGCACGGAGGGGGTGTCCACGTGCGCCGGGGCTGCGTCATCGGGGCCGGAAAGGCTGGTCGCCGGCCGCGCGCCGACCGTGCGCGGGGCCGCCGCGACCCACCCTCGCACCGATGCGCCGCCACAGCACGCCGGCCGTGGCACCGTGCTGACGGGCGCGCCGGACCAGGGCGCGCGGAACGTGCCGGACCAGCTCGTGCCGGACCGAACTACGGAATCGCCAGCTCGAACCAGACGACCTTGCCGGCGCTCAGCCGCGTGGCTCCCCACCGCTGGGCCATCCGGCTGACGAGATACAGACCCCGGCCGCCCTCGTCCTGCGGCTGGGCGTGCCGCATCTGCGGCAGCAGCGGCGCGTCGTCGCCGACCTCGCAGCGCAGCACGTCGGTGCGGAGCAGCCGCAGCGTGATGGGCCGTTCCGCGTACCGGACGGCGTTGGTGACGATCTCGCTGACCAGTAGTTCGGTCGGCTCGATGAGGTGTTCCAGGTCCCAGCGGCGCAGCGCCTGGCGGGCGAGCCGCCTGGCCCGTCCCGCGGTCTGCGGCTGCGGCTCCAGGTACCAGTAGGCGACGTCGCTCGGCGAGATCCCGTCGAAGCGGGCGGCGAGCAGCGCGATGTCGTCGTCGCGGTCGCCGGGGCCGAGGATCTCCAGGATCTCGTCGCAGAGCGGTTCCAGCGGCGGCGGCGACAGCACGGTCGCGGCGTCGTGCAGCCGCTCGCGCAGCAGCTCGATGCCGCCCCAGACGTCACGGGTCCGGGACTCGACGAGGCCGTCGGTGTACAGCACGAGGGTCGCCCCGGCGGGCGCCGGCAGCTCGACCGCCTCGAACGGCACCCCGCCGACGCCGATCGGCGCGCCCGGCGGCACCCGCAGCACCTCGGCCAGGCCGTTGGCGTGCAGCAGGATGGGCGGCGGATGTCCCGCGTTGGCGACGACCAGCCGGTGGGCGATCGGGTCGTAGACCGCGTACACGCAGGTCGCCATGCGGTCGCTGCCGAGCCGCTGGGCCTGCTCGTCCAGGTGGTACAGCACCTCCTGCGGCGCCAGGTCGAGCCCCGCGAGGGTCTGCACGGTGGTGCGCAGCTGGCCCATGATCGCCGCCGAGGTCATGGAGTGGCCCATGACGTCGCCGACGACGAGCGCGACCCGGCTGCCGGGCAGCGGGATCGCGTCGTACCAGTCGCCGCCGACCCGCGCCGACTCGGCGGCGGGCAGGTAGCGGCTGGCGAGCCGGACCCCGGTGGGCTGCGGCAGGGAGTCGGGCAGCATCTCGCGCTGGAGGGCGTCCGCGATGTACGCCTCGCGCCCGTACAGCACCGCCTTGTCGACGCCGAGCGCCGTGTGGGTGGCGAGCTGGGCGGCGACCAGCAGGTCGTCGGACTCGAACGGCGGACGGTCGGGACGGCGCAGCAGCACGGCGGCGCCGATGACCCGGCGGCGGCCGCGCAGCGGGGCGAGTATCGCGCGGCGTCCGGTCGGCAGGGCGGGCGTGTGCTGCTGCCCGTCGTTCCTGTCGGTCCTGGCGGCTCCCGGCTCGGGGTGTAATCCGGGCCGTTCACCCTGCCGGGACGCGCCGGCGGAGGCCCCGGGGCCCTCGCCGAAGCGCAGCAGTTCCTCCAGCGCCGCGGCGGACTGCGGGTGCTCGGCGAAGACCGGGCGTACGCCGCGCAGTACCTCCGCGAGCGGTCCGTCCAGCCGGACGAGGGTGCTCTCGGCGGCGCCGCCGTACGCGGCGGGCTCGGCGGGCACCGGGGGCAGCACGGTGCCGACGTAGGACTGCCCGCTGGGCTGCTCGTCCAGGCCGCCGTCGGCGCGCCGCAGCCGCAGCACGAGCGGCCCTGAGGGCCGTTCGTCGCCGACCGGCAGCGGGTCGCGGAGGTAGACCAGGATCGCGTCGGCGAACGCGGGGACCGCGGAGCGGCACAGGCCCAGCAGGATCTCGTCGAGGTCCAGGCCGCGGGCGATACGCCGGGTGGCCGCGCCGACGTAGCGCAGCCGCTCGGCCTCCGCACCCGACTGCCCGGGTCGGCTGCCCAGGGTGCCGGAGCCGGGCGGGGTGGCGTCCGGGCCGGCCGCGGGCCTCGCGGGTTCGGTCGCCGCCGGCGCGGGTTCGGCCGGTTCCTCGTGGCGGGGATGGCCGGCGGGCTCCATGGCGGCGCGCGTGGAGCCCGCGGACCCCTGGGTCCCGCGGGGCGGGGTGCTCGAGAACGACGCGTCGGCCGCCGGGTCGCGCCGGGCCGCGGCCGCGGCCTCGGCCGCCTGCCGGTCCCGTGCTGAACGGTTGTCGGGCAGTGCCTGGGACGCCGGGGAGGGCTGGTCCCCCTGGTCGGAGCCCGGGGGCAGGCGGAAGCCGCCGCGCGGGTCCGGCAGCGGTGCCGGCGGCAGGGCGGCGTCCGGTCCCGGTTGCCGCGCCGGGGGCGGGGGCGTGCGATCCGTGGTCACGCGAGTCGTTCCATCCGGTTGATGCGCCACGCGCTGGCCGCGGCGAAGGATTGGGCCGTGTCAGGCGCGTCGTCGGCAGTAGAGGAAGAGCTGCTCCTCCGGAGGCACGTCCGTGCTCGCCGGTGCATAGGCGTACGACTCCTCCTCGATCACCTCGAAGCCCGCGTCCGCCACTACCTGGTGCAAATCATCCCGTAGATAACCGGATACCCGGATGGTGTTACCAAGGAACGGGATTGCGAAATCGTCCACATCCGCTTCGACCATCGAAAGGATGAAGAGACCCTCGGGCTCCAGCAGATCATGGATGGCCCGCAATGCGTAGGGAATCTCCGCGCGCGGCAGCATCAGCAGCGAGAAGAAGGCCGCAACTCCGTCGAACCGGCCGAGGTCGAGTGGGCCACCGGGGTGGACGTCGGCGATGTCGCCCTGGTGGAACGTGGCCTCCGGCACGTACTGCGCGGCCAGCGCGAGCATACCGGCGGACAGGTCGACGCCGACGACCCGGTGTCCGGCGCCGGCGAGCTGCCGGGTGCTGGGCAGGCCGGTGCCACAGCCCAGGTCGAGCACCCGTGATCCGGGGGCCAGCGACTCGGCGAGCCACTTGCCCGCGGTGAGCTGGCCGTCCTTGTGCGGAAACGCCTCGTCGTACCGGTCGCCGATCGCGTCGAACGCTTCGGCCTGGCCGTCGCGGTCCCGCTGTGTGTCCTCGTAGCCGCCGGTTCCCACTGCCTCGGTCCTCCTTGGTGCGCGTGGCTGATGACTTGGCGTCAGGCTATGGGTGCTGGTTCGGAATTGCTCAATGTTGCGGAGCCCGATCCTACGTTTGACGACCCGGGGCGTATCAAGGGGCTCACAAGGTCACTTTGCCGGACGGTTCCAGTCGTCAGGGAGTGACGGTACCGGCCAGCCGGGATCCGGCCGCCAGTCCTCCCAGCCATCCCGGTAGGGCCGGCCCCAGGCCCTGATGACCTCGGCGGCCGCCAGTCCGGCCGACCGTACCCGCTCGGCACGTTCGGTGGGCATAAGGCCCGCGAGCTGCGCCTGGGCGAATTCGTCCTCGTCCAGCCAGTGCCAGCTGCGGTCCGGGCGGACCGCGATGTCCAGGAAGTGGTCCTCCGAGTCCAGGCCGCCGGACCAGCGCCTGCGCGGCTCCTCCAGGTTCACGTACCAGTTCTTGAAATGCCAGCGTTTGTCCCAGAAGAGCCAGACCGACCAGGGCTCGCCGGGGTGTGCGATCTTCAGCACACCCGTGCCCCACCACTGCTCGACGCGCGTAGTGCGCGGTTTCAGATAGCGGGTGGCGAGCGGCTCGCGGTGGATGGGCGAGCCATCGGCGAGCACCGGCTTCACACAGGACGTGCCGGGCGCCATCCAGACCGCGAGCAGCTCGGCGTCATCGCGCACGACGGTCACCGGGCGGCAGATGTGCAGCTCGTCGGTGCCGTTGCCCCGATAACGCCACAACACTTGCTCACCCGGCGACCAGTAGCCGCTGGTACTCGGCCCGTTTCCGTCAAGAAGAGTGTCGGCTGTCATGAACAGATCTTACGGATCAGCCCTTAAGGATGGGTCATGCGCAGCACATCCAGTGCCGCGTCCAACTGCTCCTCGGTCAGTTTTCCCTGCTCGACGTAGCCCAGTTCGATGACCACGTCCCGAATCCGCCTGCGCTCCGCGACGGCCTTCTTGGCGACCTTGGCCGCCTCCTCGTAGCCGATGTACTTGTTCAGCGGAGTGACCACCGAGGGCGAGGACTCCGCGTACTCGCGGGCCCGCTCCACATTGGCGGTGATGCCGTCGATCGTGCGGTCGGCGAGCAGCCGGGAGACGTTGGCGAGCAGCCGGACGGACTCCAGCACGTTCCTGGCGATGACCGGCAGCATCACGTTGAGCTCGAAGTTCCCGGCGGCGCCGGCCATGGTGATCGTCAGGTCGTTCCCCGTGACCTGGGCCGCGACCATCAGCACGGCCTCCGGGATCACCGGATTGACCTTGCCCGGCATGATCGACGAGCCGGGCTGGAGATCCGGCAGGTTGATCTCGGCCAGTCCGGTCCGCGGTCCCGACGCCATCCAGCGCAGATCGTTGGAGATCTTGGTCAGCCCGACCGCGACCGTCTTGAGCTGCCCGGACAGCTCGACGATGCCGTCCCGGGCACCCTGCGCCTCGAAGTGGTCGCGCGCCTCGGTCAGCGGCAGCCCGGTGGTCCGCGCGACCTCGGCGATCACCGCGGCCGAGAAGCCGGGCGGGGTGTTGATGCCGGTGCCGACCGCGGTGCCGCCGAGCGGCAGCTCGGCCAGCCGGGGCAGCGCGCCCCGCAGCCGCTCGACCCCGTACCGGACCTGGGCCGCGTAGCCGCCGAACTCCTGGCCCAGGGTGACGGGCGTGGCGTCCATCAGATGCGTGCGGCCGGACTTCACGACGTCCGAGAACTCGGCCGCCTTGCGCTCCAGGGACCCCGCCAGGTGCTCCAGGGCGGGGACGAGGTCGCGGGTGACGGCGGCGGTGGCCGCGATGTGGATGGACGACGGGAACACGTCGTTGGACGACTGGGACGCGTTGACGTGGTCGTTCGGGTGCACGTCGCGGCCCAGCCGCTCGGTGGCCAGGGTCGCGATGACCTCGTTGGCGTTCATGTTGGAGGACGTGCCGGAGCCGGTCTGGAAGACGTCGACGGGGAAGTGGTCGTCCCAGCGGCCGTCCACGACCTCGGCGGCGGCCTCCTGAACGGCGTCGGCGATGTCCTGGTCCAGGACGCCGAGGCCGGCGTTCACCTTGGCGGCGGCCGCCTTGATCCGGGCCAGCGCCTCGATGTGCGCGCGCTCGATCGGCCGGCCGGAGATCGGGAAGTTCTCCACCGCCCGCTGGGTCTGGGCCCGCCACTTCGCGTCCGCCGGCACCCGTACCTCGCCCATCGAATCGTGCTCGATCCGGAAGGGCCGGTCGTTCGACGGTGCCCCGGATCCGGCTTCGGACCCGTTCGTGGACCCGGTCCCGGACCTGGCCTCGGACTTGGCCTCGGACATGGCTGGATTCCTTTCCTCGGCAACGCCTCGACGACATTCCCATGGTCCTACTACTTCCAAGTACTACCCATCAGTAGGACAGTGCCGTAGCCCGTTTCATTCCTGTGGGAGGAGCGACGTATGCGCATGTCGAAAAAGAGACGATGTCGTGCGGCCGGGACGGTGCTGGCCGTTCTCGCGACCGTCCTCGCGGGCGGTGCCGGTCTGACCACCACGGCGTCCGCCGCCGCGCAGAGCACTGTCAAGCCGCTCCCCGCCGACCTGGAGCAGATCCGTGCCGCGGAGGCCACGGCCCTCTACGGGGATCCGGCGATCCGGCCGGTGGCCGACCGGAGGACCGGGCTGATCTCGCTGGGGGACAGCGAGATATCCGGCGAGGGCGTCGGCACCTACGAAGCGGGCACGGACGGCCCGGTGAACTGGTGCCACCGCTCCCCGGACGCCGCGATCCACCGCACCGGCATCCCGGCCGACGAGACGTACAACGTCGCCTGTTCGGGCGCCTACACCGGCAACATCAGGATCGGCGGCGGCAAGCAGTACGCGGACGAGCTGGTGCAGAGCGACAGCCTCGCCATCAAGGCCCGCAACACGAAGATCAAGATGGTGGTGCTGGTCGCGGGAGCCAACGACGACCTGCAGTTCGGACCGGTCATCACCGACTGCGTGGAGCGCTGGTTCCTGCTGCAGGGCAGCTGCGACTCCAAGTACGCGCCCGGCTGGCAGGCCCGCGTCGACGCGCTGGTGCCCAAGGTCGAGGGGACGGTCCAGGACCTGCGGACGGTCATGCGCGACGCCGGCTACGCGGACGCCGACTACCGGCTCGTGGTGATGGGCTACCCCAGCCCGATGAGCCCCGACATCTACGACAACCCGAGCTTCCCCGGCAAGATCCCGGGCGGTTGCACCGGATACGACGCGGACCTCGCCTGGGGCCGCAACTCCGCCGTGCCCACCTTCGAACGCGGCATGCGCCAGGCCGCGGCGGCGACCGGGGCGACGTACCTCGACAACTCCCGGCTCTTCCACGGGCACGAGGCGTGCACGGACAACACGTGGGCGCGCGGCCTGGTGGTGAACATCAGCAACCCGTTCCCGCCCGACTCCAACTCCCTGCGCCAGTCCTTCCACCCCAACGCCCGCGGCCACGCCGCCTTCGCGTCCTGCCTGACCCAGCTCTACAACTCCGGCTACCAGGAGGCCGGCTGCACCGACCCGGCGAGCACCGGCACTCCGGTGCTCCGCCAGGGCGCCTGGGACGACGCGTTCGCGCCACTCACCAACACGGCCACCGGCCAGTGCGTGGACGCCAGCGCCGGCTCGTCGCGGAACAGCACCGCGCTGCTCGGCTGGAGCTGCCACGGCGGACGCAACCAGTCCTTCGCCTACGACACCTCGTACCAGTCGCTGCACATCGCGCTCAGCCAGGACCGGTGCGTGGACGTGCCGGGCTCGAAGTACAGCGCCGGGACCGGCCTCGTCCTGTGGGACTGCCACGGCGGCACCAACCAGCGGTTCGCCATGAGCGGGGGCACGATCCGGCCGGTGGCGGCCACCGGGCTGTGCGTGACCCAGAGCGCCGCGAGCGCGCCGCTGAAACTGGCGGCCTGCGACGGCTCGGCGAGCCAGCGCTTCGCGTAACACCTCCCGAGGACGGCGCCCCTGGGTAGGGCGCCCGCCGGTCGAGTGCCGCGCGCAACCGCTCGCCCTGTGACGGACGGGCCCCGCCGATGGAGCGGCGGGGCCCGTCCGTGGTGTCAGGGGCGGAGCGTCAGTTCCGGCGGCCGATCGAGAGCACCGGCCCAATGGTTCGGCGAAGAAATTCATTCCATTCCTTGACTCACGGCAATTAAGTAGTCATGTCTGCATGTTGGAACAGCCCCGCGTTCTTGCGGTCATACGCCTCAGCGTGAACAGGGACGACAGCACGTCGGCGGAGAAGCAGAGAGAGGGCATCGAGCACTGGACTTGTGGTCCGGCCGTTAATGGTCGCGTGGTGGGCTATGCCGAGGACCTGGACGTCTCAGGCAGCCTGCACCCGTTCAAACGGCCGGCACTGGGGCCATGGCTCGCCGAGAGGTTCGACGAGTTTGACGTGATCGCGGTCTGGAAGCTGGACCGGCTCACGCGCCGGTCGGCCCACTTCTCCGAGATCTACGAGTGGTGCCAGAAGCGCGGCAAGGCCATCGTGTCGGTGACCGACGGCATCGACATGTCCACACCCATGGGCAAGATGTTCGCTCAGATCATCGCGGCCTTCGCGGAAGGAGAGTTGGACACGATCAAGGCTCGGGCTCTCTCCGGCTCCCTGGCCCGGCTCAAGAAGGGGGTGTGGGTAGGTGGAGTGCTGCCCTTCGGCTATCAGTTCCAGCGTCAGGAAGGCGGTGGCAAGAAGCTCGTACAGGACCCTGAGTACTCGGATCTTCTGCGGGAGATCGTCGGCAAGCTCAATAGCGAGTGATCCAGCTACAAGATCGCGTTGGATCTGAATGAGCGTGGGGCGCTCACCTGGCGTGACCGCTTGAGGGTCATGCAAGGGCAAGAGCCTCGGGGTATCAAGTGGACGACGACCACGGTGCTCGTGGTCGTCAAGAACCCGACCGCGGGCGATCCCTTCGCGATCCATGCTCGGAGGTGTGGCGATCTGCGGGGAATGCAACGGCCGTATGTCCTCCGCCAAGAAGACGAAACCCGGTGGCAAGACGTACAACTACTACACGTGCAATTCCGTCCAGACCGGTGCGTGCAGGAATCCCGCGCGGATGCGAAAGAGTGATCCCGATCGGATGGTGAATGACTTTATCGAAAGTGCGATTGGAGATTTGCCAGTCATTGAGAAAGTTACCAAGTCGATTTCGGAATCGAAGGTAGAGCTGCAGCTTGCGCGCCAACGGCTGGAGCGCCTGGAGACTGACTTCCTGATGGGGCGATACGACGAAGAGGGCCAAGAAGAGTCGTATTGGAGGATGCACAAGCCGCTGACCGGCAAGGTGGCCAAGTTGCGCACTGAGATCGCGCAGGCGGAACACGCACCTGAGTTCATCGACACGGGCCACATCTATCGGGACGAGTGGATGGCGAAGGATGATGAGCAGAAGCGTATATTCCTTCAAAGGCACGGCGTGGAGATCAAGGTCTCCGGAACGGCGAGTTCGGGCGAGCCGCGTAGCGTCAACGTGAAAATTCCGGACCTGCGGAAGATTGCCGCAGTGACTGGTCTTCGCGCGCGGGACGGAAAGGACTGGGCGGAGATCGCCACGATGGATTACAAGATTCCAGCTCGGCGGCGGAGGAATAGTGGCCCTGATGAACAGGCTGGGTCCGCAGAAAGGGTAACTTCGCAGAACATTTAGCCCATCAGCAGAACAAGCTCACAGAGCCCCCGGCAATCGCCGGGGGCTCTGTCGCTGCGGGCTCGTGCCGGCTCGGTGCTACTTGGGCGAACGCATCGGGATGCTCGTGATGAAGGTCTGCGAGGACTCCAGAGAACTGAAGAAGTCGTTGCCCTTGTCGTCGACGACGATGAACGCGGGGAAGTCCTCGACCTCGATCTTCCAGACCGCTTCCATGCCCAGCTCCGCGTACTCCAGGACGTCGACCTTCTTGATGCAGTCCTGGGCGAGCCGGGCGGCCGGGCCGCCGATCGAGCCGAGGTAGAAACCGCCGTGCGCCTTGCACGCGTCGGTCACCTGCTTCGAGCGGTTGCCCTTGGCGAGCATGACGAACGAACCGCCGGCCGCCTGGAACTGCTCGACGTACGCGTCCATCCGGCCCGCCGTGGTGGGGCCGAACGAGCCGGAGGCGAAGCCCTCGGGGGTCTTGGCCGGGCCCGCGTAGTAGACGGGGTGGTCGTGCAGGTACTGCGGCATGGACTCGCCCGCGTCCAGCCGCTCCTTGATCTTGGCGTGCGCGATGTCACGGGCCACGACGAGCGTGCCGGACAGCGACAGCCGGGTCTTGACCGGGTACTTCGACAGCTCGGCGCGGATGTCCGCCATCGGCCGGTTGAGATCGACGCGCACCACGTCGTCGTCCAGGTGGTCGTCGGTGGTCTCCGGCAGGAAGCGCGCCGGGTCGGTCTCCAGCTGCTCCAGGAAGACGCCCTCGGCGGTGATCTTCGCGACGGCCTGCCGGTCGGCCGAGCAGGACACCGCGATGGCGACGGGCAGCGACGCGCCGTGCCGGGGCAGCCGCACCACGCGCACGTCGTGGCAGAAGTACTTGCCGCCGAACTGCGCGCCGATGCCGATCTTCTGCGTGAGCTCGAAGACCTTCTCCTCCAGGCCCTGGTCGCGGAAGCCGTGCCCGTCCGGCGAACCCTCGCCCGGCAGCTCGTCCAGGTAGTGCGCCGAGGCGTACTTGGCGGTCTTCAGCGCGAACTCCGCGCTGGTGCCGCCGACCACGATCGCCAGGTGGTACGGCGGGCAGGCCGCGGTGCCCAGGGCGCGGATCTTCTCCTCCAGGAACTTCATCATGGAGGTCTCGTTGAGGACCGCCTTCGTCTCCTGGTAGAGGAACGACTTGTTGGCGCTGCCGCCGCCCTTGGCCATGAACAGGAACTTGTACGCGCCGCCGTCGGTCGCGTACAGCTCGATCTGGGCCGGGAGGTTGGAGCCGGTGTTCTTCTCGTCCCACATCGTCAGCGGGGCCATCTGCGAGTACCGCAGGTTGAGCTTGGTGTAGGCGTCGTAGATGCCGTGCGACAGCGCCGCCTCGTCACCGCCGGAGGTCAGCACGTTCTGGCCGCGCTTGCCCATGACGATCGCGGTGCCGGTGTCCTGGCACATCGGCAGCACGCCGGCCGCCGCGATGTTCGCGTTCTTCAGCAGGTCCAGGGCGACGAAGCGGTCGTTCGGCGACGCCTCGGGGTCGTCGAGGATCCGCCGCAGCTGGGCGAGGTGGGCCGGCCGCAGGTAGTGCGAGATGTCGTGCATCGCCTCGGCGGCGAGGGTGCGCAGCGCCTCCGGCTCGACCCTGAGGAAGGTGCGCCCGTCCGCCTCGAAGGTGCTCACGCCCTCGGAGGTGATCAGCCGGTACGGCGTCGTGTCCTCGCCGAGGGGGAGGAGATCCGTATAGGAGAACTCGGGCATGGGGGTTCCTCACTCGGCTGCGTTGGCGACGTGTCCAGCCTAGAGCCCGGCGGAGGCCGGAATGTTGTGAGGTGCGGCTCACCGGCACTAGTCGCGATCTATCGCGTTTGTGTACGGTAGGCGGGTGGATGAATCGCAGCTCCAGAAGAAGTCGCAGCAGCCGGTGCCGATGCACAAGCTGACCACCGAAGCGGAGCTGCGCGCGTCCGATGCCGACCGTGACCGCATTTCCGACATCCTCCGGGACGCGCTGGCCGAGGGCCGGTTGAGCGCGGAGGAGCACTCGGAGCGCCTCGACCAGGTCTATGCCGCCAAGACGCTGGGCGAGCTGGAACCGCTGGTGCGGGACCTGCCAGCCACCCGGGAGAGCGGGCCGCGGCCGCTCGCGCCGCTGGCCGACCCCTCGCTGCCCGTCGTGGCCGAGAATCTCGTAGCGGTTTTCGGCGGCTCAGCCCGAAAGGGCCGCTGGCTCGTCGGCCGGCGCACGAACGCCTTCGCCTGCTTCGGCGGCGTGGAGATCGATCTGACGGAGGCCGTTTTCCAGCACCAGCAGATCGTCATCCACGCCACCGCGATCTTCGGAGGTATCGAAGTGCGCGTCCCGGAGAACGTCACTCTGCGTGGCAGTGGTACGGGAATTTTCGGCGGTTTCGAGGTCAGGACGTATGAGGCGCCGGATCCGAACGCGCCGGTCGTCATCGTCACCGGGACCGCCATCTTCGGCGGCGTCGAAGCGAAGGCGAAGCGCGGCAAGCGCCTCAAGGAATGGATCAACAAGCGCGTCGACGGGTAGGTAGGGGGACGTCCCACTCCCGCTTCATGCCGCGCGTTCACGCCATGCATGGTGCGGGTTTACGCCCGGCGCGCGCCGACTGGTTTTGGCCACCGCCCAGTGTTCATCAGGGCTGTTGTTCGGTGGTCCGGATCGGACGATCGGTAATGCGCGCTTGAGTCGTACGAGTGTTCGACTAAAAGGGCCTGGTGGCGAACACGGTCCGCATGAACACGCGCACAGCGGGTAGGGCTTCGACCACGTCACCCGCCTGGTTCCTCCCCGTTGCGACCCCCTGGAACAGCACGCGTGGAGCTCACCCGCGGTGACGGGCAAGGGTGACAAACGCCGAGCCGTCGTCAGGAGTATCCCGTGCTTCAACCGATCGAGCCCGTCAAGGACACTGCCCTCCCGCCGAGTCACCCACGGGATCTGGCAGGCCCATGGCACTCGGAGGCGGCGTGCCGCAGTGATGAGGCGGGATTGTTCTTCGCCCCGTCCAAAGAGCCGACAGCGGCGCGGCTGTCCCGCGAGGAGAACGCGAAGCGGGTGTGCGCCCGCTGCCCGGTGATGCTGGAATGCCGGGAGCACGCCCTGCGGCAGCCCGAACCGTACGGCGTGTGGGGCGGTCTGACCGCTGCCGAACGCCGGGTCGTACTCGCCCGCAGGCGCCGCCGTGAGGCGGAACTGCCGCGGACGGACCGGATCGCCGCTGCCGGCTGAGCATGCCAACGGGCCGGGTCCGCCGCGTCAGTCGGCGGGCCCGGCCCGTTGGCATGCTCAGCCGTCTTCGCGCCTGCCCAGGGCGCTCAGTGGCGAATCAGGGGTGTGTCAGGGGTGTCAGCGCGCGCGGTCGAAGTCGATCGCACTGTACGCGCGCAGCTTCGACAGCCGGTGCGTCGAGGAGATCTGCCGGATCGTGCCGGACTTGGAGCGCACCACCAGTGATTCGGTGGTGGCGGTCTCGGCGCGGTAGCGGACGCCCTGGAGCAGCTCGCCGTCCGTGATGCCGGTCGCCACGAAGAACACGTTCTCCCCGCTGACCAGGTCGTTGGTGTGCAGCACGCGGTCCAGGTCGTGGCCCGCGTCGATCGCCCGCTGGCGCTCGGCGTCGTCCTTCGGCCACAGCCGCCCCTGGATCGTGCCGCCGAGACACTTGATCGCGCAGGCGGCGATGATGCCTTCCGGCGTTCCGCCGATGCCCATGAGCATGTCCACGCCGGTGCCGTCGCGCACGGCCATGATGGCGCCCGCGACATCGCCGTCGGCGATGAACTTGATCCGTGCGCCGGTCTCCCGGATCTCCTTGACCAGCCCGTCGTGGCGCGGCCGGTCGAGGATCATGACGGTGACGTCCTCGGGCGCGCTGTGCTTGGCCTTGGCGACCCGGCGGATGTTCACCGACGCGGGCGCCATGATGTCGACGTAGTCGGCGGCCTCGGGGCCGGTGACCAGCTTGTCCATGTAGAACACGGCCGACGGGTCGTACATCGTGCCGCGGTCCGCCACGGCGAGCACGGCCACCGCGTTGGACATGCCCTTGGCGGTGAGTGTCGTCCCGTCGACGGGGTCCACGGCGACGTCGCACTCCGCGCCGGTGCCGTCGCCGATCCGTTCGCCGTTGTAGAGCATGGGGGCGTCGTCCTTCTCGCCCTCACCGATGACGACGACGCCGTTCATCGAGACGGTGGAGACGAGCGTGCGCATCGCCTTCACCGCGGCGCCGTCCGCGCCGTTCTTGTCACCGCGGCCGACCCAGCGACCGGCGGCCATGGCGGCGGCCTCGGTCACCCGGACGAGTTCCAGGGCAAGGTTGCGATCAGGGGCCTCGGGACTCACTTCGAGCTGGGGCGGCAAATGCTGTTCGGTCATCACAGCGCACCTTTCTGTACGAGGACGGCCGGAAAAGAGGGTGCTGTGACCTTATCGGTTCGTCGCGAGGATGAGCAGGGCGCCCGTCACATGAGCGGCGTGCCCCGGGCCGGAGCGGTCGGTCACCGGACAGGGGCCCGCCGACGACCCCCGGCCCGACCGACCCCCGACCCCCGACCCCCGGGCCGGAGCGACCGCCGGCATGGGGGACCATAGGAGCGTGGCAAACAAGCGTGGCAATCAGACCCTGTGGGACCTGCTGCTCTCGATGGCGGTGCTCGGCGTCGTCGTCGCGGTCATCTACGTGTTCATCCCGCACGACTCCGACGCGGACCCGGTCAAGCCCATCGGCTTCCAGGCCGAGCTGAGCCAGGCACGGCGCGACGCGCCCTTCCCGGTGGCCGCGCCCGAGGGGCTCGGCAAGGACTGGCGCGCGACGACGGTCACGTACGACGCCAAGGACGCCACGGCCATCGAATGGCACCTGGGCTTCGTCGACCCGCAGGACGAGTACGCGGCCGTCGAGCAGGGCAACGGCCCGTCGGCGAAGTTCATCGCGGCGAAGAGCAAGCGGGCGGTGCGGGACGGGAACGTCACGGTCACCGTCGCCGGGGTGCCGTGGGACCGGTACAAGGGCCCGAAGTACAACGCGCTGGTGCGGGTGGAGAAGGGCGTCACCACGATGATCACCGGGACCGCGCCCGACGAGCAGCTCGCCGAACTGGCGGCCGCGCTCAAGGCGTCCTGAGGAACCTTCCGAACGGCGCCCTTCCGAGCGGCCGGCTTCCGAGCGGCGTCCCGGCGCGCGAGGCTTCCGGACGTACGAGGTCTCCGGACGCACGAACGCCGGGCCGCCCGTGAGGGGCGCCCGGCGTTCGGGAGTGTGCGGGGCGGATCAGACGGTCGTGACGACCTCGTCGTAGGCCAGGCGGGGGCTGCGGGTCGGGAACCAGGAGTCGGTGCCGGGCTTGCCGATGTTCACGACGGCGAGGACCGAGTGGTCACCCTCCGGGAAGAACTCCTTGTCGATGCCCGCGGCGTCGAAGCCGGTCATCGGGCCGGCGGCCAGGCCGGCGGCGCGGATGCCGAGGATGAAGTAGCCGGCCTGCAGCGACCCGTTGAGGGTGGCGGCCTGCTCGCGCACGGCGCGCTCGGAGAAGAAGAGGTCCTTCGCCTGCGGGAAGTGCGGGAACTGCGTCGGCAGCTCCTCGTGGAACTCGTTGTCCGCGGCGAGGATCGCGACCAGCGGGGCGCCGGAGGTCTTCGGCTGGTTGCCCTCGGCCATGTGCTTCACGAGGCGCTCGCGGCCCTCGGCGGAACGCACCAGGACGATACGCAGCGGCTGCTGGTTGAACGCGGTCGGCGCGTACTTGACGAGGTCGTAGATCGCCTGGATCTGCTCGTCGGTCACCGGCTCGTCGGTGAAGGTGTTGGCCGTGCGGGCCTCACGGAAGAGCAGGTCCTGGGCGGCAGCGTCGAGTACGAGAGTCATAGGAACCTCTTAGGGAATCGTGGCATTTGCGCCGGTCGGGCACGTCGCGAACACTCCCATCAACCTGTGTGAAAGTTCAACAATTCCTGAGGCAGGAGTGACGCTCGTCACATCGAGGTGTGTTCCACCGATCCTCGACCGGTCACCTGACGGCCCCGGCCCGTGCCCAGCCGCCCCGCCCCGTCACTCGGCGGCGGTCTCCTCGTCGGGCTCCTCGGCCAGCGCCGCGTCCAGCCGCGCCCGCGCCCCTTCCAGCCAGCGCCGGCACACCCGCGCGAGCTCCTCGCCGCGCTCCCAGAGCGCCAGCGACTCCTCCAGCGTCGAGCCGCCGGCCTCCAGCCGCCGCACGACGTCGACGAGCTCGTCCCGGGCCTGCTCGTATCCCAGCGTGTCCTGTTCTGCCATGGCCCCAGCCTAGGCGGGAGGTACGACAGGGCCGGTGACCTTCACCAGGAACGCACCGTCGGCGACCCGGGCCCGCAACTCCTCGTCCGCCGCCACGTCGTCGGGGCCGCGCACCACGGAACCGTCCTCACGCTGCAGCACCGCGTAGCCGCGCTGCAGGGTCGCGGCGGGGGAGAGGGCCACCACCCGCGCCCGGGTGTGCTCCAGCTCGCCCTCCGCCCGGTCCAGCAGATGCCGCAGCGTCCGGCGGCTGCGTTCCAGCAGCGCGTCGACCTGTTCCTCGCGCTGCTCGACCATCGTGTGCGGCCGGGCCATCGACGGTCGGCTGAGCGCCGCGTCGAGACCGCGCTGCTCACGGTCGAGCAGGCCGGTCACCACCCGCAGCGCCCGCTGCCCCACATGCTCCACCCGCGTCAGCTCCTCGCCCACGTCCGGCACCACGCGCTTCGCCGCATCCGTCGGGGTCGAGGCGCGCAGGTCCGCCACCAGGTCCAGCAGCGGCGAGTCGGGCTCGTGCCCGATCGCCGACACGACCGGGGTGACGCACGCGGCCACCGCCCGCACCAGCTGCTCGTCGGAGAACGGCAGCAGGTCCTCCACGCTGCCGCCGCCGCGAGCGATGATGATCACGTCGACCTCGGGGCGCGCGTCCAGCTCGCGCACCGCCTCCACCACCCGGGGCACCGCCTGCGCGCCCTGCACCGGCACGTTGCGCACCGCGAAGCGGACGGCGGGCCAGCGCAGCCGCGCGTTCTCCAGCACGTCGCGCTCGGCCGCCGAGGCGCGGCCAGTCACCAGCCCGATGCACTGCGGCAGGAAGGGCAGCGGGCGCTTGCGGTCCAGCGCGAACAGCCCCTCCGCCGCCAGCGACCTCTTCAACTGCTCCAGCCTCGCCAGCAGCTCACCGACGCCGACCGGCCGGATCTCCGTCGCGCGCAGCGACAGCTGCCCGCGCGGCCCATACCACTCGGGTTTGGCGAACAGCACGACGCGGGCGCCCTCCCCGACCACGTCGGCGATCTGGTCGAAGACCGCCCGGAAGCACGTCACCGAGATCGACACATCGTGCGACGGGTCGCGCAGCGTCAGGAACACCACGCCCGCGCCCGGCCGCCGCGACAGCTGGGTGATCTGCCCCTCCACCCAGACGGCGCCGAGCCGGTCCACCCACCCGCCGATCAGCCGTGACACCTCGCCGACGGGGATCGGCGTATCCGCCGACGTACTCAGAGCCATGTCCCGAGCGTATCGGCCACCGCCGACAGCGGGATCGGCTTCCGCCCATGCTTCCAGCCGCGCTTCCGCCCGTGCTGCCGGCCGTGCGCGTCCCGGGCTCCGCGCTACGGGGCTCCGGGCTACAGGCCGGTCGCCGTCCGCCGCCGGGAGAGCTGGGCAGCCAGCACGATCAGCCCCGCGGCCAGCCAGACCGCCCCGACCACCTGGGCGGAGCCCGCGGCCTCGACGATCACGGCGACGGTGATCGCGAGGCCCAGCAGCGGCGCGACGATGTGGCGCAGCACGTCGGGCGGTCCCTCCCGGCGGCGCACGGCGAACCAGCCGACGACCGACAGGTGCAGCAGCGAGAACGCCGTGAGCGCGCCGATGTCGACGACCGAGACCAGCCGGTCCAGGCCGTCGTCGCGGCGGGCCGCCCAGACCGCGGCGACCAGCGTGACGACCGCCGCGAGCAGCAGCGCCCGCCGGGGCACCCCGCTGCGTGCGTCGACCCGGGCCAGCGGCCCCGGCAGCCGCCGGTCGCGGGCCATCGCGAAGAGCAGCCTGCCCGCCGCGGCCTGCCCGGCGAGGGCGGCGAAGGCGGCGCCGATGGCCTTGCTGGCGGCGACGAGGTCGTGCAGCCACCCCCCGACGGCCGAGTCCACCGTGTCGTAGAAGGCGGAACCCTGCCCGGCCGGCTTCGCGGCCAGCTCGGCCGCGGACATCGGGGCGAGCAGCGCCGCCAGGTACGTCTGCGCGATGAACAGCACACCCGCCATGAGGAGGCAGAACAGGACGGCCCGCGCCACCTTCGCCGAGCCGCCCACCACCTCCTCGGCGAAGGAGGCGATGGCGTCGAACCCCAGATACGACAGCACCGCCACGGACACCGCGCCCAGCACCGCCCCCAGCGAGAACGCGCCCTGCCCGGTGAAGGGCGAGGCCCAGCCGCGCTGCGCGCCGTCCGTGCCGAGCACCACGACCGCGGACACCACGAAGACCAGCAGCACCACGATCTCCAGCGCCAGCACGAGGAAGCCGACCTTCGCCGCGGCCCGCACGCCCCACAGGTTGAGGCCGGTCGTCACCACGACCGCGATCGTCGTCCACACCCACTGGGACACCGACGGGACCAGCGCGTGCAGCGCGATCCCGGAGAAGAGGTAGGCCACGGCGGGGATGAGCAGGTAGTCGAGCATCGCCATCCAGCCGGCGATGAAGCCGGGCCCCTCGCCGAGCCCGGCCCGCGCGTAGGCGAAGACCGAGCCGGCCTGCGGGACGACCCGCACCATCTGCGCGTAGCTGAACGCGGTGAACGCCATCGCGGCCGTCGCGAACACGTAGACGAGCGCGACCGCCCCGTGCGATCTGGCGTCCAGCGCGCCGAACACCCCGACGGGCGCCATGGGGGCGATGAACAGCAGCCCGTAGACCACGAGGTCGCGCAGGCCGAGGCTGCGTCTGAGGGTGCCGTCTTCGGCGTGGGCCGTGCCGGGCGGGGGAGCGGGGGTCGGTGCGCTCATGCGCCCAGCTTGCGCGACGCGCGTCGCGCCCACGAGCGGAGCGCGGCCGGACAAGCCCGGGTAACGCCCGGACAGCCCCGGACAGCCCCCGGTCACCCCCGGACAGCCTTCTTCGGAGCACTCGGCCGCCCCGTACCATGGCTGACATGACTGCTACGACTGCCCGACGCGTCCTGCTCGCAGCCCCCCGCGGATACTGCGCAGGCGTGGACCGCGCTGTGATCACCGTCGAGAAGGCACTGGAGCAGTACGGAGCGCCGATCTACGTCCGCAAGGAGATCGTCCACAACAAATACGTCGTGCAGACCCTGCAGAAGAAGGGCGCGATCTTTGTCGACGAGACGGAGGAGGTGCCCGAGAACGCCATCGTGATCTTCTCGGCGCACGGCGTCGCCCCGGTCGTCCACGAGGAGGCCGCGCAGCGCAGCCTGGCCTCGATCGACGCGACGTGCCCGCTGGTCACCAAGGTGCACAAGGAAGCCGTCCGGTTCGCGAACGAGGACTACGACATCCTGCTGATCGGCCATGAGGGCCATGAAGAGGTCGTCGGCACCATGGGCGAGGCCCCGGAGCGCATGACGCTCGTCGACGGCCCGGCCGACGTGGCGAACGTGGAGGTGCGCGACGAGAGCAAGGTCGTCTGGCTCTCCCAGACCACGCTCTCCGTCGACGAGACGATGGAGACCGTCGACGCCCTCAAGGAGCGCTTCCCCAACCTGATCAGCCCCCCGAGCGACGACATCTGTTACGCCACGCAGAACCGTCAGGTCGCGGTGAAGCAGATCGGCGCGGAGGCGGAACTGGTCATCGTCGTCGGCTCCAAGAACTCGTCGAACTCCGTCCGGCTGGTCGAGGTCGCCCTGCAGGCCGGCTCCCGGGCCTCGTACCTGGTGGACTTCGCCGACGAGTGCGACGAGGCGTGGCTGGAGGGCGTGACCACGGTCGGCGTCACCTCGGGCGCCTCCGTCCCGGAGATCCTCGTCGAGGGCGTGCTGGAGTGGCTGGCCGAGCGCGGCTTCGCCGATGTGGAAATCCTGCGGTCGGCGGAGGAGAGCATCGTGTTCTCGCTGCCGAAGGAATTGCGCCGCGACCTGCGTGCGGAGACCGCCCCCGGGGCATCTGCCAGGGGGTGAACCGAACGGTTCACGCTTAGCGTGGAGGTCATGGACGTGTTCGGCGTTGACATCGGCGGGACAGGCATCAAGGGCGCTCCGGTCGACCTGGAGCGTGGCGATCTGGCGGAAGTGCGCTGCAAGGTGTCCACCCCGCACCCGGCCACCCCTGACGCCGTGCTGGAGGGCGTCCAGCAGGTCGTGGAGCATTTCGGCTGGTCGGGGCCGGTGGGGGTGACCTTCCCCGGGGTCGTGGTGGACGGGGTGACCCGGACGGCGGCCAACGTCGACTCGAACTGGATCGGCACGGACGCCCGCGCCCTGATCTCGGACCGGCTGGGCATGCCGGTGGCCGTCCTGAACGACGCGGACGCGGCCGGAGTCGCCGAGATGACCTTCGGCGCCGGCCGGGGCCGCGGCGGGACGGTGATCATGCTGACGCTGGGCACCGGCATCGGCAGCGCGGTCTTCGTCGACGGGCACCTGCTGCCCAACACCGAGCTGGGCCATCTGGAGCTGCACGGCCACGACGCGGAGAAGCGCGCGTCGGTCAAGGCCCGCGAGGACGACGACCTCAGCTGGGAGCACTGGGCGCACCGCCTGACGAAGTACCTCGCCCACGTCGAGATGCTGTTCTCGCCCGAGCTGTTCGTGATCGGTGGCGGGGTGAGCCGCAAGGCGGAGAAGTTCCTGCCGCTGATCGAGGGGATCAGCGCCGAGATCGTCCCCGCAGCTCTGCAGAACAACGCGGGGATCGTCGGCGCCGCCATGAGCGCCGCAAAGCTCTGACGCCGACGATCACGGCGGCCAGCAGCGTTCCGGTGTAGAGCCAGCCGGTCAGCAGGGCCAGCCCGGTGAACATGCCGAGCAGGTGGCCGACGAAGCCACCGCCGTTGTCGTCGCCGGTCAGCGCGATGGCGGTGGCGAACGCGATGGGGGCGGCGATCGGCGCCGCCACCAGGTCGTACGGCCGCACGTACAGGGCCGCCGTGACGCAGACCGCGACGAACAGCAGTCCGAACAGAACACCGGGACCGTCGAAGAGCAGGGCGTCCAGCCCGCCGCCCGACACCGTGACGACGACGATCAGCAGCCCCGTCCCCAGGCCGGTGAGCTTGGGCTGGACCTGGGGTACCCGGACGACCCGGGCGAGCGCCGCGATGGTGGGCCCCAGCGCGCCGAGCGCACCGCGCTGTGCCGAGCGGTAGACCACCGAGCCCCCCACCGTGCTGGTGGCGGTGCGGGCGGGCCTGGGCAGCCGGGGTCCGCCCTTTTCGGCGTTCTCGCCATTGTTCCCGGAGTCGTTCCTGATGCCGTTCCTGGTGCCTGTGCGCGCGCTGTGTTGCTCCACCCACTCAAAGTAGGCGGACGACCCCGGTCATACCCTGCCAGGACACGCCTTTGCACCGTCCTTGGCCTTCTGTTCGACGGCGACGGGTCGGGCCCGCGCGAGCCCCGTAGACTGGTGGATCGGTCTGCCTGGACCGCTCCACCCCCTTGCTCCTCTCGTTACGGGAAGTCGCCACGTGTCGCTCACGATCGGAATCGTCGGTCTGCCGAATGTCGGCAAGTCGACCCTTTTCAACGCCCTGACCAAGAACGACGTGCTGGCGGCCAACTACCCGTTCGCCACCATCGAGCCGAACGTGGGCGTCGTCGGCGTCCCCGACCCGCGCCTCGCCCAGCTCGCCAAGATCTTCGGCTCGCAGAAGCTGCTCCCCGCCACGGTCGACTTCGTCGACATCGCGGGCATCGTGCGCGGCGCGAGCGAGGGTGAGGGCCTGGGCAACAAGTTCCTGGCGAACATCCGTGAGTCGGATGCGATCTGCCAGGTCATCCGGGCCTTCAAGGACGAGAACGTCGTCCATGTGGACGGTAAGGTCTCGCCGAAGGACGACATCGAGACCATCAACACCGAGCTGATCCTCGCGGACATGCAGTCCGTCGAGAAGGCCGTCCCGCGCCTCACCAAGGAGGCCCGCCTCCAGAAGGAGAAGGCCGCCGTCCTGGCCGCGGTCCTGGACGCCCAGAAGATCCTCGAAGAGGGCCGCACCCTCTACGCCGCCGGCATCCACGCGGGCACCGAGCAGGGCCGGCTCCTGCACGAGCTGCACCTGCTCACCGTCAAGCCGTTCCTCTACGTCTTCAACGTGGACGAGGACGAACTGGTCGACGAGGACTTCAAGAACGAGCAGCGCGCTCTCGTCGCCCCCGCCGAGGCGATCTTCCTGAACGCCAAGATCGAGGCCGAGCTGATCGAGCTCGACGACGAGGAAGCCCTCGAGCTCCTGCAGTCCATGGGCCAGGAGGAGCCCGGCATGGCCGTCCTCGGCCGCGTCGGCTTCGCCACCCTCGGCCTGCAGACCTACCTCACGGCAGGCCCCAAGGAAACCCGCGCCTGGACCATCAAGAAGGGCGCCACGGCTCCCGAGGCGGCCGGCGTGATCCACACCGACTTCCAGCGCGGCTTCATCAAGGCCGAGATCGTCTCCTACGACGACCTCGTCGCCTGCGGCTCCATCCCCGAAGCCCGCGCCAAGGGCAAGGCCCGCATGGAGGGCAAGGACTACGTGATGCAGGACGGCGACGTGGTCGAGTTCCGCTTCAATGTGTAATGGGTGACATACCACCACGTCACTGATCTGGCAAACGTGCAGGTCGGAAGGGGTCCGACTCTTTGGAGTCGGACCCCTAATTCTTTCCCGTGCTGGGATGGTGCTGGGTTGGCTGACCCCTCGTCACCCGTCATCACCCCTGCTCACCTCTACCGTGCTGGGATGGGAGAAGGCCCCCCGTGCTGGGTGAGGGTACGGGGGGTAGGTCCGGCTTTGCCCTGCCTCGGTGAGAGTGCGTGGGCGTGAGCGGCGGTGGGGTCCAGTACGAGCGGGTCCGTAACGGACTCCAGCCGTGGAGGAAGGGCTCAAGGTCGGCGGCGCGGGGAGCTTCGGCGCTGAGGCGGTCTCGGTGAGGCGATCCGGGGCTGACCCGCTGGCTAGCGGTCGGTGTAGTGGCCGTAGACGCGGGCGATCTCCAGTACGTCACCGCTCACCCGGTACACGAGGCGGTGTTCCTCGGTGATGCGCCGTGAGCACCAGCCCTTGAGCGCGCCCTTCAGCATCTCGGGCTTCCCGAGGCCGTTGCCGTCATCCGGGTTGCGCTGGATGTCCGCGATCAGGACGTTGATGCGTTTGAGGGCGCGCCGGTCGGTCATGGCCCATTGTGCGTACTGCTCCCACGCACGAGTGGAGAACATGACCTTCACTCCGCCGCCTCCGGGTCGATCAGGTCGCGCACAGTGCCGCGTCCGGCGTTCAGTTCGGCAACGGACTCCATCAGCTCAGCGGCGGTGCGCGCGTTGCTGAGCAGGTACATGGTCTCCGTCCACGCTTCGTAGTCGGACTCCGCCATGAGGACGGCGTTTCCCTGCTTGGAGGCGATCCGCACCGGCGCGTGATCGTCGTTGACCTTCTTCAGCAGGGGGAAGAAGTCCCTCCGCGCCTCGGTTCCGGTGATCGTCATAGCTGTTGCCCCTTTGGTTCCGGCCATCCTCGTATGGTACTGAAAAAGGTACATCATCGGTACGGATTTCGGTACCAGAAGCCCGGAAGCTGCCCATCCCCGCCAAGATCACGCGACCGGGCACCCGGTTCGATCAGATGTCTCGTTGGGGCGCGCAGGGAGGCGGTGCTGGGCGCCGAGCCCGACATCGTCGTGTTCCAGGGCCACCTCTGGGCGATTGTCAAGGGGAGCGACCGGGCCCGGTAGGCTTACCCGTCCGGGATGGCGGGGTGGATCCGGGGTGGGCCACCGTCTGCCGACAGGCGAAGGGATCGGCGCATGGCCACCGTATTTCGGGTGGTGACCGTGGATGACGATGACGGCCATGAGGTTCGGACGCAGTACTACGACGAGGCGGGGAGTGAGATCCCTGCCCCTCGGCTGTCTGTCGTGCGCGGGTCGGCCCGTGGCGCCGTATCCCGTGTTGCTGTACCCCCTGTTGCCGTAGCTCATGCGGCTGTTGAGCCCGCGGGGGGTCGGGAAAGGGTTTCGTCCCCGGCGTTCGCCGGGGAGCAGTGGGCGGAGTTGTCCGGGTGTGTGGCGGTGTTTCTGCCGGCGGATCCACCGCGCAGTGGGCGCGTCGCGTTTCATGTCGCGGGGAGCGGTCGGCTTCCCGCGGGTTTGCCGGCCGAGGACGTGGAGATCGTTACCGCGCATGGGCGTGGTGCGCGTCGGCGTACGGTGTCGGCGGTGGTGCGGCCGTTGGCCGAGGTGCTGCCCTGGGTCTTGTCCGTGGACGTGGAGGCGGATGCGCCGTGCGGTGAGACGGCGGCAGTCTGGCGGCATGCTGCTCTGTACGCCCTGCACCTGGCGGGGCGCGGGCTGCTGCTGCCGGGGCTCAGCGCCGGTGACCATGATGCCTGGCGGCTTGGCCCTTATGCGGAGGCGGACGCGACCTGGGTGCGAGCGCTGGCCGAGGTCATGCCGCCCGCCGCGTACGCCGTACCGCTGGAGTCCGCGGGGGAGGGGAGTGCGCGTACGCCGCTGCAACTCCCAGATCCTTACGCCCGGTTGAGGGAGTTCATGGACGCGGTGGCGGATCTGCTGCCGCGTACCCCTGCCGCATCGGCGGCCGCGGGGATGCGGCCGTTCGCCTCGCGGGATGCGCAGCACCTGCCGGGGCTGCGGGCGTGGGCCGCGCGGGTGGCCGACGGCCGGGATGCCGGTGTACGCGTCTCGCTGCGGCTCGAACTGCCCGGCGGCGCGATGCGTGAATATGCGGACGACGAGGGCGACGCGTACGACGAGGACGCGTACGACGCTGCTCTGGAGGTGGCCGGTGCATCAGTGCGGGCCGTTGTGCAGGTGCACTCGCTCGCCGATCCGCTGCTCCTCGCGGACGCGGCCGGCGTCTTCAGTGGCGAGAGCGGCGGTTTTGGTCCGCGTACCCGCGTCCAGGTGGAGGACGTTCTGCGCCGGGCCGCCACTGCGTGGCCGCCGCTGCACCGGATCCTCTCGCTGCCGGTTCCAGATGAACTCGCCCTGGACGACCAGGAGTTCATTGGACTCCTGGCAGGCGGGGCGGCCTCGCTGTCGGCCGCCGGGGTGGCCGTCCACCTCCCCAAGGAGCTGGCGCGGGAGATGACGGCCCGCGCGGTGATCGAGCCCGACAGGGAGGCCGAGCGCGAGAAGGATGCCGAGACCCCCGCGTTCTTCTCGCCCGAGCAACTCCTCTCCTTTCGCTGGGAGTTCGCGGTCGGCGACCGTACGCTGACGCAAGGCGAGCTGGACCGGCTCGCGCAGGCCCGCCGCCCCCTGGTGCGGCTGCGTGACCAGTGGGTCGTGGTGGACGCGGAGCTGCTGCGCAAGGCGCGCAGGGCCCGCAAGGAACTGGGCGCCCTCGATGCGCTGGCCGCCGCGCTCACCGGCAGCGTGGAGGACCCCGACGGTGTTCTCGTTCCCGTACGGGCAGGAGGGTGGCTGGCCGCGCTGCGCGACAGGCTCGCCGCTCCCGAGCGGGCCAGTGCGGCCGAGTTGGCCGCGCCAGCCGCCCTGGACGCCACCCTGCGCGGCTATCAGCTGCGCGGACTTGCCTGGCTGGACCGGATGACCCGGCTGGGGCTCGGCGCCTGCCTCGCCGACGACATGGGCCTGGGCAAGACGATCACCACGATCGCCCTGCATCTGCGCCGCCAGGAGGATCCGGCGACCGCGGGCAGGCCGGCTCTGGTGGTCTGTCCGGCATCCCTGCTCGGCAACTGGGGCCGGGAGATCGACAGGTTCGCGCCCGGCACCCCCTGGCGCCGCCACCATGGACCGGGGCGCGATCTGGGCGGCCTCAAGCCGGGCGAGATCGTCCTCACCACATACGGAACCATGCGCCGCGACGCCCAGGCGCTCGCCGAAGCCGGGCCGTGGGGGCTCCTCGTCGCGGACGAGGCACAGCACGTGAAGAACCCGGCAGGGGCCACCGCGAAAGCGCTGCGCACCCTGCCGAGTTCGGCGCGCGTAGCCCTGTCGGGCACGCCGGTGGAGAACAACCTCAGTGAACTGTGGGCGCTCCTGGACTGGGGCACCCCCGGGCTGCTCGGCTCCCTGAAGACCTTCAGGCAGCGGTACGGGCGGGCCGCCGAGCGTGCCGCGCGCGGCGGTGCGGCCGGCGAGGAGGACAGTGCGGCGGCCGAGCGCCTCGGCCGGCTCATCCGCCCCTTCGTGCTGCGCCGCCGCAAGGCCGACCCGGGCATCGCGCCCGAGCTGCCACCGAAGACAGAGACCGATGAGCGGGTGCTGCTGAGCAGGGAGCAGACCGTGCTCTACGAGGCGCAGGTACGCGAGTCGCTCGCCGCGATCCGGGAGGCGAAGGGCATCGCCCGGCACGGCCTCGTCCTCAAACTCCTCACCGCGCTCAAGCAGATCTGCAACCACCCCGCCCAGTATCTGAAGGAGCCCGACGCGACCCGGCTGACCGGCCGCAGTGGCAAACTGGAACTCCTCGACGAACTCCTCGATGTGATCGTCGCCGAGGACGCGTCCGTGCTGCTGTTCACCCAGTACACGCAGATGGCCCGCCTCCTCGAACACCATCTGACCGCGCGCGGCATCAACTCCCTTTATCTGCACGGCGGTACGCCGGTGAAGCGGCGCGAGGAGATGGTCGACGCTTTTCAGCGCGGCGAGGCCCCGGTCTTCCTGCTCTCCCTGAAGGCCGCGGGCACCGGCCTCAATCTCACCCGCGCCGGGCACGTCATCCACTACGACCGGTGGTGGAACCCGGCCGTGGAAGATCAGGCCACCGACCGCGCGTACCGCATCGGCCAGACCCAGCCCGTCCAGGTCCACCGCCTGATCTCCGAGGGTACGGTGGAGGACCGGATCGCCCAACTCCTCAGCAGTAAGCGTGACTTGGCGGACTCCGTGCTCGGCGGGCAGGGCGAGGCCGCCCTCACCGACCTGAGCGACGATGAACTCGCCGATCTGGTCTCCCTGCATTCCGCCCACGGCGACAGGAGCCGCCGATGAGGCGCCGCACCGGTACCCTCGCCCTCCCGGCGCCGCAACTGGCGCGCGGGCAGCGGGAGATGGCGAGCAGCTGGTGGGGCGAGGAGTGGATCGACTCCCTTCAGACGCCTTCCTCGTCGTTCGGGTACGGATTCTCCGCGGGCCACGACAGCCGCCTGGCCCGCGCCCGCACCTACGCACGCAAGGGGGCGGTCGGCGAGATCACGGTGCGGCCGGGGTCGGTGGCCGCCCGCGTCAAGGGCAGCCGCCGTACCCCCTACCGCTGCGAGATCCACGTACCCGAACTGTCCGAGGCGCAGTGGGACAAGCTCTTCGAGGAGTGGACCGCCGCCGGGCGGGAGCTGCTGCTCGAACTCGCCCAGGGTCGGCTCGGCGTACACGCGGTCGATGCCGCGGTGCGGGCGGAGACGGATCTGGTCCCACCGCCGGACGCGTTCGTCTACCACTGCTCCTGTCCCGACTGGGGCCACCCGTGCAAGCACGCCGCCGCGCTGTCGTACGCGTTCGCGCGGGCCCTGGACACCCGCGCCGAGGCGCTGCTCGTACTGCGCGGACGCGATCTTGTCGAGGCAGCCACCGAGATCTCGGTACGCCACAGAGCGCGGGAGCAGTCCGCGGCGGACGAGGAGGCCGTACGGGCGGCGCGGCCCAGTGGGGTCCCGGCGGGTGAGGTGTTCGCGCGGGCCCGGGCCCGCGCGGCGGACGGTCCTGCCGTACTGCCGGTGCTGCCCGCGCCCCTCCTTGTTCCCGTCCCGGCTCCTGTCGTGGGCCAGGAGAGGGCCGCGGCGATGACGCCGGTGCTGCTCGTAGGCGAGTCCGTCGCCCCGGAAGCGCTGCACCTGCTGGCCGTCGATGCCGCCCGGCGTGCTTCGGCGGTCTATGTGTGGGCGGTTGACCAGCGGGATGTCACCGATACAACGGCGGCTGCCGGGGCCGCGCAGACGCAGGCGGCCGATCTTCTGATGCTGGACGGCGACCCCTGGCACGACACCGTGCGCCGGGCTGCTGCCGCCGACGGCGACCTGCCGGTGGTCTCCCGCCTCCTGAACAGCTCGGACCGGGCCCGCACCCGGCTCGCCCGGGCGAGCGTCGCCTGGCGCTACGGCGGCCCGGCGGCGCTGAGCGCCCTGGACGGCACACTCGTACCGCCGCCCGAGACTGAGGCCGCGGCACGCGAGCGGCTGCTGCAGTTACGGAGTCCAGGCCGGTCAGGACCGCCCAGGCCGCGCCGGACCCGTGGCCGCCTGCAGCTGGTCGGCGAGGACGTCGAGCTGCGCTGGGGCTCGGACGGGTGCTGGTACCCGTACCAGAAGGAGCGCGGCCAGTGGTGGGCGGCGGGCCCGCCCGCCACCGACGCTGACGAGGCGCTGTACGGAGCCCTCGGCGCAGAGTCACCTTGAGGTGAATGGACGGGTGCGGCGAATGGACGGTGCGCTGTCGAGAGTGAGCGGCAGGACGAGACGTTGCCGACGCTGTTGTGTAGCGTTTTCGACCTTGGGTCTTCTTGTAGGTTGTCACGAGTCCCGTACTGGGATGGTGCTGGAATGCGCCCGTATACCCGCAGGTCAGAGCGTTGTGGGGTAGTTCCGCTTCAACGTGTGAGCGACCGCACCGACGCCGCGTGAGCGGCGTGGCGGAACAGGCAGGTCAAGCGGGGCCGGCTCCTTCGGAGCCGGCCCCGCCGCCGTTTCGTCCACGGGACCTGGTCCCGCCCTCAGGACGCCGGGGGCTCGGGGGGCGGGGCCGATGTGGTGGGG
>NZ_JAPVLU010000021.1:50971-156184 GCF_027158205.1 Streptomyces sp. H39-S7 | reverse complement strand
GCCGTACATGGGCTGGTCCAGTTGGAGCATGCAGTCCTCGAAGTACCCGGGACTGAACCCCGACGGCGACTACAGCTACCTGACCGAGAAGAACGTCCTGAAGCAGGCCGGCGCGCTGGCGTCGAAGCTAAGGAAGTACGGATACGAGTACGTCAACATCGACGCCGGCTGGTGGCGCGACACGACGTGGAAGCCGGAGTTCGACGGGTACGCCCGCCAGGCACCCGACCCCGTCCGGTTCCCGCGCGGCATGAAGCCGGTCGCCGACGACATCCACGCCAAGGGCCTCAAGGCCGGAATCTACCTGCCCGCCGGGCTGGAGAAGGAGGCGTACGGCGCGGGGAAGGTCCCGATCTGGAACGCGCCGGACTGCACCACCGCCGACATCGTCTACGGCGACCTGCGCACCACCAACGGCTGGGACAGCGCGTACAAACTCGACTTCTCCCGGCCCTGCGCACAGAAGTACATCGACTCGCAGGCGCGGCTGTTCGCCGACTGGGGATACGACTTCCTCAAGCTCGACGGCGTCGGCCCCGGCTCCTCCAAGAGCGGTGACAACTACGACAACGTCGCCGACGCCGCCGCCTGGCAGCAGGCGATCGCCACGGCCGGGCGTCCGATCCACCTCGAACTGTCCTGGTCACTGGATATCAACCACGCCGCGGACTGGAAGCGGTACTCCAACGGCTGGCGCATCGACACCGACGTGGAGTGCTACTGCAACACCCTGGTGTCGTGGGAGAACTCCGTCGACGACCGGTGGGCCGACGTGGCCGGCTGGACCCGGCACGCCGGACCCGGGGGCTGGAACGACCTCGACTCCCTCGACGTCGGCAACGGCGAGATGGACGGCCTGACCAAGGCCGAACGGCAGAGCTACGCGACCCTGTGGGCCATCGCCAAGTCCCCCCTCTACACCGGCGACGACCTCACCCGCCTCGACGACTACGGCGTCTCCCTGCTGACCAACCGCGAAGTCATCGCACTCAACCAGGGCAGCACCCCGCCCGCCCGGCCCATCACCGCCGCCGGCGACCAGCAGGTCTGGAGCGCGAAGAACGCCGACGGCAGCTACACCGTCGCCCTGTTCAACCTCGGGAACGGGCCCGCCGCCGTGACCGCCGACTGGACCTCCCTCGGCTTCTCCGGCCCGGGCGCGGTCCGTGACCTCTGGAACCGGCAGGACCTCGGCACGTACCAGGACAAGGTGACGCAGGCACTGCCCGAACACGGCTCGCGGCTGTTCACCGTCACCCCGCATGGCCCCGCGCAGCAGAAGACCGGCTACGAGGCCGAGTCGGCGGTCAACACCCTCAGCGGCAACGCCGGGACCGGCGACTGCGCGGCCTGCTCGGGCGGCCACAAGGTCGGCAACCTCTACCAGGGCGGCAGACTCCGGTTCAACGACATCGTGGTGAGCAGGGCCGGCCGCTACGTCATCGACGTCGCCTACATCAGCGGTGACGCGCGCCCGGCCCAGGTCTCCGCGAACGGCAACGGGCCCACCGCCCTGAAGTTCCCCTCCACCGGTGACTGGGGGAGCGTCGAGACCGTCGGCGTGCCCGTGACGCTCAAGGCGGGCAGCAACACCGTCACCTTCGACAGCGGCGACGGGTACGCCCCGGACATCGACCGGATCGACGTGCCGAAGCTGTCGTGACGACCGGGCGCGGGGTCCGATCTCCTCCGGGCCCCGCGCCCTCGCCCGCCCCCCACCACGTTCCGCCACGAATCGGAGTGCACCGTGGACGACCAGACCAACGACTCGACCCCCCGCCGGCCGAGCCGCCGCGACATCCTCTCCCTCGCCGCCGCGGTCGGTGCCTTCTCCGCGCTCGGCGGCCTGCCCGCCTACGCGGCCTCCGCGCCGGCGGCGCGCCCGTCCGCGTCCCCCCTGCTTCCCGAGGCGTCGACCACCAGGTTCCGGTACCCGGCACCCGCGTCCGACAGCGCGATGATCGAACAGGGACTGCCCGTCGGCAACGGGCGCCTGGGCGCGCTCACCGGGAACGACCCGTCGCGCGAGCTGCTCCTGCTCACCGACGCGACGCTGTGGACCGGCGGCCGCAACGCGGTGCTCGACGCGGACGGCCAGTTCCCCTACGCCCGGGAGAACTTCGGCTCCTTCACCCTGCTCGGGCGACTGACCGTCGACATCCCCGACCACGACCTCTCGGCGGTCTCCGACTACCGCCGTGACCTCGACATCAGCCAGGGGATCGTCTCCTCCTCGTACGTCCGGTCCGGAGTGACGTACGAACGGCAGATCTTCGCCAGCCATCCGGACGACGCCATCGTCCTGCACTTCTCCCAGCGCGGCGGCGGCCGGTACACCGGGACGGTGACCCTGGCGGGCACCCACGGCGAGACCACGACCGGGGACCGGTTCCGTATGGACGCGTCGTTCGGCGCCGCCTTCCCCGACGGCGGACTGCGCTACGGCGCCGCGGTGACGGCGTTCTCCTCCGCCGGCACGGTGACCATCGACGGTCCCCGGATCTCCTTCGCCGGGTGCCGGGACCTCACCGTCGTGGTCAGCGGTGGCACCAACTACGCGCCCGACGCTTCCGCCGGCTACCGCGACCCCGCCCTGGACCCGCAGAAACTGGCCCGGAGCAAGGTCCTCACAGCAGCCCGCCACCCGTACACCTCGCTCCTGCACTCCCATGTCGCCGACCACCGGGCGCTTTTCGAGCGCATGAGCATCTCGCTCGGCGCGTCGTCCTCCGTGCAGCGCCGCCTCGACACCTGGGAGCGCATCACGGCGCGTGCCCGGGACGGCGAGGCCGATCCCGAACTGGAAGCCTCCTACCTCCAGTTCAGCCGCTACCTGATGATCGCCGGATCGCGCGACAGCCTGCCGCTCAGCCTGCAAGGACTGTGGCTGGACGGCAACGACCCGGACTGGATGAGCGACTACCACACCGATATCAACATCCAGATGAACTACTGGATGGCGGACCGGGCCGGGCTGTCCAGCAGCTTCGACGCCTACGCCGACTACTGCCTGGCGCAGCTCCCGTCCTGGACCGAGCTGACCCGGACCCTGTTCAACGATCCGCGCAACCGCTACCGCAACTCCAGCGGGAAGATCGCGGGCTGGACCGTCGCCATCTCGACCAACATCCATGGCGGAGGCGGCTGGTGGTGGCATCCGGCCGGCAATGCGTGGCTGTCCAACTCGCTCTTCGAGCACTACGAGTACACCCAGGACGCGGCCTATCTCGCCAGGATCCATCCGCTCCTGAAGGGCGCCTGCGAGTTCTGGGAGGCGCGGTTGCTCACCACGACCGTCACCGACCCGTCCACCGGCGAGGACCGCGAGGTCCTGATAGCCGACAGCGACTGGTCGCCCGAACACGGCCCCCTCGACGCCAAGGGCATCACCTATGCCCAGGAACTGGTGCGGTCGCTCTTCGAGAACTACCGCACCGCGTGCTCCGTCCTGGGCCGGGACGCCGGCCACAGCAGGACCATCGGCGCGCTCCAGGAGCGGCTGTACCTGCCCCGGGTCAGCCCGAAGACGGGCTGGCTGGAGGAGTGGATGTCACCCGACAACCTCGGGGAGACGACCCACCGGCACCTGTCCCCGCTGATCGGGCTCTTCCCCGGCGACCGGATCCGCCCCGACGGCTCCACCCCGAAAGAGGTGGTCGACGGCGCGACCGCGCTGCTCACCGCGCGCGGGACGGAGAGCTTCGGCTGGGCGAACGCCTGGCGCAGCCTGTGCTGGGCCCGGCTGAAGAACGCGGACAAGGCGTACCAGCTGGTCGTGAACAACCTGCGGCCCTCCATCGGCGGCACCAACGGCACCGCGATGAACCTGTTCGACATCTACGAGGTGTCGGCCGGCCGCGGCATCTTCCAGATCGAGTCCAACTTCGGTACCGCGGCCGCCATGATCGAGATGCTGGTCTACTCCCGCCCCGGCCACATCGAGCTGCTGCCCGCCCTCCCCGCGGCGTGGGCGCGCTCCGGATCGGTCACCGGCGTCGGGGTGCGCGGCGGGTTCGTCATCGACCTGCGCTGGCGGGACGGAAAGGTCACCGAGGCGCGGCTGCGCAGTGTCGGCGGTCGCGCCACCACGGTCTCGTACGGGGGAGTGGCCCGCGCTCTCAGCCTCAAACCGGGCGGCTCCGTCACCCTGCGGGACTTCAGCCGGTGACCCGCCGTCCGTGGCTGCCGCGCGGTGTCGGTGCGGCCGGAATCGTCGGCGGCCTGATCGTCGCCCTGTGCGCACCGGCCTCCACGGCCGCGGCAGCACCTGTCGTGCGCGCTTCCGCCCACCAGGTGGTGACGTGGGGGGCGAGCGCCGACCGGATGGGAACGACGGTCGCCGACCACAGCTACCGGCTCGTCGTCCGCACGAGCGTCGGTGGCGGCCGCCCGCGCGTCCGGCTGTCCAACGCGTTCGGCGACCGACCGGTGACGTTCGACAGCGTCTATGCCGGACGGCAGCAGGACGGCGCCCGACTCGTCCCCGGCAGCAACCGCGGGCTGACCTTCGGTGGCGGGCGGGCCGTCACGGTGCCGCCGGGCGCCACCGTGTACAGCGACCCGCTGTCCGGAGCACTGGCGGCGCAGAGCGATCTCGTCGTCAGCCTGCATGTCGTGGCGGCCGGAGGGCCGGCGACCGGCCACGGCATGGCGATGCAGACCTCCTACGCGGCCGGCGGCGACCATGCCGGCGAGGAGGGCGCGGGCAGTTGGAACGAGCGGATCGGTTCGTGGTTCTACCTCGACGCGGTCAGTGTGGAGACCGGGGCGGACACCGGCGCCGTGGTCACGCTCGGCGACTCGATCACCGACGGCTGGCAGTCGAGCACCGACACCGACCGCCGGTGGCCCGACTACCTCTCCCGGCGGCTGCAGGGCGCGAGCGGCATCGGTGTCAGGGGAGTCGCCAACGAGGGGATCTCCGGCAACAAGGTGCTGGCCGACGGCGCCGGGCAGAGCGCCCTCGCGCGGCTGCGGCGCGATGTGCTCTCCCAGCCCGGGATCCGCACGGTGTTCCTCTTCGAGGGCATCAACGACATCAAGGCGCACAGCGGCGTCACGGTCGCCGATCTGATCGGGGGATACCGGCAGATCATCGACCAGGCGCACGCGGCGGGGGTGTGCGTCGTCGGCGGGACGGTGCTGCCCTTCAAGGGGTGGTCCGAGTTCGATCCCGCGAGTGAGGCCGTCCGCCAGGGAGTCAACGCCTTCCTCAGGACCGGCGGTGGGCTGGACGCCGTCACCGACTTCGACAGGCTCCTGCGCAGCCCGTACGACCAGGAGCGGCTGCTGCCGGTATTCGACGGCGGTGACCATCTGCACCCCAACGACAAGGGCATGCAGGCGATGGCCGACTCGATCGACCTGACGAGCCTGCGGTGTGCGCGCTGACGTCGCCGGGCAGCGGTCCGCGGCCGGACCCGACCGGGTCCGGCCGCAGGTCGGCGTCTGTGTTCGGAACTGTTCGAGAGATCTAACATTATCCTCATATCCGTCTGCGACGATCTTCGGTGTGCGACTCAGGAGTCGCACACCAGGGGAGAGGTACGCAGATGCCAGGCGCGCGGTACGAGACGCACGAACACGACGGGGTCGCTCCGGAGGAGATACCCGAGACCACGGCCGGCGGCCCCGCGGCCCCGGCAGTGCGTGGAACCGGCCGTCGGGCCAGGAGGATCGTCGCCTGGACGGCGGTCGGCACACTGGTACTGCTGGTCGTCTCGGGCGGAGCGATCTACTACCACTTCAACAGCAACATCAGGACTTTCCCCGCCGAGGCGCTGAGCGCCGACAGGCCGCCCGCCGCCGAACCCGACGCCACCGGGAACACCCCGGTCAACGTCCTGCTCATCGGATCCGACTCGCGCGGCGGCAACAACAGCAGCCTCGGCGGCGGAGAGAGCGGCACGGCCCGCTCGGACACCACGATCCTGCTGCACGTCTACGCCGACCACCGGCACGCGATCGGCGTCTCCATCCCCCGCGACACCCTGGTCACCATCCCCTCCTGCCGGCTGCCGGACGGGACCTGGACCGAAGAGCGGTCCCACACCATGTTCAACGAGGCGTTCTCGGTGGGCGAGACCGACGCCGGCAACCCGGCCTGCACGCAGAACACGGTCGAGAAACTCACCGGCCTGCGGGTGGACCACACCATCGTGGCGAACTTCGAGGGCTTCGCGGCCATGACGAAAGCCGTCCACGGCGTCGAGGTGTGCCTGCCGAACGACATCTACGACCGCGACGTGAACCCGAATCTGGGCGCCCGCGGCAACCTCGTCCTCAGCAAGGGCAGGCAGAGCGTCCAGGGCCAGCAGGCCCTGGACTACGTGCGGTTGCGGCACGGCATCGGGGACGGCTCCGACATCGGCCGGATGCTGCGCCAACAGGCCTTCCTCGGCTCACTGGTGTCCAAGATCAAGGGGCAGGGCATCAACCCCACCACGCTGCTGCCGCTCGCGGAGGCCGTGACCAAGTCGCTGATCGTCGACCCGGGTCTCGACTCGGTTGCCAAACTCCTGGAGTTCGGCTCGTCGCTGAAACACATCGACCTGCACGAGCTGAAGTTCCTGACCACCCCCTGGCGCTTCAGCGGCGAGCGCGTCGAACTGGTCCACCCCGACGTCGACACCTTGTGGGCCACCCTCAGGGCCGACCTGACCATCGACGGACAGGACGCCGCCGGTACGACGACCACCCCGCCCGCGACGCCGACGCCCTCGGCCTCGACGAAGCCGACGGGGACGCCCACGGCGCTGCCTTCCACCGTCCTGGCCGACGCCCGTTCCGCGGACCAGGACACCTGCGCCAACACGGTGTTCGGCTCCGGCGGCTGACCTCGCAATCGCCGCTCCGAAGGTGGATGCTGGAGGGGAGGAGATGCGTCGCCATGCGTACCGGGAGTGAGCCGCTGACCGCGCGCAGTGCCCTGCGCCTGCGCCTGGGGCTCGCCGTGTTCGGGCTGGTCTGGGCGGTGGGCGGCGCCGTGGGATTCGCCGTGGCGGGTCACCCGGAGTGGGCGGTCGCCCTCGCGGTCGTGGCGGCGGTGGCCGCCGCGGACATCCTCCTGGTGGGCCGCCACATGCGCCAGGGGCCGCACTACCAGCCGGGCCGCGACATCCCGCCGTACCGACCGGTCGGGGGCGGCGACTACCACCTGCGGCAGCACCGTCCCTAGGGCCTGTCCCAGGCCGTGCCCTCCGCGGCCGGGCGGAAGGGGTCCGATCCCCGTCCCGTCAGGGTGCCGACGCGCCGGGCCAGGCGCCGTCGGCGGCCAGGGCGAGGATCAGGGCCGCGATGTTCCACGCGTCGTCCTCGCCGCGGTGGTGGCGGCCCTCCAGCGGTAGCCCGGCGATCCGCAGGGCCTGTGCCATGCCGGGCCGCTTGCGCAGCCCATGGGCCTCGGTGAAGACCGGCTTCACGTTGGTGTACCGGGATCCGAAGGGGTACTCCGTGCCGGTCGCCAGGCACTGCCGGGTGAACTGGTGCCGGTCGTAGTCACCCCAACTCGCCCACGGCCGGCTCCCGGCCCGGTGCTCGGCGGCCAGCAGCCGGCAGGCTTCGGGGAAGGCGACGCCGGTGTCCACCTCGGCCTGGGTCAGACCCGTCAGTTCGGTGCAGAAGGCGCTGACGGCGGACCGTGCGGGCCGCACCAGGATGCGGTGCCGTGCGACCCGCTCGCCCGTGTCGAGGTCGACGACGGTCAGCCCGATCTCGATGATCTCGCTGACCGCCCCGGCAGGCGGTTCGCCGGCCCAGCAGGTCGCCTCGACATCGATGACGTTCAACAGTCCCGCGGCGCCGTCCATGCTGCCGAGCGTAGAAGACGACCGTCCGCCGGTCACCTCGGTTTACTCCCCGGTGGTGCCGTCGATGCACTCGCGCAGCAGATCGGCCTGACCGTTGTGCCGCGCGTACTCCTCGATCATGTGGGTGAGGATGTAGCGCAGCGAGTACACCTCGTCGCCGTAGTGCCCGGTGTCGTCCAGTGACCCGGCCGCTTCCACGATCGCGCGGGACCGGGCGCACTCCTCGTGCCAGGCGCGGAACGCCTCGTCGGGGTCGGCCGCGTCGACGTCCCATTCGCTGAACCGGCCGGGCTCCGGGCGGGGCCAGTAGGGCCGCACGTCCTCGTCGTTCAGTATTTTCCGGAACCAGCCGCGCTCGACCTCGACCAGATGCCGGACGAGTCCGAGCAGCGACAGTTCCGAGGGGGGAACGGCTCTCGTCCGCAACTGCTCGGTGGTCAGCCCGCTGCATTTCATGGCCAGCGTCTCGCGCTGGTACTGCAGGAAGGCCGTCAGGCTGGCGCGCTCGTCCGCGATCCACGGCGGCTGGGTTCTCTCGTGATCTTGCATCGGGTCATCATGCCAAGTCATGCGGGTGCCCGGCGCCATGGTCCGAGGGGCCCGGCCGGCGTCGCTACCGGTGGGCGAGCGGCTTGGTGGCGGGGGCGAAGGTGAAGGACACGGCCTCCATGACCGGATGCCGCTTGGTGTTGTGGAAGGCGGCCACCCGCCACCGCCCGTCGGCGTCGCGGACGACCGTGGACGTCTGCACCTTCCGGAGCTTCCTGGGCGGCTTGTCGCCCTTGCTGACATCTCCCCGGGACAGCACCACGGCCGTGTCGGGGGAGAGGAACCGGATGTCGGTGGTCTCCGCCGCCAGCCGCGTGCCCTTGAGGAACGTGGCCAGCAGCGCGCGGTGCGACTCCACGATGTCGGTCCGCCCCTGGTAGAGCGTGCCCACGTACGTCGTGTAGGTGGCGTCGGACGTGAAGTGTTCGCCGTAGGCGTCGGCGTCGCCGCGACCCCAGGCGGCGTTCATGCCCTCGAACAGTGCGGTGATGGCCTGCAGGTCGGCGGTGCGGTCGATGCTGTCGGCGTTCATCTCGGGCCTCCGATTGGTTACACTGAAAAGAATCTGCACGACTGAAGTATCTGCATGCGTGCAGATATAAGTGAAAGGGAGGTCGCTCGGGATGTCAACCGTTCGCCGGGAGAACGCGCATCGGATCTACCGCCGCTACGTGGACGCGGTGGTGCTCAACGGGCAGGCGAGTGCGGAGGCCGCCGGGCTGCACACCACCGACCTGCGCGCCCTGAGCGTTCTCGACCTGGCCGGCAGCCTCACCTCCGGCGAGCTCGCCGAGCGCACCGGGCTGACCACGGGCGCGACCACCCGGCTGATCGACCGCCTGGAGCGCCGGGGCCTGGTGCGCCGGGCGGTGGACCCGGCCGATCGGCGCAAGGTCATCATCGAGCCGGTGGCCGGAGCCACCGGTGGCGTGGACGTCGAGGCGGTCGCGGGGCCCGCCCGACGCCGGGTCGGCGACGTTCTCGCCCGGTACACCCCGGAACAGCTCGACGTCCTCTTCGACTACTTCGAGCACGCGGCGACGGCGTACCACGCGGCAACCGAGGAACTGCGCCGCGATGTCGCCCGGCCGGCCGGGCCGGAGGGCGCTCGGAAGTGAGGACCGTCGGAAAACTCGTGGTGGATCCCGCGCTGATCACCGATGATGGCGGGATGCCCATCCGCGGGAGGACCAGGCAGTGACAGGCGACCGGGAGGAACCTCTCCATGCGGCGGCGACCGGCCCGCTCATCGAGGTCGCCTGCGACGAGTCGGGTTCCGACGGAGAGAATCTCCTGGGCGGCAACACGGATGTATTCGCCCATGCCAGCGTCTGGTTGGACGTCGCCCTGGCGGCGGACAGCATCCAGGAGATACGGAACAGGATTCGCTCTCCCGCGCAGGAGTACAAGGCGAACCATCTGCTCCGCGAGAAGCACCGGCCGGTCCTCACCTGGCTGCTCGGACCGCTGGGGCCGATCCACGGCCATGCCCAGGTCCACCTGACCGACAAGGCGTTCTTCGTGGTCGGGAGGGCGGTCGACCTGCTGGTCGGGGATGCCACGCACGCGGCCAGCGCGGGTCTGAGCCGGGACGAGGAAGCCCATGCCCTGGCCGTCGCGCTGTACCGCGAGGGACCTCGGTCCTTCGGGCCGGAGTTGTGGCAGGAGTTCCTGGAGTCGGCCAACAACCTGATGCGCACCAAGAACCTCTGGGGCGAACGGACCCCCGTCGAGTCGTTCTTCCGCTCCATTGACAAGCTGCGCCGCGCCGGTGCGGGCAGCCCGCTCGACGGCATCATGGAACAACTCGCGGCGGCCAGATCGCCCGCGGACTCCTTCCGGGCCCGCCTCCTCGACGACCCGACGCTGATCCCCGCGCTGGACCCGCTGATCCCCTCGATCGTCCGGACGGTGGCGCACTGGAGCGAGGGCACCCGACCCGTCGCCATCGTGCACGACAGGAACAACACGCTGACTGAAGAGCGGATCGCGCAGCTCAAGGAGATCTTCAGCGCGGCGTACCCCGCTGATCCCGGGTACGGGCCGCGGGGCCGGCTGACGAGCGTGACGCTCGTCAGTTCCCGTTCCGACGCCCGCATCCAGCTCGCCGACTTCCTCGCCGGCGTGGCGCGGAAGATCGCCTCGGACGAACTCAACGGCCGAGGCGACGCGGAACTCACCGGTCTGCTGCGGCCGTATGTCGATGAAACGTCATTCTGGGGAGACGGCAGGAGCTGGTCCCTGCTGGGTCCCGTGCCCAGCGCCCGGCTGTAGGTGTGCTCGACGCCCGGCTGCAGGCGTGCCCCGGGACCCCCGGTCCCGGGGCACTTCCCCCGGACGGTCAGGAGACGGCTGCGAAAGCGGCGGCGTTGGCCTCGGCCCACTGGGCGTAGGTCAGGGCGGGGCGGCCCAGCAGGCGCTCCACCTCACCGCTCACCAGGGCCGGCCGCCCGACCGTTCCCGCGAGGAAGCTCAGCAGTGAGTCGATCATCTCCTCCTGGACCCAGGTGCTGTGGGCGAGCATCGCCGCCTTGGCCGCCGCCGGGCTGATCTCCTGGTACCGCAGCGGGCGGTCCAGCACCACCCCCAGGGTCTCCACCTGTTCCGCGAAGGTCAGCTCCTGAGGGCCGGTCAGCGAGGGCGCCAGCCCCAGCAGTTCCTCCCCGAGCAGGGCCCGGACGGCGACCGCGGCGAGATCCGCCTCATGGACCGGCGCGGTGCAGGCGCCGGCGTAGGGCCCGTGCACGACATCGCCGGCCCGGAGCTGCGCCGCCCACTGCAGGGCGTTCGACGCGAAGGCGCCGGGACGCAGATGAGTCCACTGGGGGAAGTCCGCCTCCACCGCCTCCTCCAGGTCCCGGTGGAGCGCGGCGGTGCTGCCCCGGGCCGGGGACGCGCCCTCCGTCGCCACCAGCAGCGAGGAGAGCGTGACGACCCGGCGCACACCGGCCGCCTTCGCGGCGCCCAGCAGGGCCGCGGTGCTGCCGGGCGCCCCGGCGATGTTCAGCACGAGCGCGCTCACGCCCGCGAAGTCGGGGGCGGCGCTGTCGCACGGCTCGACTCCGGCGGGCAGGTCCGCGCGCTCGGGGGTGCGGGTCAGCGCCCGAACCTTGCTTCCCTGCGCCGCGAGTTCCGCGACGAGCGGGCGGCCGAAGTTCCCGGTGGCACCGGTGATCATGATCATTGGGTGTCGTCCTCTGCTGAGTCGGCGGGGAATGCGTTTCCCTGTCCCTCCCGAGAGCCGGCCGGCGGTCCGGAGTGTGACAGCGAACTGCCGCGAGTGGCCCACGTCACCGAGCGCGTACCCGTCGGACGGATCGGCGCCGGAAGAAATGCCGGGCAGGCCGGCGGGCGCCCCTGCTACCGTCGGAGGTATGGAGATCACCAGGCACGTCACCGCCGCGACCGCGCGAGCTACCAGCTCGACGGTCGCCGCCGCCTGAACCCACTCCTCACCCCCGGCGACCGGAAACGGCCGCCGGTGCGCTGTACGACTCCTGATTCGCGGTGTCCCCGCCCCCGGCTCCTTTCCGGTCCCCATGACCCGAAGGAACCACCGCCATGAACACCGAGCAGACCGTCAGCACGTTCATCGACTTCTTCCGCGACCGCGGTCACCAGCGCATCACCGGCGACTCGCTGCTGCGGCCACCCGGAGACCCGGTGCTGTTCACCACCTCCGGCATGCACCCGCTCACCCCGTACCTGCTCGGCCGGCCGCATCCGCTCGGCGGGCGCCTGGTCGGCCTCCAGCGCTGCCTGCGCACCACCGACCTGGACGAGGTCGGCGACCGCACGCACCTGACGGTCTTCGAGATGCTGGGCTCCTGGTCGCTCGGCGAGTACGGAGGCCCGCAGAGCCTGCGGTGGGGGTACGAACTGCTGCGCGACGGCTTCGGCATCCCGCCGGGCCGGCTGCACGTCACGGTCTTCGGCGGGGACGAGCAGATCGGCCCCGACACCCAGTCCCTGCGGACCTGGAACGACCTCGGGGTGCCGGTGGAGCTGACACGGGAGGACAACTGGTGGTCCAACGGCCCCACCGGGCCGTGCGGACCCGACTCGGAGATCTTCGTATGGACCGGCGACACACCACCGCGGGGCACTCCGGGCAGCGATCAGCGGTGGGTCGAGGTGTGGAACCACGTGAAGATGCGGTACCACCGCCACGACGACGGAAGCCTGCGACCCCTGCGACGGCCCTCCATCGACACGGGACTGGGACTCGAGCGGCTGCTGACCGTGCTGCAGGACAAGCGGTCGGTCTACGAGTGCGACATCTTCGATCCGTGGACGAACACGCTTCCCGGCCTGTGGGACACGGACGAGATGTCGCTGCGGGTCGTGTCCGACCACCTGCGTTCCAGCATCGTGGTCATCGGCGACGGCGTCCTGCCGTCCAACACCGGACGCGGCTACGTCCTGCGCCGGCTCACGCGCCGGGTGCTGACCACCCTGTGGCGGGACGACCCCTCGCGGACGCTGTCCGACCTCCCGACGGAACTCGTGGAGCACACCCTCGACCACTTCCGGCAGACGAGCGGCGTGGGACCCGTGCGGGACGTGCTGCTCGACGAGGAGATCCGCTTCTCGAAGCTGCTCGAGCGGGGCCGGCTGGTGCTGTCCCGGCAGGGCTTCGACGGGCCGCTGCGCGAGCAGGACTACAGCTACCTGCACGAGACCCACGGGCTGCCGCGGGAACTGGTCGTCGGGCTCCTCGACTCCGAGGGGCGGTGACCGTGGGCCGCGTCCGGGCCCGCCGCGGCGCTCAGCGGGCCATCGCGACGGCGAGCAGGAACCAGCCCGTGTGCGGGATCCACTGTTCCGCCCAGCGCCAGGCGTCTCCCGGCGGGGCGTCAGGTGGCAGGAACGCGATGTCCTGCTCGTCGGTCAACCCCGAGGTGATGCCGCTGACGATGCCGCCGGGCAGGTTGGGGAAGTCCGACGTGTACTCCACGTTGTTGCGGCCGCGCCCCTGGAGCATCGACGTGTCGAACGGGTTGCGGCCGGTGATCCACGCCAACTGGTCGTCGGCGAACGCGCCGAGCCGGGCGCGGTCGTCCTCGCCGGCTTCGTCGAGTCCGGCGCACGCGCAGGCGGCCGCGGCCAGCGAGGCGATGGTGGCGTTCTCGCCCTGCCACCAGTAGCCCGTCTCGTTGGCGTGCGGGAAGAAGAACGCGTCCGCGGCCGGCCCGCCGGCAGGCTGCACCCGCTGGCGCGGGTAGCCGAACGGGTTGGGGACCGCGTGGGTGCGGCGCAGGGTGTCGAGCATGGCTTCCAGCGCCAGGGCCCGGACCGGGCCGGCCTCGGGAGCGTCCGGCAGAACGGCGGCGAACCGGGTCAGCGCGAGCACCGGCAGACCGGCCTCGGCGGCGTGGAAGAACGGGCGCCCGGCGGCGTCCCCGGTGAACCAGCCGGGGCCGTCGGCGGGCCGTACGTACCGGGCCAGCAGCGCGCGAGCGCGCCGCCGGGCCGCGTCCCGGACCCCCGTCCGCCCGCTGGGGTCCGCGTTCGCCGCCACGAGTTCGGTCGCGGCCAGCAGCGCCGTGTAGTCGTCGACGATCGATTCCGTGCCGTCGTCGAGGTACTCCAGGTTGTGGGCTTCGAGGTGGCGGAAGGCCTGGACCGCGGCGGACAGGTACGCGGAGCCGGTGAAGTCCCCGTGGTCGTCCAAGGTCGCGGCGCGCGCGAGGGCCGCGATGGCCAGGCCGCCGCCCTGCCGGTAGGCGGCCTGGTAGCGGTCGGTGCGTACGCACTGCGCCAGCGGCGCGGTGATGACGCGCTCGTCGAGTTCCTTGGTGAGCGCGTCGAAGATGCCGGTGTAGAAGTACCCTTCGGGCGCCCGGAAGCGGACCAGGAAGTCCGCGCCCCACAGCGCCTCGTCGCGCAGCCGGGCGCCGAGCGAGCGCGTCAGCGCGGGGTGCCGCTCGGCGATCGTGTCGCGGGCGGCCAGCATGGCCCACGCGCACAACGGCATCTGCTGCGGGCTCATCGTGCGGGTGTAGGTGAGGTGGCTGAGGAACTTGCTGGTGTCACCGCTCGCGTCGAGCCAGCCGCCGCGCGCGTCGACCTCCCGCCCGGTGTCGTCGCCCCACAGTGCGGCGTGCCGGTCCTTCCGGTCGATCTCGCCGCTGGACCTCATGGCCTTGAAGTACGCCAGCACGTCGGACATCGTCCCGCGCCGCAGCCGGTCCTCCGCGACCTCGAAGGGATCCGAGACGGTGCCGCGGCCGTCCCCGTCGACGAGGCGGACCGCGTAGCGGCCCGCCCCCCAGGTCCAGCGGCAGTTCCACGCGCGCGAACGGCCCGCGCCGCCAGCCCGGGACCACCTGGACGGGGCCGGCCGTGAGCGGGCGCAGGACGGTGCCGTCGTCCGCCAGCAGCTCGACCCGGCGCGGTGGGCGGCCATCGGGCAGGACCGCCACGACGGCCTGCGAGGCACCGAGTCCGTAGCCGAGGTGGCCGAGCAGGACGGCAGGCCGGGCGGCGCCCTCCCCGGTGTTCCCGTCGTCCGACGAACGCATCCGCGCGTACCGTCCCTTCCACCGTGTCGAAGGAGATCCACGGTGAACCTACGTCCCTCGGCCGGCGTCCGCGCTCGGCGACCGCCGAGCCGGCACCCTGCGCGGATCCGGACCCCCGCGGAGCGGATATCGTCTCCGCCATGTCAGTCGATCTCGGTTTCCTCTGCTCCTCCTGCGGCGAGCACCACGAAGAGCTCCCGATGAGCTACTCCACCACGGCCCCGGACATCTGGGAGCCGGCCCACGCCAACGACCCCGACAGCGTGCTGTCGTCGGACCAGTGCGTGATCAGAAATCAGGCCTTCTTCGTCCGGGGCCTGATCGAGCTGCCCGTGATCGGGAGCACGGACGTCTTCGCCTGGGGCGTGTGGATATCACTCAGCCGCGAGAGCTTCGCGCGGGCGAGCGAGCTGTGGGAGACCCCGGGCCGGGAGACCGAACGGCCCTACTTCGGCTGGCTGTCGACGGAACTCAGCCTGTACCCGGAGAGCACGACCGACCTCAAGACCAACGTCCACACGCGCCCCGTCGGCCGCCGCCCCCGCGTCGAACTCGAGCCCACGGAGCACCCGCTGGCAGTGGAGCAGCGCACCGGCATCACTCCGGAGCGGGTGCGGCAGATCGCCGAGGCGGTGCTGCACCCCCGGCGCTGACGTGAACGGCCGCGCGCGGGCGGCCGCGTGGGATCGCGCTCGGACTCCCCGCCGACGAGCCGTTCAATCCGGATGCGTCGGCGCGGAGCCTTCGTGCAGACTGCACGGATGAGCGCTGACATTCTCCGGTCGCCGTCGCGGCGTCCGTCTGAACCAGGCGGGGGCCGCAGGCCGGACCGCACCTGACACGGCCGGCCTGCCGCTTCGGGACCGGCCGGGTCAGTAGTAGCCCTTCTCGCCGTCGACGAGCTCCCGGACGGTGTCCATGTGACCGGCGTGCCGGGCGGTCTCCTCGATCATGTGGAGGAGTACCCACCGCAGCGACGCGGCAGAGGCACCGAAGTCCGGGTGCTTGCCGACCGTGTCCAGGGAGAGCGACGCGATGATCTCGTTGGAGACCGCGCAACTGCGCTCGTACTCCTCCAGGAGCTGCGCGAGGGGAATGCCGTCAGCCATCATGTCGGCGTCCTCGGGTCCGTCGTCGAACTGCGGACCCTCGGCCTTCCTGCCGAGCAGCATGACCTCGAACCAGCAGTGCTCGACCCACCGCATGTGGAGGACGATGCCCGCGATCGTCATCATGGGCGACGTCGGGAGGACCGACCGGTGGGCGGCCTCTTCGGACAGCCCCTCGCACTTCCAGCGGATGATCGCGCGCTGCATGTCGAGCCAGCCGATCAGTTGGGTGCGCTCGTCGGCGTCGTAGGGCGGCCGGATGCGGGGAGGAGGAGTCATGGGCGCCGACGGTATCCCAGTCTCCGGCCAGGGCGCACGGGAGTTTCCGGGTGCGCGGGCCCCGCCGGTCGGATACCTAGACGGTCACTCCGCGTCGACGGCGGCGGCCAGCGAGCCGTCGATGTGCCGCAGCGCCGCCACCGTGAACGACGTCGCGAACTCCCCGGCCAGGCGCGGACTGAGCGCGCCGGCGCCGAGAGCACTCCGGGCGCCTTCCACGGCGAGCCCGACCATGAAAGAAGCGCACAAGGTGGCGCTGGACCCCCACGGCGGCCGGTGGTGCGATGCCGCGAATTCCCTGATCAAGTGGGCGATGCGGTCCGTGGCGGCGGTCATGAGCCGGTGCCGGGCGGCCGGGACGGTGCCGGAGGCCTCCGAGCCGAACAGGAGCCGGAACTCATGGGGGTGCGCGGCCGCATAATCGAAGAAGGCGAGCATTCCGGCACGCACCTGCGGTTCCAGCGAAAGTCCCTCCGCCGCGACCTGCGCCGCGAAAAGCTGCCGCGCGAGGTTCTCCGCGGCCCGTTCGCTGCAGTGCCGGTAGAGGTCTTCCTTGCTTCCGAAATGCGCGTACAGCGTGGGTTTGGTGGAACGGGCGCGCGCGGCGATCGCCTCCATGGTGGCGGCCAGGAAGCCCGCCTCCGCGAAGACCGCGCACGCGGCCTCCAGCATCTGCGTTTCTCTGGAATGGGACGCCGCACGTTTGCGTGGCCGCCCGGTCACGGAGAGGTCTTCGGGTGATGGCGTGGCGCTCCCCGCATCGATCATGAATGGCACTTTACTCCACGGTAAAGTCGACATAGGCTTTACTTCGCGGTATTGCTGTTCACTTATGGAGGCCCTTATGCGCCGACCTCGCCCTTTTGAGGGCGCCTCCGCCCCGGCGGATCTGCTGGGGCAGCTGGGTTGTGGGCGGCAGTACGCGGGTCCAGCGCCGCGCCGGGAGCTGTCCGTGGCGTTGGGACCGGTGGGGCCGATGGGGTCGGCAGGACCGAAGCAGGACCTTCCGACGGGCGGCCCCTGGCCGTTGCCCCGTACGCCGACGGCGTGTCGCGAGGCCAGGTCGGTACTGCGACAAGTGCTGCGGCAGTGGGAGATGGAGCATTTCACGGACACCGCGGAACTCCTCGTCAGTGAACTGGTCACCAATGCGGTGCGTTACGCGCCCGGCCCCATCCATCTGACCGCCCGGGGCGGCCACACCCTGCGATGCCACATCGACGACGCCAGCAGGCTGCTGCCCCAGCTGTACAACGCTCGTCCGGACGACGAATTCGGCCGGGGCCTCGCTCTGGTCGACCGACTCGCCAGCGACTGGGGTGTGGACCTCACCGACGGCGGCAAATCCGTCTGGTTCGAGCTCAAGGGCGCGAAGCCCTGCTGAAATGACGACAGTCGCGGGGGCGGGGCTGGAACTAATTTCCCAGCCGGCGATTCGGGGCGAATGGGCCTTCCAGGGCCGCCCATTGAAGCAGCATGATGGTTTTCGCGTCGGCGATGTCGCCTGATCGGATCAGCTCGAGGGCCCGGGTGAAAGGGAGTTCGAGGACCTCGATGTCCTCGCCCTCCTCCGCGATTCCACCGCCGGCCGCGTCGCGGGTCGCGGAACTGTACGGCGCCGCGTAGAAGTGCAGGCGTTCGGTGACCGATCCGGGGCTCATGTAGACGTCGAAGACGTGCTCCACGTCCCCGATGGTGTGGCCGGTCTCTTCGGCGGCCTCCCGCCGGATCGCCGTCTCGGGACCGTCCTCCTCGAGCAGGCCGGCCGCGGTCTCCAGGAGCATGCCGTCCGGGTGGCCGTTCGCGTAGGCGGGGTAGCGGAACTGCCGGGTGAGCAGCACGGTCGCGCGGTCGCGGTCGTAGAGCAGCACGGTGGCGCCGTTGCCGCGGTCGTAGCTCTCGCGCTGCTCGGAGCTCCAATGGCCGTCCGCGTGCCGGTAGTCGAAGGTGACGGTGCGCAGCACGTACCAGTGGCAGGACAACAGCGTGACGTCACGGACGATCACCCGGGGATTGCCGGTCAGGTCGAGGCCGTCCCGGTCCAGTCCGGTGCGTCCGCGGCGGTCGGGTGTGTCGATCCCGGCCGTCATCGGGCCGCGGGGATCTCGTCGAGGCGGTGGAAGACCTGCTTGCCCAGGGCTTCGGCCCGGGTGGTCATCAGGTCGGCTCCCGTCGAGGACCCGCCGATGCGCCAGACCGCGTCGCACCGGGCCAGCAGGCGCTCCGCGACGGGATGGAAGATCTCGTCGAACGCCGGGTCGCCGACACCGGCGGAGCCCGCGGCCTCGATCAGCGGCAGGGCCAGTGCCTCGCCGGTGACGGGCAGGTGCCCCGCGCGGAACAGCGTCAGCGCGGCCTGGTTCATGGCGTCGGCGTTGGACGCGAGCTTGGCCGGGTCGTCTCCCGTGCCGGACCGGTAGGGGCCGGCGACCAGGATCATCAAGGGGTGGAGCGGGGTGGCCATCGGGCGCCTCTCATCAGTGTCTGTGGGTGCGGGAGCAGCCGCGCGATCGGACGGATCCGGTCAGATCAGCCGGGTCCGGACGCCCGCGTCGCGCAGGGCGGTGAGGGTGGCGGGTCCGCCGGGGTGAGTGTCCGGGTCGTCGCCGGCGGCGTCGGTGACGAAGGTGTCCACGGCGTTCAAAGGGGCGACCCTGCTGAACGCCTGCACTCCGAGCTTGGTGGCGTCGGCGACCGCGACGGTGCGGGCGGCGCGGGCCAGCGCGGTCTGTTTGACCGCGCAGTCGTCCAGTGAGAACTCCGACCAGCCGTGCTCGGCGTGCACTCCGCCGATCGACATGACGAAGCAGTCAAAGGCCAGTGCGTCCACCGCTCGCAGCGCGAGCGGCCCCACCAGGGAGCGTTCGCCGGGGCGGGACTCCCCGCCCAGCACGAGCAGCCGGATACCGGGCTGGTCCGCCAGCCGGACGGCCGCCTGCAGGCTGAGGACCGCGACCGTCAGTGGTGCTCGCGCGATCAGATGTGCCGCGACGTGCACCGTGGTGGTGCCGGCGTCGAGCAGTACGGTCCCGCCCGGTTCCACCAGTTCGGCCACGGCCGCGCCCAGCCGGTCCTTCGTGGCGGCCTGCCACGGCTCGCGCGCCGTGAATCCGGAACCCTGCTCGGGCAGCCCGGCCGCGACCGCTCCGCCGTGCACCCGCCGCACCATCCCCTGGCGTTCCAGCTCGTCCAGGTCCCGGCGCACGGTCATCTCCGACACGCCCAGCCGCCGGGCCAGCTCGGCCACGGCCATCCGATCGGCTCCTTGCACCAGGCGCAGCGTGACGTCGAGGCGGTTCGCAGTACTCATGGAGCAGTTCTAACATGATTCTGTTCGTTTTGGTAGATCACTGTGCGAAGTGGTGTGCGGCTCGCCCTGCGGGAAGACGCGGCAGGGCGGGAACGCTGGCGTTGACGTCAGGGTCAAGGTCTACCGTCGGGTCATGCGGATCGGTGAGTTGGCGGAACGAGCGGGTGTGACCACCCGTGCCCTGCGGTACTACGAGACGCTCGGGCTGCTGCCCGCGCGGCGCGCCGGGAACGGATATCGCTCCTACGGCGAGGACGATCTGCGTCTTCTGGCGCAGATCCGCACGCTCCAGGATTTCGGCTTCGGGCTGGAGGAGACCCGCCCGTTCGTCGAATGCCTGCGAGCCGGGCATCCGGAGGGGGACTCGTGTCCCGCCTCGCTGGATGTCTACCGGCACAAGCTCGCCGAGCTCGACGACGTCATCGCGCGGTTGCGCGAGGTGCGCGAGCAGGTCGGAGCGCAGTTGGCGCGCGCGGAGGTGGAGGCCACCGCGCAGGCGCCGGAGAGCTCGCCGCCGCGGTGTGAGTACGCCGGTTACCAGGACAACGACGGAAAGAGGGGCTGAGATGGCGCAGGCGACGGGATTGGCCACGGTGACGGACGCGACGTTCGCCGAGGAGGTGCTGCGGGCCGAGGGGCCGGTGCTCGTGGAGTTCACCGCTGACTGGTGCGGGCCGTGCCGGATGCTCGCCCCGGTGCTGGAAGCGGTGGCCGAGGAGCAGGCGGGCCGCCTCAAGGTGGTGCTGCTGGACGTGGACACCAACCCGGAGACGCAGGCGGCGTACGGGGTGCTGTCGATGCCCACGCTCATGGTCTTCGAGGGCGGGCAGCCGGTGAAGTCGATGGTCGGGGCGCGCCCGAAGCGGCGGCTGCTGCAGGAGCTCGACGACGTTCTGAGCTGACCGGCGGTCGGTACCTTCCGCTCGGACGCCGGTGTCCCCCGGCCGTGCACGACGGCCCGGGGACACCAGCTGCTTGCCGGCGCCGGTCAACGTGCCGGCCGGACCATCCCGCCCGTGCCCCACAGCATCGCGACCATGAGCACCGCCACCGACCCGCTCAGCGTCATGACGGTCGCGGTGGAGGTGCGGTCGACGATCACGCCGCCGACGAGTGCGCCGGCGGACAGGGTCGCCTGGAACGAGGCGGTGAACAGGACGGTCGCCGCCTCCGGCGCGTTCGGGGCCGACCGTGCGAACCAGGTACTCGAACAGACCGGGACCGCACCGTACGCGAGCCCCCAGACGACGAGCAGCCCCAGCGCCGTGAGCCGGCCGCCACCGAGGACGGGGAGCAGCAGCGTCGCGGCGGCGAGCAGGGAGGTGCACCCGATCCAGGTGGCCCGCAGGCCCCGCGTGATCGCCCACCCCGCGACGAAGTTGCCGATGACACCCGCCGCGCCGTAGACGAGCAGGAACGTGCTGATCAGGCTCACCTTCACCTGGGTGACCTGCTGGAGGAACGGTTCGACGTAGGTGTACGCGGCGAAGTGCGCGATGACCACGAGGAAGGTGGCGAGCAGCCCGACCCGGACGTTCCGTTCGCGCAGCATGCCGCGCAGTGCGCTCAGCCGGGTCACCTGCACCGCGGGAAGCGGCGGCAGCAGGGTGCGCAGGGCGATCAGCACGCCCACGCTCAGTACACCCATCACGAGGAACGACGCCCGCCAGCCCGCCAGTTCGCCGATGAGCGCCCCGGCCGGAACACCCAGCACGGATCCCAGCGGGACCGCGGAGAAGATGACCGCTGTCGCCCGGGAGGCGGACCCGGGCGGGACCAGCCGCGGGGCGAGGCCGGCCCCGATCGACCAGAACCCGCCGATGGTGATGCCGACCAGCACCCGGGAGAGCAGCATGACCCAGAAGGCGGGCGCGGCCGCGGCGAGGAAGTCGGCGAAGGCCAGCAGCCCCATCAGGACACTCAGCATCAGCCGCCGGTCCAACCGTCCGGTCGTCACGGTGACCACCGGTGCCGCGATGGCGGCGACGATGCCCGGCATCGTCATCATCAGCCCCGCGACGCCCTCGGAGACCCGGAAACCGGAACCGATGGGCGTCAGCAGGCCGATCGGCAGAATCTCGGTGGTCACGATGGAGAAGATCCCCATCGTGACGGACAGGACGGCGAGCCGGTTCACCAGCGGCGATCGGCCCGGTGAGATGCCGCGGTCCGGAGCGGGAAGCGGTGCGGCCACGGGCGCTGGGCCCGGTTCGGTGGTGTTCGCGCGGAAGCCCATGCGCCCATACAACCCTCGCCGTCCGCCGCGATCCGGCGGGATTTCGACCTCACCGTGGGCGTGCAACCGGAGCGACGTGGATCAGCCGGGGGTTCCGGCGGCGGCGCGCTCGGCCCGCCGCACCAGGGCGCCGAGCACCTCGACGCGGATGAACGCGGCCCCGCCCAGCCGGATGAGCAGCCAGTAGGCGCGGAAGACGCGTCGCGAGCGGGCGTCGGTGCACTGCACCCGGGTCTCGAAGGAGACGATGGTGGCATCGCCGTCGGGTGCCACCCGCAGGCTCATGGCCGCCTTGGCCCAGCCCGGTTCCGAGAACCCGGTGAAGGCGGCGGCATCGCCCGGCTCGATCGGTGCGGGCCGGGGCCGCAGCCGCCAGAACTTGGCGACTTTACCCTTGACTATCTCCTCTCCCTCCACGGTGACGAGGGTGGGCGTCGGGAAGCTGTCGAGCAGTGGGCCGTCGAGCCGGCTCCGGCCTCCTGACCGCAGCAGCATCAGCCGGCGCGAGAGCGGGAGTTCCGCGCTGGACAGTTCGCACAGCGCCTTCCACACGGTGGGCGGATCCGCCGCGATGCGCCGGGTGAAGCAGGAGCGGAAGTCGTGGGCGGGAAGCACGCGGTCGAGTTCCATCGGGTCACTCCGGAGTGTCGAGCCCGGCGGCCACCGCGTCGGCCAGCCGCCGGGGCAGGTCCGACGGCGGTGCGCCGCCGAGCATGAAGAGGTGGACGAAGACCGTGCCGAGCAGTTGCGCGTGCACCAGCACCGGATCCGACCCGCTGCGGATCTCACCCCGGGCGGCGGCCCGTTCGAGGATCCGGGCCAGCACGTCCTGTTGGCGATCGATGAACGTGGCGGCGAAGCGGGTCGCCAACCCGGGGTCGGCGGCGATGTCGGCGATGAGGCCCGGCAGCGCTTGGCGCGCGTGCGGCGCGGACAGCAGCACGACGATGTGCTCGACGAGAGCGGTCAGATCGGCCCGCAGGCCGCCGAGGTCGGGGGGCGCGGCGATCTCCGTCCCGTGCACGACGGCGACGAACACCATCTCGGCCTTGGACCGCCACCGCCGGTAGATGCCCGCCTTCCCGACCCCCGCGCGGGCGGCGACGCGGTCGATGCTCAACTGCTGGTATCCGACGTCGTCCAGGATGTCGCGTACCGCGTCGCTGATCGCTTCGTCGACTCTGCCGTCCCGCGGACGCCCTCGGTTCATGGCCTCACCATAAACGAAACGGGTCGATCCGTAAATAAAAGGTCGGCGGCGATGCCCGATCCCGCTCACACGTCCCGGCGCCGTACGAGCCGCCCGCTGACGCCACCGCTCAGGCGGCGACCCAGGCCGGGTCACGTCCCGTCATGGCGACGACACGGTCGAGGAGCGGGGCGTCGGGGGAAATGTCGACCGGCGTGCCGAACACACCCTGGCGGGCGGGGCCCTGGCCCGGCGCGGCCATGGGCTCCACGAAATCGCGGCAGCCCTCCAGGGTTCGGATGTCGGCGGTGAACGGCTGACCGGTGGCGCGGGCGATGTCCCAGCCGTGCACGGTCAGTTCGTTGAGCGCCACCCTGCCGATCATGCCCGCGGGCATCGTGACGCCGCCGACCTCCGTCATCCCCTCCCATGCGGCGGGGTCGCGCCAGGCCTCGGCGAGGCCGCTGAGCTGCTCGGGGATGCGGGTGCGCCAGTCCGCGTCCAGCCGGGAGGCGTCGCCGGGGGGTGCCGGAGGGTTCTCGCCCACCTTCCGGGCGGCGTTGGTGAAGGCGAGGGAGAGCCCGCCGACGTGGTCGAGCAGGTCGCCCAGGGTGTACTGGGAACACGGTGTCGGCGCCGTGAGCCGTTCGTCGGGGATGGCGCTCAGCAGGTCCGCCAGCCGCCGGACCGCGGGATCGAGGTCGAGCATCGCTGTCAGTGCTGTCCGTGCTGTCATGGGGGTGTCTCCTTCGGCGCGTGCCGGCTGTCCGCGTACGTCGCGACGAAGGGTAGACGGCGTGCAGCCGCGGAACTCATCGGTCACTGCCGACGCGTCAGAGACTGCGCTGCATCCACGGAACGAGGTCGCGCTCCTCGTGCAGGAGGTACTGGTCGACCTCGCCGAGCACGAGCTGCGTGGTGAGCGTCATGCCCTCGACGGCGACCTTGCCGGCGATGACGTCGTCCAGGCGCCGCAGGAGCTGGGCGCCGTCCTCGCGGTCGCGCACCACCGCCACGGAGGCCTTGTCCTGCCGCTCAAGGAGTGGATGGACGGTCGCCTGCTTCGCCGCGTAGTGCTCCTGGAACGCCTGGCGGAACGCGAGCAGACCGTCCGGGGCGCCCGAGGGGACCCGGTGCAGCTCCTGCAGCGTGGCCCGCAGGGCGCGGCTGCGCGCGATGAGGGCGTCCGTCGCGGCGGTGTGGGTCTCGTGCGCCTGTACGTCGTCGTGCCGGCGCTTCGCGGCGTCGGCGTCGAATTCCGCCCCGTGCTGGAGGATCTCGTGCGGTCCGTGGGGGCGGTCCTTCGACGGGCGGTTCTGCGACGCGTGGTCCTGGTTCGATGCGGTCATGGCGGGCGGCACCTCCTGATTGCATCAACTCACGAAGTCCGGGTGCCCGCAATGCGCGGATGGCCGCCCCTCGGCTTTCGCCGGTCCCCGGGGCGACCATCGGTACCTGCCTGTGCCGGATGTGGTCCGGCGTCAGGCCTCTCTCTTGTTCCTCATCATCATTCCTGCCGCCGCGAGGCCGAGCAGGCAGATGACGGCACCGGTGATGATGTTGTTCCACATCGCGCCGGTGTCGGGGTGACGGACGACCACCCAGGGGGAGACGATCAGCCAGGCGCCGATCACCGCGCAGGCCATGCTCAGACCCTGCATGCGCTCCGGGGCCATGTTCAGGACCAGCGCCACCACGGCGACCGCGATGCCCATGATCAGGTTGTTCTGTGCCAGCTGCGGGAACGTGGGCGCGAAGTGCACCGTCCAGGGCGAGATGGCCGCGTACAGTCCGGCCAGGAGCAGCAGTCCGTCGACTCCTACGATTCCCCGGCCTCCGAGAACGCGGGCATAGCGGTCACGCATCTCCGATACATCCGGATGCGCTCCGATATCCCCTGAGCGGTGTGACACGTCGGCCATACGACTCGCCTCCTTCGGCTCGTGCAAGTCGGACCGCACTCGCGGTATCTACCGCGAGTCCATTGTGCTCCTCAATAGGCTGTATGGGTAGAATAAGCTTTTTTGTCACGAAATGGTTTCTATCGGGCATGAAATCCAGCGGCGGTGCGGGGCGGCGTGGGCCGGAGAACGGCACTGGCCGCCGGTGGTCACCGGCGGCCAGAACGTTCGAGCGGTGTTGCGGGTCAGTGGTTGCCCGCGCCGTTGCCGGAGAGGACCGGGATCTGGTCCAGGATGTGCGACAGCGGCTCGTCGCCCTTGATCTGCGAGGAGTTCTCGGTGCACTGCTGGTTCTGCGGCGAGGACAGGACGTTGATGTCCTGGACCGAGATCGGGATGAGGCCGATGAGCGAACCGACGTTCGCCTTCGCCGGGAGGCCGATGCAGGGCTTGTTGAGCGAGCCCTGGACAAGGCCGAACGAGGGGCTCATGTAGCCGCTCGTGTAGGTGTTGCCGTACGACTGCTCGGACCCGTTGCCGTTCGTGGTGCTGGCGCCGCCCGAGTCGCCGATCGCCATCGCCGGCGCGGCCACCGCGCCGGAGACGCCGATGACGGACACTGCGACGGCCGCCGTGGCGAGGAACTTCTTCATCATGACAAAATCCTTTTTGTGCGAAATTGACCTGGTACCGGGTCGGTCTGATCAACTCTCTGGCGCAGATTTGGTTATGGGGCTTCACCCGTATGGAGGCAGACAAAATCGGCCCCCGTGACGTGGAGTTCGCGTCGCGGGGGCCTCGGGGGGTTTCGGCGGAGAGGTCAGGCAGCGTATTGACGTTGATGCGTGCAGAGGTCGGCGGCGAGTCCCGAGATCTCTTCCTCCGCGACGGCCGGGCCGGCCTGGAGCGCGGCGCTGACCAGGGTGATCAGCAGATCGATGTCGGTGCCGCAGTCGAGCCGCACGGTCACCCAGCCCGAGCCGTCGCGCATTCGCAGTGCGGTGGACTCGCTCAGGGCCGGCAGCAGTTTGGCGACCATGGTGCGGGACAGGTGCACGTCCGCTTCCTGGTCGCTGTGGAAATGGACTATCTCCTGGACACCTGTGCGCACGCAGTACTCGCTGCCGCAACTGGCCCGGCCACCGGTGAGACCAGGCCAGCTCATCAGCCGTTCCCTGGCATGTCTGGCAGAGTTCATGGGACCAGCCTGTCGCAGATTCCGCGCCCTGCACAGAGGTAGGGAGCAGCATCCGGCCGCCCGGGCGTTCCGGGGCGGGAGTGCCCCCTCGGACGTGTCGGCGGGAGGCGTCCGCGAGTTCGTCGAATGTCATGAACGCTGACCTGTATGGGTGAAATGTGCCTGCATGCGGGTGCGCCTTGTTCCTTGGGCGGTCCGAGTGTGTGTGCCGGTGGAACGTTGCCCGCTCGACGGCTCGTATCAATGAGCCGTCCCACGCCGAAGCCCGTACCGCACGACAGTAAAGGTCTGGCATGCAGAAGATTCGAAGTGCCCTCCTCCTGGGTCTCACTGCCGCAGCGGCGATGGCCCCCACCATGGCCATCGCCGTGCCCCTGGTCACCGACTCCGGTTCCCCCGGGCACAGCAGCACACGCCCCCACCTCGGCCACGGCGACACCGACTGGACCGACTGGAGGCAGTGGAGCGACTGGAGCATCTGGAAGGACTGCGGCCGCGGCCCGTGCGGTTCGGCGGGGCACGCCGGTGACAGCCACCAGGCCGGGCACGGCCAGGGAGGCTACGGCAGCACCACCGGCGGCCACAGCACCGCCGGCTCGACGACCGGCGGCTACGGCAGCACCACGGGCGGGTCCGGCGGGTCCCACGGCGGATCCACGGGTGGCTCCCACGGTGGCACCACCGGCGGTACGCACGGCGGTTCCTCGTCCACCGGCGGTAGCGACACGGGCGGGTCGTCCGGCGGGGGCTACGGCGGAACGACCGGTGGCAGCACGTCCAACGGCGGCACCACTGGCGGGACGCACGGTGGGACGACCGGCGGTACTCATGGCGGCACCACCGGTGGGACGCACGGTGGGACGACCGGCGGAACCCATGGCGGCACCACCGGTGGGACGCACGGTGGGACGACCGGCGGTACTCATGGCGGCACCACCGGTGGGACGACCGGTGGTACTCACGGCGGCACCACCGGTGGGACGCACGGCGGTACGACCGGCGGAACCCATGGCGGAACCACCGGCGGCACGACGTCCACGGGTGGTACGACCGGCGGTACCCATGGCGGAACCACCGGCGGAACCACGTCCACGGGCGGGACCACCAGCACGGGTGGAACGACCGGTGGCAGCACGTCCACGGGCGGTACGACCGGTGGCACGCACGGTGGAACGACCGGCGGGACGCACGGTGGGACGACTGGTGGCACGACCGGAGGAACGACCGGTGGCAGCACCGGTGGCACGCACGGCGGCAGCACCGGGAACACCACCGGTGGGCTCGCCGAGACGGGTCTGGGCGGCAACGAACTGGGCCTCGAGATCGCCGCGGCGGTCAGCCTCGTCGCCGGCGGTGTCTTCGTGGTGGCGGCCCGGCGCCGTCGCCAGCAGTAGTCCGACCTCCCCGTCCGCCCGGTCGCGCTGCGCGTGCCGGGCGGACGGGACGCCCTCGGCGCTCAGAGGTGTGCGTCCAGGAACGCCTCGACTTCCTCGCGTTCCAACGCTCCGTCCGCGGTCGCCGTCACCTCTCCCCGCACGAGCAGGAGGAAGGTGGGCGCGCCGGTCACGCCGTAGCGCTTGGTGGCCGCGGGGCAGCGGGTGATGTCGGTCCTCACGGTGGTGACGCGGTCCCCGTAAGCGGCGGCGATCTCGCGCACGACGGGGTCCAGCTCCTTGCACGGTTCGGACCAGATCCCCCAGAAGTACGCCAGCACCGGCCCGTCGGCCTTTGCGAGGATGAAGTCGAACTCCCCGTCTTCCATCGGTTGGTGGACCCGGCTTGCCATCGGCTCTCCCTGCATCGCGATCAACACGGCAGCGACCGTCCGGCCCCGCTCCCGCGGGCCCACTGCCGTGCCACATCACATCACGACGTCACCGGACGACTGCCTGCAGCACGACCAGCAGGACGATGAGCAGCGCCACGACGATGATGGAGCTGCGCAGGGCGTGCGTCTTCTCCGGAACCTCGGGCAGCGGGGGAGGCGGTGGCAGGACGACGTTGAAGTCGTCCTGGCCGGTGCGGCCGGCGCGCTCGCACCAGGGACAGAAGGGCAGATGTGAGCTGTAGGTGTGCCGGGGCCGGGCGGGGCAGGTCCGGACGCGGCCGCGTTCCTGGTCCAGCGCCCGCAGCCAGTCCTCGGCGGAGGGGCGGGCCTGCGGGTTCGCCACACCCGGGCCGAAGGCGGCGCGGGCCAGCGCCAGCAGCGCCGGGGGCAGCACGGCGGGGTCGATGACACCGCGCGGGACGATGATCCGATCCGGCTGGACCACGTAGGAGCAGCTGGCGGCGATGTTGTCCTTGACCGTCGACTGCGAGTCGCTGTCGTGCGGCACCCCGCCGAAGGGATGGTTCCCGACCGTCAGCAACTGGTACACGAGCACCGCGAGTGCGAAGTCGTCGCTGGCCGTGGTGGCCGGCCCGCCCTTCTGCCGCTCCGGGGCGCAGTAGTCGGCCGTCTGCATCAGGCAGGGGAAGTACTCCTTCGAGCCGGGGTCGGTGAAGGCGATGGAGTCGCAGTCCAGGAACGTGACAAAGCCGTTCGCGTCCACCACGACGTTGTTGCTGGAGAAGTCCCCGACGACCAGGCCCTCGTGGTGCATGCGGGCGGTCATGAAGGCCAGGTTCCAGCTGACGCCCAGCAGGAAGCGCCAGTCGACCCGTTCGGGAAAGAGCCGCAGCCGCTGAGCGCGGGTGAACAGGCCGACCAGACGGATGTGTTCGGGCTCACCGAACCGGTTCATGGCGTAGCCGACGAACTCCCCGCCGGGGCTGCGCGCGGGTGCCGTCGGCCAGGCCAGCTCCGGCGGCTGGGCGCGGTCGGTGGGCCGGCCGCCCAACGGGGTCATCGTCAGCATCCGGGCCAGTCGCCGTTCCTGCTCGGGTCCGGGGGCGTCCCGGTAGAGCTTGACGACGATGCCGTCGTTGCCGACGACGGTGTACACGGCGGCCTCGCCACCGCTCTTCAGCGGCTGCTCGGACAGTTCCACCGGCACGTCGTTCAGCAGGATCCTGTGCCCGGTCATGGGCGCACCGCCCTCAGCAGCGTCTTGTCGTCGGCGTTGACCGCGGTCAGTTTGTCCGACCGCAGGAGTACGGCCAGCGCGTCATCGTCCTCGTCGGGGTCCTCGGACGGGGAGTCCAGCGTCCGCAGCATCGCCGCGACGAAGGACGCCCGGGGCTGCTGCGGCTGCCCGTCCACCCAGGTCAGGGCGATCTGGGCGAGGCCGTCCGTCGACAGCAGCACACCGTCGACCTCGGGGTCGCGCACGCAGGCGGTACGGACCGACCGCTCCGCTTCCGCCGAGGTGAGGAACACGGTCTCGTTGCTGTACTCGCTGGCCGCGGCCGGCTGGGGCAGCAGGTGGAACTGCCGCACACCGTCCACCGTCCCGGCCCGCAGTACGACGAAGCCGTCGCCGACGCTGAGGTAGCCGATCCATCGCGGGGCGAGCACGGCGACGGTGAGCGTGGTGGCGAAGTCGTTCGACTCGTCCCCGGTGCGCCGCAGGAACTCCTCGCGGACGTCCAGGAACGCCTCGCGCAGCGCCGCGCGCACACCCGAGGCGGTCGGCGGCAGATCGGCGGAGCGCCGGGTGAAGCACTCGACGGCCAGTTGGACCGCGAGCGCCGAGCCCTCGTCGGAGCGTGCGCGGCTGCCCGCTCCGTCGGCGACCGCCAGTACCGTCACCGAATCCTCCGGCGGTCCGGAGACCGCGTACAGCCAGGCGTCCTGGCACGGAGTTCCGGTCCGCCGGTGGCGGTAGCCCTCGACGCTGACGCCGCGGACCCGCCACTGCGCGCCGGGGCCGCCGCCGCTGTCATCGTCCATGTGTCGTCTCCCGGTGCCCGTCGTCGGTTCTGTCGGGTCCTGTCGGTCTGATCCGGATCAGGATTCCCAGGCGGGCCGCTGGGTCTTGAACTGGCTGAAGATCTTCTCGAAGACCTCGTCCCCCGCACCCCGCTGCTCGGCGTTGGCACTGGCCGACATCATCTGCAGCAGTTCGCGGAACGGGAATCCCTGCAGGCGGGCGTTGAACGTCGGGGCGAAGGCCCGCAGGACCTCCTCGCCCCGGTCGGTGATGCCGCCGACGCCGATCGCGTAGAGGCGGAACCGCCGCGCGCGCTGCTCCTCGGTGAGCACCGGGACGACGCGCCGCCAGGCATCAGTGGGGTGCCCGGTCGTGTCCGTCGGCAGGCCGTCGGTGACCAGGCAGATCTGCGGTCGGTAGAACTGCAGGCCGAGCCGGCGCAGTTCCGCCTTGCGGGCGGCGACGATCTGCATCGACAGCTCCAGCGCCTCGGCCATCAACGTGACCCCGGCCGCGCGCAGTTGCGGCGGCTGGAACAGGTGGGCGGGGACGAACGGGCTGACCGGGCTGTTGTAAGGCAGCAGGTTGGGGCCCTGCCAGGCGCTCACCCCGGCGTCGCCGAAGGTGAGGACGGCGACCTCGACGCTGTAGCTGAGGCTGACGTCGTCGTGCAGTTCCCGGGTCCACTCGCGCAGGGCCTCGTTGAGGGACGCGATGGGCGCGCCGAGCATCGAGTGCGAGGTGTCCAGGCACAGCACGAGTGGCATTCGCTGCGCGTTGTTCTCGATCTCGATGTCGGCGTACTGGTACGGCAGGGTGCTGGCCTGCTGGTTCACGCGCACGGTCATGGGGTGGGTGTTATCGCGCATGGTCTCTCCGTCGGAGGTCGGCCGGGAAGGCGAGAAGGACGTGCTGGTCGTGGGTCTCGTCCTGCGGATCGGGGCGGCCGACCTCGACGGGATCGCCCGCGCCCGGTGGGGGTTCCGCGGGCTCGGACCACACCGCGCGGAAGAGGCACCCGTCGATCTCGACGTAGCCCTGCGGGTGCAGGTCGGTGGCGACCGTGGCGGGGCGCAGGTTCCCCGGCCGCGGTGTCCGGCGTGCTCCCGGGAGGTGTGCGGGCGCGGTGGGCGTGCGGGACGCCATCGGGTCGGCGTCGTTCCGGTGGGTCCGGGCGTGGGCGGAGTGGCGACCGGTGCCCGAACGGCGGACGGCCACCGCGAGCAGGACGAGGAGCACCAGCAGGAGCGCGGCGATGGAGCCGAAGAGCGCCCAACTGGTGTCGTCACCGCCGGACGTCTTCTCCTCGGGACAGGCGTCGGTGGAACGGGTGGCCGGTTTGCCGGTGGTCGGCTTGCCGCCGGGCAACTTCTCCGCGGGAGCCGTCGTCCTGGGTCTGATCTCGCCTGCGGACGGCGTCACGCAGGTCGGCGTCGTGGCCGGGCAGTGCGCCTTCGGGTCGGCCGTCGCGCAGGTCGGCGGCGGGTCGGCGGGTGCCGCTGCCGCCGGCAGGGCGGCCGGGAGGCCGAGCAGCAGCACCGCTGTGAGGATCATGGCGATCGGACGACCGCGCTGCGCCGTGTCGGATGGCACGAGAGGCTCCCCAACTCCTTCTTCTCGCGGATCTCTACAGTTCGAAGACGCGGTGGCACCGGGTGAACATCTGCCGGGCGTGCTCGGCCCACTTCGCGGCCAGCAGACCGAACTGCTGGTGGGTCATCCGGCAGGTGAGCGGGAGGGTGCAGACGCCGGCGAGGCACGGGCCCGGACCGCGTACGTCCCAGACCGAGAGCATGGGGGTCAGCTGTTCGGTGTTCCAGGCGTTGGACGCGGCGGCGGCCAGCGCCAGTTGGTCGGGTTTGAGGATGTGCCCGTCCGTCATGAACGCCACCAGCAGATCCCGCGTCGCCATGAACCGCACGGTCACCGGGTGGTCGGATCCCGCCAGGTCGAACTCCAACGAGATCGCGGCGTCGTCCTCGGACGACCGGTAGTGGCTGCGCTCCGCCCAGGCACGTACCAGCGGCCGCCAGCCGGCTCCGAGTTCCATCTCGCCGGCGGGCGCGGCCTCAGAGTCCGCCACGGCCCACCGCCTCCGCCACCATGCGGTCGGTCAGTCCGGCATCGAGCAGGGTCTGTGCGTGCAGCAGCAGGCAGGACGGTACGGACATCACCGATCCCCGGCTGTTGTTGCGGGCGTCGAGGTCGTCGGTGCGCACCCGGATGCCCTCGGCGACGGCGGGCGGCGGCCACGAGGTGACGGCGGTCGGTTCGGGATCGGGTGTCAGCGGCTCGGGTTCGGGTGGCAGAACCTCCTCCAGCAACGTGGCGAGATCCGGCCGGTCCTGCGGGCGCTTGGCGAGGCAGCGTTCCAGCAGGGGGCGCAGCCCGTCCGGGACGCCGTCCAGGGCGGGCCGCTCGTGGATGATCCGGTACATCACGCCGACGCCCGAGCCGAACGGCGCGACCCCGGTCGCGGCGAAGGCGAGCACCGCTCCGAGGGAGAAGACATCGCTGGGCTGCTGCGCGACCTCGCCCCTGAACTGCTCGGGCGACATGAACGGCGGAGTGCCCATCACCGTCCCCACCTGGGTGATCGTGTTCGCGGCGGCCCCGAACAGCGAGATACCGAAGTCGATGACCCGCGGACCGTCCGCGGCCAGCAGGACGTTGGCGGGCTTGAGGTCGCGGTGCACGACGCCCACGCGGTGGATCGCCTGCAGCGCCTCGACGAGCCCGGCGGCCATCAGCCGGACCGCCGCTTCGGGCAGTGGGCCGTCCGCCCGCACCGCCTCCGCGAGCGTGGGGCCGGGGACGTACATCGTGGCCAGCCAGGGCGGATCGCCCCGGGTGTCGGCGTCGACGACGGCCGCGGTGAAGGCGCCGCTGACCGCACGCGCCGCGTCGACCTCCCGTGCGAAGCGGAGGCGGAATTCGGCGTCGGCAGCGAACTCGGGGCGCACCACTTTCACGGCCAGCGCCCGGCCGCTCGCCGACCTGCCGAGGTACACCCACCCCATGCCGCCCGAGGCGAGCCGACCGACAATGCGGTAAGGGCCCACCATTAACGGATCACTTATCGGAGTCCGCACTCCGCCCCCTGTCACGGCTTCCGTCCCTGGCTCGCCACAGGCGGTCCGCGCCCCGCCGTCGTGGTTGCTCAGAGTGTCCCGCAAAACTCATCCGGACGTTATGGGAACAGTCGGATATTCTCAGGATCTCGGCTTGTTCGAAACAACTGCGGCGCTCGAACGTGGTGACAACCTTCTTTTGTCGAACACGTGATCCGTGCTCCGGGTGCGCAGCCGCCCCAGCCGACCCGGTGTTCGCGTGGGTCCCATCGGGATCATTGCGGGAGGGGGCTGACACGGCGCGAATGCTCCCCGCAGCCGGAAGAGGAATGGAGCGCCGAGGAATGGGCCGTCCACTGGATATCGCGAATTGACACCGATCCTCGGGAACGAGGAGGGCCTTTCGGCGATGGATTAGCGGGGTTCGAAGATCGAACCGTCAACACCCCAGGTCGCAGCGGGTGATGGCATTCGTTTCGCCCGGGAGCGGACTTCGGTCCGCTCCCGGGGTGTGTCACGAAGCGGCCGCGCCGGGGGAGATCAGGCCGGTCTCGTAGGCGAGCACGACGGCCTGCACCCGGTCGCGCAGACCGAGTTTGGACAGGATGCGCGCGACGTGGGTCTTGACCGTCGTCGCGCTGAGGGTCAGCCGGTCGGCGAGTTCCGCATTGCTCAGGCCGGTGGCGAGCAGGCGCAGCACTTCGAGTTCGCGGGGTGTGAGGCCCGACAGGTCGCGGTGCACCGCGGACTGGACCTCGTCACGGTGGGCGAAGCGCTCGATCAGCCGGCGGGTGATCGTCGGTGCGAGCAGCGCGTCGCCGGACTGCACCAGGCGGACCGAGGCGACCAGGTGTTCGGGGGACACGTCCTTGAGCAGGAAGCCGCTGGCGCCCGCGGTGAGCGCGGCGTAGACGTAGTGGTCGAGGTCGTACGTGGTCAGGATGAGGATGCGGGTCCCGGCCGCACCGTCGCCCAGGATCTGCCGAGTGGCTTCGAGGCCGTCCATCTGCGGCATCCGGATGTCCATCAGCACGACGTCGGGACGGGTGCGCCGGACAGCTGCCACGGCCTCGGCACCGTTGGCGGCCTCGGCCACCACGTCGATGCCGTCGGCGGCGAGGATCATCCGGAACCCGGTGCGCACCAGTGCCTGGTCGTCGGCGATCACGGCGCGCAGGGACTGCCGGCTCATAGGGCTCTCCACGGGACTCGGGCCTCGATCTTGTATCCGCCGCCGATTCTGTGCCCTGCCGCGAGGGTTCCGCCATAGACGGCCAGCCGCTCGCGCAGACCGATCAACCCGCGGCCGTCGCCGCTCTGCGCGTACGTTCCCCACGCCCCGCCGGTGTCGGTGACCTCGATCTCCAGCCAGCCCTCGTCATGTCCTATGGTGACGGACGCCGTCGAGCCCGCGGCGTGCTTCATGGTGTTGGTCAGTGCTTCCTGGACGACACGGTAGGCGGTCAGGTCGACGCCGGGGGGCAGCGGCTCCGGCGGGGGCGACAGGGTGACGGTCACCGGCAGCCCGGCGGCGTGGACGCGTTCCACGAGATCGTGCAACTGGTCGAGTCCCGGCTGCGGTTCGAGCGCGTCCTCGGCGCTGTCGGAAGGGCCTGTCCCCGAGGCCGCGATGAGGCCCATGACGTGGCGCAGCTCGCTCATCGCGGCCCGGCCGCTCGCCTCGACCGCGAGCAGGGCCTCCTTCGACTGCTCGGGCGCGGTGTCCATGACCTTGCGGGCCGCCCCGGCCTGGATCACCATCACGCTGACGTTGTGGGTCACCACATCGTGCAGTTCACGGGCGATCCGGGAGCGTTCCTCGTCGATGGCCTCGCGCATCGCCCTCTCCTGGGCCACTTGCAGTTCGGTGAATCGCAGCTGGGTCTCCTTGAGCCGCAGTTGCCAGTAGCGGATCACGCTGGCGATCAGTGCGACGACCAGCAGGACGAACAGCCGGCCCGACCAGAACGGCAGTTCCGGGTCGGTGTTCCAGTCGACGGTGGCGGCGAGTACGGCCGCGAGGGCGAAACTGCCCGTCGTGGAGGTCAGGTTGCGGCTGTGGAAGAGGGCGCTGCAGGCGGCGACGAAGCACACCAGCGGGGTGAACCTCGTCGCGTAGTCCGGACCGGCCAGCGTCGCGCACATCACCACCCAGAAGACGGCCAGCGGAAAGCGCCGGCGCGCCGCCAGCGGCAGCGTGGTCAGCGCCGCGAGGACATAGGCGTGGACCGCCGGCTGGAACGAGGCCCCCGGCGGGGGCGCGCCGGGCGGGAGCGGCCAGTCGGGCGGCAGGGGTTCGACGATCGCGGGGCAGGGGTCGAAGGGCGTCCGGGGCCCGACCGGCCAGCTCGCGTCGAAGTGCAGCCTGGACACCGCGATCAGCACGATCACGGTGAGGGCCAGCGCGAGCACGGCATCGGTGACGACGGCCCGTCTCGACCAGCGGGGAGCCTGGCCGTCCGGGCGCAGCGCGTCACGCACCTGCCGGCGCCATCCCTGTCGTTCATCCGTGTCCACGAGCACATTGTCGGCGCCGCCCGTCCGGCGCACATCGGTCTCAGCGATCAGAGCTCCCGCCGTGCGGAGTACTTCGCGAGGATGACGCCGCGGCCGGGTCCTCCTCGCGGGCGACCGGATGTCGGTGCGGCGGCCGACGCGCCGCCGCGGCGGCCGCACCTAGCTTCGGTGCTGCCGGCGGGCCGCCCGGGGGAGCCCCTCCGAGGACGCGGCCGCTGCGACCGGAAGGACCGGGATCCCCATGGTGAACGTGATCGAACTGCGTGGCGCCGTCAAGCGCTACGACAACGCGGACGGGCCCGCGCTGGGCCCCCTGACGCTGACCGTGGAGGAGGGCGAGGCGGTCGCCGTCACCGGGCCGTCGGGCAGCGGCAAGTCCACGCTGCTGAACCTGGTGGCCGGGCTGGACAAGCCGACGGAGGGCATCGTGGCCGTCGGCGGCACGCGGATCGACAACCTCGGGGAGGGCGGCCTGGCGCGGTTCCGCCGCGAGCGGATCGGCATGGTGTTCCAGTTCTTCAACCTCCTGGACGACCTCACCGTCCTGGACAACGTCGTGCTGCCCGCCCAACTGGCGGGAACAGCCCGGGGCAAGGCGGCGCGGCGCGCGCACGAACTGCTGGAGACGCTCGGCATCGAGAAGCACGCGCGGGCCTACCCGGGCCGGCTGTCCGGGGGTGAGCGCCAGCGCGTCGCGGTCGCCCGGGCACTGATCAACCGACCCGCGCTGCTGCTCGCCGACGAACCGACGGGCGCCCTGGACATGGCCTCCGGGCGCGACGTCCGCGAGTTGCTGATCGATCTGCACCGGGGCGGACAGACCATCGTGCTGGTCACCCACGACCTGGACCTCGCCGAATCGTGCGCGGGCCGGACGATCCACCTCGTCGACGGGCATGTCGCCCTCGACCGGACCAGCGGCGCGGGGGCCGTGCGATGAGCGCGCTGGGGAAGGTGGTGCGCGCCGGAGTCGGCCGGCGCCGGGTCCAGACCTTGGTGATGACGCTGACCACGATGATGGCGGTCACCGCGTCGGTGCTGGCCGGCGGGCTCCTCGTCGCGTCGTCGGCGCCGTTCGACCACGCTTTCGCGCGCCAGAACGGCGCGCACCTGACCGCGGGGTTCGACGCGGCGAAGATCACCGCCGCGCAGGTCGCCGCCACCGCGCACATCCCCGGGGTGACGGCTGCCGCCGGCCCGTATCCCGTTCTCCGTCTGAGCCCGCAGCTCAGTGCGGAGGACTCCGGAACGGTTTCGCACGGTCGCATGCCGCAGCTCACGTTCGTCGGCCGGGCGAACGCCGGCGGGCCGGTCGACGACCTCGACGTGGTCGACGGCAGGTGGGCCACCGGCCCCGGGGAGATCGTACTGCGCAGCCTGGACTCGCCGTTCGGGGTGGGCGCGCGGATGACCTTCCCGGATCTGCCTGGCGGTCCGACGCTGACCGTCGTCGGCCTGGCCACCTCGGTGGGCGACAGCGCCGAGGCGTGGGTGACGCCGGCCCAGCTGGCGCAACTGACCGCGCTCGGCGCCCGGCCCGAGTACCAGATGCTCTACCGCTTCGCGAAGGCCGCGACGGATGCCCAGATCGGCGCCGATCGTGCCGCGGTCGCCGCCGCGGTGCCACAGGGGTCGATGACCGGAGTGGTGTCGTATCTGACGATCAAGCTGGCCGCGGACCGGACGGCGGCGACGTTCGTGCCGTTCGTGGTCGCCTTCGGTGTGCTCGGGCTCCTCATGTCGGTCCTGATCATCGGCATCGTGGTCAGCGGCGCGGTCGGCGCCGCCACCCGGCGCATCGGCATCCTGAAATCGCTGGGTTTCACTCCGGGGCAGGTCGTGCGCGCCTACGTCGGCCAGGCACTCATCCCCGCGACGGTCGGCGCGGGGCTGGGCGTCGTCCTCGGCAATCTGCTGGCGATCCCGGTCATGGGGATCGAGGGCAGCGCCTACGGCACCGGGACCACGACGGTCGCCCCGTGGATCGACGTCGCCGTTCCCGCCGCCGCACTCGCCGCGGTCGTCGCCACCGCGCTGGCACCGGCCCTGCGCGCCGGGCGGCTGCGTACGGTCGAGGCGCTCGCCGTCGGCCGGGCTCCGAGGGCCGGGCGGGGGCGCTTCGTCCGGCAGTTGCTCGGCCGGCTGCCGCTGCCGCGCCCGGTGAGCCTCGGCCTGGCCAACCCCTTCGCCCGCCCCGGGCGCTCCGGCACCATGGCCGCCGCCGTGATCTTCGGTACGGTCGGGGTCACCTTCGGTGTCGGCCTCGCCCTGTCGCTCAACGGGATCGAGAGCGGCCTGAACCGCCGGACGGCCGGCGCCGTTCTGGTCCGGGCCATCGGCGGGCCGCCCGCCGACGTTGGAACGGGCGAGGCGCCGCGGCGGCCTCCGACCCCGGTCGACTCCGCCGCGATCGCCGCGAAGATCAGCTCGCAACCGGGGACGCGACGGTACTTCAGCACCGGTGAGACCCGGGCCGGCGTCGCGGGGCTCGCCGGACGGACGAACGTGATCGCGTACCGGGGCGCCTCGTCCTGGGGCTCCTACCGGATGATCTCGGGATCCTGGTTCACCGGGCGCGGCCAGGCGGTCGTCCCGTCCGGCTTCCTCAACGCCACCGGGACTCACATCGGGGACACCATCACCCTGACCAACGAGGGCCGCACCGCCCCGGTGCGGATCGTCGGCGAGGCCCTCGACCTGCGGGACGAAGGCATGACCATCCTCACCGACGCCGCGTCCCTGACCGGTCTCGCCACCGTCGTCGAACCGGAGTCGGTCCGGTTCAGCATCGACCTCACGCCGGGAACGGACCCGCAGAGCTATCTGGCCGCGCTCAACACCGCCCTGGAGCCGCTCGGCATCACCGCCGAGGGCAACACCAGCGAGACGAGCAGCACGGTGGTCGCCATGGACACGCTGGCCGCGCTGCTCACCTTGATGCTTGTCTCGGTGGCGGGGCTGGGCGTGCTGAACACCGTCGTGCTCGACACCCGCGAACGCGTCCACGACTTCGGGGTGTTCAAGGCGCTGGGCATGTCACCGCGGCAGACGATCACGATGGTCCTCACCTCGGTCGCCGGGATCGGACTGGTCGCCGGTCTGGTCGGCGTCCCGGTCGGCATCGCGCTGCACGGCTACGTGCTGCCGGTGATGGGTGACGCCGCCGGTACGCGCTTCCCGGCACAGGACCTCGCGGTCTATCACCTCCCGGTACTGCTCCCGCTGCTGCTGGGCGGGCTGGTCATCGCGACCGCGGGCGCGCTGCTGCCCGCCGGATGGGCCGCCGGCACCCGCACCGCGACCGCGCTGCGCACCGAGTAGCCGCGGTCGGAGGGGGAGGGACGGCCGTCCGCGGAACACGGGGTCCGCGGGCGGTCCGGCACCTGACATCATCAGGGCATGGAACGCGTTATCGCAGCATGTGACGGAGCCGCCAAGGGCAACCCGGGCCCGGCGGCGTGGGCCTTCGTGGTCGCGGACGCCGAGGGGCGGCCGCAGCGCTGGCAGGCGGGGCCGCTGGGACACTCGACGAACAACGTCGGTGAGCTGACGGCACTGGAGCAGCTCCTGACCGCGACGGACCCGGCGGTGCCCCTGGAGGTCCGGCTGGACTCCACCTACACCCGCGACGCGGCCACCAAGTGGCTGGTCGCGTGGAAGAAGAACGGCTGGAAGACCGCCGCCGGGAAGCCGGTGGCGAACCGGGAGATCATCCAGCGGATCGATGCCCTGCTGACCGGGCGCGACGTCGAGTTCGTGTACGTCCCCGCGCACCAGGTGAACGGGGACCCGCTCAACGCGATCGCCGACAAGGCCGCGAGTGACGCCGCGGTCAGCCAGGAGGCGAGCAGCGGGACGGGCGCGGAGCTGCCCGTGCCGGATGCCTCCCGGTCCGCGGAGGGCGCACGTCCCGCCCGCAAGGCGGGGGCGGCGAAGCCGCGGACCGGCAAGGGGACGTCCGGCACGATCCAGGCGAAGTTCCCCGGCAGGTGCCACTGCTCCGGCTCCTACGCCAAGGGCGAGTTGATCGCCAAGGTCGCGGGCGGCTGGGGTCACGCCGCGTGCGCGGAGGTGGCCGGCAGAAGCTGAGCGTGGCGGGACCCCACCCGCACGTCAGGCGGGCCCGATGGTCACCACGCGCGCCCAGTCGGGCGGTGAGTCCGGCACGTAGTCGGGATCGTTCTCGTCCCACGAGGCCGTTCGGCCCCGGGGGAACAGGCCCACCACGGTCCGGCACGGCGGCCGGGCGCTCGGCCAGGGCGTCTGGCCGTCGGTGAGGACCACGATGACGTCCGGGCGGTACTGCGCCCGCAGCGCCTTGGTGAAGCCGGTGCGCAGGTCCGTGCCGCCGCCGCCCAGCAGCGGGATTCCCTCGCCCTGGCACAGCGGGTGCACGATGCGGGCCGCCGCGTCGCAGGGCACCACGGTGATCAGGTCGCGCCGGCCGCCCACGGCGTGGGAGATCGCGGCGACCTCCAGGAGCGCGCTGCCCAGTTCGGCGTCACTGACCGACCCGGACGTGTCGATGACCACGGAGACCCGCGGCGGCCGGCGCCGCAGGCTCGGCAGAATGGCGCCGGGCACCGCGGCCGAGCGCCGTGACGGCCGGCCGTAGCTGTAGTCCTCGCCCGCACCGGAACCGGAGGCCGCCGAGCGGACCGCCGCTCCCAGCAGCTCCCGCCACGGCTGCGGCGGGTGGAAGGCCTCCTCCGCCCACCGCTTCCACCCCGCCGGGGCGCTTCCCGGCCGGCCGGTGATGCCCTCCGCCACCCGGAACCGGACCGCGTCGCGTTCCTGCTCGCTGAGGCCGTGAGCGCCGTCCGGTCCCAGGTCCCACTCCCGGTCCAGGCCGTCGGCGCCACTGCCGCAGTCCAGCCAGGCCGCGTCCAGGGTGAGTGGCGCGAGGCTGAACCGGCGCAGGTAGTCCTCCATGAGCTGTCCCACGGGCAGCCCCAAGGACACCGGGTCGACCGCGCACTCGGGCCGGACCAGTCCGTCGCCGTAGATGTCGTCGTTGATCTCGCAGTCCGCGGCGATGTTCATCCGCAGCCGTTCCGCCGGGCCGGTCAGCCCCTGCTCCCGCGCGACCCGGTCGCCGCGCCCGTGGTGGTCGCGCAGCAGGTGCGACACCTCGTGCACCCAAACCCCGGCCAGCTCCTCCACCGGCGTCCGGTCCACGAATCCGGGCGAGACGTAGCACCGCCAGTACCGGTCGACACCCATGGTCGGCACCCGGCGCGATGCGACGGCGTGCAGGGCGAACAGGGCGGTCGCCAGGTAGGGCCGCGCCCGGGCGGCCTGCAGTCGGGCCGCGAAGAGCTTGTCGAGGTCCAGAGCCCCTGGTGCGTCCGGGATCATCGGCCCGCCTTCGTGGTGACCGACGCCCGGGCCGCGGCCTCGTTCGCCCGCCGGGACAGGGTCACCGCGCCGGCGAGCCCTTCGATCGACGGCGGAACGTCCCAGTCCGCACGGCGCAGACTGGCCAGGGTGGTCGCGGGCACGACCACCAGGTCCGGCGCTCCGGTCTCCACCGCCCGTGCGAGGACCGCCCACGCCGCGTCCCAGCGGGACTTCTCCAGGCGCTTGCGGACGGCGTCCACCACACCGTCGAGCACGGCCTGGCGCAGATCGCCCCGCTCGGGCAGCACCGCGCTCGCCGGGTCGGCGAGCAGCGTTTCGGGGTCCGGCAGGTCCATCCGGTCCAGGCTCGCCAGCAGCTCCAGCCCGGGACCGTCCCCCACGGTGCCCCTGACCAGCAGGGAGAGCACCTCCCGGGAGGAGCCGGCCGCGGTCGCGAAGGCGATGAGGCACAGCGTCATCTCCCAGCTGCGGGGCGACGGCCAAGCACCGCCGCGACGGGTCTCGCTGGTGGGCAGCCGGTGCACGAGAGCGGGCCGGGCGGAGAGCAGCCCGCACACCGCGCGACGGGCGAAGTTCACGGCCTCCGGCAGCTTGTCCGCGTCGAGCGGCGGCAGGGTGGCGCGGGGCCAGGTCCCGGCGAGGCCGCGGACCACGACGTCGTGGTCGTGTGTCCACTGCAGGTGGACGAAGCGGTTGGCCAGCGGCGGGCTCAGCTCCCAGCCGTCGGCGGCCGAGGAACGCGGATTGGCGGCGGCCACGATCCGGACCCCGGGCGGGAGTTGCAGGGAGCCGATCCGCCGTTCGAGCACGAGGCGCAGCAGGGCGGCCTGAACGGCCGGGGGCGCGGTGGACAGTTCGTCCAGGAACAGCAGCCCCCGGCCGGCGCGCACCAGCCGCACTGCCCACTCCGGCGGGGCCATCGGCACCCCCTGCTCCGCGGGATCGTCGCCGATGATCGGCAGGCCCGAGAAGTCGGATGGCTCGTGCACACTGGCGATCACCGTGGTCAGCGGCAGGTCCAGAGCCGCGGCGAGCTGCGTGAGGGCCGCGGTCTTGCCGATCCCGGGCCCACCCCACAGCAGGACGGGCAGGTCCGCGGCGACGGCCAGCGTCAGGGCCTCCAGTTGGGTGTCGGGACGCGGTTCGGTGTCCGCGTCGCGCAGCAGGGTCAGCAGCGCCCCGGCGACGTTGAGTTGGGAGTCGTGGACGGGTTCGGCAGGGGTGTCGGTGGCGGCGGGCAGCGTGCATGAGGACATGTTTGATCACCTATGGGTTCGTGGCGGGTCGAGCGGGTACCGGGCGGAGGCCCCGGCTCAGCAGAAGTGGGCGTGGCGCGGGCGGGCGCGGTCGGCGCGGCGGTGGTGCGGGCCGGTCGGAGGGACGCGGTCGGGCCCGGCTCCGATCAGCCCCGACCGGTACAGCCCGTAGGTGATCCGCCGCAGCGCCGCTGTCTCCAGTTCGTCGCGCAGCGCCCCGGCGCGCAGCAGCGCGTCGGGCCCCAGCAGGCCCTCGACGACGGCCAGCGCACCGGCGGTGTCGCCGTGGTCCAGGCGTTCGCGGACACCGGTGAGGCAGTCGGGACGGCGGTGTGCCTCGTCGATGGCGCGCAGGCAGGGCAGCGGAGTACCGGTCAGTTCGACCAGCAGCTCCTCCCGCCGGATCTCGACCGGGTCGTGGTCCATCGGGGCCAGGACCCCGTCGACCAGGGCGATCCGGTGCTGAGCTCCCCGGCACTCCACCAGGCGCGGCTGCCCCGGCCGGTGCGGGGCCCGGGGCAGCCCGTCCGGTGGGTGACCCGGTACCAGGGACGAGGCCACCAGCGGGTGCAGCCGGCCGGCCTCGATCGAACCGGTGCGGATCAGCTCCAGATCGGGTGGCACCCAGGCCGCCGCGTCGGGCAGCACCGGCAGCGCGGCAGCACTGCCGGTAGTGGGGGCCGCCGTGATCCGCAGCGCGGACGACGACCCGGCGCCGTCCGCGGCCGCGACCGGATCCAGGACCAGTCGATGGCGGGCGTCGAACCGCACGGTGACCGGGCCGTCGGGCAGCCCGTCCGCGCGGAGCAGGATCTCCGCCTCGGCGGCCCACCGGTCGACGGCGCGGGGACGCCCCGGCGGTACCGCCTCCAGGAGCTCGGCTCCGAGCAACTCCGGTCGCGGCGCCGGCGAATCCGGCGCGCCGGAGCGGATCCGAAGTTCGTCGGTCCTGCGCGCGTCCCACAGGTGCCGGTGCAGGTCCAGGCGGAACCGGCGGTTGGGATGGGGATGCGGATGGCGGCCGGTGCCGGCGGCCGCAGGGGATGCGTCCCACAGCGCGAGGCTGATGCGCTGACCGGCGTCCGCCCAGGCGGGCGGGGTGCGGGCCACGAGGTGCACCGGTCTCGCACCGTCGCGCCCCGCGTCGTCGTACCGGGCCAGTGCGATGGTCAGGCCCGGACGCAGCAGCCCGCTGGGGGCGATGCGCGGCATGTGCCAGCGCAGCAGGTCAGGCACCAGATGGCGGAGATCGGACCGGACTCGGGCCGCGAGGTCGCGGCCGTGTGTGTGCGCCACGGAGCGCAGACGGAGATCGACGTCGATGCCCGCGGCAGCGCAGGCCCCTGCCCAGTCCCCGGCACGGCGGCGGGCGGTCGCGGTCTCGATCATGGACGGCGGCACGGCGTACTCCCGCACGCGCAGCCAGAAGGAAAGTCGGGTGTCCCTGTTCGCGGTCTGAGTGAGCATCAGCACTCACCTTGCGCGGACGGGACCCCCGATCTGTGAGCTGTCTGATTCATCATCGCGGTGATCGTAGCTCGCCCGACCGCGTTCTGCCAGCCGTTTGCGGTCCGGGCGGACGTGGGGCCCCTCGCCGTTCGCGAGGGGCCCCGGGTCCGCCTTCTGTGTCAGGTCATCGCCATCCGGTCACGGGTAGGCGACCACGTTGCTGGGCACGGTGCCCGCCGGGGTCAGCGCCCCCGTGTCGTTGATGACATGGGTGATGGTGCCGTTGCCGCCCAGTGAGACGGTCAGGATGTTGTGGAACCGTACGCCCGGGGTGTTGGGCACCTCGAACGCGTGGTAGCTGTTCACCGCCGGGTTGACGTTGAAGTAGCAGTAGCTGCCGAGTCCCCACGCCTCGTGGGTGGTGACGCCCGCCCCCACCTTGTAGGCGGCATATCCGTTGACACTCGCCGAGCTCTTCCACGCGGCCTGGTCCGGCACGTCGTACGGCATCTCGTTCTGGAAGAAGATCGTCTTGCCGTTCTGGCCGTTCCAGATGACCTCGTGCTTCTGGTAGTGCTCGACGAACAGTCCGGTCGCCAGGACGTTCGCGCCGTTGACGATCACGCCGGTGTCCGCGGTGTTGATCGTCCAGCCGAACGTCCCCGGCGTGCCGTGGTCGGCGCGCCAGGCCCAGATGTGGTCGATGATCGTGTTGTTGCTGTTGACGATCAGGCTGGTCGTCGCCTTGCCGGCGATCTGGCCGCCGATCCGGAAGAAGACGTCCTGGATGGTGGTCGGGTTGGCCGCGTGGTTGGCGGACGATCCGGCCGGGCCGACGGTCACCAGCGCCGCCGAGTTGGTGGTCCCGGCGTCGATCAGCAGGCCCTTGAGGCGGACTCCGTCCACGTCGGCGACCTGGATCGCGTTGACGCCGTTGTCCGGAACGAACGTCGGGTAGCCGATGCCGAGCACGACGGTGTTGGCCCGGTTGATGTTCAGCGTCTGGTTCAGGTGGTAGACGCCGGGGGTGACGAACAGGTTGCAGCCCTGTGAGAGCGCGTTGTTGATGGTCGCGGCGGTGTCGCCGGCCTTGACCACGTAGAACTGGCTCATCGGCTGCGAGGTGCCGGGGGTGCTGCCGTTCGCCCAGCTCGCGCCGGAGGCGTTGGTGCGCAGCGACGGGAGGAACACCCGGTACTTGCCGGCGCCGTCGACGTACAGGTAGGGCACGTCACGGGAGACGGGGGTGGTGGCCAGCGTGGTCTCGGGCGGGTTGGGGAAGGTGTTGGCCGGAGCGCCGGTGGTGCCGGAGAAGACCATGTTCCACACGCCGCCGGCCCAGCTGCCCAGGTTGCTGTCGCGGGTGTACCACTGCTGCTGCGAGATGGACGCGGTCTGACCGCTGACCTTGGTGTCGGCGATGTAGCCGCCGCTGGCCCAGCCGTAGCTGGCCGGGTAGAGCTGCAGGTCGCCGCGGACGTCGATCCGGCGGAACGGGGCCGCCTGGGCCACGGCCCAGCGGTTGCCGCCGACCGGGTTGATCGCCAGGTTCTCGGCCGAACGCCAGAAGTTCTGCGTCGCGTTGCCCGCGTCGGAGGCGTTGAAGGCGTCCACGGTGACGTGGCCGTTGATCGTCACGTCGCCCGGGTTCTGCCCGAGGCCGGCCACCGAGGTGTAGAAGCCGACGTTGTCGTCGACGTTGTACGTGCCCGGCTTGAACAGCTGGGCCACCCGGTTGGAGCTGAACTGCGCGGTGTTGGTGTCCTTCATCTGCGCGAACTGTGCGTCGAGCTGCGCCTGGATGGTGGCGCTCGACATGCTCGGGTCGTAGATGTGGACGTTCGGGCCGAAGTTCGGCGTGTCCGACTGCGTGGGGCAGCCGGCGGATGCGCCGATCGTGTAAGTGGCACTCGCCACTGCCGAGTTGGTGAGGCCGGCCTTCACGGCGATGGCCTTGACGGTGGTCGTCGCGGTCACGCTGATCGGCGCGCTGTACAGCGTGGACGTGGCGGTGGGGGTGGAGCCGTCACGGGTGTAGTGGATGCTCGCGCCGGCCGTCGCGTCCGCGAGCGTCACGCTCTGGGCCGAGGTGTAGCTGCCGCCCGCCGGATTGAAGGTCGGGGTGGCCACCGTCCCGGTGCCGCCCCCGCCCTGGGTGTACGTGAAGTGGGGGGTGTCGTACTGCGGTCCGCTCTTCTCGTAGGTGAACCAGTAGTCCAGGAGCGACCCGTTGGCGAGTGAGTCGACGGTCTTGGTCCAGGTGCCCGCACTGTTGGTCATGCGGACGTTCTGCTGGCCGGCGCCGTTGACCGTGTAGTGCACATCGACATAGAGCGCGCTCGTGGTCGGCGTGAAGGATATCTGGGCCTGCGTTGTGCTCAGTTGCGTGACGCTCTGGGTGTAGTCGGCCGCGGCCGCCGAGGCGGGACCGGTGAGCTGACTGAGGCCGAGCAGCCCGGTCAGCGCCAGGACGAGCACGCTCAGCAGGGCGACGGTGCGCTGGTGGAGGCGTGGGGGAGGACGCATGGGGCCGGGAGGGGCGGTGCTGCGCATGGGTGGGGGGGTCCTTTCGCCTGGATTCGTGAAGTGAACACCGAGTCGGCGCGGAAGAAAGGTGAAGTGGGTCGTAAAACTGCGTATTGGGGGATGTGGCTCGGGTTTAAACCTTGGATTCAACCGCTTGAAAACGCTCTCAATCTGCGGATCGCCGAAGACACTGGATCTGCTTAGGCAGTGTTAAGTGACGGCGGCGAGTCGTCAAGATGACGGGCAGAATTCAACTCTTGAACACAAACGGCCCTCTCCCGCGATGAGTTGCGGAGAGAGGGCCATGAGGTGAAGCCGATGGGCGACGTCAGGGGAGAGCGAGGGCTCAGGACGTGCCGGCCAGCACCCGCAGCAGACGGGCGACCTCCGCCGCGACCGCGTCGCGGGCCGGGCCGAGGTACTTGCGGGGGTCGGAGACGGCCGGATCGGCGTTCAGGTGCGTCCGGACCACCCGGGTGAACGTCCGGTTGAGGTGGGTCGAGATGTTGACCTTCGTCATGCCCGCCGCCACCGCCCGGATGAGGTCCGCGTCCCCGACTCCGGAGGAGCCGTGCAGGACCAGGGGGACGCCGACGGCGTCGCGCAGCCGGGTGATCAGGTCGAAGTCGAGGACGGCGTCGCGGGTGCGCATGGCGTGGGAGCTGCCCACCGCCACGGCGAGCGCGTCGACCCCGGTGGCGGCGACGAAGTCACGCGCCTCGTCCGGATCGGTGCGGACACCGGGGGCATGGGCGCCGTCCTTCCCGCCGATCTCGCCGAGTTCGGCCTCGACCCACACCTTCCGGCGGTGGCAGTGGGCGGTGATCTCCCGGGTGGCGGCGACGTTGTCGGCGTAGGGGAGCTTGGCCGCGTCGAACATGACCGAGGTGAAGCCGAGTTCGACCGCCTCGTGCACGAGGGCCGCGGACTCCGCGTGGTCGAGATGGACTGCCACCGGGACCCGCGCCGACCGCGCGATGGCCAGTGAAGCGAGGGCGATCGGTTCGAGGGAGCCGTGGTAGCGGGCGGTGTTCTCACTGATCTGCAGGATCACCGGAAGCCCGGCCGCCTCGGCGCCGGCGACGATGGCCTGGGCGTGCTCCAACTGCACGACGTTGAACGCGCCCACGCCCACGGCCCTTCCGGCCGCGTCGTCGGCGATCTCATGGGTGGCTGCGAGCGGCATGGACTTCCTCCACGGAAACGGCGGTACGGAAACGGCGGTAGGCGTCGGCGTCGAAGTCGCCCGCCGTAGGACGCAGCACGGCGGCGGCCGACAGGGCGACGGCTTCGCAGAGCATGGCGGGCCACGGCGCGCCGGTGGCGAGCCCGGCCGCCAGCGCCGCGACGCACGCGTCGCCCGCACCGGTCGGGTTGCCCGCCAGCCGCTCGGGCGGCGTGGCGCGCCACGTGCCCTGTTCGGTGATCGCGTGCAGCCCGTCGGGACCATGGGAGGCCACGACGCCGCGGGCACCCATCGCCCGCAGGCGGGCCGCCGCGTCCGCGAGGTCCTGGCGGCCGGTGACGGCGACGAGTTCGTCGGCGTTGGGTTTGACCACGTCCGGGCCGGCGGGCAGTGCGGCGCTCAGCGCGGGACCACTGGTGTCCAGGATCGTGGCGACACCCCTCTCGCGGGCCAGGGTGACGAGGTGCGCGTACGCGTCGGCCGGCAGGCCCGGCGGGAGGCTGCCCGACAGCACCGCCACGTCCGCGTCACGCAGCAGGAGCGCGTACCGCGTGGTGAAGGCCTCCCACTCGCCGGCCGTCACCGATGGTCCGCCCTGGTTGAAGACGGTGGCGTCACCGTCCGCGCGCGAGACGACCGTCAGGGTGCGCCGGGACTCGCCCGCGATGGGCACCAGCTCGTCGCGCGGGCCGGCCGTGCGCAGTTCACCGCGCAGCCTGGCGCCGGTGTCACCGCCGCACAGGCCGGTCACCACCGTCGGCCAGCCCAGCGCGGAGAGCACCCGGGCGACGTTGACGCCCTTGCCGCCGGCGCGCTCGTGCACGGTGTCGACGCGGTGCGAGGTGCGGGGTACGAGGCGGTCGACGACGTAGGTGACGTCGAGGGCGGCGTTGAGCGTAACGGTCAGGATCACCGTGACCCGGCCCCCGCGGAACCGGCGGTGGCACCGCGCACGGCGAACTCCACGTCCCCCGCGCCGGTGCCGCGCGTCACGCAGTCCACGGCCTGCCAGGCGTAGAGTCCGGCGCCCAGGCAGCCGGCCATGTCGCCCAGCGCCGCCCGCACGACGGCCGGCCTGCGCTGGAACGTCAGCCGCTCGGCCAGGCGGGCACGGACGGGTTGGAGGAGGGTGTCACCGGCCTGGGCGAGGCCTCCGCCGAGAACGACGAGTTCGGGGCCGAGCAGTGAGGACGCGGTCGCCAGGGCCGACGCGAGCGCGTCGACCGCGCGGTCCCAGACCGCCACGGCGTCGGTGTCGCCCTGCGCCACCAGCGCCGCCACCTCGTCGGCGCCCTGCACGGAACGGCCGGTGCGCGCGGTGAAGGCCGCCTTGATCGCGACCGCGGAGGCCACCGTCTCCAGGCAGCCGCGGCCGCCGCACGGGCACCGCGCGCCGCCGGGATCGACGACCACATGGCCGAGTTCGCCCGCGTGGCCCCCGGCCCGGACGGGCCGCCCGTCGCTGATGACGGCGGCGGCGATGCCGGTGCCGATGGCCACGAAGAGCACGTCGCGGGCGCCGCGGGCCGCCCCCAGGACACACTCGGCGAGCCCTCCGGCCCGGACGTCGTGTCCCAGCGTCACGGGCAGCGCGGTGCGCCGCTCGAGGAGGTTGGCGAGCGGGAGGTCGCGCCAGCCGATGTTGGCGGAGTAGACGGCGTGGGAGAGGTCCTCGTCGACGTGCCCGGGGACGACCACGCCCGCTCTGCGGACCCGCAGTCCTTCGTCACGGGCCTGCTGGGCGAGGGCGCGCAGCGTCTCGGTGATGACGTCCACCACCGCCTCCGGTCCCGCGGCCCGCGGGGTCGGCCGGCGCACGGTGGCCAGCAGCAGTTCCCGGTCGAGAAGTGCCCCCTTGATGCCGGTGCCGCCGACATCCACGGCGATCACGCACTCGCCCGCGTCACGGCCCTCACGCATGGCGGCCGTCCAGGACCACGGACCGGGTGAGGTTGCGCGGCCGGTCCGGGTCGTAGCCGCGGGACTCGGCGATGGCGACGGCCAGCCGCTGGGCGCGCACGAGGTCGGCCAGCGGGTCGAGGGCCGCGGTGCCGGTCCCGGACCCGGCGACGAGCGTGCCGCCGACCCGGGCGACATCGTCCGCGAGCCCCTGCGGCAGCGAACCGAACATCCACGCCACGCGCCCGGGCCCGGTGATGCTGATCGGCCCGTGGCGGTACTCCATGGCGGGGTACGCCTCGGTCCACGCGCCCGCGGCCTCCCGCATCTTCAGCCCCGCCTCCAGCGCCAGGCCGTACGTCCAGCCGGTGCCGAGGAAGGTGAACTGCTCGGCTCCGCACACCTCGGCGGCCAGTTGCTCCGAGACGGCCCGCTCCGCGTGCTCGGCGGCCTCGGCGATGGAGCGCACCCCCGGCGGCAGCGCCCCCTCGGCCTCCAGGTGGGCACGGAGCAGGGCGACCACGGTGGTGGCGAACCGGGTTTGCACGACCGACTCCTCGTCGGCGAAGTCCAGGACCACCAGGGAGCCGGCCGCCGTCATCACGGGGGTCGCCGGGTCGGCGGTGATCGCCGTCGTGGGCACGCCGGCGTCGCGCGCGCGGCCGAGCAGGTCCAGCACCTCGGTGGTGGTGCCGGAACGGGTGATCGCCAGGATCCGGTCGTACCGACGCCCGGCCGGGAACTCCGAGGCGGCGAAGGCGTCGGTCTCGCCGTGACCCCCGCTCTCGCGCAGCTCCGCGTAGGACTGCGCCATGAACCAGGAGGTGCCGCAGCCGACGACGGCGACGCGCTCGCCCCGGCGGGGGAGTGCGGCGGCGTGGGCGGGGAGCGATCGGGCCGCCTGCCGCCAGCAGGCGGGCTGGGTGGCGATCTCGGCGGAGGTACGGGAGGGCGTGGGCATACGGAGCTTCCTTCGAAGGTGGTGACGGGACTCGCAATATATTTGATCAGAACTGATTCAACCATGCATTTATCGAGCAAATCTGATCGCCTTAGCTGTGTCGCGGAGTATTCACCAGTCCCGCTCCCGGGTCCAGTCGCCGAGGCCGGAATGTTGTGGATCCGTCCCGCTGGGAGATGGGAATTGCCCGTCCCGCCGCTCTGACCTGGAGCTAGACTCCCCCCATGCTCAAAGTTGACAGAATCGCCCGGATCCTTGATCACATCTCCAAGGAGGGCAGCGCCGACGTCCATGTGCTCACCGAGCTGCTCGGGGTGTCGGGGGCGACGGTCCGACGCGATCTGCAGACGCTGCACGAGCAGGGCCTCCTGCACCGCACCCGCGGCGGCGCGGTGACCGGCACGTTCAATCTGGAGTTGCCGCTGCGCCACCGTGCGGGACGCCAGCAGGTGGAGAAGCGGCGGATCGCACTCGCCGCGGCACGCCTGGTCCCGGACGGGGCGGTGGTCGGGATGACCGGAGGCACCACGGTCACCGAGATCGCCCGGGCGCTGGCCGATCGGAGCGGTATCACCGTCGTCACCAACGCGGTCAACATCGCCGCCGACCTGATCGCCCGCTCCGAGATCCGCCTCGTGGTCATCGGCGGGAACGCCCGGACGGCCAGTTACGAACTGGTCGGGCCGGCCGCGGAGCGCATGCTCGCCCAGTACAACCTGGACATCGCCTTCATCGGGGTGGACGGCCTGACCGCCAGCGAGGGGTGCACGACGCACGACGAGATGGAGGCTCACACCGACCGGGCGTTCCTGCGCAGCAGTGCGCGCTCCGTGGTTGTCGCGGACAGCACCAAGGTCGGTCGCGTGACGTTCGCGGAGATCTGCCCGCTCGCCGACATCGACGACCTCGTCACCGACGACGGCCTCGACGAGTCCGGGGAGCAGACCATTGCCGACTGCGGAGTCCGGGTGCTGCGGGCCTGACCGGTCGTTCGCTTCCGGCGGTGCGGAGTTGGCAGATGCGGAGTTGGTCCAGACCTGTTGACGGTAGGTCTGGACCAATCTACCGTGGGTGGCGCTCACGAGGGAACCTGTGCCTTCCGCCAACTGACCCACTGCCCTGCGCTCATGGACGCCATGCACATCGCGGTAGGTGATCAGGTGCCTTGCATGAGGAGATTGAGGCCGGCGCTGGTGGGGGTGTGCACCGCGTTGTTGCGGTGCCTGAGAGTCGTGACCAGTCCGGCCTGTCGCAGGACTGTGGCGTGTTGGCTGGCGCCGGAGGGGCCGATACCCAGCACACCGGCGAGCTCGGCGGTGTTGCACCCGGGATGCGTGGCGATGGCATGCAGGACGGCGGCACGGGTCCGGCCCAGCAGTGCCGTCAGCGCCGCCGATGCGTTGCGGGACACGGACACCTCGGAGAACGGGGTCAGGGGGGTCGATGTCGCACCGAAGTCGACCGGGTAGGTCAAGAGGGGCTGCGGCTCGGCATCCGGGTCAATGACCGGTGACTGTGATCCGAACAGCGACGGCACCAGCAGCAGCCCCCGGCCCTCCAACCGCAGATCCCCCTCGATGCCGGAGGCCATGGCGACTTCCAGCGTCGGCGATCTCCACCGGACACGGGGCGGGTACAGACCGGTCAGCAGACGCTCGACGCCACCGTCGAGCATCTCGCGCATCCGCACGGCACGATCGGCGGCGAGGCTGGTTGTCACGGAGGGCCAGTACGGGCCCAGGACCGTCGCGTGCAGGACGTGCATGCTGTCCGCCAACTGCTGCAGCACACGGGGGTCATCGCCCAACTGCCGGGACCAGGACGGCAGCGGCTGGTGTTCCGCGAGGCCCGCCAGGGTCTGACGGATCTCCTGCGGTGAGGTGGAGCGGATCTGTTCCAGCAGATCCTGCGGGCTGCCCGGTTGCCCGCGGGCCAGGAAAGTCGGTGTCCAACCACGCGGGGGGATCAGCCCGAGGGCCAGGCGCGCCTGCGGGGGTAACCGGGCACGGGCCCGCCGCCGCCATACCTCGTACCGGACCGGTTGACTCCGGTCCTGCAGGACCCGCACCGCGTTCGCCAGTTCCAACATCGGCCTCGGCCCCTCCGACACTCTGGTCCGGGCCAGATCGTCCGCCGTGAAATGGATCCGGTAGACCACGGTTCCTCCGTTGTGAGTCCTGCCTGGAGATCACTCGTGATTGTTTCAGCGGTCCGTGTTTCAAGCCAGGTTGAAACAGGTCGGCCTGGCTTGTCCGGGTGGGACAGGCTGACGAACGGAAGCAGGCACCACGCTCTTTCTGAGGAGGAAGCTCATGGCAGCAGGTATCACGTTCAAGGGCACCAAGAGGAAGGCCGTTCTCGCGCTCGCCACGACCGGCCTTGCGCTGGCGTCGAGTCTCGCGGTCGCCACGCCGAGCCAGGCCGCGGCCACGGTGAGCTGCAGCGGCTGGAACCACAGCAACAAGGACAGCGGTTCCGGTTCCTCCACCGGCACCTACGCCCTGAAGTCCGGCCCCTACGCGGCCTGCTCGTACTCCGGTCAGACGTACAACGGGACCTACCTCTACTACCACTGCTACACCGTCAACGAGTACGGCAACACCTGGACGTGGGCGCGGATCGCCGGCACCGGAACCGAGGGGTGGATGTCCGACGCCAATCTCACCCTCAACCCTGACGGCTTCACCCGCGGAGCCACTCAGCACTGCTGAGAGGGCGACTCCAGAAAAGCGGTACGGCCCGCTCGCCTGGTGGACAGGCAGACACACATGAGGGAGGGGAGGTCCCGGGCTTCACTCGGCGCGGGGTGGGGCCACTCGGTCGGCTCCTGCGCTGGCGGGGGTCGCCATTGCGGGAGCCGGCCGGCCCAGTGGCAGGCGTACGTGATTCAGCGCTGAGAGTTCTGCATTCGGCGCTCGGTAACAACGTCAAGTACCTGCAGCGGCGCTGACGTCGACCCGCTGATGACCTCGCACCGCCCGGTGGCCCGGCGGTGCGGGGCCGTCACGCGAGCCGGAGGCCGCACGTCGTCAGGAGCTCCGCCGAGGGGCTCGGAAGCGTTCGGGGTGCGCCGGCGGCGGGGCCGGGCGACAGTGGAACGGTGCGTGCGGCGGCCCGCCGCCGCGCCGCGCCGTCCCTCCCTCCGGAGGCGGCCGGGTGAGGCAGGAGGCCGGCCCGAGGAGGCCACTGTGGAACCGGTGACGGCACTGGACCGGATCGCCTTCCTGCTGGAGCGCGCTCAGGCGGCCACCTACCGGGTGGACGCGTTCCGCACGGCGTCGGAGGTGGTGGCCGGGCTGCCGCCCGAGGAGGTCGCCACCCGTTCGGCGGCGGGTACGTTGCAGGCGGCGAAGGGCATCGGCCCCAAGACGGCACAGGTCGTCAAGGAGGCCCTGGCCGGCACGGTGCCCGGCTACCTCCAAAAGCTGGAGGCGGAGGCGGCGGCGCCGCTCGTGGAGGGCGGAACCGCGCTCCGCGCCCTGCTGCGCGGCGACTGCCACCTGCACTCCGACTGGTCCGACGGCGGCAGCCCCATCGAGGCGATGGGCCGGACAGCGGCCGAGCTCGGGCACGAGTGGGCCGTGCTCACCGACCACTCACCCCGCCTGACCATCGCCAACGGCCTGTCGCCCGAGCGGCTGCGCCACCAGTTGGAGGTGGTGGCCGAACTGAACGAGCAGTGGGCGCCGTTCCGTCTGCTGACGGGTATCGAGTGCGACATCCTCTCCGACGGCTCCCTCGACCAGGAACCCGACCTGCTCGACCAGCTCGATCTGGTGGTCGCCTCGAGCCACTCCGAGCTGCGGATGGACTCTCCCGCCATGACGCGCCGCATGATCAACGCGATCCGCAACCCCCTGACGGACGTCCTGGGGCACTGCACCGGCCGGCTGCTGGCGGGGCGGCACCGCCCGCCGTCGCAGTTCGACGCGGAACAGGTCTTCGCGGCCTGCGCGGAGGCCGGAACGGCGGTCGAGATCAACAGCCGTCCGGAACGCCAGGACCCGCCGCACGACCTGCTGCTCCAGGCCGTCGACGCCGGAGTGCTCTTCGCCATCGACACGGACGCCCACGCCCCCGGTCAGCTCGACTGGCAGATCCTGGGATGCGCGCGCGCCGAATCCTGCGGGGTGCCGGCGGAGCGCGTCATCAACACGTGGACCGCCCCCCAGCTGGCGGAATGGACCCGCACCCGGAAAGCGCCCCTTCTGCCCCGGTGACCGGTCGCGGTCCCGGCCTGCCCCGTAGGGCAAAGGGCTTCTACTTGGGCGAACCAGCGCGAACAGTGGCAAAGTGATCGGAGTCCCCTGCGTGAGGCGAGGCTGCAGACATGGCTCCTTCGGAAAGTGCGGTCCAGGGCGCGCCGTGTTGGGTGAGCCTGACCGCCGCCGACCTGCCCGCGAGCAAGGCCTTCTACGGTCGCGTGCTCGGCTGGGAGTACCGTCCCGGATTCGGGCTCGACGACTATGTCGAGGCGCTCAGTGAGGGTGAGCCGTTCGCCGGACTCGGCGTCAAGGGGCACTCCTTCGGCGTTCCCGCCTGCTGGGCGGTGCACTTCGCGGTGGACAGTGTCGACCGCGCCGCGGGCAGGATCCGCGAACGCGGTGGCACCGTCGCCGTCGGTCCCCTCCCGTTCGGTCCTGGCCGGGTGGCCTGGGCCGTCGATCCGGCGGGTGCGCCGTTCGCCCTGTGGGAGGGCCCCCGGGAGCCGCGGTGGCCCGCCAGGGGCGGTGGCCGCCGTCTGGGGATCGAGCTGCGCACCCGGGACGTCTTCGCCGCGGCGATCTTCTACAGCCAGGTTCTGGGCTGGGACACCGAACCACCCGAGCGCTGCACCCTGCGGTACGAGGACGATCAGGTCTTCGTCGACATCCACGGCCGTACGGTGGCCGTCCTGCACGGCGGAGCGGTGGAGGAGGCACCGGACCCGAAGGTCCGCCCGCGCTGGCAGGTCGTGTTCCGCACCTCCCACGCGCACCTGGCCGCCGAGCGCGCCGAAGCGGCGGGAGGCGCGATCGTCACTGGACCGGAGGAGACGGTTTCGGGTCTGGCGACCCTTCTGCGGGATCCGGAGGGCACCTTGTTCAGCGTTGCCGCCACGACCGCCGCCGGGCCGGAGGAACCGTAGCCCCGTCGTGCCCTGACGCGTCCGGGTCAGTTCGGGAGGCGCGGCAGCTCCCGTTCCGCGACGGCGCGGAAGCTGCGGGGGGCGTGCCCGGTGAGGCGCAGGACGGTGTCGGTGGTGCGGTCCTCGGCGCCTTCGGCGATGGAGCGGTCCAGGCCGGCGAGCAGCGCGGCGAACTCGGCGGGCATGTCGGCGGCCAGGCGGTCGCGCATCTGTTCGTAGGTCAGCCGGTGGTGGGTGACGGGCCGGCCGGTGGTGCGGGTGAGGACGGCGGCGATGTCGTCGTAGCTCAGGGCCTGGGGTCCGGTGATGACCAGGTCGGTGTTCGGGGCCTGTCCCGCGGTCAGCGCGTGCACGGCGACGGCGGCGATGTCGTCGGCGTCGACGAATCCGACGCGGCCGTCGCCGGCCGCCGTTCGGATGGTCCCGTCCGCTCTGATGGTCCTGGCGTGCGCGTGATCGCCGGTGAAGTTCTGCATGAACCACGACGGCCGCAGGACCGCCCACTCGGAGAAGAGGCCGGGCAGCGCCTGGTGTACCTGCCCCACGGACGGGCCCCCGGCGGGGATCGCCGACGAGCTGAGCAGTACGGCCCGGTGGACGCCCGCCGTGCGGGCCTCGCGGAGGAAGGGCAGCATGACGGCCGCCGGGTCGGGGGCGCCGAGCGGCGGGATGAGATAGATCCGGTCCGCGTCCTGGAGGGCACCCGCGAAGGAGGTGGGGTTGTCCCAGTCGAACCGCACGGGCACCGGCCCCTGCCCGGAATCGGACCCCCGCGCGGGGCCGGCTCGCCGACTGCCGGCCCTGACGCGGCGGCCCGCGGCGGCCAGACGGGCGGCGACGCGGCTGCCGGTGGTGCCCGTGGCGCCGATGACCAGGGTGAACTTCTGCGACGTGGTCATCCGTTGCTCCCGGCGAAGTGGGTGGCGGGGTCCTGGAGTGCGAGCGGGTTCCAGTAGTCGCGGTAGTGGGTGATGAGGCCGTGCTTGACGGTGACCACGGCGATGTAGGTCATGTCGAAGGGGCTGCCGGTGGTCACCAGGCGCCCGACGCCGCGCATCTCCACCACGATGGTCTCCGGGACGACGGTCTGGTGGATCTCCACCGAGGGGATGTCGTGCAGGTCGATGTGGTCGGGGTAGCCGCGCATGTACTCGGCGACGGCCGTCCTGCCCTCCAGCCGCTTGGGCCAGCCTTCCGGGGCGAAGGGGAATTCGGCGATCCCGTGCTCGTCCCACAGATCGATCCAGCCGGCGATGTCCTTGTCCAGGAGGAGTCGTAGGCCCTGCCGGTAGAGGTCGGCCGGTGCGGTGGTCACGTTCATGGGTGGCTCCATCCGGTACGATACGGACCGTGGGTCCGGTTCATGCAGACGACGATACGGACCCGTGGTCCGTTTCGCAACCGGAGGAACCGCATGACCGAGCGCAAGCCGCGCGCCGACGCCACGCGCAATCGTGAGGCCGTCCTCGCCGCCGCCGACACCCTCTTCGCCCGGTGCGAGAGCCCCGAGTCGGTCACCATGGCCGACATCGCGGCCGCGGCGGGCGTCGGCAAGGCGACGCTCTTTCGCGGCTTCGGCGACCGCACCGGCCTGATCCACGCGCTGTACGAGCTGCGGCTCGCCCCGATCCGGCGCGCCGCCGAGGAGGGGGCGCCGCCCCTGGGGCCGGCCACCCCACCGCTCCAGCGGGTACCCGCCCTCCTCGACGCCGTCCTCTGCTTCAAGCTCGACCACCGCCACCTCGCCCTGGCGCTGGAGGGAGCCGGCGGCGACAGCCCCTACGCGGCGGAGCACTACGAGCGCTGGCACACCACGCTCCGGACCGCGCTGGAACAGCTACCCGGCCTCGCCGACAGTGGTTTCACCGCCCACGCGCTGCTCGCCGCCACCCGCGCCGACCTGGTGGAACACCTCGTCGGCCGACAGGGCGCGACGCGCGAGCAGTTGCGCGCCGACCTGGCGGCGTACACCGCCAGGGTCCTGGGAGCATGGGACGGAAGGGAGCGCCCCTGACGGGCGGCGCTCCCTTCCGCCGTCACCCGCCGGCCCGGCGGGCGACCCGCATCAGGTACTCCCTGCGGTTGAGCGGATCGTGGTCCGACCTCGGCCGGGTGGGCACCTCGCCGCGGACCGGCTGGTAGTGGTCGAAGGCGCACTCGAGCACACCTTCGCCGCGGGTCAGCGACGGCAGCTGTCGCTCCAGTCCATGCACCGAGGCTGCCGGGATCGCGCCCTCCACCACGTACGACGAGCCGTGCGCCGCCGAGGAGTGCGGCACCGCGCGCAGCCGCGCCAGCACGGGCAGCACCAGCCCGAACAGGTCCGCGGGGACGTCGAGCCTGAAGCGGTGCATCGGCTCGTACACCTGGCTCACCGCCTGCCGCAGCGCGCTCATCAGCACCAGCGGCGTCAGGTTGCGGAAGTCCCCTGCGGTGCTCGACATGCTCTTGTCGAAGACGGCATGGGCGTGACTCTGGCGTGCCGCGTACCCGGAATGCGTCATGGTGACCGTGCAGTCGGTGACCTGCCAGCCGTGAACGCCCTGCTGCAGGGTGCCTTTGACGGTCTCCTCGACCGCCTTGAAGAACGAGTAGGGCATCGAGCCGAGTTCCACCTCCAGCCGGAATGCGACGCCACTGCCGACGGGTGCCGGGTCGACGCGCAGCCCGACCGTCGCGAGGAACGGATTCGGATCTGCGTGCATGATCTCGACGGCCGCACCGGTGCCGACCGGCCGTTCGATGTGCAACGTCGTGGTCTCGCGGAAAGAGACGTCGACGCCGAACTCGTCCGCCAACGTCGCCTGGATGACCTCCTTCTGCACCTCGCCGTAGAGCGAGACGGCGGTCTCCCGCCGGAGATCGTCCTGCCGCAGGTTGATCAACGGGTCCTGCTCGGCGAGTTGCGTGAGCGCGACATGCAGGGCTCCCCGGTCAGCGGGGTGAACCGGTGCGACGATCGTCTCCAGGGTCGGCGGGGCGAAGTGGTGGTCGTTCGTTCGCGTCCGGTGCGGAACGCCGACGGCGTCGCCGATGCGGACGTCGCCCATGCCCCACAACTTGCCGATCCGGCCTGCGGTGACGGCGCCGGCCAGGACGTCCGAGCCGTCCTCGTAGACGCTGAGCGCGGTGACCTTGCCCTCCTCGGTGCCGCGGAACGGCAGCCGGTCGCGCACCCGGACCGTTCCCGAGAACATGCGGACGTAGGCGATCTTCTCCCCGGCGGGACCGCGTTCGACCTTGAAGACCGTGCCCGAGACGGGGCCGTCGGCGTCGTTCGCCGCGGTGGGCAGCAGCTCGGTGACACCGGAGATCAGCGCGTCCACCCCCGCGCCGGTGATCGCCGAGCCGAAGAACACCGGATGCACCAGCGCCCGCTTCGTCTGCGCCGCGAGTTCGGCCCGCAGGCGGGGATAGGAGAGCGCGGCCTCGTCGTCCACGTACGCGGCCAGCAGCGCCTCGTCGCGACCGGTGAGGAGGTCGACGAGCCGGGACGTGAAATCCGCGTCGACGGCGTTGTAGGGCCGGATCGTCGCACCGCGCGTGCCGAGCGCGGTGGCCGGGCCCATCGCGATACTCGCGGGGGCCAGCTTCTCGGTGATGCCGCGGAGGACGGTGTCGTACCGGGCGCCGCCGCGGTCGATCTTGTTGACGAAGATCAGGGTAGGGATGTGCAGCCGCTGCAGCGTGCGCATCAGCACGCGGGTCTGCGCCTGCACGCCTTCCACGGCGGAGATGACCAGCACGGCTCCGTCGAGAACGCTCAGCACCCGCTCCACCTCGGCGATGAAATCCGGGTGGCCGGGGGTATCGATCAGATTGACGGTGACGTCGGCGACGACGAACGAGGCGACGGCGGCCTTGATGGTGATGCCGCGCTGCCGTTCCAGCGACAGGGAATCGGTCTGGGTACTGCCGTCATCGACGCTGCCGATCGTGTCGATGACGCCTGCCGCGTGCAGCAGCCGTTCGGTCAGGCTTGTCTTTCCGGCGTCAACATGCGCCAGGATTCCCAGGTTCAGCGTATGCACTCGGTTTCATGTCCTTGAGATAGATGGAAATTCCCTCCTGGATGGACATGAAAGTTCCGCACATAATCAGGACTCCTGGATCAACTGGGCTGTCGTGGTCGTGGAGAAGTGCACCAGACGTCCGGCGCGCAGGGCAACCGCTTTACGGAGCACCCGGAACGCCGACTGCCCACCGGCGGAAGCCGGTGGGCAGTCGGGGAAGGGCGCGTGGTCAGGCGAAGTGCGGGTCCTGCACCGGGACGGCCTTGGGGTTCGGGCCGTACGCGTTGGTCTCCTGCTCGCTGTCACCGCTCAGGATGACCAGCAGGAAGATGAACCCCACGAGCGGGATGAGTCCGAGCAGCACCCACCAGCCTCTGCGACCGGTGTCGTGCAGCCGGCGGACGGTGACTCCCAGGGCGGGGAGGAACGTGGGTACGAAGTACGCCAATTCGATCCACGGACTCGATCCCACCACCGCGTCGAGGGCCACCAGGACTACGAGGATGACGAATTGGAAGAGGGTGAACATCCAGTATTCCCGGCACCGTGCGCGCCCGCTGAACACCACGTACTTCTTGAGTACATCGAGGTAGTAATGCACTTCGTCCCCCCATAGGACTGTGAAGGCCCGACCTAATGGATCAGGCCGGACGGGGAGAACATTAGGGGCGTGGCGTGCCCCGGTCAAGGGGAAATGTCCCCTTGGCCGGGGCCGCGATCACAGCCTGGGGTCGACCGGTTCGGACTCCAGGGCCAGGACCGCGAAGACCGCCTCGTGGACCCGCCACAGCGGTTCGCCCGCCGACAGCCGGTCGAGGGATTCCAGGCCGAGCGCGTACTCGCGCAGGGCGAGCGAGCGCTTGTGGCCCAGGAACCGGGAGCGCAGCCGGGCGAGGTTGTCCGGGCGGGTGTACTCGGGACCGTAGATGATCCGCAGGTACTCACGGCCACGGCACTTGATGCCGGGCTGCACGAGGCGCCCGTTCTCACCGCGCACCAGAGCCTGCAGCGGCTTGACGACCATGCCCTCGCCCCCGGCGCCGGTCAGCTCCAGCCACCACTCGGTGCCCGCCGCCAAGGACTGCTCGTCGCCGGTGTCGACAACGAGCCGGCGGGTCGCCTGCAGCAGTCCCGTCGGGTCGTCGGAGACCAGGCGGTCGATCAGCGTCAGCTGCTCGTCGTGCGGGAGCGCGGCGAGGCTGCGGCCCTGGACGGCCAGGATCTGGAAGGGCGCGAGGCGCACCCCGTCCAGCCCTTCGGTCGGCCAGCAGTAGCGCCGGTAGGCGTCGGTGAACGCGGCGGCGTCGGTGGCCCGGCCACGCTGGCGCGCGAGCAGGTCCGCCACCGCGGTGCCGCGTGCCGACGCGGCCTCCAGGGCGGCGATCGCGTCCGGGAGCACCGCGCCCGACGCGGCGCCCACGGCGGCGTACTGCCTGCGCAGCAGACCGGACGCCTTCAGCGACCACGGCATCAACTCGGCGTCGAGCAGCAGCCAGTCCGTCTCCAGTTCGTCCCACAGCCCGGCCGTGGTGACCGCTTCGCGCAGCCGGGCCAGGATCTGCTCGGTGACCGCGTGGTCGTTGAAGAAGGGCCGCCCGGTGCGGGTGTGCAGGGCGCCGCTCACGTCCGGCTCGGTGATACCGAAGCGCGTCCGCGCCACCTCCGCGTCACGGCAGACCAGCGCCACCGCGCGCGAGCCCATGTGCTTCTCCTCGCACACCACCTGGCGCACACCGTCCGCGCGGTACGCCGAGAAGGCCTCGCGCGGGTGCTCCAGATAGCCCTCCACCTGCGAGGTCGCACAGGGCGACATCGTCGGCGGCAGGTAGGCCAGCAGCCGCGGGTCGACCGCGAACCGGCTCATGACCTCCAGCGCGGCCGCCGCGTTCTCCTCCCGGACCGCGACCCGACCGTGCTGCGACGTCTCGACGACGCGCCGTCCCGCCACATCGGCGAGGTCCAGCGGCCGGCCGTCCAGGCCGCCCGGCGTCTCGGTGACGAGCGGCTTCACCGGCTCGTACCAGACACGCTCGGCCGGAACGTCGACGAGCTCGCGCTCGGGCCAGCGCAGCGCGGTCATCTTGCCGCCGAACACCGCACCGGTGTCGAGGCAGATGGTGTTGTTGATCCACGAGGTGTCGGGAACAGGCGTGTGTCCGTACACGACGGTGGCGCGGCCGCGGTAGTCCTCGGCCCACGGGTAGCGGACGGGCAGGCCGAACTCGTCGGTCTCACCGGTGGTGTCGCCGTAGAGCGCGTGCGAGCGGACCCGGCCGGAGGTGCGGCCGTGGTACTTCTCCGGCAGCCCCGCGTGACAGACCACGAGTCTGCCCTCGTCGAGGATGTAATGGCTGACGAGCGACTCGATGAACTTCAGCGTTCGGGCGTTGAACTCCGGCTCCTCCCCGGCGGTCTTCTCCAACTGCGCGATGGTCTCGGCGAGCCCGTGGGTGTGCTGCACGTTGCGGCCCTTGAGGTAGCGGCCGAGCTTGTTCTCGTGGTTGCCGGGCACGCACAGTGCCGAGCCGGCGGCGACCATGCCCATGACCAGCCGCAGCACACCGGGGCTGTCGGGACCGCGGTCGACGAGGTCGCCGACGAACACGGCGGTGCGTCCGAGCGGGTGCGCGGCGCCCACCGGCCGTCCCGCCGCGTCCCGTTCCAGGGCATAGCCGAGCTGGGTGAGCAGCGCCTCCAACTCGGATCGGCAGCCGTGGATGTCACCGATGATGTCGAAGGGGCCGGTCAGGTGCCGCAGGTCGTTGTAGCGGCGCTCCAGGACGAGCTCGGCGCTGTCGATCTCCTCGGTGCCGCGCAGGATGTGCACCTTGCGGAAGCCCTCGCGTTCCAGGCCGCGCAGGGAACGGCGCAGTTCACGCTGGTGACGCTGGACGACGTGCTGGGGCATGCCGGCCCGGTCGGGGCGCGCGGCGTTGCGCTCGACGCAGACCTGCTCGGGTACGTCGAGGACGATGGCGATCGGCAGCACGTCGTACTGGCGGGCCAGGCTGACGAGCTGCTTGCGGCTCTCGCTCTGCACGCTGGTGGCGTCGATCACGGTCAGGCGGCCGGCGGCGAGCCGTTTGCCCGCGATGTAGTGCAGTACCTCGAAGGCGTCACGGCTGGCGCCCTGGTCGTTCTCGTCGTCGCTGACCAGGCCGCGGCAGAAGTCGGAGGACAGGATCTCGGTGGGCTTGAAGTGCCGGGCGGCGAAGGTCGACTTGCCGGAGCCGGTCGCTCCGATGAGGACCACGAGGGACAGGTCGGTCACGGGAAGCGTGCGCTTGCTGGTCATGCGGCCGACTCCTCCTTCGGGGTCCGAGCGGTCTGCGCGGGCTGAGCGGTCCGGGTGGTCTGGGTGGTCCCCGCGAGCTGTGGCGCCTGCACGGTGCTGCCGGCGCTCCGGGTGAAGGCCGCCAGCTGGGTCGGCGGGCCGACCTCGGGGTCGTCGGGCCCTACCGGGACGTACGCCACGTCGTACCCGTGCCTCCGCGCGACCCGGTCCGCCCAGTCGCGGAACTCCGCACGGGTCCACTCGAACCGGTGGTCCGAGTGGCGGACGTGACCGGCGGGCAGCGTCTCCCAGCGCACGTTGTACTCGGAGTTCGGCGTCGTGACGATGACGGTCTCGGGCCGTGCGGCGCCGAACACGGCGTACTCCAGGGCAGGCAGCCGCGGCAGGTCGAGGTGTTCGATGACCTCGCTGAGCACGGCGGCGTCATAGCCCTTGAGCCGGGTGTCGGTGTAGGTGAGCGAGCCCTGCAGGAGTTTGACGCGGGCGGCCTTGTGCTCGCCCATCTGCTCCAGACGCAGTCGGCGGGAGGCCGCGTTCAGTGCCCGAATCGACACATCGACTCCGACCACCTCGGTGAACCGGACGTCCTTCAACAGCTCACCGACCAGCTGTCCCTGGCCGCAGCCGAGGTCCAGGACCCGGGTCGCGCCCGCGGAGCGCAGCGCCTCGAGGATCGCGTCGCGTCGCCGCGCGGCGAGCGGCACCGGCTTCTCCTCGGTGTCGGCGCTCTCGTCGACGGCGTTGTCGATCTCCTCGACCTCGATGTCGTCGGCGTCCGCGAGCCGGGCCAGCTCCAGTCGCTCCATGGCCTGGCGCGTCAGGGCCGCGCGGCGGGACAGGTAGCGGCTGGCGATCAACTGCTGCTCGGGGTGGTTCTCCAGCCAGCCCTCCCCGAAGCGCAGCAGCTTGTCGACCTCGTCGGACGAGATCCAGTAGTGCTTGGAGTCGTCCAGCACCGGCAGCAGGACATACAGGTGCCGCAGCGCGTCCGACAGCCGCAGTTCACCCCGCAGCGTCAGCCGTACGTACCGCGAGTCGCCCCACTCGGGGAACTGCGGGTCCAGAGCGATGGGTTCGGCTCCGACGGTCCAGCCCAGCGGCTCGAACAGCGCCCGCACCAGGGCGGCGCCGCCGCGCGCGGGCAGCACCGGTACCTCGATCCGCAGCGGCAGCGGGGCCGCGGCGCGCTCGGGGTGCGTGCGGCACTCTCCCCGCAGGGCGCTGGAGAACACCGTGCGCAACGCCACGGCCAGCAACGACGAGGCGGCGTACGGCCGGTCGTTCACATACTGCGCGAGCGCCGCGTCGGGCGTTCCGCCCTGGTCCTTGCCCTTCGCGCGTCGCACCAGCGCCACCGGATCCACCTCCAGCAGGAGCGCGGCCGTGCAGATCTGTGCGGACGCCTCGGGGTAGAAGACGTGCGCGTCGCCGTAGGAGGTCGAGAAAGCCTGGGCCTTCTCCGGGTGCTTGTGCAGCAGGAAGCCGAGGTCCGTTGCGGGAAGCTCGTCGTCGCCGGTGAGAGATATCGTCAGGAACACACGCCCGAGTATTGACGGGTTCACCCATCACCACCAGGCATTTTTGGTCACAGAGCCCGACCGGCACCGGTCGGGGCGCCGGGCTGATATAGCTGAAGCCATGAGTGATTCCCTGACTGCGGAGACCATCCGGATCACCGGGCACGGCGGTGACGAGATCGAGGCGTACCTGGCTCGCCCCCAGGGCCAGGAGCGGCGCGGGGGTGTGGTCGTCATCCACCACATGCCCGGGTACGACCGGGGCACCAAGGAGATCGTCCGCCGCTTCGCCGAACTCGGCTACGACGCGATCTGCCCCAACCTCTTTTACCGTGAGGCACCGGGCGCCGCGCCCGACGACGCCGCCGCGGCGGCCAGGGCGAACGGCGGGGCTCCGGACGGCCGCGTGACCGGCGACATCTCCGCCGCCGTGGACCACCTGCGGGCGCTGCCCAGCGCCAACGGCAAGGTCGGCGTCATCGGCCACTGCTCGGGCGGCCGGCAGAGCGTGCTGGTGGCCTGCCGTCCGGAGCTGGAACTGGACGCCGCGGTGGACTGCTACGGCGCGTTCGTCACCGGCACCGTGCCCGAGGGTTTCCCGATGCGGATCTCCAACCTGGTCGACCAACTGCCCCGACTGAGCGCTCCGCTGCTGGGACTGTTCGGCGCGGAGGACAAGTACCCCGGCCCCGAGCAGGTGGCCGAACTGGAGAAGATCCTGACCGCCAACGGCAAGGACTTCGCGTTCCACAGCTACGAAGGCGCGGGCCACGGCTTCTTCTCGACGGACCGCCCCGCCTACAACGTCGCGGCCGCCAACGACGGCTGGGAGCGGATCACCGCCTTCTACGCCGACCACCTGGGAGCCTGAGCATGTGCACGTACGCGACCGTCAAGGATTCCGTCGACGGCAGCGCCAAGGGGCCGAACGGCTCCTGGTTCCATGTCACCGACGTGACGGTGTACTTCGACCATCCCGTGCACGCCATGGCCGAGCACACCCTCAACATCGACTTCGCCGACCCGTCCAAGGGCCCCTCGGCGCGCGTCGCGCTGGAACTGACCGCGGAGTCCGGTCGTCGGCTGATCGCCGCCATCCAGGAAGCCCTGGCCTCGGTGCCGGCCGAGCTGGCGGTCTGACGGTCTGTCGGTCGGGTGGCCGCTTCGCGGGCCTTGCCGCCGGCCCGCGAGGCGGCCGTCAGAACGCCGCCGCGCAGCGCCAGAAGTCCCGCATCAGGTCGGGCGGGGTCGGGCCGGCCATCTCCAACTGGCCGAGCAGGATGGTGACCCCGCCGGTGGACGGGATGACATGCGCCGCGGTCCCGGTGCCACCGACCCAGCCGTAGCGGCCCGGCACGTTCCAGGGGTCGACGGCCGCGACGTCGACGGAACCGCCGAAGCCCCAGCCCTGGCCCTCGAGGAACAGCCGGCCCGCTTCGCGCTGGGACGGGGTGAGATGGTCGGTGGTCATCTGCCGCACCGACGCGGACGACAGCAGCCGGTGGCCGTCGACGGTTCCGTCGGCGAGCAGCAGCCGGGCGAAGGCGTGCAGGTCGTCGACGGTCGAGACCAGGCCGCCGGCGCCGGACGGGAAGGCCGGCAGGCTGCTCCACTGCCCGTCGGGCGCGTCGACCAGGTCGAGACCGCCCGCGGGGCCGCTGCGGTAGTAGTCGGTGAACCGGCCGAGTTCGCCGGCCGGTACCGCGAATCCGGTGTCGGTCATGCCGAGGGGCTCGAACAGCCGCTCGCTCAGGAAGTCGGGCAGCGGACGGCCCGCCACCCGGGCGATCAGCACGCCCTGGATGTCGGAACAGGTGTTGTACAGCCACGCCTCGCCCGGCTGGTGCAGCAGCGGGATACCGGCGAGCGTCGCCATCCAGGCGTCCGGCGGCGCGGTGAGCTGCGGCTGCGGCGGTCCCTGCTTCAGCTCGCTGAACAGCAGGCCGACCGCGGGCAGCGAGAAGTCGGACGGGAAGCCGTACCCGGCGCGGAAGGTGAGCAGATCGGCCACGGTGATCGCCCTGGCCGCCGGGACCACGTCGTCGACCGGGCCGGCCGGGGTACGGACGACGGTCGGTGACGCCAGCTCCGGCAGCCAGCGCCCGATCGGGTCGTCCAGAGCGATCAGGCCGTCGTCGACCAGCATCATGACCGCCGCGGCGGTCATGGGTTTGCCGATCGAGGCGATACGGAAGATGGAATCCCTGGTCAGCGGGGAGGTGCCGGCGGCGTCGGCGGACCCGACGACCTGCACCTCCACCCGGTCGCCGCGGGCCATCAGAGCCACCGCTCCCGGCACCGGCCCCTTGCTGACATGCGTGGCGAGGGTGTCGTACAGGTTCGTCATCGGTCCACCTTCTCGAGTGTGCGGTCGGTAGTAGGACTTCCTCCACCGTACGAAGTCATCGGTCCGGAGCCGTCCGATTCGATCCGGACCGGCGCCGGCCGATGCCGCACACCCGCTCGCCGCCCGTCCTCAGGACAGCGGCTTGTCGAGAACCGCCTTGCTGTGGCTGAAGGTGTCGATCGAGTACTCGCCGTGGTACCGGCCCATCCCGCTCTCGCCGACCCCGCCGAAGGGCAGTTCCGGGGCGGTGAGGTGGGCCACCGGGATGCCGAAGGTGAGCGCGCCGGACGAGGTCTCGGTCAGCAGCCGCTGCTTGGTGTCGTCGGACGCGGTGAACGCGTACAGCGCCAGCGGCTTGTCGCGCGCGTTGATGAACGCGATCGCGGCGTCGAGGTCCGGCACGGACACGATGGGGAGGACCGGGCCGAAGATCTCCTCCTTCATGACGGGGGAGTCGGGCGAGACGTCGGCCAGGACGGTGGGCGCCAGGTAGCGCGTCGCGCGGTCGTGCTCTCCGCCGGTCACGGTGCGTCCACTGTCGAGCAGACCGGTGAGCCGGTCGAAGTGCCGCTCGTTGACGATGCGCCCGTACTCGGTGGAGGCGGCGGGATCGTCACCGTACAGAGCCTGCACGGCCGAGGTGAGCAGCGGCTCGACGGCCTGGGCCGTGTCGCCGATGGCCAGGACGTAGTCGGGGGCGACGCAGGTCTGGCCGGCGTTGAGAAACTTGCCGAACGCGATCCGCTGCGCCGCCGCGGCCAGATCCGAGCCCTGGTCGAGGACCGCGGGGCTCTTGCCGCCGAGTTCCAGGGTGACCGGGGTCAGGTGCTTGGCGGCGGCGGTCATGACGATCCGGCCGACGGTGCCGTTGCCGGTGTAGAAGATGTGGTCGAAGCGCTGCTCCAGCAGCGCGGTGGTCTCGGGGATCGCGCCTTCGACGACCGTCACGGCCTCGGTGTCGAGGTAGCGGGGGAGGAACTTGGCCATCGCGGCGGAGGTCGCGGGCGCCAGCTCGCTGGGCTTGACGACGGCGCAGTTGCCCGCCGCCAGCGCCCCGACCAGGGGCGCCAGCGCCAGCTGGAGGGGGTAGTTCCACGGCGCGATGACCAGGACGACGCCGAGCGGGTCACGGACGACGTATCCCTGCGCCGGCAGAAGCTTGTCGGGAAGCGCGGCGGGGCGCGGGGCCAGCCAGCTCTCGAGGTGCTCCAGGGTGTGGTCGATCTCGTTGATGGTGAAGCCCACCTCGGTCCGGTAGCCCTCCTTCAGGCCCTTGCCCAGGTCCGATCGCAGGGCAGCGGTGATCTCGTCACTGTTGTCCACGAGCAGGGTGCGCAGGGCCTTGAGCTGGGCACGGCGCCAGGCCGTCGGCTTGGTCCGGCCGGAGGCGAAGGTGGCGCGCAGGCGGCTGACGACGGCGGCGGCGTCCAGGTCCGGGGTTTCGTCTTGGTGAGTCATGGGATCCAACGTACACAAAACGAAAAGCTTTCGTTTCGTATATCCTGATGACGTGACCGAGCACACCGAGAACGATTCCCCCGTCCGCGGCAGGCGCCGTGACGTCGGCCGTGACCTTGTCCTGCTCGAAGCGACGCTGGAGGTCCTGTACGAGAAGGGCTACGGCGGGCTGACGACGGCCGAGGTCGCCAAGCGGGCGGGCGTGTCGACCGCGACGCTCTACCGCCGGTGGAGCTCGAAGCAGGACCTGGTCATCGGCACGGCCACCCAATGGGCCCGCGACCTCGGGCCGGGCCAGGACACCGGCACCCTCGACGGAGACCTCACCGCGCTCCTCCGGGACAAGGCCCGGACGCTGGACGGGCCGGGAGGCAGGCTGCTGCACGTCCTGATCGGCGAGGCCGCCCACAACCCGGCGCTGGCCCGCGTCCTGGACGACGCCGTCGTCCAGCCCGTCAGGGACCGGGCCGCCGCACTGGTGGCCCGCGCGGTCGCGCGCGGTGAGATCCCGCCTCTGGAGGACACCCATGTACTGGCCGACCTGGTGGTGGGGGCGATGGTCAGCAGGGTCTTCCTGACCCCCGGCCGGTCGTCGCCGTCGCCCACGGGTGAGGCGATGGTCCGCGAACTGCGCCCGTTCCTGCTGCGCGCCCTCGGAGCCCGTCCGGCCTGACCCGTCGGCCCGACCCCCGCCGGGTGCTACGGCCGCGCGCCGCCACCCCCCGGCTCACCGGCTTCAGGCCTCGTCGAGCAGCGCGACCACCCGCTGGCGGCCCTCCTGGTCCGCGGGCACCTGGAGGACCAGGAGCAGATCGGGGTCCTCGACCGGGCGGACCTGGAAGATCTCCAGGTCGAGCCGCCCGATCCGCGGGTGCTCGATCGCTGTTGTCGCGGGCCGGAAGTAGCGGACCGGGTACTCCGCCCACCAGGCCCGGAACTCGGGGCTGGCCTCGGTCAACTCCGCCACCATGACGGCGAATCGCGGATCGTCCGGCTGCTGTCCGAAGGTGGCCCGGAACTGGCTGAGCACCGCACGCGCGGCGGGCTCCCAACGGACCATCCTGGCCCGGTTCTCGGCGTCGGCGAACATCATCCACAGCAGATTGCACCGGTTGCGGGGGAGCGACCGGGGGTCGTGCCGCACTCGCGCGTAAGCCGTGTTCCACACCACGTAGTCGAAGTGGACGTCGTAGACGCACGCGATCGTGGGAGAAACCGCGTCGACCAGCCGCTGCAGCCGGGGAAGGGCGCCGTCGACCGGTGTGCTGACCGCCGGGGCGGTCAGTCCGGCGAGACTGCGCAAGTGACGGTGTTGATCGGGATCGAGCAGCATCGCGCGGGCCAGGGCGTCGACGACCTGGGCCGACGCCGATATGCCCCGCCCCTGCTCCAGCCAGGTGTACCAGGTGACCCCGACCCCGGACAGCTCGGCGACCTCCTCCCGCCGCAGGCCGGGCGTCCGGCGGAGCCCGGGCTCGCCGTATTCGCGCAGACCCACGTCGGCCGGTCGGAGCCGTGCCCGCTGAGCCCGGAGGAAGGCGGCGAGCTCGGCCCGGCGGGCCGCCTGCGGATTCCCCTGACCATCCCTCATACCGACGTGACCCCCGGGTGCGACGGAACGGTCCGACCGGCCGCCGGGTAGCAGCATCGGTACCAGGACCGGATCCGGCGACCGCCCTATCTTATGGAGCGCGGCCCGGCGAGCGGGAGGAGCTTCGCACGGCCGATCGGAACCGACCGGCACCGGTGGCCGGCCGGCTGCCCGCGAGGCGGCGGCGGGCCCAGCCGGAGCCCGGAGCCCGGAGCCCAGGAGACGACAGGAAACGAGGAGCCATGACCGATGGACTGTTGCTGCCGCCCGGCGGCGGCCGCCGGATCCAGAACATGACCTTGAAGGCGGGAGCGGAGCGGTCGACGGTCTGGTCGACGTTCGAGGCCGAGATCGCGCCCGGATTCGATGTCGGGGCGCACCTGCACGATCAGGCCGAGGAGGTCTTCTACGTCCTGGAGGGCGAACTCGATCTCCTCGCCTTCCAGCCGACCACGCAGGCCGGCGGCGACTGGCGCTCCTGGGAGTCGGAGAGCGGCGCCAAGGTGATGCGGGGCGGGCCGGGCAGCTTCATGTTCGTGCCCGCCGGCTGCCCGCACGCGTTCTTCAACCCCACATCGGAACCGGCCCGGATGCTCTTCCTGGTCTCCCCGGCCGGCCACGAGGACTATCTCCAGGAGATCACCGACGTGCTCGGCGCCGGAGGCCCGCCCGACCAGGCGCGGATCGCCGCGATACGGGCCCGTCACGACATCCAGCAACTCACCCCCCTCACCAGCCCGGCAGGCGGGGCGGGTGGCGGCCTTCGTCCGCCGGCAGGGCGTGTGGAGCCCCGGGAGCCATGACGCACGACCGCCACGGACGGCATCGGTCACCGAACGCAGCGACCGTTGACCGCAGCGCATCGTCCGTGCCGGCGGAGCGCGAACGCCGGAGGACGGGTCTACGCTGGCAGGGAGGCCAGCCCCGGAGGTGCGCCGTGCTCCGACGTCATCATTTTCACCTGGATCACATGGGTCACTCGATCACCGTCAACATCCGTGCCGGTATGAGACGTGACGTCGAGGTTCTGGTCGACGGCCGCGAGGTCGTCCATGAGCGGATGCGCGGCGCCGGGCTGAGCGTGCTCACCGCCGAACTGCCGGAGGACCCCGCTCAGACGTTCCAGATCCGCATCCACCAGCCCCGCTTCGGCTCCAGCGTGCCGCAGTGCGTCCTGAGTCTGGACGACGTCGACCGAACGATGCCGGCCCGCCTCGTGGTGTGACGCGGCGGCCACGCGGAGCCGCGTGGCCGCACGGTTTTGCGTCGTGATCTTTTGGTGGGCGATATCACCAAAACGTCCGTACAACCCGAATATCTCTCGTGCGACAGCCCATGCACGAGAGATATTTGCGTGGAACCCCTCCGACCGCAGGATTCTCTACAAGATCCACTTCGTTCAAGTTTCGACGGCTTACGATGGAATGTCCGGTAAGGAGCCAACCAAAAGGACGCTCCTTTCCACCCGCGCCCGCCCCCTGCGAACATCCCGTTCGGGAGGTCACGAAAGGTGACCACCTGTTGGGAATCCTGCCTTTCGGTGTCGTTGCACCCGAAGGCGACACGATGGGGGCCGTACATGTCCGAACTCACCCGCCGCAGTGTGCTGCGCGGCGCCGTCACCGGCGCCGCCGCCGTCACGTTCACCGGAGTCGCACTCGGCGTCCCCGTGGCACTGGCCGCCCGGCGCCCCGGAGGCGACACCGCCGGGTCCGTCCCGCACACCGGAGTCGAGGCGTTCGACGAGATCTACCGGGGCCGGCGCATACAGGGGGCGCCGCAGACCGGCGCCGGACACCACCGCGGGGGAGCGGGGTACGCCGTGTTCGTGGACGGTGGGGAACTGCACGTGATGCAGAACGCCGACTCCTCCTGGATCAGCGTCGTGAACCACTACGAGACGTTCGCCACGCCGCGCGCGGCGGCCCGGGCCGCGGTGCTGGAACTGCACGGCGCCGCGCTCGTTCCGTTCGCCTGACGCGAGTCACCCGCACCCGCACACCCGCTCGTCGGAACCCGAACCACCCGAAGAGGACAAAGACTTCTCATGGCAGTCCGTCAGAACCAGGCGAACCTCACCACCGCACAGAAGAGTGCCTTCACCGACGCCGTGCTGGAACTCAAGCGAAGTGGCCGGTACGACGAGTTCGTCGTCACGCACAACGCCTTCATCATGTCCGACGTCGACAACGGAGAGCGCGTCGGGCACCGCTCGCCGTCCTTCCTGCCCTGGCACCGCAGATTCCTTCTCGAGTTCGAGCAGGCGCTGCAGTCGGTCGATCCCCAGGTCATGCTCCCGTACTGGGACTGGACGCAGGACCGTACGGCGTCCGCCTCCCTGTGGGGCGCGGACTTCCTCGGTGGCGACGGACGCGCCGCCGACGCCCAGGTGACCACCGGCCCGTTCGCCTTCAACTCCGGCCGGTGGACGGTGAACGTCCGTGTGGACTCCCGCAGTTTCCTGCGCCGTGCCCTCGGCGGCGGAGGCCGCCCCCTGCCGACCCGGGCCGAGGTCGACTCCGTCCTCGCGATGCCCGTCTACGACATGGCCCCGTGGAACAGCCGGTCGAACGGGTTCCGCAACCACCTGGAGGGCTGGCGCGGGGTGAACCTGCACAACCGTGTCCATGTATGGGTCGGCGGCCAGATGGGCACGGGCGTGTCGCCCAACGACCCGGTGTTCTGGCTGCACCACTGCTTCATAGACAAGCTGTGGGCGGACTGGCAGCGACTGCACCCGACCTCGCCGTACCTGCCGGCCGCGGGGACACCGGACGTCGTCGACCTGCGCGAGACCATGAAGCCGTGGAACGACATCACCCCGGCCGACCTGATCGACCACACCTCCCGCTACACCTACGCCTGACGGGCTGGAGCGCGTCGGCTCCGGTGACCGCGTGCCGGGCGGGTGGTCCCCCGGGTTGCCCCGGGGGATCACCGTCCGTTCAGCCGGGGAGGTGCCACTGCTGGTTGGCGGCGGCGCTGTTGCAGGTCCAGATCTGGAGTCGGGTGCCGTTGGCCGAACTCGGTCCTGCGGCGTCGAGGCAGCGACCGGAACCGGTGTTGACCAGAGTGTTGTTGGTGCTCGGGCTCCACTTCTGCGCAGCGCTGCCGTTGCAGTCGTAGAGCTGGACCTTGGTGCCGTTCGCGGTTCCGGCGGCGGTGACGTCCATGCACTTGCCCAGGGCCTTCACGCTGCCGTCCGAACCCACCGCCCAGCTCTGCGCGGCGGTGCCGTTGCAGTCGTACAGCTGCACCGCGGCACCGTTCACCGAACTGGCGCCCGCCACGTCCACGCACTTGCCGCCGTAGCCCGTGATCGCACCCGAGCCGCCACCGGTGCCTGACACCGTCAGGCTGTAGGTGGCCGTACGGGCGCCCGACGAAGCGGTGCCGGTGACGGTGATGGGGTACGTACCCGGTGTGATGGCCGCGGTCGTGGTCACCGTCAGCGTGGAACTGCTCCCCGAGGTCACCGACGCCGGGCTGAACGACACCGTCGCCCCCGACGGGGCACCGCTCGCGGTCAGCGCCACACTCTGTGCCGTGCCACCGGACGTCACCGCTGTCGTGACCGTGGCGGTGGCCGAGGCGCCGGGCGCCACCGTGCCGGAGGCGGGCGTGACGCCGAGCGTGAAGCCGGCGCCCGGATCGGGCGCACCGCCGCCGAGCCACTTGATGCCGTTGAGGAGGAACTGGTTCTGCTGGGCGCTCGCGAAGGTCGACGACAGCGCGGTGTTGGTGTCGTAGTTCATCGCGTTGTGACCGAAGTTCGCGTAGAGCATCTTGTACTGGCGGTTGGTCCAGATGATCGGGTAGTAGCCGCTGTTCCAGGTCTGGGCCGGGTCGGTGCCGACCGGGAAGGTGGACGGGTCGAGTGAGGCCAGGATGTCGATGTTCGGGTTCTGGCGCAGGTCGTTGTTCCAGCTGTACCACTCACTGACCGAGGACGCGAAGGTGGCCGGGACCCCTGCCATCGACGGGTGTGCGCGGTCCTCGACCTTCAGCGTCTCGCCCGTCGGGCCCCAGGTGTTGCTCTTGAAGGTGCCGGTGCCCAGGAACGTGTTGTGGTACCAGGACCAGGCGTTGGAACCGGCGTCGTTGTAGGCCGAGACGTGGAAGCCCATCCAGCCGCCGCCGTTGTCCATGTACGTCTTGAACGCACTCTGCTGGGCAGCGGTCTGCGGGTGGTTGTCCAGGAACAGGACCACCTGGTACTTGGCCAGATTCGCGGTGTTGAGCTGGCTCCAGTCACTGGTCGGGGTGTACGTGAAGCCGTTCTCCGCGGCGTGCTGCGGGAACCACTGGTTGGCCTCGTGGACGAAGCTGATGTGCGCCGCGTCGTACGTGCCGTCGTAGAACGCCAGCACTTTGAAGGTGGGGACCGCGTGCGCGGTGCCGGTCTCCGGGACGGTGGCGAATCCGAGCAGGAGCGCGCAGAGCGCGAGCAGCCGTATCAGTACGCGTTGCACGGAGTGTGCCGTGTGGGTTCGGACCATGGGACGGGGTTCCTCCTGGGCACGGCGGAGTGGTGGTGGGGGGGACGTGCGGAGAGAACAACGTGCGGACACGTCGGTGGACGGCCCGTCGAAGGGAAGCGGTGGCCGGGGCCGATGCGGGTCGGTCACGGCCGGGTGGGGGGCTGACACCCGCTGATGAGGGCGGCAGTAGCGGCTCCACTTACTTCACGACTTAATCCAGACGGTGAGTTAACCGACGCGGCAAGGCCCCGTCAAGGCTTGGCGCACATACGGCAGTTGTCTCCCGCCGGTGGTTTTCGGCGGCTTGCGTATCTCGATAGGCGTCTGTCCTGTGCCGATGTCCACCGAATGACCGGAAGGGCCGGCCGTGGTCTTGACAGGGGCGTGGTCTAGTCCAAGCATGGTCGTGGCCGTGCAGCGCCTCAAAGCGCTGCTCTGTCGTGTACCGATGATCCGACGCTGCGGGGCGTCGGAAGCGGTACCGCAGTCGCCTCGGTCGACTCCTCGCGCACGCGTGCCCGTGTGTGACGGCGTTTCTGAGAGCGCTCTCGGCCTGACCCGCACCCTCGTCCGTCCGTAAGGAGTCAGACGGTTTTCCGGCTTTCCCCGTCCCCCACTGAGGAGCCCTTCATGTCGGCGTCACCCCCCACCCGACGCATAAGTCCCCGCCCCCTCGCGCTGTTCGCCGCCGCCGTGCTGCTGCTCTGCGGCGGGCTACAGCAGGCGCTGGCCCCACAGGCCTCCGGCGCCGAGAACGCCCCTTCCGCAGCGGCTGCCGCCACCTTCACCGATGACTTCAACGGTGCCGCGGGAAGCGCGGTCGACAGCTCCAAGTGGGGCTACGAGACCGGCGACAACGTGAACAACCACGAGCGGCAGTACTACACGAGCGGCAACCACAACGCGGCCCTCGACGGCCAGGGCAACCTCGTCATCACCGCCCGCAAGGAGAACCCGGCCAACTACCAGTGCTGGTACGGCACCTGTCAGTACACCTCGGCCCGGCTCTCCACGCCGTCCAAGTTCACCCAGGCGTACGGGCACTTCGAGACCCGCATGAAGCTGCCGCGCGGCCAGGGCATGTGGCCCGCGTTCTGGATGCTCGGCAACGACATCGGCACGGCCGGCTGGCCCAACAGCGGTGAGATCGACATCATGGAGAACGTCGGCTTCGAGCCCGGTACGGTGCACGGCACCATCCACGGACCCGGTTACTCCGGCGCCGCGGGCATCGGCGCCGGCTACACGCTCCCCGGCGGCCAGAGCTTCTCCGACGCCTTCCACACCTTCTCCGTGGACTGGGCCCCGAACTCCATCAAGTGGTACGTCGACGGCAACCTCTACCAGACCCGCACCCCCGCCGACCTGGGCGGCAACCGCTGGGTGTTCGACCATCCCTTCTACCTGCTGCTCAACCTCGCGGTAGGCGGCTACTGGCCCGGCGACCCCGACGCCAACACCACCTTCCCGCAGCAGCTCGTCGTGGACTACGTGCACGTCACCACCAGCGACACGGGCGGCGGGAACGGAACGGGCCACCCGATCACCGGCTACGGCAACAAGTGCGTCGACGTGGCCTCGTCGAACACCGCCAACGGCACGCCCGTACAGCTCTGGGACTGCAACGGGACGGGGGCGCAGTCCTGGACGTCCGCGTCCGACGGATCCCTGCGGGCGCTCGGCAAGTGCATGGACGTCACCGCCGCGGGCACTGCTGACGGCACCAAGATCCAGCTCTACGACTGCAACGGCACCGCCGCGCAGAAGTGGACGGTGGGCGCCGGAAGCACGCTCGTCAACACCGGATCGGGCCGCTGCCTGGACGCCACCGGCCCCAGCTCGGCCAACGGCACCCGCCTCCAGATCTGGGCCTGCAACAGCACCGCCGCCAACCAGCAGTGGCACCTCACCACCTGACCGGCACACCGAAGCATCAGGTGCCCGGCCGGCCTGCCCAAGGCCGGCCGGGCACCTGCGCGTCCGCCACTCAGCGGGCCCCCTGCCCGGGGGCCGGAGAATCACCTGATCCACTGTCTTAGGGTCTCCGCATGACGACTGCGCTCCGCTTGGCGGAAATCACCGCCGACAACTTCGATGCGGCCATCAACCTCAAGGTCCGGCCCGACCAGGAGCACCTGGTGGCTCCGGTCGTGAAGTCCCTCGCCGAGGCGTACCTCCACCCCGGCATCGCCTGGCCCCGCCTCATCGTCGACGGCGACCGGATCGTGGGCTTCGTCATGGCCTTTCTGGACATCGACTTCGCCGGCGACGGCACGGGCAACGACATCCGCTCCGGTCTGTGGCGCCTGAACATCGCGGCCGGCGAGCAGGGCCGCGGTTGTGGGCGGTTCGCCGTCGAGGCCGTGGCCGCTGAGATCCGCCGCCGTGGCGGCAATCGCCTCACCACCAGTTGGCACCCGGGTGAGGACGGCCCCGAGCGTTTCTACCTGGGGCTCGGGGTCCGGCCGACGGGTGAGATGAGCGGGGACCAGCGGGTCGGGGAACTGGTTCTGGACTAGGGATCAGGTTGCTCGGGCCAGGAGCAGCCCGGCGATGATCGATGCCGCGTTGGCCGTCACGGATGCCGCGTACGGGACAGGCCCCCTCAGCCGGAGCATACGGCTCAGGAGCACCCCCTCCACCAGGCAGACGACTGCCTCGGCCACGGCGAAGTACTCCCAGTAGCCCGCGGCCGGTACATGGGTGAGGAACCACCAGAGGGGTGGGTGCGTCACACCGTTGACGATCAGGGCGGCGACGCCGGCGCGCGTCGGCCGGACGCGGCCCGCTACGGTGAGCGCTGCGATGTAGACGGGAACCTCGACGAGCACGGTCAGAGCGAGTGCGAACACGTACGGCACGGCGGGATCGTGTCACGGGGAGGGGACGGATGGCGAGCGCGCAGGCGGCGGCCCTGCCCGTCGTGCGGGGGCTGGGTGCCGCGCCGGTGCTGGGGTTCGGGTGCGCGGCTGCCGTCGCGCTGGTCGCGGCGCTGCGGCTTCCGGCCGGCACCGCCGTCGTCGGGCTCGCGACGTTCGGGATCCTGCACAACGTGCTGGAACTGCGGTACGTGGCCGGCCGCTTCGAAGGAGTGCTGCGCGGGCCGCTCCTGCGACTCCTGGGCCTGCTGATCACGGGGATCGTGGTGTGCCGCCTGCTGCCGCCGTCGACCGTGACGCGCACCGGAGAGATCCTGCTGGCGTACGGGCTGCTGGGCACCGCGTGTGTGCACGCCCTGCGTTCCCGGACGCCGCTGCTGGCGGCGGCGGTCGCCGTGCTCGCCGCGGCGGCCGGCACCTCACTGACCTTCCCGGCCTACCACTTCGTGGTGCTGACGCATCTGCACAACATCGTGCCCCTGCTCTTCCTGTGGGAGTGGTCGCGGCGGCTGCCCCATGGGCGGGGCACCTTCCGTGCGGTGCAGTGCGGATGGGTCCTGCTGGTGCCCGCGCTGCTGATGGCCGGGGCGTTCGACCACTGGCTGGCCGCCGGCACGGCGTGGACCGACCGGTTGTCCGCCGCGTACACCCCACCGGCGTGGCTGGACTCGGCGGTGAGCTTGCGCTTCGTCGCGGTCTTCGCGTTCCTGCAGACGATGCACTACGTGGTCTGGGTCTGGTTCCTGCCGCGCTACGCGCCCGACGCCTCGCGGGCGTTCGAACGCCGCGTGCCGGCGCTGCGCGGCTGGCGGGCGTGGGCGCTGGGCCTGGGCGCGGCCGCCGCACTCGCGTGCCTGTTCGCGACGGACTACGCGCAGGGCAAGGCGCTGTACGCGGCCGTCGCGAGCTACCACGCCTATCTGGAGTTCCCGGTCCTACTGATGCTCATTCTGGGTCTGGGGGCGGCCCCGGCCGCCATCACCGGTCCCGTCGAAGGGAAGAACACACGTGTCTCTGCTGGCTGACCTCGCTCCCGATCCACCCCCCTCCGCGTCCGGCGGCAGTCATGTCGTTCTCACCGTGGTGGGGATCCTGCTGCTGGTCGGCGTTCTCGTGCTGGTCATGATCGCGCTGTCCCGCCGCAAGTGAGCGGCGGGCGCCCGAAGCGGCGGGACGCGGTTCAGGTGAGGTCGACGTGGACGCTGGTGGACTTCACCCGTGCGGTGGCCCGCATGCCCACTTCCAGCCGCAGTTCCTCGACTGCCTCGCGGGTGAGCAGGGAGACCAGCCGGTGGGGGCCGGCCTGGATCTCGACCTGGGCGGCGACGTCGCCGAGCTTGACCGCGGTGACGATGCCCGAGAAGGCGTTGCGCACGGAGGTGTGCGCCTCGCCGTTCTCCGCAGCTGTCTCCTGCGCGACCTCGACGCAGAAGGCCGCCAGGTCCGGGCCGTCGACGAACCGGCGGGTGTTCTCGCGGTGGGTGGGGAAACGGCCTGCGTCGGCCCAGCGCCGCGCCGTGTCGACGCTCACGCCGAGCAGGTTCGCCGCCTGACCAATGGTGTAGGACTCCATGAGCCGAACACTAAGCCCAACGCCGCCCGCTTCCGTCGGCGACGGCACGGGAGGGACGCCGGTGCGGCCCCTGGGACGTGGGACGGTCACGCGCCGTGGCCGGTGGCCGGGGCGGCGTCGCCGCCGAGAGCGGCACGCACCTGCTCCCGGAACCAGCGCTGTGCCGGGTCGTTGTCGTGCCGGGGATGCCAGCCCATGGAGATCTCGATGGGCGGGATGCGCAGCGGGATGCGCAGGACTTCCAGACCGAGCGCGGTGATCAGGTGTGCGCCGGTTCTGGCCAGGGCCTGGCCCATCAGATCGGAGGCGGCGACGAGTTGGAGGGCCGCGGCGAAGGTCGGCATCGCCGCGACCACCCGGCGGCGCAGGCCCTTGGCCTCGAGGGCGTCGTCCAGTGGACCACGCAGTCGGCCGCGCCGGGACGTGAGGACGTGCAGGGCGCCGGCGAAGCCGGCCGGGGTGAGCGGCTTTCCCGCGAGGGGGTGCCCGCGCCGGACGACGGCGACCATCTCGTCGGTGAACAGTGTCTCGACGAGGGTTTCGGGCGGCGGTGCGGTGATGATGCGGATCTCGAGGTCCGCTGTCCCGTCGCGCAGGACGAAGTCGTCGGGGTGAGGGCTCTCGGGGAGCAGGACGACGCTGACGCCCGGGGCGGAGTGCTGGAGGCCGGGCAGCAGCCGGGTGGCGAGGGCGGTCGACGGCAGGTCGTTGGCGACGATCGTGAACGTCTGCTCCAGCCGCGCCGCGTCCACCGGGCGGCCCTCGGCGAACAGCGCACGCGAGCGGTCCAGGAGGGCTTTGACCTCCTGGCGCACGGCCTCGGCCCGCGGGGTCGGCACCATCGACCGCCCGGACCGGACCAGGATCGGGTCCGAGAACGCGGTACGGATCCGGGCCAGGGTGCGGCTCATCGCGGGAGCGGACAGGCCGAGGCGATCGGCGGCGGCCGTGACGGAGCGTTCGTCGAGCAGGGCATCGAGAGCGATCAGGAGATTCAGATCCATGTTCCGGGTCATGCGATGCCTCTCGCCTGGTTGATTGTGTGTGACGCAATATACTTGTGAGATAAGTGCATTTGCCGTTGTGTCAGGCCGCTCCTACCGTTTCCCGGGTACCGCACCGAGAGCTCGAGGAGACGCTGTGGCAGGGCGACAGACAGACGGTCAACTGGCATCACCCGCACCGCCGCCGGCATCCGAGGAGCACCCGCGCAGCCGGGAAATGCTCGTCCTGATGTCCCTGTGCGTGGGGACCCTGCAGGCGATGGCGGCCGCGATGAACCTCGCGATCCCGTCGCTCGCCCACAGCTCGCTGCACCCCGGTCCCACCGCCCTGGTGTGGATCGTGGACGCCTATCTGATCGCCTTCGCCTGCCTGCTGATCCCGGGTGGCGCGCTGGCCGACCGGCTCGGCCGCAAGGGTGTACTGATCACCGGACTCTGCCTGTTCACCGCCGGCAGCGTACTCGCGGCCATGGCCGGACAGGTGCCGCTGCTGATCACTGGCCGGCTGGTGGCCGGCGCCGGAGCCGCGCTCGCGCTGCCGGTCACCCTCGGACTGCTGATGCTGCTCTTCCCGCCGGCCCGTCGCCCGCACGCGGTGGCCACCTGGACGGCGTCGCTGGCCGCGGGAGGCATCCTCGGCAACGTGGTCGGCGGCGTGGTGCTGGAGTACCTGCCCTGGCAGGGGCTGTTCATCGTCTTCGGAGCAGCCGGCGCCCTGCTCGCGGCGATCACGGCCCTGCGGGCCCCTCGGACACCGACGCGCCCGGCGCCGCTCGACGCACCCGGCTCGGTGCTGCTCGCGGCGGCCATCATCGCGCTGCTCTACGGACTGATCGAGGGACGCGAACGCGGCTGGACGTCCGCCCTGGTCCTGGGATCGTTCGCCGCGGCGGCCCTGATCACGCTGATGTACGTGCTCGTCGGGCTGCGCCGGCGCCACCCCCTGCTGGACCCCCGGGTGTTCGCGCTGCGCCCGCTGCGGGCCGGGACGCTGGGGGTCGCCGTGGCCTTCGTCGGCGCCTTCGCCATGTTCTACGTCAACGCCCAGTACCTGACGGTCGCCCACGGCTACTCCCTCGCCCTGGCCGGCGTCGCGCTGGCGCCGATCGCGGTCGCGATGGGGCTGACGTCCCGCGCCTCCACGAAACTGGTGCGCCGCTGGGGCGCCAGGCCGGTGGTGGCCGTCGGGTTCGCCGCACTCGTCGCGGGACTCGCGGCGTTCTCGCTGGTCGGCGCGGACACCCCGTACGCGCTCTACATCCTGTGCCCGGCGCTGGCGCTGGCCGGTATCGGACTCGCGCTGCCCCCGCTGTCCGGCGGAATCATGGCCGCTCTGCCCGGCGAACGCGCTGGCATGGGATCCGGGGTCAACGGTGCCGCGCGAGAGGTGGGGAGCGCCCTGGGCGTCGCCGCCATGGGTACCGCGCTCGGTGCGAACACGGCGGGCAGCGGGGCCTCGGCGGCGGCCCTGAGCGGTGCCATGGACAGCGGTTTCCGCGTCATCGCCCTCGCGGTGGCACTGGCCGCGCTGCTCGTCGTGCGCTGGATGGACTGAACCGTCCAGGTGGCCGTGGACCTCTCCACCCCCGGCAGACGGGCTCCTGTCATCCGGTCACGGGGGACCGTCCGTATCCGCGTCGGCCTCATCGCGCGACGACGGTCGCCGACCTGCGCGTGAGCAGTCGATCCCGGCGCGGTGTCAGTGCCGGCTGCAATGCTGACGGGCATGGGTGAACTGATCTGGCGCCGGGTCTACGGCGCCGACCACGACGATCCGGATCCGGGGCCCCGGACCGGTCACGTATACCGGGAACTGGTCGGCGGTCCCCTCGACGGACTGCTGCTCGACGTCACCGGGTGGACGGACCGGCAACTGCGGGAAAGCGCCGCGCTGGTCACCGAGATCGGCAAGTTCGGCCCCGGCGGGCGCGCCCTCTACGGCCCCCGCGCGGGCGATCCGGACCACTGGGACTGGGAAGGCGATACCCGCTAGACCCCTGGACCCCGCCGACGGGGCCGAGGTGCCGGATCGGATGGCCCGGCCAAATCCATCCGATCCGGCTCGTCGCAGTGCCTCCGAAGCGAGCCGGGCCCTATACCCGGGTGTCGTCGTCCCACAGGTCGGTGCGGTGGGCGCCGACGAGAGCGGAGATGCGGGTCAGTGCCTCGGCGGCGGGCAGGGCGGGCAACCGGCGACCGTCCCGCAGTCGGACGGCGACGTGGTCGTCGACGGCCTCCTTGGCGCCGATCACCGCCTGGTACGGCACGAGCCGCGCGAGCCGGATGCGCGCACCCAAGGTGCCGCGTTCCGGACCGGCGAGCTCTGCGCGCAACCCCTGGTCCAGGCAGCGTTGGACGAGTGCGGCGGCCTGCGGCAACTCGGCTTCGGAGACCGGGAGAACGACGAGCTGGGTGGGTGCGAGCCAGGCCGGGAACGCGCCGCCGTGCTGCTCGATGAGGTGGGCGACGGCCCGTTCCACGCTGCCGATGATGCTGCGGTGGACCATGACCGGACGGTGTTTCGCGCCGTCCGCGCCGACGTAGCACAGATCGAACTGCTCGGGCTGATGGAAGTCGATCTGGACGGTGGACAGGGTGGACTCGCGGCCGGCGCCGTCGGTGACCTGCACGTCGATCTTGGGGCCGTAGAACGCGGCTTCCCCTTCGACCGCTTCGTACGGCAGGCCGGAGTCGTCCAGGACGCGGGTCAGCAGGGCGGTGGACCGCTGCCACATCTCCGGAGCCGCCACGTACTTGCCGCCCGGGCCGGGGAGCGAGAGCCGGTAGCGGCTCGGGCTGATGCCGAGCGCCGCATACGCAGAGCGGATCATCTCCAGCGCCGACCGGGTCTCGTCGGCGACCTGGTCCAGGGTGCAGAAGATGTGCGCGTCGTTGAGCTGGATGGCCCGCACGCGGGTCAGTCCGCCGAGCACGCCCGACTGCTCGGAGCGGTACATGCCTCCCAGTTCGGCCATGCGCAGCGGCAGTTCACGGTAGCTGCGGGAGCGCGAGCGGTAGATCACCGCGTGGTGCGGACACAGGCTCGGCCGCAGCACCACCTGCTCACCGCCGAGTTCCATCGGTGGGAACATGTCGTCGCTGTAGTGCGACCAGTGCCCCGAGATCTCGTAGAGCTCGCGTTTGCCGAGCACCGGTGAGTACACGTGCCGGTAGCCGGCGCGCCGCTCCGCGGTGCGGATGTACTCCTCCAGCGCGTGGCGCACGGCCGCACCGTCGGGCAGCCAGTACGGCAGTCCCGCGCCGATCAGCGGGTCGGTGTCGAACAGTTCCAGCTCGCGTCCGAGCTTGCGGTGATCGTGCATGGTGGTCTCCTCGCGGACGATGAGGCGAGTGACCACACGGCGAAGCCCCGGGGCACTCGCCCCGGGGCTTCGGACTAAGACAGTAGTCAGCGCGCCGGGACACTCTCCGGCGTCGTCGTCATAGCAGCGCGCATCATGGTTCGAACGGTAGCAGAGGAGCGGCGGACGTCTCCGGCTTATTCGCGTCCCGTCACTTCGCCGCGTCGAGAGCGGCTCGCCACGCGGGGCTGTCGACGTAGTGGTTGTCGTACTGCTCGGAGGAGTCCTTGATCTCCTGGGGGCTCGCCTCGCCGCGCATCACCCGGCCGAGCAGCCGCAGGTAGTCGAAGCGCGGCATCCCGGGGGTGAACACGAACAGCACATCGGCCTCGGCGCTGGGGGCCGCCGCGAAGGCGTGCGGGGTGTGCGGCGGCACGAGCAGCAGGTCGCCCGCGTTCAGGATCTTCACCTCGTCGTTGACGAGCACCTGCAAGGAACCGCCGATGACGAAGAAGAGTTCCGAGGCCCGCGTGTGGAAGTGAGCCGGCGCGCCCACCGCCCCCTGCGCGAACTGCGAGCGGTAACTCGTCACCGAACTGCCGCCGGTACCGCAGTCGGCGAGGAGGGTCATGACGCTGCTCGGGTCACTGGTGGTCTCAGCGGTGGCGGCGCGCGTCAGAACCGGCGTGAGTGCGGTGGCGTTCATGGTGGTTCTCCCTGCTCCGCAGCGATGACCGCGGACTTCTCGGTGGCTTGATGAAGACAACTCTAGGTCTCCAATAGACCCGGTGCAGGGTTCATTTCAGCGACAGAATCATGGGTCAATCCGGCCCACCCGAACCCGTCACGAAGCGCCCGACGCCCGCCCGCGGAGCGCGACGCCATACAAGATGCGCCGGCACCCGCCGGGCCGGAACTGCGGGAAGTGAGGGCGCCCCGGTGCGGCCGTCACCTCCGCTTCGGGCCGGGCGATGAGTTTCGGGGCCTGGCGGTGTCTGACGTTGGGGTGGCGTGGTGTGCGCGTTGCCGGACTGTGTGAGGACTGACGATGACGACCTATGTGCTGATTCCCGGCGCCGGATGCGACCCCTGGTACTGGCATCTGGTGGTGCCGCTGCTACGTGAGCGGGGGCACGACGTGGTGGCGGCCGACCTGCCGTGCGAGGACGAGTCGGCGGGTCTGGCGGCGTACACCGAGGCGGTCCTGGACGCGATCGGCGACCGTACCGACCTGGTGGTGGTGGCGCACTCGCTGGGTGGGTTCACCGCGCCGCTGGTCTGCGAACGGGTGCCGGTGGACCTGATGGTGCTGGTGGCGGCCATGGTTCCCGCCCCGGGGGAGTCGCCGGGGGAATGGTGGGACAACACCGGTCTGTCCGGTGCCAGGCGGGAGGCGGAGGCGGCCGCGGGCCGTGACCCGGATGCCCCGTTCGATCCGGACGTCGCGTTCCTCCACGACGTTCCCAAGGAGCTGGCCGCCGAGTTGATGGCGGAGCACTCGCGCAACCAGGCGGATGCGCCCTTCCTCAAGCCCTGGCCGCTGCGGAGCTGGCCGCAGGTGCCGACCCGGTTCCTGCTGTGCCGGCACGACCGGTTCCTCCCGGCAGCGTTCCAGCGCCGTGTCGTCCGGGAACGGCTGGGCTTCACCCCGGACGAGATGGACAGCGGACACCTCCCGTCCCTCTCCCGTCCGCAGGATCTGGTCGACCGACTGGAGGCGTACCGGCTCGGCCTCGGTGCGGGACTCACGGCAGGGTCTTAGCCAGCCAGTGGTCGACGTGCGGGTCGTCGTTGAACGCCGGCACGTCCTTGTAGCCGAGCCGGGAGTACATCCGGCGCGCCTCGACGAGGTCGTCCCGGGTGTCGAGCCGCATGCGCGTCACTCCGAGATCGCGGGCGCGCGTTTCCAGCTCTCGCAGGAGGAGTGCTCCGATGCCCTGTCCGCGGGCGGTCGGCGCGGTGTAGACGCGGCGGATCTCGGCGGTGGCGGGTGGCAGCAGGAGCAGCCCCGCGCAGGCGACGGCGACGTCGTCCTGGCGGGCCACCAGGAACAGGCCGTGCGGCGGGGCGAGATCGGCGCTGGGGGCGTTCCGCAGCACGGTGTCGATCTCGCTGCCGGTCGCCGGGCGGCCGTACGCCCGGCTGAGGATGTCGTCGAAATAGGCCCTCATCAGGTCGCGTGCCTCGGCGGACCGGGGAGAGACGGGGACGAGGGCGACGGGCTTCCGCGAGGAGATCATGGGGTCACCCTCTCCATCACGATTCCGCTGCGTCACTGCCGTCGGCACGGTCGCGCAGGAGGCCGGTGACCAGGGCCAGCGGCGGCCAGTTCAGGCGGCCGTGCCGGGCGACGGCGTAGGAGCGCAACACGACGCCGGGGGAGGTGAGGGGGAGAATGCGGATGCCGGAGCTGGGCGTGGCGGCAATGGGCAGCAGGCCCACGCCCAAACCCGCGGTGATCATGTCCTGCACGAGGTCGAGGCTGTCGGCCTGATGGGTGACGCGGGGGCTGAAGCCGGCCATGGAGGCGAGGGTACGGATGACGTGCTCGTCCGCGGTGTTCCGGGAGTTGACGATCCAGTCGGCCGTGCGGAACCGGGTGAACACCTCCTGCGCCGTCCCGGTCGGAGTACCGGGGAGCGCGGGCACACCCAGTCCCCAGTCCGCCGTCCACAGTGGTGTCGCCCGCAGCGACGGGTCGATGGTCGCCGGAGCGAGGTTGTAGTCGTAGGTCAGCGCCAGGTCCGCGCCGTCGCCGGCCAGCAGTGCGAGGGCCTCGGCCGGCTCGTGCTCGCGGATCAGCAGGTGCACCCGGGGGTGGCTCGTCGCGAGTTCGGTGATGACCGGCAGCAGGGAGCCGCGGATGGCGGTGGCGAAACCGGCGACCCTTATCGTGCCGTTGGGTTCCGCCTCCGGGCCCAGGTCCAGGCGGGCCTCTTCGACCGCGGCCAGGATGGTCACGGCGTGCTCGGCCAGCCGGCGCCCCGCGGGCGTCAGCCGCACCCTGCGTCCGTCGGGCTCCAGCAGGACGCTGCCCGTCTCCCGGGACAGGGCCGCGATCTGCTGCGACACCGTCGAGGTCGTGGTGCCCAGGACGTCGGCGACAGCACGCATCGAGCCCAGCCGGGACAGTTCCGCCAGCAGTTCCAGCCTCCGCGTCTCCATCCCGCCATTGTTCAGCATTCATGAACGGACTGTCCATGATCGGAACGTGGACATCAACGATGGATGCGCCGTCTACTGGAGCCATGACCTTTGCCGACACCGCGGCTCCCGCGCTCCCCGCACCACCTTCCAGCCTCGGCCGGCCGCCCGGCGGAGCCCGGAACGGCGCGCTCATGGCCGTCGCGTCGATGCTCTGCGTCCAGCTCGGCCTGGGCGTGTCGGTCCCGCTGCTCGACCGGCTCGGCCCCGTGGGCACCGTGTGGCTGCGGCTCGTCTGGGCCGCACTCCTCCTCCTGGTGCTGGTCAGGCCGCGCCGGTCGGACTTCATGCGCAAGGACCTGGTGGCGTGTGCCGTCCTGGGCGTGGCGACAGCCGGTCTGATGGTGCTCTTCATGTGCGCGGTCACCCGCATCCCGCTGGGTACCGCCAGTGCGCTGGAGTTCCTGGGGCCGCTGGGTCTGGCCCTGTACGGCGCGGCGGGCGGCCGCAGGCTGTGGGCCCTGCTGGCCGGGGCCGGCGTGGTGCTGCTCACCGAACCCTGGCACGGGGGCACCGACCTCGTCGGGGTCGGGTTCGCGCTGGCCGCCGCGCTGTGCTGGGCGGTGTACATCGCGTTCACGCAGAAGGTGGGCGACCAGGTCACCGGCCTGAAGGGCCTCGCCCTCTCCATGCCGGTCGCCGCGATCGTCACCACGTTCTTCGCCGCACCGACCGAAGTGGGCCACGTGACCTGGCCCCTGGTGCTCATCGGGCTGGCACTGGCCCTGCTGCATCCGGTGCTCCCGTTCAGCCTGGAGTTCCTCGCCCTGCGCAGACTCACCACCACGGCCTTCGGCACCTTGATGAGCCTTGAGCCGGCCATCGCTGTAGCCGTAGGGCTCGTCATCCTCGGCCAGGTCCCCGGCCCGGCGTCCGCGTTCGGTGTCGCGTTCGTGGTGGTCGCGGGTGTCGGCGCTACGCGCGCCGGGGCGCGTAGCGACCTTGCGAAGGGCGAGAACCGCGAGAACGCCGGGGATGCCGTCATCATGTGAAGGCGCGTATGGCCGTGCGCAACGTTGTGCAAGACGCTGAGACATGTAGCCGAGACGGAAGGCCATTCTGCCGCTCATTCGATCTCCCTAGGGTTGAGGACATCAAGCCGCCGACAAGGACGGCAACAGAACACAACCCCAGGAGAGTCACCGTGCGCGCAGTGATCCAGAAGTCCTTCGGCGGTCCCGAGGTCCTCGAGGTCGCCGAAGTCGAGCGGCCGAAGCCGCTGTCCGGCGAAGTCCTCGTCAAGGTCCGCGCCAGCGCGGTCAACCCGGTGGACGTGGCCGTCAGGGCGGGTGCTTTCCCGCTTCTCGGCGAGCCGCCGTTCGGGGTGGGCTGGGACATCTCCGGGGTGGTGGAGGAAGCCGGCCCCGGCGCCAGGTTCGAGGTGGGCGACGAGGTGTACGGGATGCCGTTCTTCCCCCGCGCGGCCACCGGGTACGCCGAGTACGTGGCCGTGCCGTCCCGCCAGGTGGCCCGCAAGCCCGCCTCGATCGACCATGTGCACGCCGCCGCCATCCCGCTCGCGGCGCTCACCGCCTGGCAGGGTCTGGTGCAGGCAGCCGACGTCAAGGAAGGCGACCGGGTGCTGATCCACCGGGCGGCCGGCGGCGTCGGCCACTTCGCGGTGCAGATCGCCAAGGCGCGCGGCGCCCATGTCATCGCCATCGCCAGTGCCGCCCGGCACGACTTCGTCCGCGGCCTCGGCGCCGACGAGGTCATCGACTACCGCACCACCGACTTCACCGAGGCGGTCAAGGACGTCGACGCGGTCTTCGACTCCACGGCCCAGGGTGATCTGTCGCTCGGCGTGCTGCGTCCCGGCGGCGTACTCATCAGCATCCTGGAACACGGTGACCCGGAGCTCGCCGCGCGGGTGCGGGCGGCCGGGCGGCGCTTCGCCGGCATATCGGTCGAGCCCGACTACGCCGCCCTCGAGGCGATCGCCGAGCTGGTCGACGCGGGACGGATCCGCCCATACGTCGAGGAGGTGTTCCCGCTGGAGGAGGCTGGAAAGGCCCACCAGCTGGTCGGCTCGGGGCACGTACAGGGCAAGATTGTCCTGACGGTCTGACCACACGGGCCGCACCAGGAAGGGCGAGTCCGGATGGACATCCTCACCGAGGCGCTGGCTTCGATGCGCACCGGGCAGCCGGCGTCCGTGCGGACCAACGGCCGCGCCCCCTGGGGCCTGCGGCTGCCGCCGGTCGCCGGCGCCGGGTTCCATGTGGTGCTGTACGGGACCTGCTGGCTGGTGCCGCTCGACGGGGAGGCGCCGCACCTGAAGCCGATCCCGCTGAGCCCGGGCGACGTGGTCTTCCTGCGGGACGGACGCGGCCACATCCTCGCCGACCAACCGACGACACCGGGGGAGGAGTCCCGAGCGGAGCAGTTCCGGGCCGGTTCGCCGATCGGTTCGGTCACGATCGGCGGCGAGGGCCCCGAGACCAGCCTGCTGTGCGGCAACTACCACCTGGACCAGGGTCGCCCGCACCCCCTGGTGCGGCAGCTGCCCGAGGTGATCCACCTGGCGACGCGGCACGGCCGCCATCCGGAGCTGACCGCCGCCGTGCAACTGCTCGGCTCCGAGTTGGAGAACCCACGCATCGGCTCGGACGGCATCGTGCCCGCCCTGATCGACTCGCTGCTCCTGTACATCCTGCGGGCGTGGCTCGACGATCAACCGCCGGCGGCGGCGCGGGGCTGGGCCGCGGCGCTCGGCGACTCGGCGGTGGCGCCGGCCCTGGAGGCGATCCACGCCGACCCCGCCGCCCAGTGGACGGTCGAGTCGCTGGCCGAGCAGGCCGGGCTGTCGCGTGCCGCCTTCGCCCGGCGGTTCGCCGCGCTGGTGGGCGAACCGCCTATGGCGTACCTGACCCGCTGGCGCATGACGGCGGCGGCCCGCCTGCTGCGCGAGTCCGACGCTCCCCTGACGACGGTCGCCGCCCGTACCGGCTACGGTTCGGAGTTCGCCTTCGCCAAGGCCTTCAAGCGCGAGTTCGGCGTGGCGCCGGGTGGCTACCGCCGTCAGGCCAAGGCGGCCTGACGGGGGGTGTTCGGTCCGGTGCGGCGGCCGGCAGGACCTTCCGCGGGTCAGTCGGTGACGGAGAGGACGATCTTGCCCGTGGCGCGGCGGCCGTCGCCGAGCTCGTGGGCCTTGGCGGCGTGTTCGAGGGGGAGCACCGTGTCGATCTCGGGGCGCAGCAGGCCCGCTTCGACGAGGGCGGCGATCTCCCGCAGGCCCGCCTGGTCGGCTTCGACGACCATGAAGGCCGCGCGCAGCCCGAGTGGACGGGCCAGGTCGGCGAGGTAGGTCTCGGCCGGGGAGGCGAGGGCGACCAGGATGCCGCCCGCGCGCAGGGTGCGCAGCGAACGGGGCCCGTACTCCCCGCCGATCGTGTCGATGACCACGTCGACCGGCTCGACGGCGGTCTCGAAGTCGGCCTGGGTGTAGTCGATCAGTTCGTCGGCGCCGAGGCCGCGCAGGAAGGCGTGTTTCGCCGAGCGGGCGGTGCCGATGACGTGCGCGCCGCGGGCCTTGGCGATCTGGACGGCGAGGTGGCCGACACCGCCCGCCGCCGCGTGGATCAGTACGCGTTGGCCGGCACGCACGTCCGCGACGTCCACCAGCGCCTGCCAGGCGGTGAGCGCGGCCAGCGGCAGGGCGGCGGCCTGCGCGTGGGTCAGTCCGGCGGGCTTGCGGACCAGGTGCCGGGCCGGGGAGACGACGTACTCCGCGTAGGTGCCCGCCGGGAGCGGGTGGCGTGGCATCCCGAACACCTCGTCGCCGGGGGCGAGTGTGGTGACCCCGAGTCCGACCGTCTCGACGACCCCCGAGACGTCCCAGCCGAGCCGGATCGCGATACCCGCGAGGCCACCGGTGGCCCGGTGCCAGGAGTCGGTCGGGTTGACCCCGGCCGCGTGCACCCGCACCAGCACTTCGGCCGGTCCGGGCTCGGGCCGCTCCACCTCGACGACCTTCAGTACCTCGGGCCCGCCGAAGCCGTCCTGGCCGATCGCGCGCATCGTCATTCCCCCTGTTCCGCCGGGCCCCTGCAGCCCGTTGGGATCAAGGTTTCCGTATCGCGCACGGGAGAACGAGTGGCAAGATGGCCAGCATCTGAAAGAATCTTGCCATGCACCGAGTCGTGGTCCTGGCCCTGGAAGGCGTCTATCCCTTCGAACTGAGCATTCCTGCGCGGATCTTCGGCACCGCCGTGGGGCGTGACGGCGAGGCGCTGTACGAGGTGGTCACGTGCAGCCTGGACGGGCGACCTGTCACCACCAGCGCCGACTTCGCCGTCACGGTGGCCCACGGGAGCGAGGCGCTGCGGAGCGCCGACACGCTGGTCATCCCGCCCTTCGCCTGCGGCCCCGACGAGGAACGGGACTGGCTGCCCGACGCGTTGGCCGGAGCGCTCGCCCTTCTGCCGTCCGCCGTGCGCATCGTCTCGATCTGTACCGCCTCCTATGTGCTGGCCGCGGCAGGTCTGCTCGACGGCCGTCCCGCGACGACCCACTGGAGCGAGGCGGAGCACTTCCAGCGGACGTTCCCGCTGATCCAGGTCGACGCGAACGTGCTGTTCGTCGACGACGGGCAGGTGCTCACGGCGGCCGGTGTCGCCGCCGGGATCGACCTCTGCCTGCATCTGGTGCGCCGCGACCACGGCAGCGAAGTCGCCAACCAGGTGGCCCGGCTGTGCGTGGTGCCTCCCTGGCGGGAGGGCGGTCAGGCCCAGTACATCGAGCGCCCGATCCCGGAGCCCTCGGCCGCCACCACCGCGGCGACCCGTGACTGGGCCCTGGGCCAGCTGCACCGCCCCGTCCCCCTGGCCGAGTTGGCGGCGCACGCCCGCATGAGCGTCCGGACGTTCTGCCGGCGCTTCCGCGACGAGGTGGGCATGCCGCCGGGCCAGTGGCTCCTCCAACAGCGCGTCGGCCACGCCCGACGGCTGCTGGAGACCACCGACCTGCCGGTCGACCAGGTCGCCGCCCACGCGGGTTTCGGCACCGCGGTCTCGCTCCGCCAGCACCTCGCCACCACGATCGGCGTCTCACCGACGGCGTATCGCCGGGCCTTCCGCGCCGGCTGAGGAACGTCGGGCCACGGCGGGTACGGCGGGTCCGCGAGAGCTCAGGGGCGCAGCAGGGCGCAGGCGAAGTCCTCCTGGATGTCGCGGACCTGGGCGAGCAGCGCGGGTTTCATGCTCTTGCTGATCTGAGTGGTGACGGAAAAGGTCAGGGATCGTTTGCCGTCCGGTGTCGCGGCGGCCAGCTGGGTGTAGCCGGCGGTGTTTCCGGTGTGGCCGTAGAGCACTCCGCAGCGGGTGGTGTAGCGGAAGATCGCCAGACCCGCCGCGTTGACGCCCGGGCCGGCGGGTTCCGACGCTCCGCCGGGGACGAAGGTCAGCTGCTGCTTGCGGGTCTGCGGCGACACGAGGCTGCCGCCGGCGTAGCCGCGGATGAACGCGGTGAGGTCGTTCGGTGTCGCCACGACGGCGCCGGAGGCCCACACGCCGGAGGAGCCGAAGAGCTCGGTGACGTCCTCGGGCGGGGCGGGCGGGTCGGCCGCGTAGCCGTGCAGGTAGGGCCGGGGGAGCCGGAAACCCTGCGGGAGGCTGGTCTGCCGCAGGTTCAGCGGCTGGTAGACCAGCTCCTTCAGGAGGTCCTCGTAGCGCCGGCCCGTCGCCGCCTCGGCCATCAGCGCGACGGCGATGTTGTCGGAGTTGGAGTACTGGTACCGCGTGCCCGCGGGGAAGACCAGCGGCTTGTCGGCGACGAAGTCGAGCAGCTTCCGCGAGTCGAAGACGTGGTGCGGGTCCTCGGTCAGGATCCGCCGGAACTCGGCGGAGCCGGTGAAGTCGGGAAGTCCGCTGGTGTGGTTCAGCAACTGGCGGAGTGTCACCTTGCACCAGGCGGCGGGTAGTGCGGGAAGCCGCTCGCCGATCGTGGTGTCGAGCTTGAGCCGCCCCCGGTCCACCAGTCGCAGGGCGACGGCCCCGCTGTACGCCTTGGAGACGCTGGCGAGCCGCATGTGGTCGGTCGCGTGCAGGGGGCCGCCGGTCTCGACGTCGGCGACACCGGCCCGGTACACCTCGGTCCGGTTGCCGCGCTTGAGCACGGCGATCACTCCGGGCGGCCCGCCCGCGGTGTCGACCAGCTGCTGGAGGCCGCGCCGCAGCGCCTGGTCCGGGTCGGGACGGGCCTGGTCCCCGGCGTGCGCGGGCTGGACGAGCCCGCCGGCTGCCGCGGCGGCGATCACCACGGCGAACGGCATCAGGCGTCGGGTGTGGCGGCGTCCGGACGATCGTGACAGCACGTGCGTACCTCCCGGGGAGCGTGGCGCGGGTCGAACCTCGCAGTCACGTGCCCAGCTTCGGATGACGCGTCCGGCCGCGCCCTTCACGGTGCTCCATCCGGCCGAGGAACGTGCCTCGGCCGGGTGCACGCGCCGGCGGCACCTGTGTGCCGGGCCGGCTCCGGGCCCGGAGCGAGGTCACGGCTCAGCGCTCACTCGGGGCTCAGGGCTCACGGCTTCGTGGCGCGGCGCGCACGGAACGCGGCAGCCTTGGAGCGGTTCTGGCATGCCGTCGAGCAGAACTGGCGGGCGGCGTTGCGTGAGGTGTCGACATAGACCCGATCGCACCGGGCCGCCTGGCAGATGCCGAGGCGGCCGGCGAGGTCACCGCCGATCACCATGGCCAGGCCGGTCGCACAACCCGCGCTCCACCCCACCGCCAGCGAGTCGTCCGCGCCGTGGAAGTGGACCTGCCAGGGCTCGCCCTCGACCCGGTCCAGCTGCGGGCGGGCGCCGTTCGAGCGGAGCAGCTCGTTCAGGACCGTGACCGCGTCGTCCATGCGGTCGCCGGCCACCGCCTCGAAGACCTCCCGCAGTCTCCGCGCCGTCTCGGCCAGGTGGGCGGCCGCCGCCGGTTCGATCGTGCCGGAGCGCGCGCCGGGGGAGGGCAGTGCGGTATGGACGGCGGCGGGGAGGTCGGCGCCCGCCGGTGCGGTGAACGGTTTGCCGCGCGCGTCGCCGTCGGTCAGCGCGTTGACGAGCGCAACGCACGCGTCGAGCAGTGCCGCCATGTGACTGTCGAATAGCACTTGACCAGTTACCTCTTCCGGTTTAACGTCCGTCACTGACGATAGTCGATTCACCAGTGATAGGAAGTGGGATCGGGCATGGGACCCAAGGCGCGCGGCGGCCGACTGCCCCGCACCGTCTGGCTGCTGCTCGCAGCCCGGGCGATCAACCGGCTCGGGGCCTTCTCCCTGTCCTTCCTCGCCGTCCTGATCAGCACCGATTTCGGGGCGAGCGTCGCCACCGCCGGGCTGGTCTCGGCCGCCTTCGGGCTCGCGACAATCCCGTCGCGCCTGGCGGGAGGCCGCCTGGCGGACCACCTCGGGCGGCGCCGCACCATCGTCCTCGGCCTGACCGGCTGCGCCGTCGCCCAGCTCGGGATCGCGGCGGCACAGTCCCTGACGGCGGTCGCGATCTTCGCCGTGCTGCTCGGACTCGTCTTCGAACTGTACGAACCGCCGAGCCAGGCGATGATCGCCGACTGCGTGGGACCCGCCGACCGGGTCCGCGCCTACAGCCTGCTGAACGCCGCCCTCGCCGTCGGCGGCATGGGCGCCGGACTGATCGCGACGGGCCTGGGGCGGTGGGACCTGCGCTGGCTGTTCGTCGCCGACGCCCTGAGCTGCCTGGCCTGCGCGGTCATCATCCGGCTCGTGCTGCCCGGCGACCGCCCGCTTCGACGTGATCCCACGGTCCTCCGCGCCTCCGAACGTTCCGTCGGCATCAAGCCGTGGCGTGATCGCACCCTGCTGCTCCTGCTCGGTTGCGGCACCGTCTCCGCCCTGGTCTATCTGCAGGTGATGATGGCGCTTCCGCTGTCCCTGGCGCGCCGCGGGATGCGACCGGCGGACGCGGGCGTGCTCTTCACGGTCTCGGCCCTGACGATCGTCGTCGCCCAGCCCCTGCTGCGTCTGCGGCGCCTGGCGGAGCTGTCGGCGCCCGCGGCGCTCGCGCTCGGCCACGTCGTGCTCGCGGCCGGCCTGGCCGGCTACGCGGCGGCGCACACCCTGACGGGCTCGCTGGTCGCGACCGTCGTCTGGAGCCTGGGCGATCTGGTGATACTCGGACGGTCCTACGCACTCGTCGCGGACCTGGCGCCGCCCGGCGGCACCGGCCGCTACCTGGCCGTGTACGGGATCAGTTGGGGCTTCGCCGGCGTCGCCGCGCCGATCGCCGGCACCCAGATCCTCGAACACGCGGGCCCGGCGTTCCTGTGGTCGGGACTGGCAGCCACCTCCCTCGCGCTGGCCGCGGGGCAGATCCTGGTCGCCCGGGTGCTCGCCGCCCGGGAATCCGCGCCGGCGGAGGGGATCTCGACGACCCGTCCGGCACTCCGTGACGGAACCCGGGCGCAATGACGCGCCGGGGATCGGCCGCGGGGGGAAGAACCGACGGTCTCCCGGCGCTGCAGTGGATATGACGAATGGACACCGCATCACCATCGAAGAGGGCACGACCGCGGTACGGGTCGTGCGCGACGGACAGCTCCTGGCGGAGAGCAGCCGGCCGCTGGAGCTGCGCGAGACGGGCTGTCCGGTGCGCTACTACCTGCCGCCGGAGGATGTGCGCACGGAGCTGCTCGTCGCTTCGGACACCACCACGCACTGCCCGTTCAAGGGGGACGCCTCGTACTGGTCGGTGCCCGGCGCGGCCGACCTGGTCTGGGCGTACCACGAGCCGAAGGACGACGTGGCCGCGATCAAGGACCACTTCTGCTTCTACGACACCGAGGTCGTCACGGCGGCCTGACCTTCGCGTGACGCGCCGAACCCCGGCTCGCGGCCGCCCCCCTGGGCGGGGGAACCGGAGTCGGGGTTCGGTTGGGCCGGCCGGGGGACCGGCCCGCGTCAGTTGACGACGGGGATGTTCGTCAGGCCCTTTCCGCCGCTCGACGTGTTGGACGAGGCGACGGTGTTCTTGAGGGCACAGCCGCTGTTGTCGGTCACGTTGATGCCGTAGCCGGGAGCGGAGCCGAGGGTGAACTTGTTGCCGGTGAAGGTGTTTCCGCAGCCGTAGGGGTCATAGACGTTGTGGACCTGGAACCCGTCGGTGTACGGGTGGGTGACGGTGTTGCCGTCGATGACGTACTTGTCGCCCTTGACGTCGATGGTGGAGTCGCCGGAGTTCTGGTTCTTCTCCCCGGTGCCGTCGAGGGTGTTGCCGCGGACGAGACCGCCCTTGGTGCCTTCCTTGATATCGATGCCCTCCGCGGCGACGTTGGGGCCGATGGTGTTGTTGAGGACTTGGACGTAATCGGAGGCGTCCACGCCGGTGGGGCCGGCGTACTGGTCCCAATTGCTGTTCGCGGAGCCGATGTAGACGCCCTCGCCGTAGTTCGGGTGTGTGGTGCCGGTGTCGTGGACCGAGGAGTTCTTGATGACTCCGTGGTCGCTGCCGGAGCGGAAGTGCACGCCCTCGTATCCGATGTCACGGACGGTCGCGCCGTCGATGGTGACATACGGCGAGGCGTCCATGACGATGCCCTTGTTGCTGCCGGCCACGGTGATGCCCTTGATGTTCCAGCGGGGCGCGGTACTGAGCCACAGGCCGTAACCGTTGCCGCCGCCGGAGGTCAGCACGGCCCCGCTGGCGCCGGTCAGAGTGATCGGGGAGGACGAGGTGCCGTCGGCGGTGGCTTTGAACTGGCCCTTGTACGTGCCGTTGGCGAGCTTGATGGTGTCGCCCGGCCTGGCATCGGCCAGCGCCGCGGTGAGCTGTGCGGCGGAGGAGACGTTGACGGTCCGGGTGGCGACGGCGGCCGAGGCGGAACCTGGCAGCGTGGCCGCGAAAGCGGCGCCTCCGGCTGCCGCGGCGACCAGTGAGGCGGCCACCAGGCGTCGGCGGGTGCGCCGCCGGTGACTGCCGAACGCGCGGGCGGTCGTGGTCCGGGAGGCTGCGGTGCGGGGTTCGGGCATCAGGGCGTCTCCGGAGGAGTGGGGGGAGCGGGGATGGTGGTCATGGGGGACCCCAGAGCTAGTAGTTAGGAAAGTTTCCTAACGTCATGGGGTCCAGACTGTTCGCTGTGGCGAAACCGCGTCAAGGCCCGGGAAGAAGATCGTTTGTCATCGGTGGGGTGGGGAGCTGCGGCGCCCCGCGGGTCTGACGGGCTGACGACCGGCGGTCACCCTCGCTGTCGGTGCGGGGGTCTACCGTGGGTTGTTCAAAGGATTCGGCGTGATCAGGAGGGGCCATGACCACACTCGAGAACCGACCCAATACCGCGCTGCTCGTCGTTGATGTGCAGGTCGGCGTCGTCGAGGGGGCCTATGAGCGCGACGCGGTCGTCGCGAACATCGGCAGCCTGGTCGAGCAGGCGCGGGGGCAGCGGGTCCCGGTCGTCTGGGTCCAGCACTCCGACGAGAACCTCGAGCGGGGGAGCGACGGCTGGCCGATCGTTCCCGAGCTGACTCCGGGCGAGGCCGAGCCGCTGGTCGAGAAGAACTACGGCGACTCTTTTGAGGACACCACTCTGGAGTCCGTGCTGTCGGACCTGGAGGTCGGTCGGCTCGTCGTCGTCGGTGCGCAGACCGATGCGTGCATCCGCTCCACGCTCCACGGCGCGCTGGTGCGAGGGTACGACGCGTTGCTGGTCAGCGATGCCCACACGACGGAGGACCAGTCGGAGTGGGGTGCTCCGACGCCGGAGAAGGTCGTCGCGCACACCAACCTGTACTGGACGTACCAGACGGCGCCGGGGCGGACGGCCGGGACAGCGACGACCAAGGACGTCGACTTCGGCGGCGCGTCGTGACGGTGGGTCACCCGTAGGACAGTGCGGCTTTTCCGGCCAGGTCCCCGGTCCGCCCCGGGCTCGAGCCCGGGGCGGACCGGCAAGGCCGGCGTCCTCAGTCGCCGGCGGGCATCAGCTTGGTGACTTTGCCCTGGGGGTTGGCTTCGAGGTAGCCGCCGTCGTAGGCGTCGGCGAGGTAGACGGCGATGGCCGCCGGGGTGTTGAAGGTCTTGTTGGGTTGGCGGATCACGAGGTAGCGCGTCGTGGGTTTCGGGACTTTCAGGTCCTTCTCCGCCCGGCTGATCAAGGCGGGAAGGGCGTCCCAGTTGTAGGCGTCCAGGCTGACGGGCATGTCGCCGCCCGGCAGCGTTCCGCTGCTCGAGCCGCGGGTGACGCCCTGGCCGACGCGGTAGTCGTAGCTGTCGTAGCGGGTGGCGCTGCCCTTGACCATGCCGTAGGCGGAGATGTACTCCGGGTACACCACGAAGCGGCCGACCTTGTCGGTCCCCATCTGCGCCTTCATCTCCTTGACCGCCGCACGGATACCGGCGGGCGTCAGCAGGTTGCCCTTCGCCGGGTCGTTCTGCGGCTGCGGTGTGGAGCGTGTGGTCGCCGGCGTCGGGCTCGACGAGTGGGACGCGGAGGGGGTCGCACCGGGCTGTTGGGAAGCGAGGTCGTCTCCGGGGTGCTCCGGGAGCAGCGTCCACACCAGCACGCCCGTCAGCACGGTTCCGCAGACCGCCGAGCCGATCGCCACCCACCGGGTGCCGGGTCTGCGCCGCTGGTTGCCCGCGGTCGACCGCGTCGGGCCCGGCTCCGGCAGGGGGTACTGCGAGGGGTAGGGCGCAGGACCGCCACCGTGGGGAGCGGCGTCCTGGGGCGTGGGCGGCCCGAATCCGTGTGAGCCTGACCCAGCGGCCTGCGCGGCCGGTGGCCGCAGTTGGAAGGACGTGGCTACGGGCGCGGTCCCCGGGCCGGGCACAGGTCCGACCCCGGCCACAGGTCCGGTTCCGGGCGCGGTCCCCGCACCGGGCCACGTTCCGGTCGGCGGCTGCTGGGACGCGAACGCCAGCATGCGGTCCATGGTCCCGGCATCGGGCCGGGCGGCCGGATCCTTGACGAGAACGGCGTTGAGGAACTCCGTCAGCGGTCCTGCCTGGCGCGGCGGCGGAAGCTGCTCACTGAGGACGGCGGCCAGGGTGGCCAGGGTGGCTCCCCTGCGCAGCGGGTGATGGCCCTCCACTGCCACGTACAGCATCATCGCCAAGGACCACAGGTCCGAACCGGGATCGCCGCCGTCCCCGGTGATCCGCTCGGGCGCCATGAAGTCGGGAGTGCCGATCATCGACCCTGTGGCGGTCAGGACCGTCGACTCGCGGATCGCGGCGATGCCGAAGTCGGTGAGCACCGGTCGCCCGTCGGGGCGCAGCAGGACGTTGGGGGGCTTCACATCCCGGTGCTGGATTCCCACGGCGTGCGCGGCCCGCAGCGCCGCCAGCAGTTCGCGGCCCAACAGGGCCGCCTGCGCCGGGTTCATCGGCCCGCGCTCCAGCCGGTCCTGCAACGATCCGCCGGTCACCAGCTCCATCACGAGCCAGGGGTAGGTGCCCTCGCCGCCGTCCACGATGTGGTGGATGGTGACCACGTTGGGATGCTCGACGCGGGCCAGCGCCCGGGCCTCCCGTAGGACGCGGGCGCGCAACAGGCTTGCCGCGGACGGATCGTACTCGGCCAGACCCGGATCCGTCGGTCGTACTTCTTTGAGTGCCACCGCCCGGTCGAGCACGATGTCCCGTGCCCGCCAGACCAACCCCATGCCGCCGACTCCGAGTCGCGCCTCCAGCTCGAAGCGCCCGTCGATGACCCGTCTGGCGGGTTCCCCGTTACTCATGTCCCGGAGCCTATGAGACGGACGGGAAGATCACATACCGCGGCTGTCAGGGTGCGGCCGGACGCGAGTAATCAGTCGGGAGTGGACACCGTGGGCAACGAGGAACAGGCACTCCTTGCCACTTTCAACTTATAACTCACTGGGGGGCTTGCGGCAAGGCCCCGGTGGTGGGGCACAATCGCGGTCCTACACCAGAACCTGCGGAAATGGGAGATTTACTCAGTGCGTTTGCCTTTGCCGTGTATGGGCTGTGCGGCGACCCCGGACCGGAGCTGATGCCATGAACCCCCTGAGCACCAGCGCGTTCGACCTCTCCGACCGTCTCCTTCCCAAGGCCGCCCCGGCGCTGATCGCCGACGACGAGCAGCACTTCGCCGCCATCGCGGAGAGCCTGGATCAGGCGATCGCCGAACTGTCCGACCGTCTCGACGCCGAACTCAAGGCGCCCGGCGGCATCGGCCGGCAGGCCATGGACCGGGATCTGGAGATCCACCGGCTGAGCAGCCGCCTGCGCGCGTTGCGACGCTTCGGTCTCGACCTGTGCCTGGGACACATCGTCGGGGTCGACAGCCCCGAGCCCGTGTACATCGGACGACTCGGCCTCACCGACAGCACAGGGCGTCGACTGCTGATCGACTGGCGTTCGCCCGCGGCCGAGCCGTTCTTCGCGGCGACCCACGGCAACCCGATGGGTCTGGCCAGCCGCCGGAGGTACCGCTGGACCCGCGGCCGGATCAGCGACTACTGGGACGAGGTGTTCACCGCGGACGGACTCGAAGGGCGCGCCGCGCTCGACGACCAGTCCGCCTTCATCGCCAGCCTGGGCAGCAACCGCTCGGCGCGGATGCGGGACGTGCTCGCCACCATCCAGTCCGACCAGGACGCCATCATCCGGGCGGGCTCCCGCGGCACTCTCGTCGTCGACGGTGGTCCGGGCACGGGCAAGACCGTCGTCGCCCTGCACCGCTCCGCCTACCTCCTCTACTCCGACCCGCGCCTGGGGCACCGTCGGGGCGGTGTGCTGTTCGTCGGTCCGCACCAGCCCTACCTGGCCTACGTCGCCGATGTCCTGCCCAGTCTCGGCGAGGAGGGTGTGCAGACCTGCACTCTGCGCGACCTCGTCGCGGAGGGAGCCCGAGCGGTGGTCGAGGGCGACCCGGACGTGGCCCTTCTGAAGGCGTCGGCGGCCCTGGTGAGGGCGATCGAGCCGGCGGTCGGCCTCTACGAGGAGCCGCCCACCGAAGGCATGTCGGTCGAGACCCACTGGTCCAGCATCTGGCTGAGCCCCCGCGATTGGGCGGTGGCGTTCGAAGCGGTGGAGCCGGGCACCCCGCACAACGAGGCCCACGACCAGATCATGGAGGAACTGCTCACGATCCTGATCGACAAGGACGCGAGCGAAGCCTCGCCCGAGTTGCTGCGCAGGTCGCTGCTGCAGGACCGGGAACTGCTCAAGGCCCTGCACCGGGCGTGGCCCCTGGTCGAAGCGGACGACCTCGTCGCAGATCTCTGGTCCGTGCCCGCCTACCTGCGCAAATGCGCGCCCTGGCTCGAGCCGGACGACGTCCGGAAGCTGCGGCGCGCGGACACGCAGGCCTGGACGGTGTCCGATCTGCCGCTCCTGGACGCGGCACGCCAGCGGCTCGGCGACCCGAAGGCGTCCGCCCGCATGCGGCAGAACGAGGCCGAAGTCGCCGCCGAACGCGCGCACAGGACCGACGCCATCGACAGCTTCCTGCAGAACGTCCAGATCGGCGAGGACGAAGGCGCGCTGGGGATGCTGCACGGACAGGACCTGCGGGACACCCTGATCGATGAGAGCGCACTGGCCGTCGCCGAGCCCGACCTGCTCGCGGGCCCGTTCGCGCACATCGTCGTCGACGAGGCACAGGAACTGACCGACGCCGAGTGGCAGATGCTGCTGCTGCGCTGCCCGTCGCGCAGCTTCACCATCGTCGGGGACCGCGCCCAGGCCAGGCACGGGTTCACGGAGTCGTGGCAGGAACGGCTCGAGCGCGTCGGGCTCGACCGGGTCACCGTCTCGTCGCTGAGCGTCAACTACCGGACGCCGGAGGAGGTCATGGCGGAGGCCGAGCCGGTCATCCGCGCCGAACTGCCGGATGCCAACGTGCCGACCTCCGTCCGCAGCAGTGACCTTCCCGTCGTCCACGGATCGGCCGCGGAACGGGACTCGATCCTCGAGACCTGGCTCGGCGCGCATGCCGAAGGCATCGCGTGCGTCATCGGCGATCCCGCGTTCCGGGCGACGCCCCGCGTCCGGTCGCTGACTCCGGAGCTGTCGAAGGGGCTCGAGTTCGACCTGGTCGTCCTCGTCGATCCGGAGTCGTTCGGCACGGGTATCGAAGGAGCGGTCGACCGCTATGTCGCCATGACCCGAGCCACGCAGCAACTCGTCATCCTCACGAGCTCCTGATGTCTGCCGGGCCCCCGTGCCCGCCGCCCGGTCGACAGCGGGCGGCGGGCACGGGGTCAGCGGGCCTTGCTCGGTCTGCGTTCGCCGGCGCGGGCCGAGCACTCCGGCCGGCTCGTGTCAGGCCGGCAGCGTGGCGGGCTGCCGGAGCGCGGGAATGCGGATCGGGGTGATGAACGCGCCGCGTTCGGGTCCCGAGCCGACGACGGAGAAGCAGGCCCGGTCGCCGTAGGCGAGGTTGCCGTTCAGCTGGTCGGCGTGGAGCAGCGCCAGTGTGGACGGCGACACGGTGTTGCCCAGTTGCCGAACGTTGCTGGGCGCCTTCTCCGCGCTCAGGCCGGTCTCCTGGATGAACTCGTCGACCAGGCGGGGGTTGGCCTGATGGGTGTAGACCCGGCTGACGTGATCCAGGTAGCCCGGGCGCGCGGTCTCCAGGGCCTGGTGGTTGAGTGTCATCCCGCCGCTGTAATAGCGAGTGATCTCGGGCGGGTTCATGCCGAAGCAGGCCAGTTCCGCCGAGCCGGGAGTTCCGGCGGGGCTGTCGGTGCCGCCGCCCAGGAAGTGGATCAGCGGGTCGTCGATCGCGGCCTCGTCGCCGAAGGACTGGCTGTCCCGGGAGTACAGCACCAGACCGTCGATGGCCTCGTCGCGTTCCAGGACCATGGCCGACGCCGCATCCGAGAAGAGCGCGGGCGCCGACCACATGTTCCTTCCGTACGGGTGGACGGTGTTGTCCCGGTAGGCCGGGAGGAGCGTGCCATCGGCGCAGGTGCTGGTCCGGCTGGGCACGCTGTAGGCGATCACCAGGGCGCGTTCGGCGCTCAGCCGGCTCACGAGAGAGGCTGCGCGGGCCAGGCCGGCGCAGCCCGCGCCCAGTTGCAGGGGCGGCACGTGGTCCGCGATGCCCAGCAGGCGCATCAGGGTGAAGGCGTCCTGGTCGAGCAGGATCTGGTACGGGTTGCAGGTGACCACGACGACGGCGTCGATGTCGCGCGGTTCGAGGCACGCGCTGGAGAGGGCGGCCCGGGCGGTCTCGGCGACCGTCTCGGGGGTGGCGAACTGATCCGGTCCCCAGCTCTTGCTCTCGACGCCGAGCAGGCGGGTGATGAAGGAGCCTTCCAGGGCCTCGCCGGGGTTGCGGCGGTCGGGGACCTGCGCGACTTTGGCCCAGGCGTCCATGGTGACCACCGGTCCCAGCGTGGTGTGGGCGCCGGTGAGGGCGTACGGGAACGGGGCGGGAGCTGCGTGCATCAGGGCGGTGCTTTCCACGAGGGGCACAGGAAGCCGGCGCGCGTGCGAGCGACCGTGCCGGGACGACTCGGACGGTGTGGCGGTTCTGGCGGTCTGACGGTTCTGGCGGGCGGCCTGAGCATTCGGCCGCTGCGGTTCGGGGCCGCTGGCTCAGGAGACGGACACCGCGGGGGTCTGCCGGAAACGGTGGAACCACCGGGTCCGTTCGCCGGCGGCGAGGAGCGGGGCGAAGAGTTCGCGCTCCTGGTCGAGCCCTTGGGCGAGCGGGCCCTCCTGGGACGCGTCGATCGCCTGCTTGGCGGCAGCCAGTGCCCCGGCGGGATGTGCGGTGTAGCGCAGCGCCCACTCGGTGACGGCGGTGCGGAGGTCGGCGGTGGGAACGACCAGGTCGACCAGTCCGATGCGGGCGGCCTCGTCGGCGTCGACCTGCCGGCCCGAGAACACGATGTCCTTGGCGCGCGAGGTCCCGATCAGGCGCGGCAGCCGCTGAGTGCCCCCGGCCCCGGGGATGAGGCCGAGTGGCGTCTCGGGCAGACCGAACCGGGCGGTGGGCGAGCAGATACGGAAGTCGGCGGCGAGGGCGAGTTCGCACCCGCCGCCCAGCGCCAGGCCCTGCACGGCCGCGATCACCGGAAGCGGCAGCGCGGCGACCTCGCGCGTCAGACGGCTGATCCGGGCGGCGTACTCCGTCACCGCGTCGCCGGTCAGCGAGGTCATCTCCTTGAGGTCCCCGCCGGCGGAGAAGTTCCCGTGTGCGCCGGTGAACACCACGGCGCGGATCCCGTGGTGCCCCTCCAACGTCCGGAGGGCTTGTTCGGCGGCGCGTTGCAGGGCGCTGTCGAAGAGGTTCAGACGCGGCCGGTCCAGGTGCAGCCACGCCACCTTCCGGTCGATCTCCATGCGCACCGTCACATCAGCCCCCCGTTGACCTCGAGGACGTGTCCGTTGACGTACGACGCTGCCGGGCTGACCAGGAACACGGCTGCGTCCACCGCCTCCTGCGCCGTGCCCGCACGGCCTGCGAGCATCCTCGGCCAGTACAGGGCGCGCAGCCGTTCGTCCGCGCCGACGATCTCGCCCATGCCCGTGTTCAGGATGCCGGGGGACAGGGAGTTGACCCGGATACCACGGGGGGCGAACTCCACCGCGCAGCAGCGGGTGAACGCTTCGATCGCGGCCTTGGACGCCGCATACGCGCTCGCGCCGGGCACCGCGCGCGAGGCCATCGCGGACGAGACCGTGAGCATGCTGCCGCCGGACCGCTCCAGGTGGGGCAGCGCCGCCCGCACGGTGTGGAAGACACCGTCCACGTTGGTGTTCATCACCTCGCGCCAGTCCTGCGGGCTGAGGCGTGAGACACCGCCGTTGCGGGTGATGCCCGCGTTGGCCACCACGATGTCGATGCCCCCGAAACGCTCGGCGGTCTCCGACATCAGCCGCTGCAACGAGTCGGGGTCACGTACGTCGGCGGAGAGGAAGGCGGCACGGTCCTCGTGGTCGGCCAGCAGATCCATGACGTCGCCAGCGCCTCGTGCTGCGCACATGACCCGGGCTCCGGCCGCGAGGAAACCTTTCGCCAGGTGTCGTCCCAGTCCTGCGGAACCGCCGGTGACGACGGCGGTCAATCCCTGCAGGACCTGCGGAACCGGCGCCGGGTCGGTCGTCCGCTCCATCGTCCGACCCGGCGGGGCCGTCTGGTGGGCAATCGAGGTCACGTTCATGCTCCTGTATGCGAATGGCGAGATTTCTCTCCTGCATCCGGAACATAGCCCGACCAAGATCCCTATCCGTGGCTTGAATTGGTCCATCGCCAATGATCAAGGGACATTCGCTGAAACAGCGCCACTCGATTTGGTGACCCCGATTGTCACGCCAGGTTGACGCTCGGCGTGGTAGTCCCGGGCACCTGTCCGACGTCGCTCTTCCGCCAGAGGAACACTTCGGTGCCGGGCTGCCGTGCGGAGAACCGGCCGGCCGGCGAGCTGTCCGTCAGCAGCCTGCGCAGATCTGCCTCGAAGTCGACGCGGCGTGCGCCGAACAGATGCGGAGCCGAGGACGACAGGGAGAACGCCCACGCGACGACGTCGTCGACGGTGCGTTCCAGAGGGTGGCCGCCGGGGACGACATGACGCTGGGGGCCGGCGAAACCCGCCCGGGTGAGCACCACCGCCTCACCGCCGGGCGTTCCCTGCGGCAGTACTCCCCGGCCGGCTCGTCGGACCGGTCCCAGGTACTGCCTGACCAGGGCGTCCATCGCGTCATAGGGCACTGCCGGATGGGGCAGGCCATCGACGGACCGGTCCTCCGTCTTCACGTCCGAGATGTGCACCAGCACCCCGCCGGGGAGCAGCATGTCCTTGATGGTGGCCGCCACCAGATCCTGATCCATCCAGTGGAAGGACTGGCCGAAGGTCGCGACGGTGAACGTTCCGAGCCCTGCGGGCAGGTCCTCGGCCCGAGCCCGCACCCAGCGCGCTTTCGGGGCCGCTCCCGTCCGCGCGGCGCCGCGCTCGGCCTCGGCGATCATTCCGCCGTCAGGATCCACGCCGACGATCTCGGCGAACAGGTGCGCCAGTCCCAGGGCGACGGTGCCCGGTCCGCACCCCACGTCGAGCAGGCGCCCCCGCCCGTCGAGCCCTGCGGCCTCGGCAAGCAGGTCCGCGAGGCCGGGGGCGTAGGGCAGCCGTCCGCGGTGGTAGTAGGCGGCGGTGCCCGCGAACAACGTGTCGTCCCACTGCCAGTCGGCGGCCATGGCCGATCACCACCCTTCACAGCGCTGCGTGCCCACCCGGCGGCCCGATGATTCCACGGCGTGGCCGGCGGCCGGAGGCGGTCACCGCACGGACTCCCGTCGTGGGCCCCCCCGGGTGGGGGGTCACGCCCGGCGGGGGAGTTTGTC
>NZ_JAPVLU010000021.1:0-50961 GCF_027158205.1 Streptomyces sp. H39-S7 | reverse complement strand
GTCCCCGCCGGTGTGCGGGGACACGACGGGCGGGTCAGTAGGACGACACCCGGTCACGCTCCTGCGTCGGCATGTCCGCACGGTGCTGCGGGGAACGGCCGGTGTGCCGGCCAGGGCGGATCGGCCACCAGATGCTCCGGCCGAGCAGCGCGGCCAGCGCGGGCACCAGCACGATCGACAGGACGAACGCGGAGAGCATGATGCCCAGAGCTGTTGCGAAACCGACCTGCCGGCTGGCCGGTGTGGCGGCGAGACTGGCGAAGGAGCCGGCCAGGACCAGGCCCGCGGTCGCGATGGCCGGGGTGGTGTGTCGTACGGCGCGGGCCACGGCCGCCCGGGCCGGTCCCGGCCGCTCCATCTCCTCCCGTATGCGGTCACTGATCAGGATGTTGTAGTCGGTGCCGAGGGCGACGACGAACAGGAACAGCACGAGGGGAAGGGTGAAGTTGACGCCCGGCTTGTCCAGCAGGTGCTGGAACAGCAGCGTGGAGGCGCCGAGGGTGGCAGCGAAACCGAGACCGACGGAGAGCATGAGGATCATCGGCGCGAGCAGGCTCCGCAGCAGGACGAGCAGAATCAAGGAGATCAGCACGGCCGCGACGGGGAAGACGATCTTCAGATCGTGGTCGACAGCGGTCGATATGTCGGCGAATATCGCTGCCGTTCCGCCCACGTGTGCGGTCGTACCGGCGGGAGTGTGGGCGGCGACCGCGTCCCGCAGCGGCCCGGATACCAGATCCCGGGCCTGCTGGGTCTGCGGATCCGCTGTCAGATAGAGGTCGATCCGTGCCGCACGATGATCATCGTTCAAGGTGGTTCTGCCGACCTGGCCCACCCCCTTGACCTGGGTGAGCGCCCGGGACAAACCGTCGAGCCGGTCCGCGGCCAGGGTGCCGCCGTCCTTGGCGGTCACGAAGACACTCGTCGGGTCCGACACACCGGCCGGCAGGGCTTGAGAGATCTCGGTGGCGGTCGTCGCGGCCGCCGTGCGCGGGCCTCCCGAACTCACGGCGTAGTCCATACGGATCCCGACCAGTCCGGCGGCCAGCGCGCCCAGCAGGGCGACCGAGGCGACGAGCATCATCAGCGGCCGTCGTGCGACGAGGTCACCCAAGCGGCCGGCAGAGCCCGCGCGGGGCTCGCGCTTGAGGGCCCGCGAGGGCCAGAACATCTTGCGCCCGGCAGCCGCCAGCATGGCCGGCATCAAGGTGAGACTGCCCAGCAGCATGACCAGGACCGAGACGGCGATGGCCGGACCCAGCACGCGGAACTGCCCGAAGGACGCGATGCCGAGGGTGGCGAAGGCGGCGACGATCGTCAGCGCCGCCGAGGTGATCGCGTTACCCACCCGGCCCGACACCTCACCGGCCACCGTACGGGCATGCTGCTCCGGCTGCGCCCGCAGTCGCTCGCGGAAGCGGAACAGCAGGAACAGCAGGTAGTCGGTGCCGATGCCGAGCAGGACCACGCTGATCAGGGAGGGGGTGCCCGGGTCGAGTTTGATGCCGGTGAGCATCGCGGCGCCGACCACGGCGCCCGACGCCACACCGCCGATGAAGACGACCGCCAGGAGGGGGAGCAGGGCCGCGAGAACGCTGCGGAACACCAGCACGTTGAGCAGCACGATCAGCCCGATGACGAGCATCGACGTGATCTTCGAGGCGGTCTCCCCGGCGGCGGTGGTGTCCACGGTGTCGGCCAGACCGCCGGTGAATCCGGTGCGCATTCCCGCGTCGGTGAACTGCGCGCGGGCGGCATCCCGGAAGGCGCGGTAGAGGTCCTGCATTCCGGGATCCGAGGCGTTTCCGACCAGTTCCGCGGAGAGCAGCTCGAAACTCAGGTCGGGCGCCGTCATGGCCGGAGCGACCCGCGGTGTCTGCGAGTAGTCCTTGAGCAGGAAGGACGGTCCGCCGTCGTCGGGCTCGGGCATGGTGACCCGGTGTCGGCCCAGCTTCTCGGCCTCGGCGCCGATCCGCCGCCGGTCCGCGGCGGTCAGGGCCTTGCCATCGGGTCGGGCGACCAGCACGGTGACCGTATTGGCGTCGGGTTTCACGCCGAACCGGTCCTCGGCGATTTCCAGCGCGGCGGCCGAGTCGTAGGTCTTGGGCAGGAAATCCCCGGTCTGGTTCTGCGTGACGCGATAGATCAACGCGGAACTCACAGCGGTCATAACGATTCCCAGCACCGCCCAGACGGCGATGACCTTCCACGGGTTTCTGGTGGAGTATCCGGTCAGGGCGCGGATCACTGTTGTCCTCCGGCGATTGGACTGCGTTACCGGGGGCTCCCGGCCGGTTTCCAGACCATCACGCGGGGGCTGTGGAGGGCGTCCGAGCACAGGATGAACAGCGTCGGGGGCCCGAGGTCCGGCAAGGGCCCCCGACCAGGACCGTGGTCCTGGTCGAAGATCAGCCGTAGGGACACTGTCCAGGCGCGGGCCCGATGCGAGAATGGATCACGGCAAGTGGTCGGGCCGCGCCCGGGTGGACCCGGAGGGCCGAGAGGAGGGAGAGGGACTGTGCGAACGCGCCGGTACACCGCGCCACTGACGTCCGGTGCGCTGCCGTGGACGCGCAACGACGGGCTCCTGACCGTCGGTGCCGCGGTCGTGGACCTTGTCGGTTACATGCTCGGCAGCCAGACCGACGGCGGTTCCGTCACGGCCTTCGGAGTCATCCTCGTCGTCCTGTCGGCCCTGCCGCTGCTGGCCCGCCGTAGCCACCCGGTGCCGGCCTTCATCGCCGTACTGGCGCTCACATCGGCGTTGAACCTGGCCTCGGCGCAGTCGAGCCACTTCGGCGCGGTCATCACGGTCGGTCTGTACTCGGCTGCCCGGGTCGACTCCGCCGCGGTGACGGCGGCGGTGTCCCTCGCGACGGTGGCCCTGACACTGCTGAGCCAGAGTTCCGGGCGCACCATATCGAGGACGGACGTCTTCGCCAACGTCCTGGCCGTCCTGATCGTCGTCATCACGGCGATTGTGGTCAAGCGCTGGCAGCAGGAGGTCGCGGCGACCCGCAGGTTGCTGGCCGACCGTGCGGTGGCCGACGAACGCCGCCGCATCGCCCGGGAACTGCACGACATCGTGGCCCACCACATCACCACCATGCAGCTCATGGCCGGCGGAGCACGGGCCAACCTCGCGGGCAACCCCGACGCCGCACGGGACGCGCTGCTCATCCTGGAGTCCTCCGGGCGGATGGCCCTGGGGGAGATGCGCCAGCTGCTCGACGTGCTGCGCGCCGGCGACGAACCGGAGCTCGCGCCACACGCTCCCCAGCCAGGAGCCGGCGACATCGACCGCATCGTCACCGAGTCCCGGCTGGCGGGTCTGCCCACCGAGTTCCGCGTCTGCGGCCAGGAGCGGGAACTGCCGCCGACCGTCGGACTCACCGTGTTCCGGGTCGTGCAGGAAGCGCTCACCAACGCCCGCAAACATGCCGGCCGGGCCCGCGCATCGGTGCAGCTGACGTACCTCCCCGACCGGATCGACGTCGAGGTCCTGGACGACGGCGCGGGCGCGCTGGTGCCCGTGGGGGCGCTGGAGTCGGCAGCGGCCGCCCGGACCGGCTACGGTCTGATCGGCATGCGGGAACGCGTCGCCCTGCAGGGCGGCACCCTGGAGACCGGCGGACTCGACGGCGGCGGATTCCGGGTGGCGGCCAGCCTGCCCCTGGGACCGGCCGACCGGGCGGAACTCCTCCGATGAGCGGCGTTCCGCCGAAGATCAGGGTGCTGATCGCCGACGACCAGCCGCTGGTACGGCGCGGCCTGGCACTGATCCTCGCACCCAATCCGGCGTTCGAGGTGGTGGCCGAGGCCGAGAACGGCGAACAGGCCGTCGCCCTCGCCCACCGGTTCCGGCCGGACGTCGTCGTGATGGACATCCGCATGCCCGTCCTCGACGGCGTCCAGGCGACCCAGCAGCTCGCCGGCACGCTCCCCGAGTGCCGTGTGCTGGCCCTGAGCACCTTCGACATGGACGAGTACGTCGTCGGCGCGCTCCGCGCCGGCGCTTACGGATTCCTGCCCAAGGACATCTCCCCGGAGGAACTCGTCGCGGCGATCCACATCGTCCACGCGGGGGAGGCCACCGTCGCGCCCCGACTGCTCACCCGGCTCATCTCCACTTACGTCAGAGCCCCACAGCGTCCACAACGCCCTCCCCTTGCTCTCAGCGACCTCACACCCCGCGAGGTCGAGGTGTGGCGCCTGATCGCCACCGGCCTCGACAACGCCGAGATCGCCCGCGCACTGGACATCACGGTCTCCACCGTCAAGAACTACATCACCAGCATCTTCGACAAACTCAGCGTCCGCGACCGAGCCCAAGCAGTGATCGCCGCCTACGAGACGGGCCTGGTGGAGGCCGGCCGGCAGGAGCGCGGGTGAGCTCACGGTGAACCTAGGGTGAGGCCATGACCACCTCAACATCCGGCGCCGCACCGGCCTTTGACCCCGCCGAGCTGATCGACGATCCGCACACCGTGTACGCGCGGCTGCGCGAGGCCGGCCCCGTCCACCGGATCACCGGAACGGACGGACTGCCGGCATGGCTGATCACCCGCTACGCCGATGTGCGCCGCGCATTGGCCGATCCGCGGCTCGCTCTGGACAAGCGCAACGCACGCCCCGGCGGCTACCAAGGGCTCGCTCTGCCGCCCGCGTTGGACGCGAACCTGCTGAACATGGACCCGCCGGACCACACCCGTATCCGGCGTCTGGTCTCGCAGGCCTTCACGCCCCGCCGTATCGAGGAACTGCGCGCTCCGATCCGGCGGATCGCCGACGACCTGCTCGACGCCCTCGCCCCGCACGGCCGCGCCGATCTGATCGCCGGCTACGCGGCCCCGCTGCCGATCACGGTCATCTGCGACCTGCTCGGGGTGGCCTCCGCGGACCGTCAGGACTTCCGGTCCTGGACCGACGCCCTCATCACTCCGGACCCCGCCCGCCCCTCCGGCGCGCGGGAGGCGATCGGGAACATGCTGGGGTACTTCACCCACCTGATCGCCGACAAGCGGAAGCATCCGGCGGATGACCTGCTCTCCGCGATGATCGCCGCCCGGGACGAGAACCACCGCCAGGACCACCCGGGCGAGGAGGGCGAGGACCGGCTCAGTGAGGACGAGCTGATGTCCCTGGTCTTCCTCATCCTGTTCGCCGGATACGAGAACACCATCCACCTCATCGGCAACGCCACGTTGGCCCTGCTCACCGCCCCCGAGCAACTCGAGGCGCTACGCGCGGACCCGAGCCGGATGGGTGCCGCGGTCGCGGAACTCGCCCGGTACGACGGACCCGCGCCGCTGGCGATCCGTCGCTTCCCCCGGGAGGACATCACGATCGGCGGTGTCACGATCCCGGCCGGGGAGACGGTCCTGCTGTCCCTGGCCGCCGCCAACCGCGATCCCGGCCAGTTCACCGATCCCGACCACGTCGACATCGCCCGCGATGCCACCGGCCACCTGGCCCTCGGACACGGCATCCACTACTGCCTCGGCGCGCCCCTGGCACGGCTGGAGACCGAGATCGCTCTCATCGCCCTGCTCGACCGCTTCCCCCGCCTCGCCCTTGACGTCCCGCCGGACACATTGCGGCGGCGGCCCTCGATGCGTGCCCGCGGTTTGCTCTCCCTCCCGGTGCACTACTGAGCGGCTTCGCCGGGGCGGCCAGGCCGGCGGGGCTCATCGTGGCGCGAACCGCTCGAACGCCTCGTACACGGCCGCGCTCATCGTGGCGCTGCCCTTGTGGCCGGAGTCGTCGATGACCTTCAGCTCCGCGCCGGGCCAGGCACGGCTGAGTTCCCACGCGGTGTCCGGCGGTCCGCTCATGTCGAGGCGGCCGTGAATCAGGACCCCGGGGATACCGGCCAGGCGTCCCGAGTCGCGGATCAACTGGCCGTCGTCCAACCAGGCCCCGTGAGCGAAGTAGTGGGCGCAGATCCGCACGAAGGCCAGCATGGCCAGGGGCGGCCTGTCGCCGTAGGGGTTGGCCGCGCCCTGCGGCTCCGCGGACAGCACCGCGTCCTCCCAGGCGCACCACTCGACCGCGGCTTTGGCGCGTACGTCCAGGTCGGGGTGGTTCATGAGGCGCGCGTACGCTCCGACGAGGTCGCCGTCCCGGTCCGCTGCGGCCACCCCGTCGCGAAATCGCTCGAAGGCCTCGGGGAAGAAGCGGCCCGCGCCGCGGTAGAGCCAGTCGATCTCGGTACGGCGTGACGTGGTGACGGCGACGAGGACGATCTCCGAGACCCGTTCCGGGTGCCGTTCGGCGTACGCGAGGCTGAGCGTGGACCCCCACGAGCTGCCGAACAGCAGCCACCGCTCGATACCGAGGTGCTCGCGCAACCGCTCCATGTCGGCCAGGAGGTGCTCGGTGGTGTTGAGGTTCATGTCGGCGGCCGGATCACTGGCGTGAGGTGTGCTTCGGCCGCATCCGCGCTGGTCGAAGAGGATAATGCGGTACCGCTCCGGGTCGAAGGAGCTGCGGCGGCCGGTCGAACTCCCCGAACCGGGACCGCCGTGGACGACCAGGGCCGGTTTGCCGTCGGGGTTGCCGCAGACCTCCCAGTGGACAAGGTTTCCGTCGTCGGTGGTGAGCAGGCCGTGGTCGTAGGGTTCGATCGGCGGGTAGGGCGCCATGGGCTGACTGCCTTTCATACGAGCTCACCCGAACAGGGACAAGCCGCACACCCTATCTTTGTGCCAGTCCTGTTACCGCTGTTGTGACTCCCGTCATGGCCGGCGGGGGTGCGGCCTGATCGACTCGGCGTATGCGCAGCATCTCCCTGACTCTTCCCGTCGCCGTCGCCGGCGCCCTCGTGCTCACGGCTTGTGGTTCGCAGAGGGGTACGTCACCGAACGATGGCTCTCCACGGGCGGGGGCGTCCGATGCCGCGGACGCGTCCAGCACGTCCTCCTGCGGGGCGCGGACCTCCGGGGCGTGGGCCGAGCCCACGGATCTGGCGCTGCCCGGCTACCCTTCCGGCCTGGAGAAGGGTGGAGTCAGGATCACGGGATTCCGCGAAGGTCACCCCGCGTGCGTCGAGTTCGGTGTCACCAATCACGGAACCGTGGCTATGACGTACACGATCGCTTTTGATGTGCGGTCGGGTTCCGCCACGGGATCGACGGTCGCGGAGCAGACGGTCGCGGCCCTTGGGCCGGGGCGGACCGTGAAGCGCGTCTTCGTCGTCGACTTTTCCACCTCAGCGATGCTCGGCGACGGTGGCAGCAGCGGCAAAGGCGGCGGCAATAGCGGGGGAAGCAGCGATGGCGGCGGCAGGTCGGGCCTGCGGATCAGCAAGGTCAGGAGCGTCCCCGTCGATGAGATGTCCCCGGCGGGAGCGTCCTGTCCACCATCGGGAGTGAGTATCTACGTCGACCGGGGCGACGCCGCCATGGGACTGCGCGCCGTCGGGCTCCATCTGCGCAACTGCGGCACACAGACCTATCGGCTCAACGGCTACCCGCAGCTGCAGATCGCCGATGAGGACCACCAACCCGTGGGCAGTGTGAAGGTCCTTCACGGCGGCAGCGCCATCACCACGAGTTCCGGAGCCGACGGCGTGCCCCAGCCGCTGGTCCTGCAGCCGGGCGAGAGCGCCTACAGCAGTCTGATCTGGCGCAACACCGTGGAGCTCGGCGTCGGGGATTCGGTGAACGCCCCCTACGTCAGGGTGTGGGCCAAGCCCGGTGCCGCACCGGTGACGGTGATTCCCGAGCTCGACCTCGGCACGACGGGGAAGCTCGGGGTCGGCCCCTGGAAGAAGGACGAGAGGAACGGGCCGGTCCCCGGCAGGCCGTCCGCGGCGCCGTCCTCCTCGACCGTTCTCCCCACGGGACCGTGACGCACGGGGGAGCGCGAGCGCTTCGGATGGTCGCGGCGGATCCGGGCGGTCATTTCTTCCGATCCCAGGGGATGGGATAGGAGACGCTGGGTTCCGGCCGCACATTGGGCACCGTGCGGCCGGCGGGGGAGTCGACCGGGTACACCGCTGTCGACCGCGGCCGGGGCGTCGTTCCCGGTTGGCTCGCGGAGCTTGCCGCGTTGTGGTGGAGCATCGCGAAGGCCACGATGGCCAGCAGCAGGAGGAACGCGCCGTTGCCGGTCCCCTCCTTGCGGCGCCAGTAGCGCCGGGTCACGGTGCCGTCCCGGTGCGCGTACCGGTTCATCCAGAGCATGAGCGACACCTTTTCCGGGCCGTTCCGTCCCATCGATACGCCGGGAAGGGCCGGTTCCCCGGGCACACCGGGGAGCCGACCCTCGTGCCGGATCGGTCGTCAGTTACTGAGGTCGTCGGAGAAGTCCTGCTGGCACTGCTGCTTCTGTGACTGTGTCTGGGCCTTGTCCAGGCACGACTGCAGGTCCTTGCCGCTGTCGGAGTTCAGGATGGCCACGCCGGCGGCCATGAGAACGGCGAGCAGTACGATCGAGACCGCACCCAGCACGGTGCCCGCGGTGGCCATGCCCTTGTTCGTGGCCTCGCCGCGATTGGCGCGGCGCCGGCCCAGAATGCCGAGAACAATGGCGATGACCGCCATCGGAATGGCTGCGAACCACAGCCAGAACATGAGAACGGACAAGATACCCAGGACGAGAGCGGCAATTCCGAAGCCATTACGGGCCGGACCGCCGGCGGGCTGACCGTAGGCGGCGGCGGTCCGGGAGTCATGTGTGGCGGCCATCGTCGGCGCCTCCTTCGATAGGCTGATGGAATGCGCCTTCCCCGGCTCCTCGCCTTCACACAACGCCCTTGTCAGCCGGTTGAGTTGTGGCATGATCTGCTGAAAGCAGGTGGGCGCTCGCCGTATCCGAGATGGACCGGCACAATTCGCGAAGGCGTGTCCCGGCACGAGATGTTCGCAAGGGCCTAGAATCAGCGAATGATCTTTATTGTCGTCAAGTTTCCGGTGAAGTCCGAGTACGCGGACGAGTGGCTGACGTATGTCGACGCCTTCACCACCGCCACCCGCGCGGAACCCGGCAACCTGTGGTTCGAGTGGTCCCGCAGTATCGAGGAGCCCGACACGTACGTCCTGGTCGAGGCGTTCCAGAACGACGCTGGCGCAGCACATGTGAACTCCGACCACTTCCGGGCGGCACTGGAGCGGATGCGACCCCTGTTGCGCCGTACCCCCGACATCGTGAGCACCACGATCGAAGACGCGGACGGCTGGAGCGCGATGGGGGAGCTCTCGATCGACTGACCCTCGACCGAGCGACCTCGATCGGCTGAGGGGAGCCCGCGCCTGCGCGCCGCCGTGAACGCCGCCGCTCCCTCCCGCACTTGGGGCCCGCCGCCTCCGCGATCAGCGTTGTCAGTGATCGCCACTATGTTCAGACGCATCCCGCCGGTGTGGCGCGGAGGGCCTTCTGGTGCATAGGAGACGGTGCGTTGTCGGATTGGGAGAGGTCGAGCACGGCGCGGGTGACGGCGCCCTCGCGGCCGCGCAAGCTCGCGAAGGTGCCGTTCGTCGAGTTGGCCGACGGACGTCTGCAGGGGGTCGTGTCCAGCGGATCGGACATCGAGCGGGTCTACGTCTCGTCGGTCGCGGCCGGCACTTACGCGTTCGCTTGCAGCACCAACAACAACCGGCCGTGCGGAGGCGCCCGCGGCTCGTTCTGCAACCACATCCAGGCGCTGATCAACGAGGCGGTGCTGCAGTACGGCGCCCCGCGCGTCGCCCGCTACCTGCGGGTCGAGACCGCGGACGGAGAGCTGAGCGCGGCGACCGTCATCGCCGCGATGACCGCCGTACGTCCGCCGCAAAGTGACACCAAGGCCGCGGCGCCCGTCTTCAGCCGGTTCCTGCGCCACCTGGCCTATCTGGAACTCACCCCGACCACCGCGCCGCTGCCGGAGATGCAGTGGTTCCCGCCGACCCGGCAGGTGGCGTGATGCGCGCCGACCTGCTCGGCGAGGACATCGCCGGGCTCGACGAGGCCCTGACGGCCGTCGACGCCTTCGACCGGGTTCTCATCGCCGGTCTGCTCCGTCCCCAACCGGCCCAGGCCGCCGGTCTGACGGCGCTCGCCGACGCCGTCGCGGGGACGCCGCTGGCCGGCAGGGTCGCCGAGGCGGCCGAGAAGACGGCGGCCGGATCCGCGAGCGAGGACCACCTCGTGGCCCTGGCCGCCGCCCGTACGGCACTGCTCGGCTCCGTCCATGACGCACTGACCGCCCGCGTCGCGGAGGTGTGCGGACGACCCCGCGAAGAGGGGACCGTCCCGGTGCCCGACGGCCGGCCGGCACCGAACCTCCTCGCCGCCGCCCGCTCCTGGCTGTCCGACCTGGCCCGCGCCGGGTGGCAGGGCATCGACCACGACCTGGTCTCCGGAGCGGCGCACGTCGTCTCGGCGATGCTTCCCGACCCGGCGCTGCGCCGTCCGGCCACGCTCCTCGACGGCTTCGCCGCCGAACTCGCCGCGTCCTGCCCGGGCTCAGCGCTGGAACGCGTCCCGGCACGCCGCTGGGGCGACCTGTGGGCGCGCGCGATGCTGCTGACGCTGCCGGGCGTGGCAGAGCCGCAGGTGACCGGGACGGCCACCGGCCGCCTCCTGCCCCTCGGCATCGACGTGCAGGAGCACGCGACCGCCGTCCAGGCGCAGGTGCACGCGGTGTTCGAGCCGGCGGACGGCACTGCGCCGCGCCTGCTGCGGGCCGGCGTGTCGGCTCCGAAGCCCGACACGGTCCTCGGAGCCGGCCTGTGGCAACTGCTCCGTCCGCACATGTCCCTCCTGGCAGCGGTCAGCGACGGCCGGTCCATGGACCTCACCGACATGCCGGTCACCGCCGAGGGGGACCTCATCTGGGACGACGAGCACGCCCGCCCGTCCGGGCCCGCCGACGCCTTCGCCACGGCCCGCGTCGCCCTGCCCACCGCCACCGACCCGGCGACCGCGCCGATGGACCGGCACCCGGCGCGCATCGCCGTCCCCGTGTTCCTGGAGGGATACACCGTTCAACGCGACGACGACGCGCTGACGTTCACCGTGGCCGGACATCCCCTCACCGTCGACACCGACCGTATCCCTGCCGCCGGACCACTCACCCCTGACGCCGTGGCGGCGTCCGGCGCCTGCATCGGACTGCTGCGCTGGGACGCCGGGACGTATCGCGTGCAGCCCCTGGCGGTCGAGGCGACCGTGCGGAAGAAGGCCGTCGCGGTCCACGCCGGGGGCTGGGCCGGAGGAACGACCGACAAGACCGGCGTCAAGGCCGAGAAGGCCGCCACCGACGCCGTCGCCGTGCTGCGGGAGCGGGCCGGAAGGTTGCTGCGCAAATGACGGAGCACCCGACCGGACCGACTGCCGGCAGCGGACCGGCGACCGAGCACCCGAACCCGCACCACTCCGGGGCCGATGCCGATGACAACCGCCGGCAGGTCCTGTACTGGCGGCTTCTCGCCCGCCTTTTCGACGGTGAGGAGCAGGCCACGCTGGAATCGGCGAGCCTGGCGGTCGTCGAGGACATCGGTCTGCCGTCCGCGTTGCTGGATCCGCAGGCCTCCATCGATTCGGTCGTGCAGCGCCACCCGGAGCTGGCCTCCGAGTTCGATGGTCTGATGGCCCCCGAGCCGGACGCCGAGGGAGCACGCGACCGCGCCGCCGAGGTGCGGCGTGCGGCGCTGGTCTCCAAGGTGCTGCTCAACGTCTTCGCCTCCGGCTCCGGCACCGTCACCGCGGGGCAGCTGACACGCTGGCAGTCCGACGCGGGCTGGCTGGAGCGTGCGCTCGGCTGCCGGCCCGGCGAGCTGCGCGGCGGGCGCGCCGGTGCGAAGGCGGCGGGACGGGGAGCCGGCCCGACGGTTGCCGGCTCCGGCCCGACCCCCGATCTCAGCCGGTTGATTCCGGCGATCGGCCCGGAACTCGGCGCCATCGAGGCCGACCTCGTCAAGCGGATGCATCTGCGGGAAGTGCTGGCCGACCCCAAGCTGGCCGCGCAGCTGACGCCGAGCATGTCGCTGATCGAACAGCTGCTGCGCGACAAGAACAACCTGTCGGGCGTGGCCCTGGCCAACGCCAAGTCGCTGATCCGCCGCTTCGTGGACGAGGTAGCCGAGGTGCTGCGCACCCAGGTGGAGAAGGCCACGGTCGGTGCCCTGGACCGCTCGGTCCCGCCCAAGCGGGTCTTTCGCAACCTCGACCTCGACCGCACGATCTGGAAGAACCTCACCAACTGGAGCCCGGAGGACGAGCGGCTGTACGTCGACCGCCTCTTCTACCGGCACACCGCCCGCAGGACGACACCCCAGCGGCTGATCGTGGTCGTGGACCAGTCGGGTTCGATGCTCGACTCGATGGTGAACTGCACCATCCTGGCGTCGATCTTCGCGGGGCTGCCGAAGGTGGACGTGCATCTGATCGCGTACGACACGCGGGCCATCGATCTCACTCCGTGGGTGCACGACCCGTTCGAAACGCTGCTCCGCACCAACCTCGGGGGCGGCAACGACGGCCCCGTCGCGATGGCCATGGCCCGTCCGAAGATCACGGAACCGCGGAACACCGTGATGGTGTGGATCTCCGACTTCTACGAGTTCGGCCGCTCCCAGCCGCTGTTCGAGGGCATCGAGGCGGTGCACCGTTCGGGCGTGAAGTTCATCCCGGTCGGTTCGGTGACCAGTTCCGGCCGCCAGGAGGTCAACCCCTGGTTCCGGGAGCGCTTCAAAGCCCTCGGTACCCCGGTGGTCTCCGGCCACATCCGCAAGCTCGTCCACGAACTCAAGACGTTCCTCGCTTAGAAAGGCCCTCACATGTCCGACCTGTTGCGCGCCCCCGCCGAGATCAAGTATGCCGAGGAGCTGGACTGGCTGGAGTCCGTCGACGACAACCCGAAGCCTTTCTCCTGGCGGCTGTCCCCGAAGATGGTCCGCCTGTTCATCCTGGGCTCCGAGCGCTCCGACAACCTGGACCGGGAGATCACGCAGAAGTGGTTCGGCGACCGCAGCTTCGTCGAGCGCTCCATCGTCACGCTGGCCTCCGACCGCGGGCTGCTGCTCATCGGCGACCCCGGCACCGGCAAGAGCTGGCTGGCCGAACTGCTGTCCACCGCCATATGCCGGAACTCCACGCTGGTGGTGCAGGGTACGGCCGGCACCACCGAGGACCACATCAAGTACTCGTGGAACGTGTCCATGGTCATCGCCAAGGGCCAGTCACGGCAGTCGATGATCCCCTCACCGATCATGACCGCGATGGAAACGGGCGCGATCGGCCGCTTCGAGGAACTCACGCGTTCCACCAGTGATGTCCAGGACGCGCTGATCTCGATCCTGTCGGAGAAGTACATCTCGGTTCCCGAACTCGACAGCGACAACATCGTCTTCGCCAAGCCCGGCTTCTCGATCATCGCCACCGCCAACAGCCGCGACCGCGGTGTCAACGACCTGTCCTCCGCGCTCAAACGCCGCTTCAACTTCGTCCGGATCCCGGTGATGACGAACCGGAAGAGCGAGGCGGAGATCGTCCGGTTCCGCACCGAGGAGCTGCTGCAACGCCACCAGCTCGAGCTGGACGTGCCGCCGACGCTGCTGGACGTGCTGCTGCAGAGCTTCGCCGACCTGCGTGCCTCCGCGGCCGCGGCCGGCAGCGACGACGAGAAGCTGGAGTCCGCGTTGTCGACCGCCGAACAGATCGGTGTGCTCGAGGACGCGATCCTGCACAGCAACTTCTTCGGCGAGCGGGCCCTGACCGCCCACACGCTGGCCTCCTCGCTCGTCGGTTCGCTGGCCCGGCGGGAGCCCGAGGACCTGGCGATCCTCAACAAGTACCTGCACGGTGTGGTCGAACCGCGCAGCAAGGAAGAGGGCGGCTCCTGGCCGGAGTTCCTGGAGGGCGGCCGCGACGCGATCGCCACCCTGTCATGAGCGGCGCGCACGAGGGAACGTTCGAGGGACTGCGCACGCAGCTGCGGGAGACGGCCGCGGCGCTCGCCGACGGACCCGGCGCGCTCGAGGGCATCCTCCTCGGCATCGTCGACGACGTCGACCGCGCCGTCCGCGAGCCGCTGGAGATCTTCCCCGTCTGTCACCACTCACCTGCCTCGGCCATCGCGATGGCCCGCCGCCTGCGCGAGAAGCAGCCGAAGGTCGTGTACCTGGAACTGTGCGAGGACATGGCGCCGCTGCTGACCGAACTGCGCAACTGCAGGCTCCCGGTGGCGGTCCAGTCGTTCGCGACCGAGGTCGACGGCTTCCCGGCCGACTGGTCCCCGCTGTCCGTGGTCGCACCGATCACCGAGGCCTCGGCCGAGTACCAGGCGATCGCCTACGCACTGGACACACCGGGCGTCGAACTGGTCCTCGTCGACCGTTCCTCCGACCACGTCTTCCAGTGGGACACGCGCGGGACCCACCCGGGCGCGACGGACACTGCTCCAGGAGCGGCGGACGCGCCGCCCGCCGAGGAGGAAGCCGTACTGCACGGCGACGCCGTGGGCGTCGAGATCGGCGACCTGCGGCCCCGCTTCGCCGAACTGGAGGAACATCTGCTGCGCCACGGCCGGGTACGGCACTGGTCCGAGTGGTGGCACCAGTACGTCGAACTGCCCCTCGGTGACAGCGACCACGACACCTACCGTCAGGTCATGCTCCTGATCGGCAGCCTCTTCCGGCGGCTCGCGCCGGGCGACGCCGACCGGGTGCGCGTGGACGAGGACCGCGAGCGCTTCATGTGGACCAGGATGCGCGAGCACCTGGCCGCGACCGGCGCCGACCCCGCCGACTGCCTCTACGTCTGCGGCGCCTTCCACGCGGCCAGCCGCGTCGCGGAGTTCGGCGTCCACGGCACCGACACCTTCGAGATCAGCCCGCGCACCGCCACCAAGTGGCTGCACGGCCTGATCCCGTCCAGCCACGCGGCGATCGAGGCCCAGTTCGGCCTGGCCGCCGGCTCGGTGTCGATCGCCTCGACGGTCTGGGCGAAGAACCTCAAACGCACCCGCGTGCAGCCGTACCGCCTGACCGGACAGGTGGGTACGCCCTCGAAGGCGAAGAAGCCCGCGGCCGGGGCCCCCGCGGCGGCGGTCCCTCCCTCGGACAAGCTCACCGGATTTCTGCGGCAGCCGCCCGTCCTGGACCGGCTGGACGAGGCGGAACTGCTCGGCTGGTCGGTGGAGATCGTGCGCGCCGCACGCCGCAACGGCTATCTCGCCTCCACCGCCGACGCCATCGCGGTGTTCGAGACGTCGATCCTCCTCGCCGGAATGCGCGACCGGACCCGGCCCACGCCGTACGACTTCCAGGACGCGGCCGTCACCTGCATCGAGAAGGACTCCGTGCCCGGCCGACGGGATGTCCGCCGCCTCGTGGAGATCATGATGGGCGGCGACCGGATCGGCCAGGTCGGCTACGACGCGCTGCCCCCGCTGGCCCGCGACGTGCACGATCGGCTCGCGCCCTTGAACCTCAAGCTGCAGCAGCGCGGGGTGCAACGGGCCCTGCTGGACGTCGTCTCCCAGCCGGAGCTGGAGCGGTGCTCCGACCTGCTGTGGATGCTGCGCTACCTGATGCCGCACGGTGCCGCGCGGCCGATCATGGGTGAGCGGAAGCTGGGGGAACGGCCGATCCAGGAGTCCTGGGACGTGGCGCTGGGCACCCACCAGCGGGCGCTCATCGAACTCGGCTACGAGGGCGTCAGCATCGAACAGGTCCTGGAGCAGCGTCTGCGCCGGACGGCGTACGGTCCGCAGGCCACCGCGGCGACCGTCCTGGAGGCGGTCGAGGACGCGACCTTGTACCTGCGGAGCCGCCGGATCGCCGACGAGCTGGGCACTCGCGCCCTGGAGCTGCTGTCGGCCGAACGCACCGCGGACGGCGCACCGGAGGTCCTGCGCCGGGTGAGGCGGCTGCTGGCGTACTACCGCACCAGTGAGCCGGTCCTGCCGCCGTGGATCGAGTCCTTCGTCAAGACCGGATACGCGCACTACTGCACCCTGCTGCCGACGGTGTTCACCGACGACGATGCCACGGTCCGTCAGGTGGCGGCGATGCTGGGGTTCCTGTTCAGCATGGAGAGTCTGGCACTGTCCCTGGGCTGTGACAGGACCCAGCTGGAGCTGGCGGTCGCCCAGTCACATCCCCGGGATCCGTCCAGGACGGCACTGCTGTGGGCGGCCCAGGTACAGCTCGGGCACCTGAGTCGCGCGGACCTTCGGGCGAGGTGCGACGAACTGCTGGGCAACCCCATGGTGGTGCCCGCGTATCCGCGGTACCTCAGTGGCTTCGTGCACGCGTTGGAGCCCGTACCGGGCCTCACCGACTTCGTCGTGGAGGCCGTGTCGAACGCGTTCGGCCGGTTGCCGGACCCGGTGCTCCTGCCCTGGCTGCCGACCTTGATCACCACCCTGCGAGCAGGCGGCGCCGAACTGGCACCCCTGCTGATCCGCGAGGCCGGAAGGGTCTTCCCCGGACGGCTGGCGGCGTTGGACGCGTGGGTGCCGCCGTGGCGGGCGGAGCAAGGAGCGGAAGCGGCGCTGCCGGCGCGCCGCACGGACGCGAACCGCGGTTGCACCCTGCTCGCCGCGCACCCCGCGACGTGCAACGCGGTGGCGAGCCTCCTGGGATGCGACGAGGCGTGGGGGAGCGCCGGTCCGGAGCTGTCGGGCGCGGCACTGGTCGGTCTCCATCCGGAGACCGCCGGGGTACTGGAGGTGGTGCTGTCCGGCGCACAACGCCCCTGAGCACGGGTCGGCGCGGCCCGCGCCGGGGCGTCGCGAACGCGCTCGGGGATTGCTGGAACCGACAACCACCGCGCTCCTGTGCGTTCTACGATCATCCATATGCTCCTTCGCCGAACGCTGCGCATGGTCATGGTCCTCGTCGTGGTTCTCACCGGGTTGGTCCAGGGGGGTGTGGGTACCGCGTGGGCGGGGGACAGCCGACCTCCGTCCGAGCGGCAGTTGCTCTTCTACAACCACGCGTACGGCGTCCTCGACCGGGAGACGGCCGATGCCATCGAGCACTCGGACTACCTGCGGAACTTCGCCAACTTCCAGGTGCGCACCACGACGGGCGCCGGCGGACAGATCTGGACCGGACGCTATCTGATGGGCCGCCAGACCTATCTCGAGCTGTTCGGGGTCGGCGACCTGCCCGGTCAGGACTCCGGGTTCGGCTCCGCCGGGATGGGAGTCTCGGTCGAGCGGGCGGGCGACCTGGCGGCGGTGATCAAGCGCTTGAAGGAGCAGGGAACCCCGAACCCGGTCGAGTTCGGCCAGACGCGTGACTTCGGCGACGGGGTCCCGGTGCCGTGGTTCGACGCCGTGTTCACCACCGAGCAGTACGACACCTTCGGTGCTTGGGGGATGGAATACCGTCCGGAGTACTTCGCCGACCCCCGCGGCAAGACCGAGCCGGCGCGCTACCCCGGTGACGTCGGCCGGGAACGCTACCTGTCCGACGACTACCGCGATCACCTGATGCGTGATGTGACCACCATCCGTCTCGCGGTCACCCAGCGCGACCTGGCCGCCACGGTTCCGCTGCTGAAGGCCGGCGGGTTCCGCGTGCACCCCGTTACGGGCGGTGGCGTCGTCGCCCAGGGCGGCGGCACCACGATCCGACTCGACGCCGTGGCCCGCGATCAGGTGGGCCTGCGGCAGGTCGAGATGTCGCTCAACCGCCCCGTCCTGTTCCGGCACGAGGAACGGATCGGCCACTCGACCCTCACCGTCGGGCCGGGAACCCGCGCGGTGTGGACCTTCAACACCGCCCGGTAACGGGATCGCGGCGGATCGCATCGGATCGGTGGCCGGCGGCGGGTCGGTCGAGGCCGTGCCCGTAGGCCGTGGTCAGTGAGCGGTCAGCGCGCGGTGCGCGGCCTCCGGGACTCTCTTGGCAGCGCACGGGGACGGCCCGTGCGGCACCTGCAAGGGAGCACACGATGCAGAACAACACGGTCCTCATCTCCGGTGCCAGCATCGGTGGGCCGGCCCTCGCGTACTGGCTGGCCGAGTACGGCTTCGAGGTGACCGTCGTCGAACGCGCCCCTGCCTTCCGCCCCGGCGGACAGGCCGTCGACGTGCGCGGCCCGGCGCTGGACGTTGCCGAGCGGATGGGCGTGCTGGACGAACTGCGCGCGTCGGCCACCGACATGCGCGGCATGTCGGTGGTCGACGCCACCGGAAAGGAGCTCTACCGCAGTACCGAAGGCACCATCAGCGGTGGCGACTTCGGCACTGCGGACGTCGAGATCCTCCGCGACGACCTGTGCCAGGTGCTGTTCCGGAGCACCGCCGACCGCGTCGAGTACCTCTTCGACGACTCCATTGCCGCGCTCTCCGAGGATGCGCAGGGCCTCCATGTCAGCTTTGAGAACGGGCCTGCGCGCACCTTCGACCTGGTGGTGGGCGCCGACGGGCTGCACTCCAACACGCGGCGGCTGGCCTTCGGCCCGGAGGCAGACTGCATCACCCACCTCGGCACCTACCTGTCGGTCTTCACCGCCCCCAACTACCTGGAGCTGGACCGCTGGCAGGTCTGGTACCAGGGCGGCGCCGCAGGCGGCGCGATCATGACCGCCCGCGGCAACACCGAGATCCGGGTCTTCGTGGGATTCGAGACGCCCGAGCCGGTCGACTACGACTTCCGCGACATCGAGGCGCAGAAGAAGCTGGTCCACGACCGTCTGGTCGACGTCGGATGGGAGTTTCCCCGGGCCCTGCAGTACATGTGGGACGCGCCGGACTTCCACTTCGACTCGATGAGCCAGATCCACCTGGAGCAGTGGTGGCGCGGGCGGGTGGCCCTGATCGGCGACGCCGGTTACTGCGGCTCGCCCCTGTCCGGGCAGGGCACCAGCATGGCCATGGTCGGCGCGTACGTGCTGGCGGGCGAGTTGAAGGCCGCCGGTGGCGACCACCGGATCGCCTACCCCGCCTATCAGGATGCTCTGCGCGGTTATGTGGCGGACAACCAGCGGCTCGCCCTCACCAACAAGGCCCGCATGGCGGCCGAGACCGGCGCCGCTCAGGGGGAGGCCGTCGCCGACACCGAGGTCCAGGACATCGGCCAGGCGGTCAACGGTCTCGTGCTGAAGGACTACTGATCGGAGCCGCCGGCCCGGGCGTCGATCACCGACGAGTCGGCGGGCGCGCCGGAGGACGGGCGCCGCGGCGGTCAGGTCGTGGTTCTGCCGGCGGCGGCGCGGCCCCGGGCCGCCCGGCGCTTGGCCGCACGCCGCTCGTCCTCGCTCATACCGCCCCAGACGCCAGCGTCCTGACCGGCCTCCAGGGCCCAGCTCAGACAGGCCTCGCGCACAGGGCAGCCGTGGCAGACCGCCTTCGCCTGCTGGATCTGCAGAAGGGACGGGCCGGTGCTGCCGACGGGAAAGAACAGTTCGGGGTCCTCGTCACGACAGGCCGCACGGTGTCGCCAGTTCAAGGGAATTCCTCCGATGCGTGTCGCGGGCGGCGGGCTCGCCGATCGGGCCCGCTCAATGCCGTGTAGTCACGCGTGCCCGAAGTTCCGTGATCCATACGGGGTGGCGGAGCCGGATACCTGGGCATCCGGAAATCCGGATGCCCAGGACACCGCATCACAGCTCCCGCAGCGCCGGCAGCAGCGTGCTCTCGGCCCATTCCAGGAACGGCAGCTGCTGTTCGCCCCCGATCTGGACCAGGGCGACCTCGGTGAAGCCGGCCTCCGCATAGGGGCGAACCGCCTCGACGAACGCCGACACGTCGTCCCCGCACGGGATGGCTCCCGCGACGTCGTCGGGTCGGACGAACTGGGTGGCTCCCGCGAATCCGCTGGTGCCCGGCAGGTCGGCGTTGACCTTCCAGCCGCCCCCGAACCAGCGGAACTGGTCGTGGGCGCGGGCGATCGCCGCGTCGCGGTCGGGGTCGTAGCAGACGGGGAGCTGGCCCACCCGCGGCTTGCCCGTCCCCCCGCTGCGGTCGAAGGCCTCCAGCAGCTCCGCCTCGGGTTCGGTGGCGATCACCAGGTCGGCGAGATCGCCCGCGAGGGCGCACGACCGGGAGCCCGACACGGCGATGCCGATGGGCGGCGGCCGGTCGGGGAGGTCCCACAGTTTGGCGCCCTCGACGTCGAAGTGCGTGCCGTGGTGGTTGACGTACTCGCCGGTGAACAGGGCGCGGATGATGCCCACGGCTTCGGCGAGCATTTCCTGCCGCACACCGGCGGTCGGCCAGCCGCCGCCGACGACGTGCTCGTTCAGGTTCTCGCCCGATCCGAGACCGAGCCGGAACCGGCCCCGCGACAGCAGCTGCATCGTCGCGGCCTTCTGGGCGATCACCGCGGGGTGGTAACGCATCGTCGGACAGGTCACATACGTCATCAGCGGGATGCGCGAGGTGGCCTGGGCTGCCGCTCCCAGCACGCTCCATGCGTACGGGGCGTGCCCCTGCGAGTCGAGCCACGGGGAGTAGTGGTCCGAGATGACGGAGAAGTCAAAACCCACCTCCTCCGCCCGGACGACGTGCTCGACGAGCGCGACCGGACCGGCCTGCTCGGTCATCATCGTGTAGCCGATTTTCACCATGCGGTTCCGGGTTCCCGCCGTAGCCGCCGGCTAACGCCTGCCGGGTTCCGTCACCCGTTCGACCCCTGGTCGTCCTCCTGCGCGTCCGCGTACGGTCCGCCGACGCGGTCATTCGGGTTCGCCCGCCTTCTTGCGGTTGCCGGGGAGGAACTCCTGGATCTTCGCCTTGACTCCTTGCTTGATCATGCCGGCGCGATCGCTGTCCCCCTGAGGACGGCGGCGGCCGTCGCCTCCATCTGCTCCCAGGTGGCGTGCGGCGGGATCGGCGGCACGGCGGGATCCGTACGGAACTCCACCACCGCGGGACCAGGGGCGGTCAGAGCGGCGTCCCAGGCGGCGGTGACATCCTCCGGCCTCTCCACCCGGATCCCGGTCAGGCCGAGGGACGTGGCGAATTCCGCGTAGGGCACGTCCGGCAGGGACTGGGAGGGCAGGAACTGCGGGGCGCCGCCCATGGCCCGCATCTCCCAGCTCACCTGATTGAGGTCCTGGTTGTTCCACACGGCGATGACCAGGCGCGGGTCCTGCCACTCGTCGCGGTACTTCGCCGCGGTGATCAGTTCCGCCATGCCGTTCATCTGCATCGCACCGTCACCGACCAGCGCGATCACCGGCCGGTCCGGGTGCGCGAACTTCGCGCCGATCGCGTACGGCACGCCGCAGCCCATGGTCGCCAGGGTGCCGGACAGCGAGGCGCGCATGGTTCCGCGCATCCGCAGGTGGCGGGCGTACCAGTTGGCGACCGAGCCGGAGTCGCAGGTGATGATGGCGTTGTCCGGCAGCAGAGGGTCCAGTGCGCGGGCCACGTACTCGGGGTTGATGGGGTCTGCGGAGACCGCGGCGCGGCGCTCCATGACGCCGTGCCACCGCTCCACGTTCGACCGCACCTGGTCCTGCCAGCCGCGCGACTCCTTGCGCCGCAGCATCGGCAGCAGCCGCTCCAGGGTGTGGCGCGCGTCGCCGACGAGATTGACCTCGTACGGGTAGCGGAGCCCGATCATGTGCGGGTCGATGTCGATCTGCACGGCCCGCGCGGCACCGAACTCCGGCAGGAACTGCGAGTACGGGAAGTTGGAGCCGATGGTCAGCAGCGTGTCGCAGTCCCGCATGAGTTCGTACGACGGGCGGGTGCCGAGCAGCCCGATCGCGCCGGTGACGTGGGGGAGTTCGTCCGACAGCGCGTCCTTGCCGAGCAGGGCCTTGGCCACACCGGCGCCCAGCACGTCCGCGATCTGCTCGACCTCGGCACGGGCGCCGGCCGCGCCCTGCCCGATCAGGATCGCCACCTTTTCCCCGGCGTTGAGCACGTCCGCGGCTTTCTCGAGGGCTCCGGCGGCGGGAATCGCGGACCATTCGCTCACCCCGAGACTGGAGGGCACCATCTTGAAATCGTGGGTCGGCGCCGCGTACTCCAGTTCCTGCACATCGGCCGGGATGATGACGGCGGTGGGCGCCCGGCGCGCGTAGGCGGTGCGGATCGCCCGGTCCAGGACGTTGGGGAGCTGTTCGGGGACGGTGACCGTCTCGAGGAAGTCGGAGGCCACGTCCTTGAACAGGGAATGCAAGTCGACTTCCTGCTGATAGGAGCCGCCCATGGCGCTGCGATGGGTCTGGCCGACGATGGCCACCACGGGGACGTGGTCGAGTTTGGCGTCGTACAGGCCGTTGAGCAGGTGGATCGCGCCGGGCCCCGACGTGGCGCAGCAGACCCCGACCTTGCCGGAGAACTTCGCGTAGCCGACGGCCTGGAAGGCGGCCATCTCCTCGTGCCGCGCCTGGATGAACCGCGGGTTGTCGTCCGCCCTGCCCCAGGCCGCGAGCAGGCCGTTGATGCCGTCACCCGGATAGGCGAAGACCTGCTCGACACCCCACTCCCGCAGCCGGGCGAGCAGGTGGTCCGAAACCGTTGCGCTCATGGAGCGGCTCCTATCGGCCTTCGGCGGCCTTCGACGTGCGGCGGATCATGAGGGTGCTCGCGTAACCCGCGCGGCCGGAGGCAAACCCCCGGGGTGCCGCCCCCTCACTCCGTTCCGGCGAACACCGACAGGAACGTCTCGTTGAAGGCCTTGAGGTCGTCCGGCTTGCGGCTGGTGACCAGGGTGTTGGGACCGCCGGTGCACACCTTGACCTGCTCGTCGACCCAGGTGGCGCCCGCGTTGGTGAGGTCGGTGCGCAGGCTCGGCCAGGAGGTGAGGGTGCGCCTTCCACGACTCCTGCCTCGATCAGCGTCCACGGGGCGTGGCAGATCGCGGCGACCGACTTGCCCGCGTCGAAGAACGCCTTGACGAACCGCACGGCTCCCTCGTCCAGTCGCAGCGCGTCCGGGTTGGCGACCCCGCCGGGCAGCACCAGTCCGTCGTAGTCGTCGACCGAGGCGTCCGCGACGGCCTCGTCGACGGGGAAGGTGTCGGCCTTGTCGAGGTGGTTGAACGCCTGGACCTGCCCGCTCCGGGTGGAGATCAGCCGGGCGGTGGCACCAGCGGCGGTGACGGCCTGCCACGGCTCGGTCAGCTCGACCTGTTCGATGCCCTCAGGAGCCACGAGGAAGGCGACCTTCATCTGCTCTCACATCCATTTCTACCGATTTGTACAACCTTTTCGTTGGCACGCCTGCCCGAGCGTGCTGGGTCAAAACCAGGTCGGCGTCCCGCTGGCCCGGATGGATCGCCCGGACGGATCGGAGGATGCCGAGGCGCCGGCGGCGGCGCTAGTCGGAGGGTTTGCCGCCCTTGCCGTGGGCCTTCCCCTTGGTCTTGCCCTTCCCGTGCCCGTTCCCGGTCGCATCGGCGGAGGCTTCCGCCTGCTGGGAAGCCGGCGCCTCCCGCGTGGCCTGCGCCGGTGCAGCTGCGGGGGCCGGGGCACCGGCCGCGCCGTGCGACGGTGGCGTCGACGGCAGGGCGGGAGCACTGCTACTGGGAGGCGGGTGCTGGACAGCGGCGTCGGGGGAGGCGGGCCGGTCGTCAAGGGCAGCCAGGGTGGCTCCCGCTGCACCCAGGAGAACACCGGCGGTCATCGCCGCGACCAGAACGCGCCGTCGCCGGGGCGCGAGTCCTGCTGACTGCGGGGGAGAAGCGGTGTGATCGGAGTCGAAGTGGGCGCCGCCGACGGCGGTCGCGCCCACCGGCAGGGTGGCTGCTTCGCCCGCCGTACCGGGGAGGCCCGAGGCGGCGGCGTCCTCGAGGAGCCGGGCACATCCCGTGGCGTCGGGCCGGGCGTCGGGATCGTTGTGGGTCATCGCTTCGATGACGGATGCCAGCGGTGCGGGCACACACCGGGTTATCTCCGGAGGCCGCAGCAGGCGGGCGGTTCCCACCTCGGGAGGACAGCCCTGGTACTCCCGTTCCCCCTTGAGGGCTTCGAGCAGCACCAGGCCCAGGCCGTAGATGTCACTGGCGGGCCCGGAGCGCTTGCCGAGAACCTGCTCGGGGGAGATATAGGGGATGGTGCCGACGACCGTGCCCGGCTCGGCCCGCGTGGGTTCGTCGACGAGACGGGACAGTCCGAAGTCCGCCAGATAGGGGGCGTCGTCGGGGCCGATCAGGATGTTGGAGGGTTTCACGTCGTGGTGGATGATGCCCGCGGCGTGCACATGCGCCAGTGCGGAGGCCAGGCGGACGCCCAGACGTGCCACGCGCTCGCCGCTGAGAGGGCCGTCGGCTAAGCGGTCGCGCAAGGTGACGCCCTTGATCAGGTGCATCACCACGTAGGCGCCGCCCTCGTCCCGCCCCATGTCGTAGACCGGGACGAGAGCGGGGTGCGCGAGCCGTCCCAGCAGCAGCGCCTCCTTGCAGAAGCCGTCCGCAGTCGCCGCCGTGGCTCCGGGTCGGAACACCTTGATCGCGACCTCGCGCGGCAGTTGCAGATCGGTGCCCTGGAAGACATCCGCGGTCCCGCCGGCGCCCAGCAGTTCGTCCAGGCGGTAGCGGCCGCCGACGATCTCGCCGGCACGGGGGCCGGGACGCGGGGTCCGGCTGGGGTGGGCGGTCATGCGATCTCCCTGGCTGCTTCCTGCAGTGGCCCGTCGTCTACCCGGACCGTGAAGGCGTATGCGGACAGCGGGATGTGCGAGATCAGTGTGATCCGGGGCGGACGGTTCCGCCATCGTCTGATCACTTTTCCCCCGGCCTTCCCTCCGGGCCGGGAAAAAGCAATCGCGCGGACGATCACGGCCTCAGTAGGCTTCGCTCCATGCTGCCCCCGGTGCGCACCCAGGAGGAGTGGGATGTCGTCGTCGGTGACGAAGCGATCCTGCGGCCCGGCGTTGAGCATCTGGCCGCCCGGCTGGGCCTGGCCGGGCGGTCCCTGCGGCGCTATCCCGAGGGCTCGGTTCCCGTCTACGCGGTCGGTGACCGGCACGTGCTCAAGCTGTATCCCGCCCTCTCCGCCGACGACGGCCGCACGGAGGCGCACGTACTGCGGCACCTGCGGGGCAAACTGCCCGTGGCCACCCCGGAGGTCCACGCCGACGGCGAGTACGAGAACGGGTGGCGCTACGTTCTGATGACACAACTTCCCGGCCAGGGGTTGGCCGGGATCTGGCCCCGTGCGCCAGGGGCCGACCGGGACCGCCTGGCGAGTGAGGTCGGCGCCGCGCTCGCGGCTCTGCACGCGCTCGATGCCGGGCCCTTGCGCGGTGTGCTCGGGCCGCACAGCTGGAGTGCGTTTCTCGCGGGGCAACGGGCGACGACGGTGGCGCGCCAGCGCGAGCGCAAACTGCCCGAGCTCTGGGCGGAGCAGATACCGGACTTCCTCGACTCGATCCCGTTGGCCGGCGAACCGGAGCGGGTGCTGCTGCACACCGAATTCATGCGGGAGCACTTGCTGGTGGATCCCGGCCGGTGGACGCTGAGCGGTCTCTTCGACTTCGAGCCCGCCATGCTCGGCGACCGCGCCTACGAATTCGTCGCCGTCGGCCTGTTCGTCTCCCGCGGCGATCCGCGGCTCCTCGGCCGGATCGCCGCTGCCTACGGTCGTACGTTCCCGCCCCGCGAACTGATGGCGTACACACTCCTGCACGTCTACAGCAACCTGCCCTGGTACTTGCGAGAGCTGCCGGCACCGCCCGAGGAGACGCTGGACTCCTTGGCCGAATCCTGGTTCGGCACGGTCTGATCCCATCAGCGGTACGTGGCGGCGACCACGTCGACCCACCGCACATCGGATGCGTGTGGGCTGTCGGACCACAGGGCAGGCGCTGTTCGAGCACGGCCCACCGAACTGTTCGGAAGGGCCCTCGCGCCACCGCGCGACGACGGAAGGGTTCTTTGTGACTGACAGCATGTGGGGATACCTGGCAACGGCGGGTCACCAGGCCGGCACGGACCTGACCGGGTTCACGGTCGAGGCGACCAACGGAAGCATCGGCAAGGTCGACAAGCACTCCGACGACGTCAGCGCCGCTTACATCGTTGTGGACACCGGAGTGTGGATCTTCGGCAAGCACGTTCTCCTGCCGGCCGGGACGATTCAGGCCATCGATGTCGCGGAGCGGAAGATCTACGTCGCCCGCGACAAGGACGAGATCAAGAACGCTCCGGAGTTCGACAAGGACAAGCACACCGGCGACTCGGGCTACCACGAGCAGGTCGAGGTGTACTACGGGCCCCAGCGCCCCTGAGGGATGTTCCGCCGAGACGTTGCGCTCCGTCCCGCCGACTCTTCGTTGTCGGCGGGACGGAGCGCGTGGCGTCCCTCGGCGTCACCCATCCGGCGTAACCGCGTCCGCACACACGAGCGGCACGATGGCAGCGGGACGGAAACCGAAGGAAGGCGACGGCGGGAGTCGCCTCGGCCCGGCCGTCGGTGACGCCCTGCCCGGGCCGCGCGGCGAGAGCCGCTCCGTCCCCGTGGCGCTCTCGACGTGTCGCCCGGGCACCCCGCCTGGGCGCAGGGCCCGTTCCCCCTGGGTCCCCGCGCTGTGTACGACCTGCGGCGGTTGCCGGTACGACCCCCCGTGAAAGGATGTTCCGCATGGACGCGGTCGGTAGGAACAACGTGACGGTCACGGGGCAGCCGGGCGGACCGGTGATCATGCTGGCGCACGGGTTCGGCTGCGACCAGAACATGTGGCGTCTGGTGGCACCGGTCCTGGCCGAGCGTTTCCAGGTGGTGATGTTCGACTACGTCGGCTCGGGGCGATCGGACCTGTCGGCCTGGGACGAGAAGCGCTACGCCTCCCTGGACGGCTACGCGACCGACGTGCTGGGCGTCTGCGAGCAGCTGGATCTGTCCGACGTGGTGTTCGTGGGGCACTCGGTCAGCGCGATGGTCGGCGTGCTCGCCGTAGCCCGAGAGCCGCAGCGGTTCGCCAAGCTGGTGATGGTGACGCCCTCGCCCTGCTACATCGACGACCCCGGGACAGGCTACGTCGGGGGATTCAGCGCCGCTGACATCGAGGAACTGCTGGAATCGCTGGACAGCAACTATCTGGGCTGGTCGGCGGCGATGGCGCCGGTGATCATGGGCAACCCGGACCGGCCCGAGCTCGGCCAGGAGCTGACCAACAGCTTCTGCGCCACCGATCCGGGCATGGCCGCGGTCTTCGCGCGCACCACGTTCCTGTCGGACTCCCGTGCCGAGCTGGCCTCGGTCCGCGTGCCCACCCTGGTGCTGGAGTGTGCGCAGGACGCCATCGCCCCGCGTGAGGTCGGCGCGTTCGTGCACGCCGCGATCCCCGGCAGCCGGCTGGTGACGCTGGAGGCGACCGGGCACTGCCCGCAGCTCAGTGCCCCCGAGGCCACCGCCCGGGAGATCGTGGCGTTCGCCGGCGCCGCCCGATGATGTGCGAGACGGACGACGAGTCCGGCGGCTCGTCCGACGACAACGGCAAGGACGGGGGCGGCAAGGACCGGGACGCGGAGGACGCGGAGCACGCGGAGTTCTCGGCTCTCCTGGAAGACAGCATCGAGGACCTGTACGACAACGCACCCTGCGGGTATCTGTCGACATTGCTCGACGGCCGGATCGCCAAGGTCAACGCCACACTGCTCGGCTGGCTCGGCCACACGCGCGCTCAGCTGGTCGGCCGCAAGCGCTTCTCGGATCTGCTGACGGTGGGCGGCAAGCTCTATCACGAGACGCATTTCGCTCCGCTGCTCGCGATGCAGGGCCAGGTCTCCGGAATCGCCCTGGAGCTCAAGGCCGCCGACGGCAGCCGCCTGCCCGTGCTGGTCACCTCGGTGGTCAAAACCGGTACGGACATGGAGCCGCTGCTGATCCGCACCACGGTGTTCGACGCCCGCGACCGCCGCGCCTACGAGCAGGAGCTGCTGCGCGCCCGTAAGGAGGCCGAGCAGGCCCACCGGGTCGCCGAGGACGAGCGGATGCGTCTGCATCAGGTCCTGGCCATCCTGCAGAACAGCCTCCTCCCGCCGGCTCTCCCGCGGGTGCCGGGGGTGGAGGCCGCCGCGTATTACCACACCGCCTCCGTCGATGAGCTCGGCGGCGATTTCTACGACCTGTTCGCGCTCGGCGACGACCGCTGGGGTTTCTTCCTCGGCGACGTCTGCGGCAAGGGGCCCGAGGCGGCCGCGGTCACCTCGCTGATCCGCTACACGCTGCGTGCCGCGTCTCTGCACGCCGATGACCCGGCCCAGGCCCTGGTCACCCTCAACGCCGCCATGCTCGCGGGCTACCCGGGCGACGACCCCCGCTACTGCACCACCATCGCCGGCACCCTCACCTCGCACGATGGCGCTCTCCACATCACGTTGGCCAGTGGCGGACACCCGCCGGCGCTCCTGTTGCGCGCCGACGGCACCGCGCACTATCTGCCCACTCCCGGGGGCATGCTGGTCGGTGTCATGCCGCACCCGAATTTCACCCTGGCCACCACGGTCCTGCATCCGGGTGACACGCTGCTGCTCTACACCGACGGCCTGACCGAGGCACGGACCGCCCACGGCCCCCGCTACAGCGAGGACGCCCTGCACGCCTTTGTCCGGACCCTGGCCCCGGCCGGCGCCCAGCAGACCATCACCGCCCTGACGGGCCTGCTGAAGAGCTTCGGCGACGGCCTGGACGACGACACCGCCCTGCTCGCCCTCGGCGCTCCCGTCGCCGCGACCCACGGGGGCGCCGCGCGATGACGGACATGAATCTCGCCACCCACGGCACGCCGAAGGGTGCGGTCCTGGCGGTGGCCGGCGATCTCGACCACGCCAGCGCCGGCCGGTTCCGCAGCGCTGTCGGCCTCATCGTCCTTCAGCGCGGTCAACTGCTGGTGGTGGATCTCGGCGGCCTGACCTTCTGCGACTCCAGCGGCATCACCGCGCTGATCGCGGCACGCAACCAGGCCTGTGAACAGGGCGCCGACATCACGCTGGCGGCGGTCCCGGCGGCCACTGTCCGGATCCTGCGGCTCCTGGGTCTGGACCAGATCTTCGACATCCAACCGGGCCCCGGGCAGGACACCGGCCCCCTCGGCTGACCGGCGGTACGCGGACCTCCGCGGCCCCGGGCGGTACCGGCCGCCGCCGCGCGACGCACCCATGGGACAGGGGCAGGATGCCTGGTTTTGGCCGACGGGTAAATCTGTCGCGTGTGCGGTAGACATTCGCTTCTGCGGGTAGGTACTGTTCCTGGTGTAGCCACAAGGTCAGCACGGAGCGGCAAAAACGAACTGCCGCTCGGCAAGCAGACACGGCGATGGAATCCGGCGGCCGGTGAGTGCGGAAGGCCGCAGGCTTGATGGCCGGGTCCGGCGGCTCGCAAGGAGTCGCCGCGCAGGATCGCAGTTTCTGGAGTACCAGCAGTTCAGCAGAGCCCGATGTCCGGATTCGAGCAGGAAGGTACGGAGCAACGCCATCAGGATCGCCCGCACGACGAAATCGTGTGGGCACTCGCAAGGCCCCGGATTGGAAGGTGGTCCCCGGTCAGGCATTCACGATCCCCGCACCCCGCGTTCCCCCGGCGCGGTCGTGCGGATACGGCAGGACCGGCGCTTGTACGCCGGTAGATGTAGATGGTGTTGAACCGCCCTTTGGGGCCCCGGAAGCCGAGTTCGGCTCCCGGGGCCCCTCCATGCGTTTCTTGGAGGCCGTATGACCGTCAGACACGAAGAGGCGAGATGAGTGAGCAGACCCCCGCGACCGCTGCGGACCGGTTCGACGATGAGGACTACCCGGCCTACACCATGGGCCGGGCCGCCGAGATGATCGGCACCAATGCCGCGTTCCTGCGGGCGATCGGCGAGGCACGCCTGATCACCCCGCTGCGCTCCGAGGGCGGTCACCGCCGTTACTCCCGCTACCAGTTGCGCATCGCCGCGCGTGCCCGAGAGCTGGTCGACCAGGGCACCACGATCGAGACGGCGTGCCGCATCGTGGCGCTGGAGGACCAACTCGAAGAGGCGCTGGCGCTCAACGAGAAGCTGCGCCGACGTCCCCAATGATCCCCTCGTGGGGCGAGCGACCGCCCTGGTGGGGAACGGGCCCCGGCATCGCCGGGGCCTGACGCACGCCCCTTGGCCCGTATGCGGCAGGCGGGGGCGGGCCGGGCGGTGCGGACCGACCTGACTCAGCTCCGGTCGGAGCCTTCCACGACGGTCGTTTCGACGTCGCCGCGCCGAGCGGCCGGGCCGCCGGACAGGAGCCGGGTGCCGGTCGCGCCGGTCACCAGCAGGCCGCCGATCATGACGGACAGGGAGAGGCCGGGTCCTGACGTCCAGTCGACGTCCGACGCGTGGACTGCCAGCACGACGGCTGCGGCGAGGGCGACGCCGGGAACGGCGAGCAGCGCGGGGCGGAGCCGGTGCAGGTCGTCCTCGGCCAGCGCGCCGAGGACCCCGACGCCGAGCGCGAGGGCCCAGACGCCGACTGCCTGCGCGTCGGAGCGGCTGACCGTCCACGGTACGAAGTCGGCCCAGAAGTGCGGCCTGGCGAGCAGGCCCGCGCCGATGCCGAGCCATGAGGATCCCAGGACGGCCAGAAGCGGCTTCGACCAGCCCGGCAGTGGCGCGATCCGCTTCCGCGCCGGCAGGGCCGGCTTCGTGTACTGCCGGCCGACGCAGACGATCGCGGCCGTGGCGAGCACGCCGAGGACGGCGATCCAGCCGAGGCTGAACAGGACGAGGATCACCGAGCCGCCCTTGGCGACCTGCAGATCGTCCGCGTTGCGGAGGCTCACGGCGAGCAGGCCGACGAGCACGACGGCCAGCGGGAGGACGAGCGTGCGCACCTCTTCCCAGACACGGGCCCGGCCGATCACCAGCAGTCCGGGGGACACGCCGAGCATCGCCGCCCCGAGCAGTCCGGGGGTGAGCGCCTCGGGTGACTTCCAGGCCCCGAACACGTGGCCTGCGACGCTGACCCCGGCCATGAGCGCGCCGACCAGGACGCTGACGACCGCCACGGCGACGGCCAGCATCACCACGGCCGGCGTGAGCGCGCGGCCACCGACATCCCGCGCCGGTGCGACGGCGGGATCCGCGGGTCCGGAGAGGTCCATTGCCTCGGTCATCTGCGCTCCGTCTCAGATCGTCTCTCGGCTGCTCTGCACGACGTGCGGGGTGGGCGGCGCGGCAGGCGACGGGATGCGGTGTGTGCTGCGGGCGCTGGTCGAGCCCTGCCGTTTGACCAGCTCGCGGCCGTACATGACGCGAAGACTGACCACGGCGGTCGCCGCGAACGCCAGCACACCGCAGCCGATGCCCACGCCCGCCGACAGGGCGGTCTGCCGATCGAGGTCCAGGTAGTGCTCCAGGGGCAGTGCCGCGGCGACGGAGAACGCGGGGGCCAGGCACAGGCCGACCAGATGCACGCGCCACTCCTCACGGGCCCAGTTCCCGCCGCTGCGGCCCGCGTTGCGCTGGCGCACGAACATGACCGCGTACGCCGCGAGATACGGCACCAGGTACGCCGCCAGAAGGCGGTGTCCGTTCGCGCCCCAGCCCAGGTACGACCTGACGATCCAGACCATGCCGGCCGCACCGGCGAGGTGCGCCGCCACCACCACCGGCGCCGGGACCCAGGTCCCGGTGACCCCGATCACCGACGTGCGGCGGTCCATCGCCCGGGAGGCGACCAGGGAGCCGAAGACCACCAGGGAACCGAGGTGCATGATCGCCACCCGGTTGATCTCCTCCATGGAGAGGCCCGGAAAGAACCACGGGAGCGCGCCCCACTCGAAGCGCAGCAGTGGCGCGGTCATGAGGTAGCCGTAGCACAGCAGCATCCACCGCTGGTGCAGGTCGGGGAACCTGCCGACGGCGGCGAAGATACCGAACGTCACGCTCATCACCGTGCCGATCAGGATGGTGGTGAGGTCGATCCAGAACGCGGCCCCGCTGAACGCGTCGGCCGGCGCCGTACGGACCAGGTAGATCGCCGCGCCCGTCATCGAGACGTACACCGTCACCGCGAACACCACTCCCGTGGCGCGGTGCAGCCGGGTGCGTCGCCTTACGGCCGTGAGGAGTTGGACCGGCCCGAGCAGCATCAGCGCGCCGCCCAGGACGGAGTGGATGACCATCGGCAGCAGGGCGCGCCCGTAGGGTCCGACCCGGGTCGCGACCGCGTCGGCGACATAGCGCCCGGACACCACGCGGGCCAGGAACCACTCCCCGAACGACGGGGCACCCGGGCGCGCGTAGGGCCACAACTCAGTCATGGCGACGGGTGCGTAGCCCACGCAGACGACCACGAGGGCGATCGTGGCCACGCGGGACCAGGGGATGCTCCTCGGACGCTGCACGGCGGCTCCCTCGATCGCGACCCTCGATAGTCCGTTCTGGACTATCGAGAAGGTAGAGGCGACCCGTCGCCGGGGTCAACCTCTCTGCCGTCACGATCCGCGCTGATCCACCCACTGCCAGAAGTCGACCATCATCCGTTCGTAGCGGAGCCCGAACTCCAGCGCCTCGCGCTGCCCCCGCGTGAGCAGATCGCCCACGCTCTCCTTGAGTTCCTCGTACTCCGCGAGGGTGCGGTGGTGCTCGGTGAGCTGTACCGGGGCGATGACGTCCGGTTCGGCGCCGAACCACAGTTTCAGGATGCCGCGCTCGCGCGCCTCGACCGGCACGAAAGCCGGGTCGGCGAGCCACTCCGCCAACGCGGCCTTGCCGGCCGCGGTCACCTTCATCACCCGTCGGTTCCGCGCGTTGGTGTCGCGGACCTCCGACAACAGGCCCGCTCCCAGCAGGCGGTCGCACTGGGCGTACACCTGCGCGTGGGGCATCGACCAGAACGGGGCGACCGTGCGCGCGGCCTCGACCTTCACGTCGTACGGGCTGGCCTCGCCCAGTTGGTCGATGATGCCGAGCACGAGGAATGAAGGAGGAGTCAACCGCACATCAGCCATGTCACGACCGTATCGCGGCAATCAGCGGGCGCCGTACGGCTGTGGACGGCGCCGGCGCCGGCGCTCCGCGCGGTGGTGCGGACAGCGCGCGGGGCCGCAACCGTTCACGGCTGCGGCCCCGGAGTGTGCGGCGTTGCGGGTCAGTGCTTGAAGGCGTCCTTGATGTGCTCGCCGGCCTGCTTGGCATCGCTCTTGGCCTGCTCGGCCCTGCCTTCGGCCTCGAGACGCTCGTTGCCGACAGCCTTGCCCGCGACTTCCTTGATCTTGCCCTTGGCCTTGTCCGCGGTGTTCGCGGCCTTGTCGTCGGTGCCCATGTTTCCTCCAAGGTCGGTGCGGTTGTTGCACTCACCCGCCTACCCAGGTCGGCCCCGTCGATTCCCGCCGCGTCGTGCTTCGGTTCAGGCCGGGGCGTAGCGCTGCAGGGTGATCCCGCTGCGGAACGTCTTCGACTCCAGGAGCTTCAGCCGGGGGACTTCGTATCCGTCCGGGAAGAGCCGGCGGCCACGGCCCTGGACCGTCGGGTAGACGAAGAGGCGGTACTCGTCGACTAGGCCCGCCCTGATCAGCGTGTGCGCCAGACTGATGCTGCCGGTGAGCACGATGTCCTTGCCGCCCTCCTGCGCCTTGAGTGCGGTCACCTCCTTGATCGCGTCGCCCGCCAGCACGGTGGAGTTCGCCCACTGCGGGTCGGAGAGCGAGGAGGACACGACGTACTTCTGCACCCGGTTGAGGTAGTCGGAGATACCTGTGGCGTCATCGGCCAACCGGGGCCAGTAGCTACGGAAGTCCTCGAATGTACGCCTCCCCAGGAGCAGGGCGTCGGCCTGACGGTCCTGCCGGTGGCTCTCCTCCAGGACGTCGGCCATGTCCAGCGAGCCGTGGCCCTGCGGGTCGAACCAGTCGGTGAGCATGTCGATCGAGCCGTCGACGGTGATGTTCTGGGTGATCGCGAGTGTGCGCATGTCGCCTCTCCTACGAGTGTCCTCGTTCCCATCCTTATGACGGTGCCGACCGCCGGAAATCATCGCTGGGCGCCCTGCCGGTCCTCGGAGCGATGAGTTCTGCGCCGGAAGGAGGTCTCCCTTCTGCGAGCACGCGCGGTAGCCCCGCGTTCCGCCAACCAGGAGGACCCACATGAACCCGACGCCCCCAGCCCCCGCCACTGTTGAGACCCTCCGGGTCCCCGACGCCCGTCTGCACTACGAGGTACGGGGCCAGGGGCCCCTGGTGGTGCTCGTCGGCGCGCCGATGGACGCCGATTCGTTCGCGCCGCTCGCGGAGCGGCTCGCCGTCGACCACACTGTGCTGACCACCGACCCTCGGGGTATCAACCGCAGCCCGGTCGACGACCCCGACCAGGACTCGACCCCGCAGATGCGGGCTGACGACCTGTCCCGGCTCCTGCTCCACCTCGACGCGGGGCCGGCCGCGGTCCTGGGCTCCAGCGGCGGGGCGGTCAGCGCGCTCGCCCTCGTCCAGGCCCACCCCGCACTCGTCCACACCGTCATCGCCCACGAACCCCCGCTGAACGAGCTGCTGGGGGACCGTGAGGAGATCCACGCGCGGACCGAGGACATCATCGCCACCCACCTGTCCGGTGACGTGACAGGTGCTTGGCGAAAGTTCATGTCCCTGGCCAATATCCGCCTGCCCGACGGCGTGTTCGAGCACATGTTCGGCGGCGAGTGGGAGCCGCAACGGATCGCGGACGACCACTTCCAGTTCGCGCACATGCTGCGCCCGACCACCCGGTGGCGCCCGGACCTCGCCGTTCTGCGCTCGACGTCGAGCCGGGTCCTCATCGGCCTGGGAAAGGAGTCGGGTGGCCAGTTGTGCGAGCGCACCTCGATCGCCCTGGCCTCGGCGCTCGGCGACGAGCCGACGATGTTCCCCGGCGGTCACGTCGGATTCGCCGAGGACCCCGACGGATTCGAGATCCGGCTGCGCGAAGTGCTGGCACGGCAATAAATCTCTGACTAAAGTCAGGGAATGGACGAAGGGCAGATCGAGCAGGTACGGCGGTTCAACCGCACCGTCACCGAGCGGGTGGGAGTACTGCACGACCGCTACCTGGGCCGCGACCGGCCCATCGGCGAGGCGCGGCTCCTCTGGGAGATCGGCGACCAGGGGCAGGACGTCCGGCGCCTGCGGGATCGCCTCGGGCTCGACTCCGGGTACGTCAGCCGGCTGCTGCGCTCGCTGGAGGCCGACGGCCTGGTGAGCGTGGAGCCGCAGCCTGACGACCGGCGAGTGCGCACCGTCCGGCCCACCGCAGCGGGCCGCGCGGAGCGCGCCCTGCTCGATTCCCGCAGTGACGAGCTGGCCGGCTCCCTGCTGGAGCCCCTCAACTCCGCCCAGCGTGCCCGGCTGGTCGCCGCCATGGGCGAGGTCGACCGGCTGCTGACCGCCGCGACCGTCACGCTGACCGTTGTCGATCCGGACCACCCCGATGCCCAGCACTGTCTGCGCTCCTACTTCACCGAGTTGCAGGAACGCTTCGACACGGGCTTCGACCCGGCGCGCACCCTACTGCCCGACGCGGGCGAACTCCGGCCGCCGCGCGGCCTGTTCCTGGTCGCGCGGCTGCACGGCGAGCCCGTCGGCTGCGCCGGCCTGAAGCTGCCGTCCGACGCCCCCGCCGAGATCAAACGGATGTGGGTGGCTCCGCAGGCCCGCAGGCTCGGCGTCGGCCGCCGATTCCTGTCCGAACTGGAGGCGCGGGCCGTTCAACACGGGCGCGACGTGCTGCGCCTGGACACCAACAAGGCTCTGCGCGCAGCGATCGGCCTGTACCACTCCTGCGGCTACGACGAGGTCACCGCCTTCAATGCCGAGCCCTACGCCGACCACTGGTTCGAGAAGCGGATCACGGCGCCGCGGTCGGCGTGAGACGCGCGTGCAGCCGGCCCCGGGCCTACCCGCGCTCCTGCGATCACCCGGGCGATAGGGTCGAGCCGCGGCGCTGATCGGGGAGCGAACGGCATGTCCGCACCGGGGATGGGACAAGGTGGAACGGGCGAACAGCAGTGGGGCGCCGGAGTCGAGGACCGCGACAACCCTGCGGCGGCTGCGGCCGGCCGGGGGGTGGCGATGGGACACGGATGCCAAGGGCCGGTCGACCTGGGCCCGCGGGCGGGTTCTCGCAGCGCTCGCCGTACTGACCTCCGGCCTGCTGGCCTTCCACGCCGTCGTACCCGACACCGTCGCTCACCTGGGCAGTCTGCTCGAGGCATTCCTGCCCTGGCTCGGTCTGGCCGTTCCGGTGCTTCTCCTGCCGGCCCTGCTGCGCCGCTCGGCCACCGCGCTGGTGGCCCTCCTGCTCCCGATGGCGGCCTGGACGCACCTGTTCGGCGGGGTGTTCCTTCCCGAGGACCGCGGCGCACCGGACATCACGGTGCTCCAGCACAACGTCAGTGACGAGAACGCCGACCCGGCCGGCACGGCGCGAGCGCTGATGGACGCCGGGCCGGAACTCATCGCCTTGGAGGAGCTGACACCCTCCGCGCTGCCGCGCTACGAACGGGCTCTGGCAGCGGCCTACCCATATCACGTGGTGCAGGGAACCGTCGGTCTCTGGTCGAAGTACCCCCTCACCGCAGCCCGGTTGGTGGACATCAAGCCCCAGGGGATCGACGAGGCATGGAGCCGCGGGTTGCGGGCCGGCGCGCGGACGCCATGGGGCGAGATCGCCGTCTACGTCGCCCATCTGCCTTCGGTCCGCGTCCGTCCGACGGGCTTCGACTGCGCCTACCGGGACGAGAGCGCCGAACTGCTGGGCGCGGCTCTCGCCGCCGAGAAGGCGGACAGGGTGATCCTGCTGGGTGACTTCAACGGAACCGTGGACGATCGCGGACTGGACCCCGTCACCTCGTGGATGACCCTGCCGCCACGCGATCTCGCCTTCAGCTGGCCGGCGGCCTTCCCCGTCTCCCGGATCGACCAGATCATGACCCGCTCAGCATCCGTCACCACCGTCCGAACCCTCCCCGGCACCGGCAGCGACCACCTCCCGATCACGGCCGGCATCACCCTCACCCCCTGACCACCGAGCACGCCTGCCGGTTTGTCGCCTGCTCCGTTAAAGCGCTGGTGAGGCCGTTCAAGAGGTCGGTAGGGTCGGGGTCGTTCGCCGTGTCGCCGACCGTCGGCGTACCGGTGCGAGGAGACCTCCCATGACTGCCCCAACGGCGACCGCTCGATCGACGGTGGTGCTGCACCTGCTCGGCCGGCCGGGGTACCTCACGGCGGACCGCGGCGCCGAACTGGTTCGGGCGCTGAACGAACTGGCTGACAGTACCGAGTTCTCCGCGACAGGGCCGCACTGGTGGAGTGCCTTCGACGAGCACGCCCGAGGTATTGATCAGTCGCTGTCGCGTGTCACCGCGTCTGCGGTGGGGTCGCCGGCGCCGCAGGAGTTGCTGCCGGGCTGGAAATGGGCGCTGGCCGTCTGCGCCGCTGACGGACGGATCCGCCAGCGCGCGCTCGCGAGCGGGGAGCTCCCCGTCGGGGAGCCCGCCGCGATCCCGCTGCTCGTTGTGCGCTGCTCGGACTGGGCCGCGCCGGTGCGGGCTGCCGCCCGGGTGGCGCTCGCCGACGTGCTGGCACGCTCCGGTCCTGCGGAGCTCCCGCGAGCGGCGGCCATGGCGTGGTCCTGCGAGCAACGCCGGCGCGGCGAGGACGCGGTCCGTATCGTGGCCGGCCACCTTGCCGGTGCGCCTCCGGAACTGTGGCGGGGACTGTTCGCGGACCCCGACCATCGGGTCCGGCGGCGCGCACTGAGCGCGGCGGTCGACGTAGACCGCTGCGACATGCCGCAGCTGCTGAGGCTCGCCGCCTCGGACCCCGATGTCGTCGTGGCTCGGTCCGCGGCAGAACACCTCCTCGGGACCCTCGTCCCGTCCGGAGCCGATATACCGGCAACTCCCCAAGCCGAGGCCGTGCTCCGTCGATTGCTGGCCTCGCGGGTCTCGGCGGTGCGGGCCGTCACCGTTACCGTGCTGCGCCGCGCCCAGCGCCCTGACCTGGCCGAACCGTTCACCGCGGACCGCTCCAAGCAAGTGCGTGAGATCGCGCGCTGGGTTCTGCGCAGCAGCGGCCAGGACCCCGCGCCGATCTGCCGTGCCCGCCTCGTGCGCCCGGCCGTCGAGATCACACCCGGTGCGGTTGCCGGCCTGGCGGAATCGGGTGACGTCGGTGTCCCCCCGGCCGCTGATCTGTTGCGCCCGCACCTGACGCATCAGCGACCCGGGGTCCGGGCCGCCGTCGTCCGGGCGCTCGGCGCGATGCGGCCCGCCGCGGTCACCACTGCGGAACTCCTGACCCTCATGGAGCACGACCCGGCCCCCAGAGTCGTGCGGACGGCCGCAACCCTGCTGGAGGCGGAGGCCGATACCGTCCCCCGGAGCCGTCTCGACGACCTGCTGGCACCCGGGCGCCCGGCCCCGCTCCGGGCTCGGGCGGCCCGGATCCTTCGGGCCACCGGTACCTGGGAGCGACTCGAAATCGACCTGAGGCTGCTCCACGACGCCGACCCCGATCTGGCCGTCGCAGCGCGGCGGGACATCCGCGTGTGGGTCGGGTCCGCCGCGGCAGGCCGCGCCCGACTCTCGGACGAACAGCGGCAGACCCTCCTCGCCCTGCTCCACGCCGCCCCTTCCATCGGCGACGGGAACCTCCGGCTCATCCGATTCCTCCTGAGCCGGACCGACCGGCCCTGAGCCGCCCGGCTTTCCGCGGGTCAGGCACCGGTGCGCGACCTGCCGCCCGCTGTCGCGTTCGTCCCGCCGGCGCAGCCACAGGCCGCCGGAGGCGGGACTGCCGCGACCGCGCGGCGTCGCGCGCGGACGATTTCCCTGGTCAAGGCCAGAGCGGCGGCGAGGACGCCAAGGACACTGTTCACGGTGAGGAGGATCAGCTCCATGAGAGGGATCCGTTCTCCGGGACTCTGACGCGTAGGCGTCGGCCCCGGATTCGACGGTCCGCGTCGTCGGCCCCCGGGGTGTTCCCTCGATCTCCATGATGGCGACTCAGATCGATTCGCGCCAGGGCCCTTCCCCGCGGATTCCACCGTGGCCGGACGTCCCCGCCGCAGTCCTGTCGACGCGGCCGCGTAGATTCCGGGTGGGGGCTCGCCAAGCCCGGGGACCGGCGTCCTCGGGTGATCCTCATGATCGGAGCCATGCCGATGAAAAAACCCGGTGGCGCCGCGCGTGCGATGGCCCGGTGCGGATGATCAGGAGGATGATCGTCCCCGGCAACCAACAATGCGTGACGGAGGGTGTCCCATGTCGAAACCGCCGCTTCCCGACGAGGCAGTCGCGATGCTGTCGAAGGCCAATCCGGCCGTCGTCACGACCCTGCGCTCGGATGGTCAGCCCGTGTCGACGGCTACCTGGTACCTCTGGGACGAGGGGCGGGTGCTGGTCAACATGGATGAGGGCCGCAAGCGTCTGGAGCATGTACGGAACGATCCGCGGGTGACGCTGACCGTGCTCGACGAGAGCAACTGGTACACCCACATCAGCATCATCGGCCGCATCGTCGACGTGCGCGAGGACAAGGATCTGGTCGACATCGACCGGTTGTCCCAGCAGTATCTCGACAAGCCCTACCCCACGCGGGACCGCCGCCGGTTCAGCGCGTGGATCGAGATCGACCGCTGGCACGGCTGGGGCAGCTTGAAGGACAACGGCCAGGTCGGCTGAACGTCCCCTCCTGGCGGGCCGGTCGGTTGGCGGCACGCCGCGGGCTCGTCGCTCCTGGCGGTCGCCCCGTCCTAGGTCCGCGCCGCGGTGGCGTCGCGTGAGGTGTCCGCGTCTTCCACGGCACGCAATCGGTCCAGGTCCACGGTGCCCTCCGCGGCCTCGGCGTCCAGGGGTAGGTCCAGAGCCTTCGTGACGCCGGTCGGCAGGGGTGCGAGACCGAGGAGGCCGGTGACCAGGGTGGTTGTCAGGCGGTGCCAGGACGGTGCGCGGCGGAGCATCGCGTGGTCGCTGTTCCCGATGGTGACGAGGCAGCTGCGAGCTCCCTCCCGACGGGCCGTGGCGGTGAGGGTCTGGGAGGCCCGGGGGCTGGTCGTCCGGTCCCGGGTGCCGTGGAGCAGGACCACGTCGCGGCCCGCGAGTTGGGTGACCGGGTCGCCCGCAGGGCACCACGGGGCGAGGCCGACCACTCCGGTGACCAGAGGGTGACCGGCCGCGCGCAGGGCGGCGCGGCCGCCCATGGAGTGGCCCAGGAGCACCACCGGTATCTCGCCGGCCTCGCTCCGGAGGGCGTCGAGGGCGCGCAGGACGTCGTGGAGCGGGTCCTCGCGGGCGCCGTTCCAGCCACGGTGGGTGTAAGGCGTGGTACGGAGCAGCACGGGCCCGCCAAGGCTGCTGGTCGCACCGCGGGTGGCTCGTGCGAGGCGCCTCGTGAACGGGCGCATCCGTACGGCGGGCAGGTTGAGCAGGCCGCGCGGAGGCGGCCCGAGCCCCGTCTCGCCACCGCCGTGCAGGATGAGTACCGCTGCCGACGGCGGTGCCTGTGCCACGTGGACCTCCTGGTCGGGGCGCGGGGCGGGTGCCCCGTACCTCCTATTCGGACCTGCCCGGCCCGTGGATGGGTGGAACCCCGGGGCGCGGTGCTCCTGGCGGAATCGACAACCGCCTCCGGCCACGATACGTCGGCCGGATGGTCACCCGCGGAACCGCTCCCGCCGACAGGGAAGGGGGCGGGAGCGGTGTGCGGCCCCCCTTGTCGCTCAGCACGGGGGCGGCACGGCCTTCCGGAAGGAAGGTCCGACGCCAAAGGCGTCCGGTCTTCCATTGGCTGCCGCCGGCGCCGCGGGCGCGGGCAGATAACGGAAGTTGGCCCGCGAGAGCGCTCAACACGGCATCATTCCTCCCGCCTTGGCGGCACACGGTGCCGGGCGGCCGGGACAAGCGCGGTCATTGTTCCATAATCCCATGATCACATGGCGTAACGGTCGGTCCGCCCACCATGCTGGCGTCCCGGCTCCTCGACGGCGCGTCAGCACCGCCGCGAAGAGGCCTTCCGGATGCCCCCCGTCGTCGGAATGGGAAAGGTCTCGATGTCCAGTAAGCAGGTGTTGACCGTCATCGTGTTGGTGTCGGTCTGCTCGTGGAGCGCGGTCATGGCCGCCCTCGGACAGGTGGCCGCGGTGGCCGCGTTAGTGCCCTCGCTCGGGTTGCTGGTGCAGCAGGTCGTCCATGCGTCCACCTGCGGAAAGCCCGAATCGACCGCCGCGGGACCCAGGGCTGCCGCAGGGCCGGACGAAGGCGTCGCCCGGTGAGCCCGCACGCGATTCCGCCCGAGCAGACCGAGGGGGAGCCGCCTGTCCGCCGCGGCAGGAAGCCGGAGGCGATCACCGAGCAGGCCGGCACCTCCCACCGCGCCTGGCTCGAACCGGTGCGCACCCGGCTCTTCACCAGCGGCCTGACCCTCGACGACCTGGTGGAGCGCTCGGGATTCTCCAAGACGCGGATCTCGGAGCTGCTGCGCGGCGCCGGACTGTACCCGCGGTGGGAGATCACCTACAGCGTGATCCGCGTGCTGGGCATACCGGCCCGTCCGATGCGGCGCCTGTGGGCCGCGGCGGCGCGCGAGGCGCAGAAGAAGGAGGACTGGATCGAGGGCTGCATAGCGGAGGTTCCGCCCGCGAAACGGCCCGACGTCCGGCCACTGGACCACCAGGGCTTCACCGCCGGCCACCAGGTCCCCTACACCTCGTACGCCAAAGCCCTGCTGCTCACGGATGAGCGGGCCGCCTGCGTGGTGCTGGAGACCTTCGACGTCCTGTGGCTGTGCTGGGACGACGCGTTGGGGAGCTCCAACGTGCAGCGGTTCGCCTGGAGGCTCCTGCGCGCCCGGGTCATGGCGCGCACCCCGCACGTCGACCACCATCCGCTGCTGGCCGCCGCCGCCTTCGCCACCCTCGCCCAGGAGCGGGCCGCGGACTCCGCGGCCCGCTTCGCCCAGATCGACGAATCGCTGATGCTGTTCGACGCCGTCAGCCGGCTGCCGGACAACCAGATGGACGTAACGATCCTGCGCTACCTGTGCGGCATGGACACCACCGCCGCGGCCGAGGTGCTGGGCGTCCCGCTGGCCTCGGTGCGCTCCGACGAGCGCCACGCCAAACGCACGCTCACCGAGACCCTCAACCTCCACGACCGCCCGGGAGGCGCTTCCCAATGACGTCGATCGATCAACTCCTCGCCCGTGCGCTGCTGATGAGGGAGCCCGGGGTGCCGCGTGACGTCGTGACGTACGAGGACGGCCACGCGTCGGGCGGTGCCCAGGACGTGCTGTCCTGGCCGTCGACGAGCCCGTTCGACGGGAACCATCCCGGGCGGGACGCGGCCTACGATCTGCGGACGCTCTGCGAGACCGTCGTGACCCGGACCGCCGCGACGTCGCTGAGTGATTTCGTCACCGAGCAACTGCCGGATCCGCGCGGTGCGCGGGTCCTGGGCTGCATCCTGCATCTGGCCGACTCCGAGGACGGCGCCCGCTTCTGGTGGCAGTACGCCGCGGGGGCAGGGGACGACGTCGCCTCCTACTGCCTGTACCTGCACCACCTCGCCCTGGGGGAGACCCACGCCGCCGCCTGGTGGGGTGAGCAGACCCGGATCGACACCCAGCCCGCGCCGGAGACCGTCAACCTGCCCGGATACGCGGATCCGGCCGACAACCTCGACCTCGACTCCAGCACCCCGACCGTGCTGCGTGTCCTGGGCAGGCTGCTGAGCCCGGCCGACCGCTCCAGGACCGAGGTCGTGACCGCCGTGATGGAGTACGTTCCCAGCGCCGTCGCCGCCGGATACGTCGACAACCCCGACTTCGAGATCCCACTGCCGGGCCCGCACTTCGCCGATCACATCGCGATCATCCTGGCCGCGGCGCCGGGCGCCGGAGCCGCCCTCCGCCACCGACGGAAAGCACGCTCTCCCTCGCTGCGGCGCCGCCCCGACCACACGCGCGCCGACACCGCGCCGGAGGACCCGGCGCGGGGCGGACACCGCTGACGGCGCCCGGTCAGCGCACGACGTCCACGAAGACCGGGTTGGTGTAGAGCCAGGTGTCCAGCCACGGGTCGCCGTTGCCCGGCTCGTGGGTGACGGGACCGTGCGGGTCGATCGCCGCGCCCAGCAGGCCGGGCCCGTTGCGCCTGCCGTCGCTGCCGCGCAGCCGCAGGTAGGACGACTCCTCGGCCCTGCCCAGCGGGATGCGCAGGGTGAAGCGGCCGGTGCGGCCCGAGACGTCCGCGGTGTGCACGACCCGGGTGTCGGGTGCGCGCCACGCGTCGCGGTCCACGACCGGGCCGCGGACGGAGCCGCGGATCACGTCGAGGTGGGCCAGGCGCGGCACCTCGCCGCGCTGGGTGGGGCGGGAGGCGGTGGTCACGGTGACCTTGAGGACGAGCTTCTCGCCGCGGCGCACGCGCAGCCGGCCGCCGAGGGTGACTCCGCGGCCGGTCCCGTGCTCCGTGTCGACGCGGACGTCGATGCCGTCGACGAGGTGGCCGTGGTCGACCCAGACGCGGCCCGCCCGCAGGCCGGCCATCACGTGACCGTAGCCGTAGCAGGTGACGCCGACGTGCGTACGGCTGAACTGGCCGGGCCAGAAGTCGCTGCCAGGCTGCGGCTCGGTGGTGTCGACCGGGTCCGGGAGCCGTCCGGTGGTGTCGAAGTTCTGGCCGGGCGGCCAGTCGCCGTTCTTCCAGGTGTCGTACGCGACCCGGTGGACATCGGAGTTGGAGGTGACGGAGAAGAGCTTGCCCTCGGCGAGCATCGCGTCCCAGAGGCCGCCGACCGTCGCGGTCGCCCAGTCGAAGCCGCCGTACGTCAGGTACGCCTCCCGCGGGTAGCCGGGCCAGGAGTGCTCGGACGGGGAGTTCACGTACTCGCCGCGGCGGCTGGTCGCCCCGCCCCAGCCGGGCAGGGCGCTGGCCTGGGCCCCCGGGGCGCCCTCCATGCCGACCATGATCCCGGGCACCGCGTCGCGCCAGGCGCGCATCTCGTGCGGGGAGTCGATCCCCAGGCGCAGCGGGTGGTTGGCGAGGACGAGGACGTCGTCGACGTAGCCGCTGCGGCGCTGCTGGTCGAGCCACTGGAGGGCCTTGACGGCGTGGCCCTCGTTGCGCGGGGTGTCGGGGTGGCCCGGCGCACCGGCGGTGTACCCGAGGAGTTTGCCGTCGTACGCCTCCTCGAAGCGCTTCAGCAGCTCGACCTCATGGCGTCCCGGCGGAGAGAAGACGGTCGCGTGTTCGGCACCGGGGATGTACCACTCGAGGCCCTGGAAGATCAGCGTGCGCCGGTTGTCGCGGCGGGCCTGGAGGATCTCGCGGTGCTCGGCTTCGGCGCCGCCGGCCCGGGCGTGCCCGAAGTTGCTGTGCTCGGTGAGGACCATCCAGTCGAGACCGTACCGGGACGCGGCGCGTGCCAGCTGGGAGAAGGTGTACTTCGCGTCGTGGCTGTAGACCGAGTGCACGTGGTGGTCGCCGACGAGGTAAGCGAGGTCCGGGTCGCCGCCGTGGGCGGTGTGCGCCTCGGCCGGGGTGGGGGCGAGCAGGCCGACTCCGGCGAAGGTCGCGCCGAACAGGCCGGCGCTGCGCAGCAGTCCGCGGCGCGACAGTCCCTGCGGGTCGAGGGAGCCGACCGGTACGTCGGGGTCCGCCCAGGTCGGCAGGGGCTGGTTCGGTCGCGCCATGGGGTGTCTCCTTGAGGGGTGGTGCTGTCGGCGGCGGTGCTCTCAGCGGCGGTGCGGGTCCGTGCGATCCGTGCGGTCGGTACGGTCGTCAGGCGTTCATGAAGTCGGCCACGCGCAGGGCGCGTTCGGTGATCCTGACGTCGCCGATCCAGCCGTGCATCAGCTGGTCGAGGGCGCCCCCGTACTCGTAGGCGCCGAGCAGCCAGGGCAGGCCGAGCGTGGCGAGCCCGTTGGTGCGGGTCGCGGGATTGCGGGCGACCCGGCAGCCGTCGACATAGAGGGCGGTGTGCCGGCCGTCGTTGACGACGGCGACGTGCCACCACGTGCCCCGCTGCAGCTCGTGGCTCCAGTTGGTCACCAGGTTGTTCTGGTTGAGCGGCGCGGCGGCCCATTGGAGGCCCGGCCCGTCGGAGAGCGACAGGGTGGCGACGGACTCCTGCGGGTCGCCGGTGGTCCTTCCGGCCGCGCCGAGGGTGCCGCGTCGGCTGAGGATCGACGCCCAGGCGTGGTGCCCGGCGTCCCAGTCGGCGGGAAGCTTCAGGAAGGCTTCGACGGTGTAGCCCGTGCGGAAGGTCTTGCTGTTGAGCGGGGCGTCCTTGGCGGTCTGCAGATACCCGCCGTGCAGTGGGGGCTTGCCGCCGTCGAAGTACAGGCTGCCGTGGCCCGGCTGGTCGGGGTGGTGATCGGTGGACCAGCGCAGGGCTTCCGCGGGGGAGCCCGCCACCGGCCCCCTGATCAGGTGGTTGCCGAGACCGGACAGGTCGGGGACGCGCAGGGCGGGGTCGGCCGCGGCGCCGTCGCCGTGCGGGCCGTCGAACCGCCAGTACGCGACGGTGCCGGGCAGCAGCAGCCGCGCGGCGGGGCGGGGGCGGCGCGGAGCGACGGGTGCGAAGCCGGCGAAGCGCTGCTCGAAGTCGAGGGGTACGGAGAAGGCGTCCTGCGGGCCGGTCAGCTCGATCTCGCGGCGCTCCAGCTCGTTGAGTCCCTCGCCCGCGCGGCCGAGGATCCACGGGGAGACGGTCTCCACGTCGATGGTGTTCCTGGCGAGGTCGAAGCGGTAGAGGCGGATCATCGCGCTGCCGCCGTAGTAGCGGTTCTGGTAGTTGGTGAGGTGCAGATGCACGTCGTGGCCCGCCGCGTTCTTGCGCGTGGTGCGGGCGGCGGGCCAGTAGTGGCCGTTGAGGGTGAGGAAGATCTGGTCGCTGCCGGCGATCAGCTCGTCCCACAAGTGCTTGCCGTGGTCGGAGAACTCGGCCTCGTCACCGTCGCGGTCGGCGTACACGATCTCGTGCGTGGTGAGGATGACGGGTGACGTCGGGTGCTTCCTGATGACGTCCCGGGCCCAGGCCAGCCCGGCGGCGGACGGCCGCCAGTCGAGGGCGAGGACCAGCCACTCCCGGCCTGCGGCGCGGAACAGGTGGTACGTGTTGTACCCGTCGGGCGTCGCTCCGCCGAAGGTGGGGAGTTTCCGCAGGCGCCGCGGGCCGAAGGTGTCCAGGTAGGGGGTCGAACCGCGTTGGTCGCCGGTGGAGGAGTCGACGTCGTGGTTGCCCGCCAGGACGCTGTAGCCGACGCGCCGCCGGTCGAGGAGTTCGAAGGCCTTGCCCAGCGGCCCGAACTCCTCCGGAAGTCCGTGCTCGGTGAGATCGCCCAGGTGGGACAGGAAGGCGATGTTCTCGTCACGTCCGTGATCGAGGATGTAGCGCAGGGACGCCTCGACGGGCGCGGCATTGATGCTGGCGCCGTCGAAGAGGTACTGGGTGTCCGGCATGACGACGAGGGTGAAGCGGGGGCTGTCGGGGTCAGGACGCCGCTCGGCACCCTCGTCCGGGGTCGCCTCCCCGGGCGCCCCGGACAGGGCATGGGCGGTGGTGGTGCCGGTGGCGAGCCCCCCGGCCGCCGCGGCCGCGGCGGCGCCGGCCAGGCCGGTGGCACGGAGGAACGTACGGCGGCCGGCTCCGGCCGGGAGGGAGCCGTCGGGCTGGTGGAGCGGACTGCACATGGACGTCTCCGCGGGGCGCGTTTCGGGTGATCGCCGAGCACGCTAGGCGAAGGACTCGTGCACGCCGGGGCCCCGGTGACGACCTCGTGGCGAAGAGTGGGTGAACGGGTCGACCGCGGGTACCGGTCCTGGACCCCGAGCCCACCGCAGCTGGAGCCGTCAGCGGTGGCCCAGCACGTTGACCACCCGGCCGTTGGGGTCGCGGACGAAGAACCGGCGCACTCCCCACTCCTCGTCCTGCAGCGGGTGCACGATCTCCGCGCCGCTCTCCCGCAGGGCCGCGTGGACCGCGTCCACGTCGTCCACCTCGATGCTGAGGTCGGGCGTGACCGGTGCGGTCTTGTCGTCGGCCATGAAGCTGATCTGCGCCGCCGGCGCGGACGGGGAGGCGAGCGTCATGATCCAACCGTGGTTCATGACCTCCTCGAACCCCAGCAGACCGTAGAACTCCCGGCTCTCCCGCACGGCTTCCGACCGAACGTTGGGCACGACACGGCGAACGGCCATCGACAACTCCAAGTGAGAACGGACGCGTTTCCTGGATTCTGCAGGACGGCTGGGACACACCGGCCGCTCCACGCGTACGGGCCCTCACGTTCACCCTCGCCGCGCTACGAGAACTCCACCGTGAAGTGCTCGGAGCCGAGTGAGCGCAGGAAGTCCGCCGCGTCGGAGAGCTGGCCGACGGTGAGGACCCCGGCTGGCGGGGTCGGGCTCTCCAGGAGGCGCCGCGTCGCTTCCACCACGATGGGGGCGGTGATCGCGTAGATGTCCTGTCCGCGCGCGACCGCGCGGCGCCGCTCGTCCCCGGACCGGACGATGACCTCGACCAGGAACTGCTGGTCCGACCGGATCCCGGTGGGCGGCGTCGTGCGGGGGCCGCCCAGGTCCTCCAGCGGGGCGACCGTCATATGGCTGCTGATCTCGGAGACCTTCAGGTGATGGGGAAGGGTGACGCTGTCGGCGGTGGTGAAGTCCGCCTGGACGCGCTGCGGTCCGAACGGCTCGGGGAACGTCCATTCCGTGACCGGAGCGTCGTCGGAGCGCAGTTCCAGCCTGCCCTGGCGGAACACCAGCCGCTTGCTGTCCCGGCGCGCGTCCGAGACGTGACCGGTGGCGACGGTGCCGGCCGTGGGCAGCCAACTGTCGAGGGCGTAGGCGATGGACACCTCGTCCGCGGCGGCCCAGTCACCCATCGCCGCCGTGGCGAGGAGGTCGACGAGCCCGCCGTAGAATGCCGCCGCGGGAACGACCGCGATTCCCGCCGCGGTCGCGAGCGCCGGATACCGGTCGACGGTGGACAGGGCGACCTCCACCTCGGCGGCCACGTCCAGGTAGGGGATCCTGGCCCGCAGCGCGGCATCGGTCACCGGCGCCGCCGTGGCGGCGAAGGGGCCGGCGGCGTTGATGACGGCCGTCGCGCCGACGAGGGCGCGGTCCAGGGACTCCGGGTCGTCGATCGACGCCGGCCGGATCTCCAGGCCCGTGTACGAGGCGGCGAGGTCCGTCAGCTTCCCCGCGTCGCGCCCGGACAGGATGGGGGTCCAGCCACGGCGGATCAGCTCGGCGACGACGAAGCGCCCGGTGTGCCCGTAAGCGCCGAAGACGGTGACCGTCGGATGTGATGTCATGGCGGAACTCCTGGGCATGGGGTAAATGGAACGGCCTGCGGGCCGGTTGGCCTGTGACCATTTTCGGCTCGGCGCGCCCCTCGGCGGCAGTGGCAAGAACGCCACATGATGCTAGGTTCGCGCCATGCAACCCCATCGCGTCGTTGTGCCGCTCACCGCGAACGTCCCGGTGTTCGAAGCCGCTGTCGCGTTCGAGGTGTTCGGCCGTGCCCGACGGGACTTTCCCGTCCCCTGGTACGACGTGGCGCTGTGCGCGATGGTCGGCGACGGCCCGGTCCGCACGGCGGAAGGCCTGTCGTTCGACGGGGCGAGCCTCGCCGAACTGGAGCGCGCCGACACCGTGATCGTCCCGGCCTGCGCCGACCTGCAGGGCGATCCGCCGCCGGAACTGCTCGACGCGCTGCGCGGGGCCCACGCGCGAGGGGCCAGGATCGCCTCGATCTGCACCGGGGCGTTCACTCTGGCAGCCGCGGGCCTGCTGGACGGCCGCCGCGCCACCACTCACTGGATGCACGCCGCCGAACTGACCCAGCGTTGGCCGGCGGTGCTCATGGACCCGAAGGTGCTCTACACCGAGGACGACGGGATCTTCACCTCCGCGGGCGAGTGCGCGGGCCTCGATCTGTGCCTGCACCTCGTCCGCCTCGACCACGGCAGCCGCGTCGCCAACACCCTCGCCCGCCGCATGGTCATCTCACCGCACCGCGAAGGCGGTCAGGCCCAGTACATCGACCAGCCGGTGCCGGTCAGCGAGGCCACGAGCCTTGCGCCGGTGCTGGATTGGGCGCGCACCCAGCTGCACCGCCCCCTGACGATCGACGATCTGGCCGTGCGGGCGGCGATGAGCAAACGCAGCTTCCTGCGGCACTTCCGTGCCGGCACCGGCACCACGCCGCTGCAGTGGCTCGTCCACGAACGCGTCTCCCGGGCACGCGACTTGCTGGAGACGACGAACGACACCGTCGATCGCGTCGCCGAACGCTGCGGGTTCGGGTCGGCGCAGAGCCTGCGCGTGCACTTCACGCGCATCAACAGGACCACTCCCTACCGGTATCGGCAGACGTTCGACCCGGCGCGATGACGTGCGCCGTGCCCGGCCGGTCGGGCGCAAGGAGGGTGATCTTGTCTTCGACGGTGAGCATCGGCGTGAGACCTCTTCCTCGCCAAACGATCACCGGTTAGGATCCCCCAGCCCGCATCGGGCGTGCACAGCGGGGTGGGGGACATGGCCGACGATTTCGCCGGATCCAAGCAGGGCATGAACGCGGGCGCACAGGCCGTCGCAGCGGTGGTGCTGGTCTCGGTCGTCGCGGGTGGCATCCGGGCCGTGGAAGCCGCCCCCGACGCGTCCGGCGACCGGGGTCCGGCCGTCTGCTCCGCCGCGGACCAGACGCTTCCGCCGCAGTACGTCTCCGGAGCAGGGCTGTGTGAGGCGTTGAACCGTCCGGACCTGCCGGCGCTGCTCGGAACGCCGGCCGACCACGCGGAGACCGCCTGGGGCGGCGGGGGATGGATCACCCCTGCCGGGAGCGTCAGGACAGCCGCTCCGGAGGGCAACGTGCGGCTGGAGACGTACTCCGTGAAGGTCTCGGCGTCCTACGACCAGCTCCCGGTCACCCGGCTCGCTGCCCTTCTGGGCAGAACTGCGCAGGTCAGGACGGTCCTGGGCCATCCGGCTGTTCTCTACTCGGACCGGACCTTCGCCATCGCGTTCGACGGTGGCGGCGGAAAGGCCAGCTCCGGCCCCGGTGGCATCGCCCGCCATCTGGTGGTCGCCCAGGACGCGAAGGACGGCGGCGGCTCCTACGAGGTCGCCATCTGGCGCCAGGACGACGTGCTGCCCGATGACGCGGCGTTGTTCCGCGTCGCCGAGAAGGTGCTGCCGACGATCCCGGGATGGACCGCCGGCTGACGAGTCGCCTGTCGGCGCGCCGCGGGGCCTGGGATCAGCTGTAGACGGGCTGGCTGCCCGGCATCGCTGCCTCGGGCTCGTCCGGGCCGAGCGCCGAGGCGGCCGGGGGCACGACGGCGGCGGGCGCGGGGCGGCAGGTGAAGCCGAGTCGGGTCATGGCCCGGGTGATCTGCTCGGCGGTGAAGTCGCGCCGGTCCTGTCGGGTGAGGATCTGGCCGACCTGTTTCACGGGGTAGGTGCGGCGACTGATGATCACGCACTCTCCAGTGACCGGCTCGGGCTTGACGCCCTGCATCTTGTCGAGCACCTCGCTCTTCATCAGGTCGAAGGGAAAGCCGGCGATGATGCAGCGCATAGTGCCTCAGTAAGGATGGGGGGTGGTGACACTGCCCAGAGTCCCACATCAAGTCCCGTTCAGGAAGGACCGACTGAAGCGCGGGATCCCTGCACCGAGGCGCCGGCTGTGCTATCTTGATCTCAGTTGCAGTTGTGGTACCCATGAACTTTGTGTGCACTCGACGGGCTCGACCCGTGGGTGCATTTTTTGTTTGGCCGGTCATCTCCGGATGGGCTCATCGCGGCGACGCGGACTCCGCACAGTGCGGTTTTCGGTTCTGCCTTGTCTTAAAAGGAGACACACATGGCTACTGGCACCGTGAAGTGGTTCAACGCGGAAAAGGGCTTCGGCTTCATCGAGCAGGACGGCGGCGGCGCTGACGTCTTCGCCCACTACTCGAACATCGCCGCTCAGGGCTTCCGTGAGCTCCAGGAAGGCCAGAAGGTCTCCTTCGACGTCACGCAGGGCCAGAAGGGCCCGCAGGCGGAGAACATCGTTCCCGCCTAAGCACTGACGCGCACCACCGGGTAGGGCCCGCACCGCAAGGTCGCGGGCCCTGTCC
>NZ_JAPVLU010000020.1:139117-164947 GCF_027158205.1 Streptomyces sp. H39-S7 | reverse complement strand
TCGCCGGTGAGATGGGCGCGCTGCTCGACTCCCCCGAGCCCGGCTGGGACATCGACGCCTTCGACGCCCACTGCGACCACCTGATCGTCCGCGAGGACAGCACGGGCACGGTCGTCGGCACCTACCGGCTGCTGCCGCCGGAGCGCGCCGCCGCGGCCGGCCGGCTGTACGCGGAGAGCGAGTTCGACCTCTCCCGTCACGCGGCGATCCGCGGCGACCTGGTCGAGGTCGGCCGGTCCTGCGTCCATCCCGACCACCGCGACGGGGCGGTGATCAGCCTGATGTGGGCGGGCATCGCCCGCTATCTGGTGCGGACCGGCCACAACTGGCTGGCCGGCTGCTGCTCGGTGCCGCTCGCCGACGGCGGGACGGCCGCCGCCGGGGTGTGGGACACCGTGCGGGCGCACAACCTGTCGCCCGAGGAGTACCGGGTGCGGCCGCTGCGCGCCTGGGACCCGACCGGCATCGAACGCCCGCGTCCCGGCGGCCGCAACGCCCTGCCGCCGCTGCTGCGCGGCTATCTGCGGCTGGGCGCCTGGGTCTGCGGGGAGCCCGCGCACGACCCGGACTTCGGCGTCGCCGACCTGTACGTCCTGCTGTCGCTGCGCCGCACCGACCCGCGCTACCTGCGGCACTTCCTCTCGCTCACCCCCGCGCAATGAGGGTCCTGACGCGCCCCGCACCCGCGGCCCCCGCGGCGGTCGTCCCGCACTGGCTGCCGAGCGCGCCCTGCACCCCCGGGCACTGCCTGGCCGGGACCCACGCGGAGGTCGGCCTGCCGCGCCGGGCCGCGCGCTGCGCGACGGGGATCACGGTGGTGGCCGTCGGGCTCGCCCTGGCGCCGCTGGTGCGCTGCTGCCGTCCGGCGCTGCGGGACCGGCTCACCCGCGCCTGGGCGCGGGCGGTGCCCGCCGCCTTCGGGGTGCGGGTCACCATCCGGGTGTCCGGTGCGGCTGAGGGTGCCCCCGCGGGTGGTGTGCTGGTGGTCGCCAACCACATCTCCTGGCTGGACATCCCCCTGGTCGCCGCAGTCCGCCCGGCCCGGATGCTCGCGAAGAGCGAGGTCGCGTCCTGGCCCGTGCTGGGCGCCCTGGTGTCCCGCGGCGGCACGCTGTTCATCGAACGCGACCGGCTGCGGGCCCTGCCGGGCACGGTCGCCCGGATCGCCTCGGTGCTGCGCGCGGGGATCCCGGTCGTGGTGTTCCCCGAGGGCAGTACCTGGTGCGGCCGGCGGCAGGGGCGCTTCCGGCCCGCCGTGTTCCAGGCGGCGCTGGACGCGGGCGTCGCCGTGCAGCCCGTGCTGATCCGGTACCGGCTCCAGGGCGCGGGTCCGGCCACGGCGGCCGCGTTCGTCGGCGAGGACACGCTGGTGGCCTCGCTGCTGCGGGTGACCGCCGCCCGCGGCCTCGTCGCCGAGGTCAGCGTCCTGCCGCCCATTCCGCCCGGCGCCCACCACGACCGGCGCTCCCTGGCGCGGGCGGCCCAGCGGGCGGTGTCCGGGCCTCAGGACCGGCCCGGGGCACCGTCCTGGCCCGGCCACCACCTGGAGGATCGGGGCGCCGGCGGCGCGAACTGAGCGCGCGGGCCGCCGGGTTCGCCGCGGCCGGCGGCCGGCGGCCGCACGTCAGTGGGCGGTCGGCTGGACCGCCTTGGCCTCGCTCGGCCGGACGATGACGAACCCCTCGCCCTGCAGCATGAGCTGCACCGCTTCCCCGGAACCGCCGCGCAGCATCGAGCCGAAGCTCTGCGAGCGGTGCACGGAGGTCTCCAGGTGGGCGCTCCACCCGACGACGGCGTCGGTGTCCACGTAGACCGGCGACTGGCGGCTGACGGGGATGATGATGGGGTTGCCCTCGCAGATCACGCCGAGCCGGCCGTGGCCGGTGAAGACGCTGTTGAAGAGGCCGCCGCCGACCATCCCCGCGCCCTTCACGACCTTAATCTCGTACTCGAGCGTGGTGTCGAAGCAGAGCACGTTGCGGCCGTTGATCGTGATGGCGTCGCCCTGGTCCAGGCTGATCACGAAGCAGTTGGCCGCCTCGTGCGCGAACCACGCCTCGCCCTGGCCGCGCACGGACATCAGGGGCAGCCCCTCGCCGGTGAAGGCGCGCTTGAGGAACTTGCCGACGCCCTGGCCCTTCACCTCGAACTGGAGGTTGCCGCGGAAGGCGATCATCGCCCCCTGGCGGGCGTAACACTCGCCGTTGACGGCGTACTTGATGGACTTGGGGTTCTCCAGGGTCATACCGGGCTCGGTGGCCGGCTGGGTCATGTTCTCAGCGGCGAAGAGGTCACTGTTCATGATCGGCATTTTCGCCCGCCGGAGCCCGGTCCGCCAAGGCCCCGGCCGCGATGGCCTGCGGGGCATCCGCCGCGCCGGGTGTCCGAGGTGGCTCGCACACAACTTGACATACCAATCGACCGGTTTTATTTTGGAATCAGATGGCTGACTCGGCGTGGACGCGCGTGACGACGGCCCGTGGAGGCGGCAAGTGGTCAGACAGGAAAGGGCGGAGTACACGCTGCGGCGGATCGTGCGGGCCGCGGCGGAGCAGTTCGACGGCATGGGGTACGCCAGAACCAGCCTGGACGCCATCACGAAGGCGGCCGGGGTCTCCAAGGGGGCGTTCTACTTCCACTTCTCCTCGAAGGAGCAGCTCGCCGACGCGGTCCAGCGGCACAGCCGCGACCTGTTCGACGACCTCATGGAGGAGTTGGGCCAGTACGGCGGGTCACCGCTGCAGGCGCTCATCGACTCCACGCACGGGCTCACCCGCCTGCTGGCCGCGGAGCCGTCCCTCCGCGCGAGCATCCGCATCGAGCGGGAGCGGCCCCGGCAGGAACCGCCGTCGCCGCTGGACTTCTACCGTGCCTGGCGCGAGGCGATCCGGCAGTTGCTGCGCACCGCGGCGCAGCACCGGGAACTGCGCCCCGGCCTGGTCCAGACGTCGACGGAGGTGCTGGCCAGCGCCGTGGTGTCGTGCGTGGAGACGCTGTCCTGGCTGGGCGTGCCGCCGGACGACGCGTCACGGCGGCTGACGGAGCTGTGGGACATCCTGCTCCCGGCCATCGCACCCGCGGATCAGGTGGGAAGGTTCAGGACGACGCCGCCTGTGGAATGCGACGCGACGTGCCTGCCGGCGCCGGCCCGGTAGCACCCGGCCCGGCGGGCGGCGCCGGCGCGAAGACCTCCGGGCTGCCGTCCGCCAGGAAGCGCTGCAGCCGGCGCGGTGGGATCAGGGCGGGCAGCAGGAGCATCCACATGTCCGAGGTGCGCCGGGTCAGGTCCTGCCGCCCGGTGAGCACCTCCGACGTCAGCTGCAGTCCCGTCCAGCACCCGACGATGAACTTCGCCACCGAGTCCACGTCGACCTCGGGCTTGACGTCCCCCCTGCCCTGCGCCTGCGCGAGGCAGTTGCGGAAGAGGTCGATCCAGGTGATGTAGGGCGTGGGGTTCGCACCGCTCAGGGTGCTCTGTTCGACCACCAGCCGGATGCCGGCGCGCACCCGCTCGTTCTCCTGCAGGCTCTTCGCCATGCTGTGGAGCAGGTCGATCACCGTCTGCACCCCGGGTCGTTCCACGTTCTGGAACGGGCTCCACACCGCGAACTGCTCGGCGATGATGGCCTCGCGGAGGGCTTCCTTCGAGGCGAAGTGGAAGTAGAGCGCCCCCTTCGTCACCCCCGCCTCCTTGACGATGTCGCTCAGACTCGTCCCCCGGAAGCCCGCGACGTCGAAGGCCCTGGCCGCGCCGTCAAGGATTGCCTCCCTGGTGACTTCCGCGCGTTCCTGTCTGGCCATCACAACCTCCATGGATCGAGGGCGGCACGCGATCCGGGCTTCTCCCGTGCCTGCCCGTGACCGCGAGCCCTACCGTCGTCAATTGTTCCCACACTCCCGTCAAAAAACCAACTAGCTGGTATTGTTTCGCTCGCCACACCAACCGAGCGCCGAGCACATGCTCAACATTTGCCCTGTTCAACACACGTACAGGAGTCCAGATGCGCATGTCCGTTACAGCCGACCGGTCGGAACTTTCCCCAGGTGATACCGGGGAGCCCGACCTCTTTCTGAGAACAGTGCCCCGTACGTTCGTCCACCGGTCCGCGGTCTCGGAGGTGCTCCTCACGGGCATCCAGGAGACCGGTCAGGACACCTTCAGGATCGGGGCCCAGTGGCCCCGCAGCCACAGCTACTACGGTCCGGTCCGCCGACGCTGGCACGACCCCGTACTGCTTGCGGAAACGATTCGGCAGATAGTCCTTCTCATAGCCCATGACGCTTTCGAGCTGCCGCTCGGGTACCACTTCCTCTCCCACAGCACGTCCTACGACCTCGACGTCGACGGGGCGGTCCTCACCGACCGGCCGGCGGATGTCCTGCTCGATGTCGAGTGCCGGAACATCAAGCGCCGCGGCAAGCTGGTCGGCGCCTTCTCGGTCGAGGCGCAGTGCATCCGCGACGGCCGGGTCATCGGCTCGACGCGCATGGCGCTGAGCTGCGTCTCCGACGCCACGTACCGCAGGCTGCGGGGCGACAAGTCCGACGCCGTGCCGCTGCGGGTCCTTCCGGAACCGGTGGCCCCCGAGCTCGTCGGCCGCCGCTGGGACCACGACGTGGTGCTGGGCGACACGGGTGTCGACCGGGTGTGGACGCTTCGCGCCGACCCCGACCACCCCGTGCTCTTCGACCACCCGGTGGACCACGTCCCCGGCATGGCCGTGATGGAGGCCGCCCGCCAGGCGGCGCTCGCCACCCTCCAGCGGCCCGGCGGCCTCGCGCTCGCCTGCGACGCCACGTTCACCCACTATGTCGAGTTCGACAGCGCCTGCCTGGTGACCGCGACCGTCCTCGAACCCCCGGGACCCGTCGGCCTGAACAAGGTCTCCGTCCGCTTCGACCAGGGCGGCGTCACCGCCGCGACCTGCGGTGTCACGGTCCTTGCCGACTGAGCGCGGGACAGTTCTGATCGCGGGGGGAACCGGTTTCATCGGCAGCGCGGTGCTGCGGGAACTCCTGGCACCGAACGGATCGGGAACCCCCGGGACCGACATCCGCGTGCTGTCACGCCGCCCGCTTCCCGGCTGGATGGAAGCCGCGGGAGTCCGGCGGGCCGCCGGTGATCTGCGCGACGGAACCACGCTCCGGGGCAGCTGCGACGGCGCGGATACCGTGCTCCACCTCGCCTCCTACGTGGGAAGGGATCCCGACCTGTGTACAGCAATTAACGACCATGGCACTCGAGCCCTGCTCGAGGACGCCTACAGGGCCGGAACCAACCGGGTCGTCTACGTCAGTACCGCGTCCGTGTACGGGCCAGGACCCCACCGGGGTTCCACGGAGGCGCAGTTGACCCCCGCCCCGGCGTCGGTCGCCAGCGCCTCCCGCAGACGGGCCGAGCAGGCGGTGCTCAGCGGAGGGGGCATCGTCCTGAGGCCCAACCTGGTGTACGGGCCGGGCGACCGGTGGTTCATCCCCACCTTGTGCCGGCTCCTGCGGAAGGTCCCGGTCTGGCCCGAGGGCGGGACGGCCCGGACGTCCCTGATCGCGGTGCAGGACCTGGCCCGGGTGGTCTCCGGGCTGGCCGGCCGCACCTGGCACCAGGACCTCGACTCCGTCTACCACGTCAACCACCCCCGGCCGACGGTGCTCCGCGCCCTGGTCGCGGAGTTGTCGAGGAACCTGGAGGTGCGCCCGCCGGAGACCGACCTGCCGCACGCGGCGCACCGCGAACTGACCGCACGGGTGCTGCCGGAGCTCTCCGCGCATCAGCACGGCCTGCTCACGCGGGACCACTGGTACGAGAGCGGCCGGATCTGGCAGCACCTCGGGCTCGCGCCCGGACTCGGCTTCGCCGCCATGTTCGCGGCGAGTGCCCCGTGGTACCGGCGGCACCTCGCCGGTCTCCACCGCACCTGACGGACACCGACGACGCGGAACGGCGCCGGGGGCTCTGGCCCCCGGCGCCGTTCGCGTTCCCGGTCGTGCGCGCCCGCCGCTACGCCGCGCCGCCGCTCGATGCCAGTACCTCGGCGCCGCCCACTCCCAGTTCGACCGGCAGATCCCTGCGGCACTTCACATCCAGCTTCCGGAAGATACGGGTGAGGTGCTGCTCGACGGTGCTCGGGGTGATGAAGAGCTTCGCGGCGATCTCACGGTTGGTGTAGCCCCGCACGGCCAGCGCCGCGACCCGGCGCTCCGAACCGGTCAGCGACGCGGACTCGGCGGCGGACTCCGCCACCGACGGGCTGTCGTCGGGCTCGTCTGGCAGCGACAGCAGCGACTGACTCAGTGAGGTGGCGCCACACATGCCCGCCAGATGGCGCGCCCTGCGCGAGTGCATCCGGGCCCGCCGGCTGTCGCCCACCTGGTAGTACGCGTCGCTGAGATCGGCCAGCGCGCGGGTCTGCTCGTACTGGTCGCCGCACTCCTCGAACAGGTCGAGTGCCTCGGTCAGCATCTGCGGGCGGCGCTCGGCGGGGCTCGTGGCGGCCAGCAGCCGCAGTGCGGTGCCGCGGGCCTCGGACCCGGTGGTGCCGGGACGGCCCAGCTGGTCGTAGGCGAGCCGCCTGGCCTGCTCGCGGTTGCCCAGTTTCAGCCAGGCCTCGGCGGCGCTGGTGCGCCAGGGGCCGATCCCCGGCACGTCGATGCCCCAGCGGCGCATGAGTTCACCGCAGGAGCGGAAGTCGGCGAGCGCGGCGTGGAAGTGCTCGGTCGCGAGGTGGTGGTGGCCGCGGGCCAGCAGGTAGGAGAGCCCGTACCGGCTCTGGAACATCGCCTTGGGCACCGACCGGGCGAGATAGCCGGCGGCCTCGTCGTAGTGGCCCAGCCGGGTACTGGCCATGATCAGGCTGCTCAGCGGCAAGCCGATCGCGACCCCCCAGGCGGTGGGCGTCAGGTGGTCGAGGGCCAGTTGGGCGTGGTCGACCGCCGTGGACAACTGGCCGAGCCGGACGGCGGCGTCCGCCCGGACCGCCGAGAGCAGCGCCAGCCGCGTCGGCGAGTACGGCGTGTACGGCTCGCTCAGCAGCCGGTCGCACCAGGCGGCGACGGAGTCGGAGCGGCCCGCGGAGGTCAGTACCGACAGGGCTAGGAGCAGGGGCTCCTCGGCCCAGGCGTCGCCGTGCACCGCGTGCCCGTCGCGCAGGATCTGCTCGGCCTGCCCGGCCACCTCGTGGCTGCGGCCGGTCACCAGCGCGCCGGCCAGCAGCGCCGTCGGACGGCACCACGGGTCCTGCTGCGGTGCGGGCGCGCCCTCGGCCGGGCGGGGAGCGCCGGGCTGCGGCTGCCGCCGGCGGGCGAGCGTCGGATGGGTCCAGGCCAGCCACAGTTCGGTGTCGTGCAGCTCGGCCGCGGCTTCGCTGTGCGGCTCCATGGTGGTGGTGCGGAGCTTCTCCAGCAGGTCGTCGGCGGCCTCGGCCCGTCCGTTCCACAGCAGTTGGCGGACCAGGGCGACGCTGTCGCGCCCGTCCAGCGCGTCGGCGTGGGCGGCGACGGTCAACGACTCCAGGTGCCGGTCGGCCGCCGCGGGGTCGGCGCGCCAGCGCACCCGCACGAGTCTCGCCTCGATCGCCGCGCGCTCCGGACTGTCCTGGACGCTGTGCCGGTGCGCGCTCTCCAGCGCCGCGACGGCCTGCTCCGTCCGGCCCGCGAGCAGGTTCTGCTCGGCGGCTTCGAGCAGCAGGCCCATGGCCCACGGCTGCGGCGCCCGGCCTGCCTCGACGAGGAGTCCGGCGACCTGGGTGGCGGGACCGCCCTGCTCGTAGAGGATCTCGGCGGCGCGGCCGTGCAGCTCCGCCCGCTCCCGCGGGGGCAGATCGTCCACGATGCCGATGCGGGCGACCTCGCTGCGGAAGGTGCCGCCACTGAGCAGCCCGGCGGCGGCCATCAGGCGTACGGCGTGCTCCGCCTGCTGCGGCTCGACGCCGGCCAGCCGGCCGGTGCGGTCGGGTGCGGCCGCCTCGCCGAGCACCGCCAGCGCCCGCGCGGTCCGCAGCAGCACCGCGTCGCCCCGGCGCAACTGCCGCAGCACGGACCGGCCGTAGCCCTCCTTGCGAACGCCGCCGGACACGGCGTGGTCCTCGATGAGCGCCTGGAGCAGGGGCAGGTTCCCGCCACTGCACAGGTGGAACTCCGGGGCGAGCCGCTCCGCCGTCGCGGCGTCGAAGTGCGCGGACAGCAGCTGGGCGGTTCCCGCCTCGGACAGCGGCGCCAGCGGGAGGCGGCGGGCGTGCGGCTGGTCGAGGAGCTCGGCCCGGAAGGTCGGGTGGGAGGGCTGCAGTTCCGGGTTGCCCGTCAGGACGACGAGGACGCGGGCGGAGCCCAGCCGGCGGGCGAGGTAGAGCAGGCAGTCGAGGGACCTGGGGTCCGCGTGCTGGATGTCGTCGATGCCGATGAACAAGGTTGCGTCGTCGGCGAGTTGCAGCAGCAGGCGGACGAGTTCGTGGAGCAGCCGGGCCGTCTCCGGCCCGATGTGCTCCGGATCGGTTCCGTCGGCGGCCGTGCCGGGCGTGGCGCGCTGCAGCAACGCGTCGGCCTCGGCGGCCACGCTGTCCGGGACGGTGGCGCTGCGGAAGAGCTGGCCCAGCACGCTGTAGGGGAGCGCTCGTTCGGCGCGGGAGCACGAGGCGTGCAGGACGGGTCCGCCGGCGAGGGCAGCGCGTTCCGCGACCCGGCGCAGCAGTTCCGTTCTCCCGCTCGCCGAGGGCCCGTCGAGCAGAACCACGTGGCCCTTCCGCAGAGCGCATTCCGCCAATAGTCGATTGATTTCCTCGTTGTGTTCTGCACGCTCGACCAGTTCCACTGGCCACCTCCCGTTGTATGCAGGTTTCCCGTTCGAACGACACGGCCGGAGAATCGGCTCGGCGCACTCCGCATTTGGCGGCAACTCGGAAGCTAGCAACCCCTCAGGGGGTGAAGGTGTCCCTGCGCCCACTGCGCGGGAACCGTCCGCCCATCGCCTCACGGGGCGCGGTTCCGGGAGCTTCCAAGCGCCTTCCGGGCAGTCGGTGGATCTTGGACGAGCGGCCACAACCCTCTCGACCGGATCAATGGGCTCTACATCTTCGCAGGTCAAAGAGTTGACATACAGAGGCCGGAGCAACGCGCCCAGACGGAGGCGCCTGTGCATTGACAAACGGGTCGATCGGTTTGTTTACTGTAGGGGGACGAGATGGTCGGTACGTGTCGGCCGTCGACCTACCACCCTGCCGCGTCGGGTCGTGCGGGGAAGTGCGCACCATCAGGCCGTCGCGGACTGGAGTGAGTGAGTGTGCGATTCAATGTCCTGGGACCCCTGGAAGCATTCGCGGGAGACGCCGAAATCCCTTTGGGTGGCGTCAATCAGCGAAGTGCTCTCGGATTCCTTCTCCTGCACGCGAACACGGTCGTTCCCACCAGCAAGCTGGTGAGTGCGCTCTGGGGATACGACGTACCGGTGACATCGCGGAAGATGATTCAGAACGCGATCTCCGGGCTGCGCAAACTCATCGTCGAATACGCGGGCCCCGGCGGTACGGCGTCCCTGGACACCTGCGCTCCCGGCTACCGGCTGCGCATCGACGAGGAGTGCCTGGATCTGACGCGCTTCCGCCGGCTGGAGCAGCAGGGCCGGACCGAACTGGCGGCGGGCGAGGCCGAGTCGGCAGTGCGTTCGCTGCGCGCGGCACTGGCCGTGTGGCGCGGGCCCGTCCTGTCCGATCTGACCGAGACCGGTATCGCCTGGCCCGAGCTCGACGTGGTGCGCAACGCTCGGCTGGCCGTGTTCGAGGACTGCGTACGGATCGAACTGGACCTCGGCCGGCACCATGAACTGCTCGGCGAACTGGAGGCCATGGCGGCGGCGGAGCCGACGCGGGAGCGGCTGTGCGGACTGCTGATGCTGGCGCTCTACCAGTGCAGCCGGCAGTACGACGCGCTGGCCGCGTACCAGCGCACCCGGGCGGCGCTGCTCAACCGGTTCGGGCTCGACCCCGGCCGTGAGCTCCAGCAGTTGGAGCGCTCGATCCTCAACCAGGACCGGGCCCTCGCGCCCGTCACCCGCCCGGAGCCCCAGTGGACCCGGACGATCCCGGCGCCGACCGGCCGCTGCACCGGAACGCGCACGGTGACGCACGCCGGCCGCCGGGTGCGGCCGCCGCGTCGCCACGGCCGTCCGTGACCCCGCGCGCCCGCGTTCAGCGGTCCGCGCCGCCGGAACGGATCCCCCGCGCCAGCAGCACCGCGCCGTAGAGGGACGAGAGGCCGCCGAGCCGCGCCTCCGCCACCGGAACCCGCGGCCCGCCGGGCCGCTCCAGGCGTTCCACCTGCCGGGCGACGGCCGGCACGAAGCCGGGGATCGCGGCGGCGAACCCGCCCCCGATGACGGCCAGTTCCGGATGGGTGAGCTCGCTCAGGCCGATGACGGCCGACGCCAGCGCGGACGCGCTCTCCCGCACCGCCTCCAGCGCCCACTCCTCCCCCGCCTCCAGGGCGGGCCCCAGCTCCGCGAACGGGACGTCCCCGCCGCGCAGCTCGGCCGCCCGCCGCAGGATCGCCGGGCCCGAGGCCACCGACTGGACACATCCCCTGCGCCCGCAGTCGCACCGCCGCCCCGCCCGGTCGACGACCAGGTGGCCGACCTCGCAGGAGCCGCGCTCCGGGCCGGGGCACAGCCGCCCGTCGAGCACCAGGCCGCCGCCGACCCCGGTGCCGACCCCGAGGTAGACCAGGTTCCGGACTCCCGCCGCCTCGGCCTCCGCCAGCGCGGCGAGATCACCGTCGTCCGCGGTGCGGATACCCGGCGCGGGGACGTCAGGCAGCAGCGCGCAGAGTTCCGCACGCAGCGCCAGCCCCTCCCAGGAGGGCCTGTTGGGCCAGGTGACCACACGCCCGGTCCCGTCCAGCGTCGCGGGCATCGCCACCCCGACCGCCGTCACCGGGCCCGGCCGGCGCTCCCGCAGCCCGGCGATGCCCGCCGCGAGGGCGGCCAGGTCGCGCGCGGTGTCGCCGGGGGCCGGCCAGCGGAAGACGGCCTCCTCCGGCTCCCCCTGCTCCCCCGCGCCTTCGAGGCGGAGCGCGACCTTGGTACCGCCGACGTCGATGCCCAGATACCTCATGCTGCCCTCCAGCGAATCGGATACGGAAATTCTGTCAGCCCTTTCCATGCGGTCCGCGCCCTGCGCTCCGCGCATCGGAACTCAAGGGTGAGTTAGGGGGTTCCGGCTGTGACGTACGGCTCATACATTGATTCCAAGCCTTCTTTCACAGGAGTTGGGGAATATGCAGCCAGCAAACGTGAACACCATCCTGCGTGGCGGGTCCATGGGCGGCAAGCCCGTCGATGAACGCCTTTTCCACGTCAAGGATCCGGCCGAGGACGTCCTGAAGATATTCCTCGGAAACCGTTACGAGCACTATTACCCGACCGTCGATGTGGAGGAACTGGACGGCCGTCCGCTGCACGTTTTCGACTGGAGCCACAACACCTACGTCGCGGAGTGATCTGCGCGGCGTCACCGCAGATGGGGTTCCAGGACGGCCAGCAGCCGCCCGGTCACCGCCTGCTGGTGCTCCGCCAGGTAGAAGTGGCCGCCGCTGAAGACGTGCAGGGCGAAGGCGCCGGTGGTGTGCTCGGCCCAGGCCCGCGCCTCCTCCAGCGAGACCCTCGGGTCGTCGTCGCCCACCAGCACCGTGACCGGGCAGCCGAGCATCGCGCCCGGCTCGCAGCGGTAGGTCTCGACGGCCCGGTAGTCGTTGCGCAGCACGGTCAGCGTGAGCTGGACGAGCTCCTCGTCCCGCAGCATCACCTCGTCCGTGCCGCCCAGCAGCCGCACCTCGGCGAGGATCGCCGCGTCGTCGAGTCGGTGCAGCCCCTCCCGCCGGTCCGTGCGCGGCGCTCGGCGGCCCGAGGCGATCAGCGCCACCGGCGCCCTGCCGTCGCGCTCCAGCCGGCGGGCGACCTCGAAGGCGATGGTCGAGCCCATGCTGTGGCCGAACAGGGCCAGCGGGCGGTCGGTGTAGGGAAGCAGCGCCTGCGCGACGTGGTCGGCGAGGGCGCCGATGTCCTGGACGGGCGTCTCGTGCCTGCGGTCCTGCCGGCCGGGGTACTGGACGGCGAGCGTCTCGACCTCGGGGCCCAGCGCCGCGGAGAGCGGGTGGAAGTAGGTGGCGGAGCCGCCCGCGTGCGGCAGCGCGACCAGGCGGATACGGCTGTCCGGAGCCGGGTGGTAGCGCCGGATCCAGGCCTGACTGCCGGTGGCCGTGCCCTGCATGTGTCACTCCTGGGGGAAGGGGTCGGTCCGGTGGGGTCCGACGGTCACTTGTCGCTGACGTCGCTGACCAGCGCCAGCAGGGCGCGGGCCCCGAGGCGGTAGCCCAGTGCCCCGAGTCCGACGACCACCCCGTCCGCGAGGGGGGCGATGACCGACTCGTGGCGGAACTGCTCGCGGGCCCAGACGTTCGAGAGGTGCACTTCGATCCACGGGCGCGGGTAGTTGGCCAGCGCGTCGCGCAGGCTCCAGCCCGCGATCATGAGGGCGCCGGGGTTCACGATCGCGCCGACCGTGTCGTAGCTCTCGTGGAGCGTGCGGACCAGGTCGCCCTCCGTGTCGCTCTGGAAGGAGGTCACCTTCCAGTCCCGGCCGGCCACTTCTTCCTGGATGGCCTCCTCGATGTCGAGCAGGCTGTCGGTTCCGTACACCTCGGGCTCACGCTGCCCCAGGATTCCCAGGTTGGGCCCGTTCAGCAGGAGTATCGCGCTCATGATTCACCTCGCGCAGCGGTTCGGGATTCACGGGCACGGGCTATGCCCCATTGACTTTGTATCAGGAAGCGTTGATCGAACGGGAATCACGGAACCTCTTCTCCGCAACGTAAGGGGGAAAGAGGGGACCCGGTAGGGGATGGGAAGTGTCGTCTTCGCCGAGGTAGCGTGATATCTACCCGGATCGGAATGCTCCGGCGTCGTGGCGACCGCAGAAGATTATCGCGCCGCGGCGGTCGATTTCCAGTCCTCCAGGCCGTGTTAATCGTCGAAAGAAGGAACAGATCATCATGAATGATCGTGCGCAGAAGTTCTCGGACCTTCCTCACTGGCCGCAGTTCGGCGACGAGGAGCGGACCGGATTGGTACGCGCTCTGGACCAGGGCCAGTGGTGGCGCATGGGAGGTAGCGAAGTCGACTCCTTCGAGCGCGAGTTCGCCGAGCACCACGGCGCGGTGCGCGCGCTGGCCGTCACCAACGGCACCCACGCCCTCGAACTGGCGCTGCAGGTGGCCGGGGTCGGGCCCGGGAGCGAGGTCATCGTCCCCGCGTTCACCTTCATCTCCTCGTCCCAGGCGGCCCAGCGGCTGGGCGCCGTCGCGGTCCCCGTCGACGTGGACCCCGACACGTACTGCATCGACGTGGCGGCCACCGAGGCGGCCATCACGCCCAGGACCCGCGCCATCATGCCCGTCCACATGGCCGGCCACTTCGCCGACATGGACGCGCTGGCCAAGCTCTCCGCCGACTCCGGTGTGCCGCTGGTGCAGGACGCGGCCCACGCCCACGGGGCGCAGTGGCAGGACCAGAAGGTCGGCGAGCTGGGCTCGATCGCGGCGTTCAGCTTCCAGAACGGCAAGCTGATGACCGCGGGCGAGGGCGGCGCGGTGCTCTTCCCGGACGAGGCGTCCTATCAGGAGGCGTTCCTGCGGCACAGCTGCGGGCGCTCGCGCACCGACCGCAGGTACTTCCACGAGACCTCCGGCTCCAACTTCCGGATGAACGAGTTCTCGGCCTCCGTACTGCGCGCCCAGCTCGCCCGGCTGGACGGCCAGATCGCCACCCGCGAGCAGCGCGCACCGCTGCTGGCCCGGCTGCTCGCCGAGATCCCGGGCGTGGTGCCGCAGTCCCAGGACGAGCGGTGCACCGTCAATCCGCACTACATGTCGATGTTCCGGATCCCCGGGATCGCCGAGGAGAAGCGCAACGAGCTCGTCGACCAGCTGGTCGCGCGCGGTCTGCCGGCCTTCATCGCCTTCCGGGCGATCTACCGCTCCGACGGCTTCTGGGAGACGGCCGCCCCCGCCGAGACCGTCGAGGAGCTGGCCCGCCGGTGCCCCAACACCGAGGCCATCAACGCCGACTGCGTCTGGCTGCACCACCGCACCCTGCTCGGCACCGAGCAGCAGATGTACGAGATCGCCGCCGCGGTCGCCGACGTCGTCACCCGCGCATGACCGGCCGCGGGCCGACCGGGCCGACAGGCGCCCCGGTCCGTACGGCCGTGGTGGGCCTGGGGTGGGCCGCGAAGTCGATCTGGCTGCCGCGGCTGCGCGAACATCCGTCGTTCGCGGTGACCGCCGTGGTCGATCCGAGTCCGGCGGCGCGGGCCGAGGTGGCCCACGGCAGGACCGGCACCCGGCTGCTGGCCGACGTGGCGGAGCTGGACCGCGGCGCGGTCGACCTCGCGGTCGTCGCCGTGCCCAACCACCTGCACAGCGCGGTCGCGTGCCGGCTGCTGCACATGGGCATCCCGGTCTTCCTGGAGAAGCCGGTCTGCCTCAACTCCGCGGAGGCGCAGCAGCTCGCGGCGGCGGAGGCGGCGTCCGGCGGCGTCCTGCTGGCGGGCAGCGCGGCCCGGTACCGCGCGGACATCCAGGTACTGCGGGAGGTCATCGCCAAGGACCTGGGGCAGATCCGCCACGTGGAGCTGTCCTGGGTGCGGGCCCGCGGTGTGCCGAACGCGGGCGGCTGGTTCACCCAGCGGCAGTTCGCGGGCGGCGGGGCGCTGCTCGACCTGGGCTGGCACCTGCTCGACACCATCGGTCCCATCCTGGGCCCGGTCGGTTTCGACCAGGCCGTCGGCACGGTCTCCGACGACTTCGTCAACAACGACTCCTCGCGGGCCGCCTGGCGGCGCGACCAGCCGGCCGGCCGGCAGGAGGACGGCGACGTGGAGGACACCGCCCGCGGCTTCCTGGTGACCGAGGACGGGGTGTCGGTGGCGATCAGGGCGAGCTGGGCCTCGCACGAACCGCACGACGTCACCCTGCTGCGGGTCGACGGCAGCGACGGCACCGCGACGCTGCGCTGCACCTTCGGGTTCAGTCCCAACCGCAGACACGGGTCGACGCTGACCCGGGTCCAGGACGGGGTCACCACCGAGGTGGCGCTGCCCGACGAGGAGATCGGCGCGGAGTACCTCCGGCAGCTCGACGACCTTCCCGCACTGCTCGCCGATCCCGCGGGCAAGGGCAGGACCGTCGAGGAGGTCCGCCGCACCATCTCCGTCATCGAACGTATCTACCGCTCGGCCCACAAGGCCCGCGCCGATGCCCGCTCCGCGATCCGGACCGGACGCACGGACGCGTATCCCTCTCTACTGAACACGGGGAGCAGTCATGCAGCAGAACCCGACGGGTGACCCATGGACCTATCCCGCGCTGTTCGCGGGCCATCGCATACGGGCGGTGGTCTTCGACCTCGACGGGGTACTGGTCGACAGCTACGACGTCATGCGCCAGGCGTTCACGACCGCGTACGCGGAGGTCTGCGGTCCGGGCGAGGCGCCGTTCGCGGAGTACAACAAGCATCTGGGGCGGTTCTTCCCGGACATCATGCGGATCATGAACCTGCCGCTGGAGATGGAGGAGCCCTTCGTCCGCGAGAGCTACCGGCTCACCGGGCAGGTGCGGCTCTTCGACGGCGTCGCCGAACTGCTGTCGGAACTGCGTGACCGCGGCATCAAGATGTCCGTGGCCACCGGCAAGAGCGGCCCCCGGGCCCGCGACCTCCTGCGGCAGATGGGCGTGCTCCCGATGTTCGAGCACGTGATCGGGTCCGACGAGGTGGCCCGTCCCAAGCCGGCGCCCGACATGGTGGAGCTCGCCCTGTCCCTGATGGGCGCTCTTCCCTCGGAGGCCGTGATGGTCGGCGACGCGGTGACCGACCTGGCCAGCGCCCACGGCGCCGGGGTGGCGGCCGTGGCCGCGATGTGGGCCGACACGGACGAGGCCGCCCTGCTGGCGGCCGGTCCCCAGGCGGTGCTGCGCAGGCCCGCGGACCTGCTGGTGCTCTGCCCTGCCAGCGTGCCGGTGGGCTGATCCTCCCCGCACCCACGAACGCATGTTGGCCCGGACGCTGCAACGTCCGGGCCAATCCTTGCGTTCCACGCCGAACGGGCGGCGCCTACCCCCCGGGTCCCGTGCCGGTGCGCGGCATCGCCGCCAGGCAGCCGGCGACGACGGACTCGGGGACGTCCTGCACCAGTTCCACACCGCTGGGCCCGTCGAGCACGAAGGCCAGCCCGCGGCTCGCCTTCTTGTCGCGGCGCATGAAGCGGACGAGGTCCCCCGGGTCGAGACCGGCCGGCACCGCGGTGGGCAGCCGGTAGCTCTCCACCACCTCCAGGTGCTCGGCGACGCGCCGTTCGCCGATCCGGCCGAGCGCCCCGGCGAGCCGGCCGGCGAACACCGTGCCGATCGCCACCGCCTCACCGTGCCGCAGGGCGAAGTCGGTCGCCAGCTCCAGCGCGTGGCCCAGCGTGTGGCCGTAGTTGAGGATGTGACGCGGCCCGGTGTCCCGCTCGTCGGCGGTCACGACCGCCGCCTTGAGGGAGACGCTGGCCGCGATCTGCTCGTGCAGCGGGAGGCCGCGCAGGTCGCCGGCGCCGATGAAGTGGCAGCGCGCCAGCTCCCCGTAGCCGTTCACCCGCTCCGCGTCGGGCAGCGTCCGCAGCAGGTCGGTGTCGCACAGCACCGCTTTGGGCTGCCAGTACGCGCCGACCAGGTTCTTGCCCTCCGGAAGGTTCACCCCCGTCTTGCCGCCGATGCTCGCGTCCACCTGCGCCAGCAGCGAGGTGGGCAGGTGCACGACGGGGACGCCGCGGTGGAAGAGTGAGGCGGCCAGGCCGACGGTGTCGGTGGTGGTGCCGCCGCCGCACGAGATGACGACGTCACCGCGGGTGAGGCCGAACCGGGCGAACTCCCGGCACAGCTCCCCCACCGTCTCCAGGGTCTTGTCCTGCTCCCCGTCCCGTGCCGCGAGCCACAGCGTGGGCACTCCCGGGTCGGGCACGGTGCCGGCGGGCCGGGCCGAGACCACGACCGCCCGCGCGGCACCGAGCCGCGCCACCACCACCGGCAGCAGCTCGCGCACCCCCGGCCCGATGTGGACGGTGTACCCGCGGTCGCCGCCGAGGGCGACCTCCACCTGCCGGTGGGGTGCCCTCTGGGGTGCCTGCCGGGATACCTGTCGGGGTGCCTGTGCCGCACTCATCGTGTCTCCTCTCCGTCGTCGGACCCGGCCCTGTCCAGGGCCTCGCGATCCATCCGGCTCATGCCGTCTGCAGCGCGGCGGCGGGAACGGCCAGCGGCAGCTGGTCGCGGCCCGAGGGGCTGAGTGACGCCCGCACCAGACGGGCGGCCAGCGCCTCCGTGACGGCGGGGATGCCGAGTCGGCCATGGGTCAGATGGGCGTGGTCGAACAGGTGGTAGTTGACCGGTGCGCCCTCGGTGGCCCACTGGCCGGTGGTGACCCGGTGCAGGGTGACCAGGTAGCGGTACCAGCGGTCCGCGACGGCCGTCGGCATCGGCGGCGCCAGCACGGCGAACAGCGCCGCCGACTCCTCCAGTTCCGCCTGCCCGGACAGTTCGGTGCGCTGGTCGGGAGTCAGTTTCTCGGTCCAGGCCTGCCAGCACTGGAAGAGAAATGCCCGGCGTTCCCTTTCCGGGACGAGGGCGACCAGGTGACGGATATGAAGAATGGCCAGTGCCAGCTGCTCATCCGGCGTGTATCCGCTGCCCTGCATCACCTCGATGGCCAGGTCACTCGATGCCGTCGAGAGATCGTCGGTGAATTCGATATCGCAGGCGTGCGCGTGGTGCGGTGCCCGCTGCGGCAGGTATTCGCATTCGATCGGGCGGCCGGCCACCGCGTATTCCAGCTGTATTCGCTCCTCAATTTCCCGCAGTGTGCGCGTGCCGCCGCCGAACCACAGGGCGAGGGCAGGCGCTGTCGGGTGGTCGATGCGGCGGAAGAACCACCGGCTGTCGGCGTCCGTGCCTCGGAAGCCACGTACCAGGTCAGGGAGTGTGGGTGGCACTCCCGCGGTGACACCACCGCGTCCGTCCGCCCGCTGGGGAGCGGGGACGCGGCAGAAGATCCAGCTGTACGTCATGACGGATTTCCTCACTTCGTTTTTAGCCGTGATCCCATGCGGAGAAGGCTGAATTTACTCTTTCTCGACCCGCTTCACTACCCCAGTATCCTTGACGGATCCGGGTATGTATGGATAGTAGACGTAGTAGGCGCACCCCCTCTTTTGAACAGTCATCCGAGTTTTATGACAGCTCAGGTCAGGGTTCTCTTAGGGGGGCTTCCAGGGGTTCCGGTAATTCCTCGATCGACGAGACTGAGTACTGCGAGATTCGCGTCGTCAGTCCGTATCGAGGGGTGTGTTGACATGCTGCGTACCGAGCTGATCCGACCGTTGCCGGAACTGCTCAAGGAGCATGCGAACCGTTTCGGGGACAAGGTCGCCTTCAGCGACTCCCGGCGCGACGTCAGCTACGCGGAGTTGGAGAAACGCACCGGCCGCATCGCCGGGCACCTGGCGGCGCTGCGCCTGCAGCCGGGCGACCGGGCGGTCATCTACCTCGGCAACTGCGTCGAGACGGTGGAGAGTTACCTGGCCATCACCCGGGCCTCCGCCATCGGGGTGCCGCTCAACCCGCGGTCCACCGACTCCGAACTGGGCTACTTCCTCGACGACAGTGGCGCCCGGGTGGTCATCACCGACGCGGCGCACCTCGGCCAGCTCCGCCAGGTGCTCGGCGACCGCCGCACCGTGCGCATCGTGGTCACCGGCGGCACCGGCATCCCGGTGGACGCGCCCGCGGGCACCGTGGCGTTCGAGACGCTGGCCGGCACCGACCCGGCCGTACCGGCCCGGGACGACCTCGGGCTGGACGACCTCGCCTGGATGCTCTACACCTCGGGCACGACCGGCCGCCCCAAGGGCGTGCTCTCCACCCAGCGCAACGGCCTCTGGTCGGTCGCCGCCTGCTACGCGCCCATACCCGGACTCACCTCCGAGGACCGGGTGCTGTGGCCGCTGCCGCTCTTCCACAGCCTGTCGCACATCGTGTGCGTGCTGGGCGTCACCGCGGTCGGCGCCTCCGCCCGGATCGTCGACGGCTTCTCGGCGGACGACGTCCTGCGGGCGCTGGAGGAGGAGAACTCCACCTTCCTGGCGGGGGTGCCCACGATGTACCACTACCTGGTCAGGGCCGCCGCCCGGAAGGGCTTCCAGGCACCGCGGCTGCGGATGTGCCTGGTCGGCGGCGCCGTCACCACGGCCGCCCTGCGGAACTCCTTCGAGAAGGCGTACGGCGCCCCGCTGCTCGACGCGTACGGCTCCACCGAAACCTGCGGCTCGATCACCATCAACTGGCCCACCGGCGCCCGGGTGGAGGGCTCCTGCGGGCTGCCCGTCCCCGGCGTCACCGTGCGGCTGGTCGACACCAGGACCGGGGCCGAGGTGGCCACCGGCCAGGAGGGCGAGGTCTGGGTCAGCGGCCCCAACGTCATGACGGGGTACCACAACAACCCGCTGGCGACCGCCGAGGCGCTGCAGGACGGCTGGTACCGCACCGGTGACCTGGCCCGGCGTGACGATGCGGGCTACTTCACCATCACCGGCCGCATCAAGGAACTCATCATCCGCGGCGGGGAGAACATCCACCCCCTGGAGGTCGAGGAGGTCCTGCGCACCGTGCCGGGTGTCGCCGACGCCGCGGTGGTCGGGACCCCGCACGACGTGCTCGGCGAGGTCCCCGTCGCGTTCCTGGTCCCCGGCCCCGAGGGGCTCGACCCCGAACTCCTCTACGCCGCCTGCCGGGAGAAGCTCGCGTACTTCAAGGTACCCGAGGAGCTCTACGAGATCGCCCGGATACCGCGCACCCAGTCCGGGAAGATCACCCGGCACAAGCTGCTGGAGCAGCCGATGCGGCTGCGGGCCGCCAACAGCAGCCACTTCGAGTCGCTGCTGCGCGTCGACTGGGTTCCGCTGCCCTCCGTTCCCGAGCCCGGCGACCACCCCGCGCACTGGACCGTGACCGGCGCCGACGCCGACGCCCTGACCACCGCCCTGGCGGCGCGTCTGGCGGACGCGGAGGCGGCCGGTGACCCGGTGCCGGACGCGGTGGTCCTCCTCCCCGACGTCGCGCCGCCCCCCGCCGGCGGCCTCGCCGGGTCGGTGCGGCGCTCGGTGCGCGAGCTCGCCGCGGCCGTCGACTCCTGGCTGTCCGACAGCCGCCTCGCGGGCACCCGGCTGGCGGTGGCCACCCGCGGCGCCGTCGTCGCGGGCCACCGGGAGCACCTGCGGAACCTGGCCCACGCACCGCTGTGGGGCCTGGTCCGCTCCCTGCAGGCAGCACATCCGGGCCGGATCGTGCTGCTCGACCTCGACGACACCCAGGAGTCGCGCGACGCACTGCCGACAGCCCTGGCCGTCGCGCTGACCTCGGACGAGACCCAGTTGGCGGTGCGCGCGGGAATCCCGCTGCAGCCGCGGCTGGCGCGGGTGCCCAACACCACCGACCCCGCCACTCCCCCGGTCGTCGACCCGGAGCGCACCGTCGTCGTCACCGGCGCCGACAGCCCGCAGGGCGCCGCGCTCGCCCGGCACCTGGTCTCCGCGCACCACGCCCGCCACATCCTGCTGATCAGCGCCCACGGCATGGCGGACTACGGCACCGCGGCCCTGCACGGCGAGTTGACGGCGCTGGGCGCGACCGTGGTACCCGCCGCCTGCGACCTGACGGACCGGGCCGCGCTGGCCGTCCTCCTGGACCGCGCCGAGCGCCCGCTGGGCGCGGTGGTGCACGCCCACGCCTGGCAGGAGGCCGTCGCGCACCGTCCCGAGAGCCCGCTGGAGTCCGCGGTCTCGGCGCTGCTGAACCTGCACGAGACCACCCTCGCCCGCACCCCGGCCACCTTCGTCCTGCACTCCTCGGCCGACGGCGTCCTGGGCGCGGCGGGCGACGGCGAGCGCGCCGCCTACACCGCGTTCGCCGACGCGCTGGCCCAGCACCGCGCTGACCGCGGCCTTCCCGCCCTCTCCCTGGCCTGGGGTCCGTGGGAGCGGACCGGGCCGGCGAACGGCGCGGACCCGGACGCCGCCGACCGGTCCGACGGCGCAGGCCGCACACCGGCCGCCGGAGTCGGCACCCTGGACACCCGCGCCGGGCTGGCCATGTTCGACGCCGCGCACCTGGCGGGCCGCCCGTTCCTGCTCCCGATGGCCCTGGACACCGCCCGCATCGCCACCGGCGAGGTCCCGCCGCTGCTGCGCGGCCTGATCGACACCACGCCCGGCTCCGCGGGCGCCGACGAACACCGCGCCGACGCGCTGCGCAAGCGGCTGGGCCGGCTCTCCGACGCCGAGCAGTTCCGGCTGCTGCTGGACATGGTCCGCACCGAGGCCTCCCGGGTCCGCGAGCTGGGCGGGATCACCGCGGTCGGCGCGGAACGCGCCTTCAAGGACCTGGGGTTCACCTCCCTGCACGCGGTGGCACTGCGCAACCGGCTGACCGAGGGCACCGGGCTCAAGCTGCCCGCCACCCTGGCCTTCGACTTCCCCCGGCCGAACGCCGTCGCGCAGCAGCTCCGCAACCTGCTGCTGGGCGTCGAGACCGCGCCCGAGGAGCTGCAGCCGGAGGTCATGGGCTCCGACGAGCCGATCGCGATCGTCGGGATGGCCTGCCGGCTGCCGGGCGGGGTCACCTCGCCCGAGGAGCTGTGGCAGCTCGTGGAGCAGGGCGTCGACGCCGTCTCCGACTTCCCGGAGGACCGCGGGTGGAACCTCGGTGAGCTGTACGACCCCGACGGCGGCAGGCGCCGCACGTCCTACGTCCACGAGGGCGGCTTCCTCTACGACATGGCCGACTTCGATGCCGAGTTCTTCGGGATCTCACCGCGCGAGGCCGTCGCGATGGACCCGCAGCAGCGGCTCCTGCTGGAGACGTCCTGGGAGACCTTCGAGCGGGCCGGCATCGACCCCGCCACCCTGCGCGGCGGCAACGTCGGCGTGTTCTCCGGGGTGATGTACCACGACTACGGCACCCATGTGGACCAGGCGCCCGAGGAGTTGGAGGGCTACCTCGCCACCGGTACCGCGGGCAGCGTCGCCTCCGGCCGCGTCTCGTACACCCTCGGCCTCGAAGGCCCCGCCCTCACCATCGACACCGCGTGCTCGTCCTCGCTGGTCGCCATCCACCTCGCGGCGCAGTCGCTGCGCAACGGCGAGTGCGCGATGGCGCTGGCGGGCGGCGTGGCGCTGATGTCACAGCCCACCTCGTTCGTCGAGTTCTCCCGGCAGCGGGCGCTCGCCGCCGACGGCCGGTGCAAGGCGTTCGCCGAGGCGGCGGACGGCACCGGCTGGGCCGAGGGCGTCGGTCTGCTCCTGGTGGAGCGGCTCTCGGACGCCCAGCGGCTCGGCCACCCGGTGGTGGCGGTCATCCGCGGCTCCGCCATCAACCAGGACGGCGCCTCGAACGGCCTCACCGCCCCCAGCGGTCCCTCGCAGCAGCGGGTGATCCGGCAGGCACTGGCCAACGCCCATCTGTCGTCGGCGGACGTCGACTCGGTCGAGGGCCACGGCACGGGCACGACGCTCGGCGACCCCATCGAGGCGCAGGCGCTGCTCGCCACCTACGGTCAGGACCGCGACCCGGACCTGCCGCTCTGGCTGGGCTCGTTGAAGTCCAACATCGGCCACGCCCAGGCGGCCGCGGGCGTCGCCGGGATCATCAAGCAGGTCATGGCGATCCAGCACGGCGTGCTGCCCAGGACCCTGCACGTCGACCGGCCCTCCACCAAGGTCGACTGGTCGGCGGGCGCGGTGGAACTGCTCACCGAGGCCCGTCCCTGGCCGGAGACCGACCGGCCGCGCCGCGCCGCCGTCTCCGCGTTCGGCGTGAGCGGCACCAACGCCCACGTCATCATCGAGCAGGCCCCGGTCGTGGAGGAGATCCCCCGCGACGAGGAACGCCCGGCGGGACCGGTGGCCCTGCCGCTGTCGGCCAGGACTCCCGAGGCGCTGCGCGCCCAGGCCGGCCGGCTGCTGGACCTCCTGGAGGCCGGTGGCGACGGCGCCGACCGGGCCGGGCTCGACGACGTCGCCCACGCGCTGGCGAACTCCCGCGCGGCACTGGAGCAGCGCGCGGTCGTCACCGCGACCGACCACGCGCACGCGCTGGCGGGCCTGGAGGCCCTCAGTCTGGGCGAGCCCGCGTCGAACGTGGTGACGGGCACGGCGGACGCGGACGGCAGGACGGTCTTCGTCTTCCCCGGCCAGGGCTCGCAGTGGACGGGCATGGGCGCCCAGCTCCTCGACAGTTCGCCTGTGTTCGCGTCAGCGATCGAGCAGTGCGCACAAGCCCTCGCCCCCCACATCGACTGGTCACTGACCGACGTCATCCGCCAGGTGGAGGGCGCACCCACCCTCGACCGCGTCGACGTCGTCCAACCCGTCTCCTTCGCCATGATGGTCTCCCTCGCCGCCCTCTGGCGCTCCCACGGCGTCATCCCCGACGCCGTCCTCGGCCACTCCCAAGGCGAAATCGCCGCCGCCTGCGTCGCCGGAGCACTCACCATCGAAGACGCCGCGAAAGTCGTCGCCCTGCGCAGCCAAGCCATCGCCGCAGGACTCGCCGGACACGGCGGCATGATGTCCATCCCCCTCCCCCTCGACGACGTCACCACCCGCATCCAGCAGTACGCCGGACGGCTGGAGATCGCCGCCATCAACGGCCCCCAATCCACCGTCGTCGCCGGCGAACCCCCAGCACTCAACGACCTCCACACCACCCTGACCAGCCAGAACATCCGCGCCCGCAAAGTCCCCGTCGACTACGCCTCCCACACCAGCCACGTCGAACGCATCGAGGCCGACCTCGCCCGCGTCCTGGCGACGCTGACCCCGCAGAGCCCCCTCATCCCGATGTACTCCACGCTCAACGGGGAATGGCTCGACGGCAGCACGCCTCTCGACGCCGGCTACTGGTACCGCAACCTGCGCCACACGGTGCGGTTCGCCCGGTCCACGGCGGCGCTGGCCGCCCAGGACCACCGCGTCTTCGTCGAGGTCAGCACCCACCCCGTCCTCACCACCGCCCTCCAGGACATCCTGGAGGACGAGGAGACGCCCGCGCCGGTCGTCACCGGCACGCTGCGCCGGGACGACGGCGATCTGGACCGCTTCCTCACCTCGCTGGCGAACCTCCAGGTACGGGGGGTCCCGGTCGACTGGACGCCGGCGCCGGCCGCCGGCCCGCACCGGCGGGTGGAACTGCCGACCTACGCCTTCCAGCGGCAGCGGTACTGGCTCGCCGAGACCGGCAGCAGCGGCAACGTCAACGCGGCGGGGCTGGATTCCTCCGAGCACCCGCTGCTCAGCGCGGTCGTCGAGCTGCCGGGCTCCGGAGGGGTGCTGGCCACCAGCCGCATCTCCCTCGCCACGCACCCGTGGCTCGCCGACCACACCGTCGAGGGAGTGGCGCTGCTCCCCGCTACGGCACTGATCGAACTGGCCCTGCGGGCCGGTGACCGGGCCGGTACGGACATGGTGGACGAACTCGTCGTCGAAGCGCCGCTGGTCCTGCCGGAACTCACCGCCGTACGCGTCCAGGTGGCCATCGGCGGGACGGACGAAGCCGGCCGCCGGAGCGTCACCATCCACTCGCGGCAGGACCACGCCGACGCCGACGCGTCCTGGACCCGGAACGCCACCGGATTCCTCACCACCGCATCGGCCGCGCAGCACGGCGATGCCCTCGCCGTCTGGCCGCCGCAGGACGCCACCGTGGTGGAGGTGGGCGACCTCTACGACCGCCGGGCGACCGCCGGGCAGGAGTTCGGGCCGGTCTTCCAGGGGCTGCGCAAGGTCTGGCGGCGCGGGGACGAGACCTTCGCCGAGGTCGCGCTCCCGGAGGACGTCCAGGACGCGGCCGCGTTCGGAGTGCACCCCGCCCTGCTGGACGCGGCGCTGCACGCCGCCGACTTCGGGGCGCTCTCCGCGACCGAGGCCGGCCGGCTCCTGCTGCCGTCCGTCTGGAAGGGCGTGGCCCTGCACGCCACCGGCGCCGACCGGCTGCGGATCCGTATCGCGCCGACCGGCGACGACACCGACACCGACACCGTCACCGTCGACGCCGCCGACAGCACCGGCGCGCCGGTCGCGACCGTCCGGGCACTGACGTTCCGCGCCCTCGACCCCGGGCGGCTCGCGCCCGGCGACGGCGACCACCACGACGCCCTCTTCCGCGTGGCGTGGCAGCCGCTGCCGCTCGCGGAGCGGGTCACCGACCAGCAGTGGCCGACCCTGGACCTCACCGGCGCCACGGACGACGTGCACGGCCGGACCGCCCGCGCGCTGGCCGCGGTACAACAGTGGCTCACCGGCGCGGAGCGGGAGGACGCCCGGCTGGTCGTCCTGACCCGGAACGCCGTCACCGATCCGGCGGCCGCCGCCGTCTGGGGGCTGGTCCGCACCGCGCAGGCCGAGCACCCGGACCGCGTCGTCCTCGTCGATGTCGACGGCACCGAGGCAAGTCGCGGCGCGCTCGCCCAGGCGCTGGCCACGGGCGAGCCGCAGATCGCGCTGCACGAAGGGGTCGCGTCAGTACCGCGGCTCGTCCGGGCCGACGCCGGGCAGGATCCCGTACGCCGCCCGCTCAATCCTGAGGGCACGGTTCTGATCACCGGCGGCACCGGCACCCTCGGCGCGCTGGCAGCCCGCCACCTCGTCACCACCCACGGCATCCGCCACCTCCTGCTGACCAGCCGACGCGGCCCCGACGCGGACG
>NZ_JAPVLU010000020.1:118247-139017 GCF_027158205.1 Streptomyces sp. H39-S7 | reverse complement strand
CCTCGCGGCCTTCGTCCTCTACTCCTCCGCCGCCGGCACCCTCGGCAACCCCGGACAAGCCAACTACGCCGCCGCCAACGCCGCCCTCGACGCCCTCGCCCACCAACTCCGCGCCGACGGCACCCCCACCACCTCACTCGCCTGGGGCTACTGGTCCGACGTCAGCGGGATGACCACCCATCTCGACGAGACAGCCCTGTCGCGGCACCGCCGCGACGGCATGCTCGGGCTGTCCGCCGACGACGGCATGGCGTTGCTCGACGCGGGACTGCGGTCCTCCGGGGCGGCGTACGTGGCCGCCAACCTGGACCTCGCCGGCCTGCGCGTCAGGTCGGCGTCCGAACCGGTGCTCCCGCTGCTGCGGAGCCTGGTGCGCCCGGCACGGCGCAGCGCCCAGGCGGGCGGCCCCCCGTCCGGTGGGAACTCGCTGGCGGAGCGGCTGACCGGGCTGCCCGCCGCCGAGCAGAGCCGGCTCCTGCTCGACCTGGTGCGGTCCGAGGCCGCCTCGGTGCTGGGGCACCCCAACGCCGAACGGATCCAGCCGGAACGGGCCTTCAAGGAGGTCGGGTTCGACTCGCTCACCGCCGTCGAACTGCGCAACCGGGTGAGCGCGCGCAGCGGTCTGCGGCTGCCGACCACCCTGGTCTTCGACTACCCGACGCCGACGGCGCTCGCCCGCTTCCTGAGCGCGGAGCTGATCGGCGAGCAGCCGGAGGAGGCGACCACAGCGGTGGTCGCCGGTGGCGCGGACACGTCGGACGATCCGATCGCGATCGTGGCGATCGGCTGCCGGTTCCCCGGCGGCGCCGACAGCTCCGAGGAGCTGTGGCGGCTGGTCGCGGAGGGCGTCGACGTCATCGGCGACTTCCCCGCGAACCGCGGCTGGGACCTGGAGGGGATCTACGACCCCGACCCGGAGCGCCGGGGCAGGTCGTACGCCCGCAACGGCGCGTTCCTGGACACCGCGACCGACTTCGACGCCGGTTTCTTCGGGATCTCGCCCCGCGAGGCCGTCGCGATGGACCCGCAGCAGCGGCTGCTGCTGGAGACCTCGTGGGAGACCTTCGAGCGGGCCGGCATCGACCCGGCCGCGCTGCGCGGCGGCAACGTCGGCGTCTACGTCGGTGTCAACGACCGCGACTACGCGATGCGGCTGCAGCAGGACGACGGGGAGTCCGAGGGCTACCGCCTCACCGGGACCTCCGGGAGCGTCGCCTCCGGCCGGATCTCCTACGTCTTCGGCCTCGAAGGGCCGGCCCTCACCATCGACACCGCGTGCTCGTCCTCGCTGGTCGCCCTGCACCTCGCCGCGCAGTCGCTGCGCAACGGCGAGACGGACATGGCGCTGGCGGGCGGGGTGGCCGTGATGAGCACCCCGGACGCGTTCGTCGAGTTCTCCCGGCAGCGCGGGCTGTCGCCCGACGGACGCTGCAAGGCGTTCGCCGACGCGGCGGACGGCACCGGCTGGGCCGAGGGCATCGGCCTGCTGCTCGTCGAACGGCTCTCCGACGCGCGGCGGCTCGGCCACCCCGTGCTCGCGATCGTCCGCGGCTCCGCCGTCAACCAGGACGGCGCCTCCAACGGACTCACCGCCCCCAACGGCCCCTCCCAGCAGCGCGTGATCCGCGCGGCACTGAAGAACGCCGGACTGGGCACGGCCGACATCGACGCGGTGGAGGCGCACGGCACCGGCACCAGCCTCGGCGACCCCATCGAGGCCCAGGCGCTGCTCGCCACCTACGGCCAGGACCGCGCCAATCAACAGCCGCTCTGGCTGAGCTCGTTGAAGTCCAACATCGGCCACACCCAGGGAGCGGCCGGGGTCGCGAGCGTGATCAAGATGGTGGAGGCCATCCGGCACGGCGTCCTGCCCAGGACGCTGCACGTCGACCGGCCCTCACCCAAGATCGACTGGTCGGCGGGCGCGGTGGAACTGCTCACCGAGGCCCGTGACTGGCCTGAGCAGGACGGCAGGCCGCGCCGTGCGGGCGTCTCCTCGTTCGGCGTCAGCGGCACCAACGCGCACGTCATCATCGAGCAGGCCCCGGCGCCCGACGGCGTCGAGGAGCCGCAGAACCGTCCGACAGGGAGCGGGACGGCTCCGGTGCTGCCGTTCGCGCTGTCGGCCAAGAGCCCGGACGCCCTGCGCGGCCAGGCCCGGCGGCTCGCCGCCCGGGTGGGCGCCGCTACGGCGGACGACCTCGCCGACGTGGCGTACTCGCTGGTGACCAGCCGCGCCGTGCTGGACCGGCGGGCCGTGGTGCTGGCGGCCGGCCGCGAGGAGCTGGTGGCGGGCCTCGAAGCGCTCGCCGGCGGCTCGGCCCCCGGCTCCGTGATCACCGGTGAGCCTGCCGGCGGCAGGACCGCCTTCCTCTTCTCCGGCCAGGGCAGCCAGCAGCCCGGCATGGGACGCGAACTCTACGAGCGTTTCCCGGTCTACACCCGCTCGTTCGACGCGGCCTGCGAGGCACTGGATCGCCAGTTGGCCGGCCATGTGGACCATCCCCTGCGCGACGTGATCTTCGCCGAAGCGGGCTCGGAGGAGTCCGAGTTGCTGCACCGGACCGTGTACACCCAGGCCGCGCTGTTCGCCGTCGAGGTGTCGCTGTTCCGGCTGGTGGAGTCGTGGGGCGTACGGCCCGACCACCTCGCCGGCCACTCCATCGGCGAACTGGCCGCCGCGCACGTCGCGGGCGTCCTGTCGCTGCCGGACGCCGCCACCCTCGTCGCGGCACGCGGCCGGATGATGCAGGCGCTCCCCGAGGGCGGCGCCATGGTGGCCGTACAGGCCACCGAGGCCGACCTGGGCCCGCTGCTCACCGAGACCGAGTGGGTCGGGATCGCCGCGGTCAACGGGCCGGCGTCGGTGGTGATCTCCGGCGACGAGGACGTGGTCCTGCGGATCACCAGCGCCTGCCGCAGCCTCGGCTGGAAGACCAAGCGGCTGCGCGTCAGCCACGCCTTCCACTCGCCGCGGATGGACGGCATGCTCGACGCGTTCCGCGAGGTCGCCGCCCGGCTCACCTTCCACGCGCCGCGCATCCCGATCGTCTCCACCCTGACCGGCAGGCCGGTCACGGCCGAGGAACTCGCCTCGCCCGACTACTGGACCGAGCACGTGCGCCGGCCGGTCCGCTTCCTGGACGCGGTCCGCGCCCTGCGGGACCAGGACGTCACCACCTTCCTGGAGATCGGCCCGGACGCCGTCCTGACGGCGATGGCCCAGGAGTCCCTGGAGTCGCTGGAGCCCTTCGACGGCTTGTGCGTCCCGTCGCTGCGCCGCGAACGCCCGGAGGCCGCGACCCTGTTGACGGCGGTCGCCGGCATCCATGTGCGGGGCACCGCGGTCGCGTGGCCCGCGCTCTTCGACGGCACTTCCGCCGCGCGGGTGGACCTGCCCACGTACGCCTTCCAGCGCGAACGCCACTGGGCGGCGACGGGCGGGGGCACCGCGGACGCGAACTCCCTCGGACTGCGCGCCACCGGCCACCCGCTGCTGAGCGTGCTGACCGAACTGCCGGACACGGACGGCCTGGTGGGCACCGGGCGGCTGTCGCTGCGGACGCACCCGTGGCTGGCCGACCACGCCAAGTCGGGCGTGGTGCTGGTACCGGGCACGGCGCTGGTCGAGCTGGCGGTGCGCGCCGGCGACGAGGCCGGGACCGGCGTGCTGGACGAACTCGTCCTCGAAGCGCCGCTGGTCGTGCCCGAGCACACCGGAGTCCAGCTCCGGGTGCAGGTCCTCGAACCGGACGACACCGGCCGGCGGGCCGTGAGCATCTACTCGCGCCCCGACGAGGCCGACAGCCAGTCGCCGTGGACCCGGCACGCCGCCGGATCCCTGACGAAGGAGATCCCGCTGCCGGCGGCCGGCACGGGCGGCTGGCCGCCGGAGCACGCCGAGGCGGTCGACGTCGGCGACTTCTACGACCGCCGGGCGGCGGACGGGCACGAGTTCGGCCCGGTCTTCCAGGGGCTGCGCAAGGTCTGGCGGCGCGGCGCGGAGATCTTCGCCGAGGTCGCCCTCCCCGAGGGGACCGCCGAGGACGCCGCCGCGTTCGGGCTGCACCCCGCCCTGCTGGACGCCGCCCTGCACGCGACCAGCTTCGGGGCGGTCACCGCGACCGACCCCGGGCAGCTGCTCCTGCCCTTCGCCTGGAAGGGGGTGGCCCTGCACGCCACCGGCGCCACGGCACTCCGGATCCGGATCGCGCCCGCCGGTGAGAACACCGTCACGGTGGCGGCCGCCGACAGCACCGGCGCACCCGTCGCGACCGTCGGGGCGCTCACCTTCCGCGCCGTCGACACCAGTCGTCTCGGCGCCCGGGACGACGTCAACCGCGACGCCCTGTTCCGTGTCGAGTGGCAGCCGCTGCCGCTCAACGGGGCCGGCCCCGACCAGCCCTGGCCCGTCCTCGACCTCAGCACCGACTCCGCCGGCATCCGCGAGCTGACCGCCCGCGCCCTGACCGGAGTTCAGGAGTGGCTGACCGGCACCGGTACCGAAGGGGCCCGGCTGGTCGTCCTGACCCGGGACGCCGTCACGGATCCGGCGGCCGCCGCCGTCTGGGGGCTGGTCCGCACCGCGCAGGCGGAGCACCCGGACCGTGTCGTCCTGGTCGACGTCGACGGCACGGAAGCGAGCCGCGGCGCGCTGCTGCCCGCTCTCGCGACCGGCGAGCCGCAACTCGCCCTCCGTGCGGGGGTCGCGACCGTCCCCCGGCTGGTCCGCACCGCCGGTGAGCCGTCGGACGACGGGCGCCCGCTCGACCCTGAGGGCACGGTTCTGATCACCGGCGGCACCGGCACCCTCGGCGCGCTGGCAGCCCGCCACCTCGTCACCACCCACGGCATCCGCCACCTCCTGCTGACCAGCCGACGCGGCCCCGACGCGGACGGAGCCACCGAACTCACCACCGAACTCACCGCACTCGGCGCCCACGTCACCATCACCGCCTGCGACACCACCGACCACGACGCACTCGCCACCACCCTCGCCAACATCCCGGCGGAACACCCGCTCACCGCGGTCATCCACACCGCGGGAATCCTCGACGACGGCATCATCACCGCCCTCACCCCCGACCGGCTCGACACCGTCCTCCGCCCCAAGATCGACGCCGCCCGCAACCTCCACGACCTCACCCAGAACGCCGACCTCGCGGCCTTCGTCCTCTACTCCTCCGCCGCCGGCACCCTCGGCAACCCCGGACAAGCCAACTACGCCGCCGCCAACGCCGCCCTCGACGCCCTCGCCCACCAACTCCGCGCCGACGGCACCCCCGCCACCTCACTCGCCTGGGGCCTGTGGGAGGAGGCCAGCGGGATGACCGGCACGCTCGGCACCGCCGATCTCCAGCGGGGCAAGCGCACCGGGATCACCGGAATGTCCACGGAGTCGGCGCTCGCGCTGCTCGACGTGGGGCTGCGGTCGGCGGACGCGGCGCTGGTGACGGCGCTGCTGGACCTGACGGCCCTGCGGGGGCCGTCCGACGCGGACTCCGTACCGCCGCTGCTGCGCTCCCTGGTGCGCACGCCGCGCAAGGCCGCCCGCACCGCCGCCGTGACCGAGGAGTCGCTGACCGACCGGCTGAAGGCGCTGCCCGAGGCCGAGCGGGGCCGGACCCTGCTCGACCTGGTGCGGTCCGAGGCCGCCTCGGTGCTGGGGTACGCGACGGCCAAGGCGGTCGGGGCCCAGCACGCCTTCAAGGACCTGGGGTTCGACTCCCTGGCCTCCGTGGTGCTGCGCAACCGGCTCGCCGCGGTCAGTGGGGTACGGCTCCCGGCCACGCTGGTCTTCGACCACCCCACCCCCACCGCGCTGGCCGCGTACCTGCGGCACGAGCTCGACTGCGACGGCCCCACGGCCCCGCCGTCGGTGTCGGCGGAGCTGGACCAACTGGAGGCGGCACTCGCCGGCCTCGACCCGGACGCGTCGGTACGCGCCGAGGTGGCCGTCCGACTGCGGGCGCTGACCGCGAAGGTCGAGGCCCGGACCGGCGCCGCCGCCGGCGGGCCCGCCGAAAGCGCCGACGCCGACCTCGACCTCGACTCGGCGACCGACGACGAGATCTTCCAGCTCATGGACGGCGAACTCGGTCTGTCCTGAACCGCCCCCGGACCATCAACCGACGCCTTGAGAGGGAAGACCCGGTATGTCGAATGACGAGAAGCTCCGCGAGTACCTGAAGCGGGCACTGGTCGACTTGAAGCAGGCCAACCAGCGGCTGCGGGAGGTCGAGGCAGCGAAGTCCGAGCCGATAGCGATCGTGGGGATGGGCTGCCGGCTCCCGGGCGGGGTCTCCTCGCCCGACGAGCTGTGGCAACTGGTGGAGCAGGGCGTCGACGCCGTCTCCGGTTTCCCCGAGGACCGCGACTGGGACCTCGACCGGCTCTTCGACCCCGACCCCGACCGGAGGGGCACGTCGTACGTCAGCGAGGGCGGGTTCCTGCACGACGCGACACGGTTCGACGCCGCGTTCTTCGGCATCAACTCGCGTGAGGCGCTGTCGATGAACCCGCAGCAGCGGCTGCTGCTGGAGACGTCCTGGGAGACGTTCGAACGGGCCGGCATCGACCCGACGTCGCTGCGCGGCGGCAAGGTCGGCGTGTACTCCGGCGTGATGTACCACGACTACGCCACCGACATGGAGCAGGCCCCGGCCGAGGTCGAGGGGTATCTGAGCACCGGCACCGCCGCCAGCGTCGCCTCCGGGCGGGTCTCGTACACGCTGGGCCTCGAAGGCCCGGCCGTCACCTTGGACACAGCTTGCTCGTCGTCCCTGGTGGCGCTGCACCTGGCCGTGCGGGCACTGCGCGACGGCGAGATCGACATGGCGCTGGCCGGCGGCGCGGCGGTCATGAGCACCCCCGGGGTGTTCGTGGAGTTCTCCCGGCAGCGGGGTCTGGCGGCCGACGGACGCTGCAAGGCGTTCGCCGCCGGCGCCGACGGCACCGGCTGGGCGGAGGGCGTCGGGCTGCTGCTCGTCGAGCGGCTCTCCGACGCGCGGCGGCTCGGCCACCCGGTCCTGGCCGTCGTCCGGGGCACGGCCGTCAACCAGGACGGTGCCTCCAACGGACTCACCGCCCCCAACGGCCCCTCGCAGCAGCGCGTGATCCGCGCGGCACTGAAGAACGCCGGACTGGGCACGGCCGACATCGACGCCGTCGAGGCCCATGGCACGGGCACGACGCTGGGCGACCCGATCGAGGCGCAGGCGCTGCTCGCCACCTACGGCCAGGACCGCGCCGGTCAGCAGCCGCTCTGGCTGGGCTCGTTGAAGTCCAACATCGGGCACGCGCAGTCCGCGGCGGGTGCGGCCGGGATCATCAAGATGGTCCAGGCGATGCGGCACGGCGTGCTGCCCAGGACGCTGCATGTGGACGCGCCGTCCCCGAAGGTGGAGTGGTCCGAGGGCGCGGTGGAACTGCTCACCGAGGCCCGCGCCTGGCCGGAGACCGACCGGCCGCGCCGCGCCGCCGTCTCCGCGTTCGGCGTCAGCGGCACCAACGCCCACGTCATCATCGAGCAGGCACCGCCCGTCGAGGAGTCCGCCCGCGAGGACGGCGATCCGGTGGGACCGGTGGCCCTGACGCTGTCGGCCAGGTCGTCCGACGCGCTGCGCGCGCAGGCCGGCCGGCTGCTCGGCCTCCTCGAAGCCGACACCGCGGAGCACACCCGGCTCGACGACATCGCGTACGCGCTGGTCACCACCCGCGCCGCGCTCGACCGGCGCGCGGTGGTCACCGCCGCCGACCGGGCGCAGGCGGTGGCGGGCCTGAAGGCCCTGAGCGCGGGTGAGCCGGCGTCCAACGTGGTGACCGGCACCGCCGACGCCGACGGCAGGACCGTCTTCGTCTTCCCCGGCCAGGGCTCCCAGTGGGCGGGCATGGGCGCTCGACTCCTGGATTCCTCGGCACTGTTCGCCGAGTCGGTGGCCGCCTGCGAGACGGCGCTCGCGCCGTACGTCGACTGGTCGCTGACCGATGTGCTCCGCCGGGCGGAGGGCGCCCCGACCCTGGACCGGGTCGACGTCCTGCAGCCCGCGTCGTTCGCGATGATGGTGTCGCTGGCCGCGCTCTGGCGCGCGCACGGCATCGCGCCCGACGCCGTACTCGGCCACTCGCAGGGCGAGATCGCCGCGGCCCATGTGGCCGGAGCGCTCACCCTGGAGGACGCGGCCAAGGTCGTCGCCCTGCGCAGCCAGGCCATCGCGGCCGGGCTGGCCGGACACGGCGGCATGATGTCGATCCCGCTCGCGCTGGACGACGTCACGAAGCAACTTGCCCCGTACGCCGGTCGGTTGGAGGTCGCGGCCGTCAACGGACCCGGCTCCACCGTCGTCGCCGGGGAGCCGCAGGCGCTGGACGAGTTGCACGGCACGCTCACGGCGGACGGGGTGCGGGCCCGCAGGATCGCCGTCGACTACGCCTCGCACACCAGTCATGTGGAGCGCATCGAGGACGACCTGGCGCGCGTCCTCGCCGGCATCACGCCGCGGACGCCGGCGATCCCGATGTTCTCCACCCTCAACGGCGGCTGGCTCGACGACACCACGCCCGTCGACGCCGCGTACTGGTACCGCAACCTCCGGCAGCCGGTCCGCTTCGCCGAGGCCGTGGAGTCCCTGGCTGCCGACGGGTACCGCACCTACGTCGAGGTCAGCACCCACCCCGTGCTCACCACGTCCGTCCAGGACGTCCTGGAGGCCGGGGACGGCGAGGGCTCGCTGGTCACCGGCACGCTGCGCCGTGACGACGGCGACCTGCCGCGCTTCCTCACCTCCCTGGCGAGCCTCCAGGTGAACGGTGCTCAGGTCGATTGGGCGCCGCTCTTCGGCGGCGTCGACCACCGGCACGTGGACCTGCCCACCTACGCCTTCCAGCGCCAGCGGTTCTGGCTGAAGGAGACCGGCGGCAGCGGCAACGTGGGCGCGGCCGGCCTGGACCCCGCCGAGCACCCGCTGCTGAGCGCGGTCGCCGTGCTCCCCGACGCCGGCGGGGTGCTGGCTACCGGCCGGCTCTCCCTGACCACCCACCCGTGGCTGGCCGATCACGCCGTCGAAGGCGTGGTGCTGGTGCCCGGCACGGCCCTGGTGGAGCTGGCCGTCCAGGCCGGCGACAAGGCGGGGACCGGCGTGCTGGACGAGCTGGTCCTCGCGGCCCCGCTGACCCTGCCGGAGTCCGGTGCCACCCGGATCCAGGTGGCCGTCGGCGCGGTGGACGAGACGGGCCGCCGGAACGTGACCGTCCACTCCCGCCCGGACCACGCGGACCCGGACACGTCCTGGACCCGGCACGCGGCCGGCTTCCTGACGTCGGTGGCGCGCCCCGCGGCGGGCGATCTCACGGTCTGGCCCCCGCAGGGCGCCGAGGCCGTCGCGCTCGACGACTTCTACGACCGGCGGTTCGCGGCCGGTTACGGCTACGGGCCGGTCTTCCAGGGGCTGCGCAAGGTCTGGCGGCGCGGCGCGGAGATCTTCGCCGAGGTCGCCCTCCCCGAGGAGGGCGCCAAGGACGCCGCCGCGTTCGGGCTGCACCCCGCCCTGCTGGACGCCGCCCTGCACGCGGGCTCGTTCACCGGCGGCGAGGAGGACGCGGGGCGGACCGTGCTGCCGTTCGCCTGGGAGGGGGTGGCGCTGCACGCCTCGGGCGCCTCCGCCCTGCGGGTGCGCATCACGCCCCACGCCACCGGCGGCATCTCGCTGGAGGCCGTGGACCCGCACGGCGCCCCGGTGCTCTCCGTCGGGTCGCTCGTCTTCCGGCCGGTCTCCGTCGAAGGGCTGGGCGCGGGCGCCGGCCTCGTACAGGACGCGCTGTTCCAGGTGGAGTGGTCACCGTTGGCGCTCGAGACCACGGCCGCTCCCGACGCGGGACGCGACTGGCCGGCCCTCGATCTGACCGGAGCCACCGACGACGTGCGGGCGCGGACGGCCCGGGTCCTGGCCGAGGTGCAGGGCTGGCTGACGGGTACGGGGCCGGAGGACGCCCGTCTGGTCGTGCTGACCCGGGACGCCGTCACGGACCCGGCGGCTGCCGCCGTCTGGGGCCTGGTCCGCTCCGCCCAGGCCGAACACCCGGACCGGATCGTCCTCGTCGACCTCGACGGCTCCGACGCGAGCCGCGCCGCGCTCCCACGGGCGCTGGCAGCCGGTGAGCCGCAGCTCGCTCTGCGCGACGGCGCCGCGTCCGTACCCCGGCTGGCGCGAACCGTCCTCGACGGCGAGGGCGCGGGATGGACGGCCGACCCCGAGGGCACCGTACTGATCACCGGCGGCACCGGAGGGCTGGGCGGCATCCTCGCCCGGCACCTGGTCACCGCGCGGGGAGCACGGCATCTGCTGCTGACCAGCCGGCGCGGCCCCGAGGCACCGGGCGCGACGGAACTCGCGGCCCAACTCACCGGGCTGGGCGCGCGGGTCGCCATCGCCGCCTGCGACGCCGCCGACCGCGACGCGCTCGCCGCCACCCTCGCCGGCATCCCGGCAGCGCACCCGCTCACCGCGGTCATCCACACCGCGGGAGTCCTCGACGACGGCATCGTCACCGCCCTCACCCCGGACCGGCTCGACACCGTCCTCCGCCCGAAGATCGACGCCGCGCTGAACCTCCACGACCTCACCCAGGACGCCGGCCTCGACGCCTTCGTCCTCTACTCGTCGGCTGCCGGCACCCTCGGCAACCCCGGGCAGGCCAACTACTCCGCCGCCAACGCCGCCCTCGACGCCCTCGCCCACCGGCGCCGGGCCCAGGGGCTCCCGGCGACGTCCCTGGCCTGGGGGCTGTGGGAGGACGCCAGCGGCATGACGGGCCACCTCGGCGAGAGCGACCAGAGCCGGATGCAGCGCAATGGCGCCTCGGCGCTGAGCGCGGAGGAGGGCATGGAACTGTTCGACGCGGCGCTGCGCTCGGGCCTCGCGCACCTGGTGCCCAGCAAGATGGACTTCGCCGCGCTGCGCACCGAAGCGGCGAGCGGCCGGCTGTCGCCGCCGCTGGGCGGGCTGGTCCGGGTGCCGCGGAAGGCGGCACAGGCCGGCGCCGGGGAAATGGACTCGCCGGTCGCGCAGTTGGCGGGGCTGGGCGAAGCCGATCAGCTGCGGCTGCTGCTGTCCCTGGTGCGCGGGCACGCGGAGACCGTCCTGGGCGGCGCCGACCCCATCGGGGCGGACCACGCTTTCAAGTCGGTGGGATTCGACTCGCTGACCGCGGTGGAACTGCGCAACCGCCTCGCCAAGGCGACCGGCATCCGGCTCCCGGCCACGCTGGTCTTCGACTACCCGACCCCGTCGGCGCTCGCCCGCCACCTGCGGGACGAACTCGTTCCGCAGGGAGGGGACGAGGGTCCGTCCGACGCCCGCGAGGCGGACATCCGCCGGGCGCTGGCCCTCGTGCCGCTGAGCCGCTTCCGCGAGGCGGGCGTGCTGGACGCGCTCGTGCGGCTCGCGGACCTCCCCGGCTCCCCCGGCTCCGCGCCCGAGCAGTCGGCGGACAGTGCGGCGGCGGAGCTGGACCTGCTCGTGGCCATGGACGCCGACAGCCTCATCGCCCGCGCGCTGGGCACCGTCAGCAACTGATCAGTGATGGATCCGGTAGCCAACTGTGGAGGAATCGATGGACACGCCCGGCGAAAAGCTCGTGGAGGCCCTGCGGGCCTCGCTCATGGAGAACGAACGGCTGAAGCAGGAGAGCAAACGGGTCAGCGCGGCAGCCCGTGAGCCGATAGCGATCGTGGGGATGGGCTGCCGGCTGCCGGGCGGGGTCTCCTCGCCCGAGGAGCTGTGGCAGCTGGTGGAGCAGGGCGTCGACGCCGTCTCCGGTTTCCCCGAGGACCGCGGCTGGAACCTGTCCGAGCTCTTCGACGAGGACCCGGCCCACTCCGGCACCTCCTACGTCGACGAGGGTGGGTTCCTCTACGAGGCGGGCCAGTTCGACGCGGGCTTCTTCGGGATCTCGCCGCGCGAGGCGCTGGCCATGGACCCGCAGCAGCGGCTGCTGCTGGAGACGTCCTGGGAGACGTTCGAGCGGGCCGGCATCGACCCGACGTCGCTGCGCGGCGGCAAGGTCGGCGTGTACGCCGGCGCGATGTACCACGACTACGCGCCCGCCCTGGAGCTGTCCCCGAAGGAGCTCGAAGGCTTTCTGGGCACCGGCAACTCCGGCAGCGTCGCCTCCGGGCGTGTGTCGTACACCCTCGGGTTCGAGGGTCCTGCCATCACGGTCGACACCGCGTGCTCGTCCTCCCTGGTCGCCCTGCACCTCGCGGCCCAGGCGCTGCGCAACGGCGAGATCGACATGGCGCTCGCCGGAGCAGTCGCGATCATGAGCTCTCCCGGCGTCTTCGTGGAGTTCTCCCGGCAGCGCGGACTGGCGGCCGACGGACGCTGCAAGGCGTTCGCGGACGCGGCGGACGGCACCGGCTGGGGTGAGGGCATCGGCCTGCTGCTCGTGGAACGACTCTCCGACGCGCAGCGGCTGGGCCACCCGGTGCTGGCCGTCGTCCGGGGCACTGCCGTCAACCAGGACGGTGCCTCCAACGGGCTCACCGCCCCCAACGGCCCCTCGCAGCAGCGCGTGATCCGCGCGGCACTGAAGAACGCCGGCCTGGGCACCGGCGACATCGACGCCGTCGAGGGGCACGGCACCGGCACCAGCCTCGGCGACCCGATCGAGGCGCAGGCGCTGCTCGCCACGTACGGCCAGGACCGCGACGGTCAGCAGCCGCTCTGGCTCGGCTCGTTGAAGTCCAACATCGGCCACACGCAGGCCGCGGCGGGCGCCGCGGGCGTCATCAAGATGGTGGAGGCCATCCGGCACGGCGTCCTGCCCAGAACGCTGCACGTCGACCGGCCCTCCGCCACCGTCGACTGGTCGGCGGGCGCGGTGGAGCTGCTCACCGAGGCCCGCGCCTGGCCGGAGACCGACCGGCCGCGCCGCGCGGCGGTCTCCGCGTTCGGCGTCAGCGGCACCAACGCCCACGTCATCATCGAGCAGGCACCGCCCGTCGAGGCCGCTCCCCGTCAGGACGGCGGCACCGCGGCGCCGGTGCCGTGGCTGGTCTCCGGCCGGACAGCCGGCGCGCTGCGCGGCCAGGCGGACCGGCTGCTGACCGCCGCCCAGGGCCTGGACCCGGTGGACGTCGGGTACTCGCTGGCGTTCTCGCGGGCGATGCTGGAACAGCGTGCCGTGGTCGTCCCCGACGGCGACGCGGCCGACGACGAAGGTCTCGTCCAGGGCCTGAAGGCGCTGAGCCTCGGTGAGCCGGCGGCCAACCTCGTCACCGGCACGGCGGACGCGGACGGCAGGACGGTCTTCGTCTTCCCCGGCCAGGGCTCGCAGTGGACGGGCATGGGCGCCCAGCTCCTCGACAGTTCGCCTGTGTTCGCGTCAGCGATCGAGCAGTGCGCACAAGCCCTCGCCCCCCACATCGACTGGTCACTGACCGACGTCATCCGCCAGGTGGAGGGCGCACCCACCCTCGACCGGGTCGACGTCGTCCAACCCGTCTCCTTCGCCATGATGGTCTCCCTCGCCGCCCTCTGGCGCTCCCACGGCGTCATCCCCGACGCCGTCCTCGGCCACTCCCAAGGCGAAATCGCCGCCGCCTGCGTCGCCGGAGCACTCACCATCGAAGACGCCGCGAAAGTCGTCGCCCTGCGCAGCCAAGCCATCGCCGCAGGACTCGCCGGACACGGCGGCATGATGTCCATCCCCCTCCCCCTCGACGACGTCACCACCCGCATCGAGGAGTACGCCGGACGGCTGGAGATCGCCGCCATCAACGGCCCCCGATCCACCGTCGTCGCCGGCGAACCCCCAGCACTCGACGACCTCCACACCACCCTGACCAGCCAGAACATCCGCGCCCGCAAAGTCCCCGTCGACTACGCCTCCCACACCAGCCACGTCGAACGCATCGAACACGAGCTCGCCGGCCTGCTGGACGGCCTCACCCCACACACTCCCCTCATTCCGATGTACTCCACCCTTGACAATGCCTGGCTCGGGGACACGAACCCTCTCGATGCGTCCTACTGGTATCGGAACCTGCGCCACCCGGTTCAATTCGCCCAATCCACCCGAGCACTGACCGCCCAGCACCACCGCGTCTTCATCGAAGTCAGCACCCACCCCGTCCTCACCACCGCCATCCAGGAGTCGTTCGGCACCGGCGTCGCGGCCACCCGCTCCGTCGCCATCGGATCGCTCCGCCGCGACGACGGCGGCCTGCGGAGGTTCCACACCTCCCTGGCCGAACTCCACGTGCGGGGCGTGCGCGTGGACTGGGCGCCGGTGTTCGACGGCGCCGCACCCCGGCGGGTCGACCTGCCCACCTATGCCTTCCAGCGACAGCACTACTGGCTCAAGACGGTCCGGCCGGCCGCGAACGCCGAGGACACGACCGTTCCGTCCATAGAGCAGCAACTCGAGGAGACCGAGATGCCAGAAGAGGAATCCATCACCGAGCGCATCGCGGGACTGACCGCGGACGGGCAGACCGCGGTGCTGCTGGAGCTGGTGCGCGCCGAGGCGGCCGTCGTGCTGGGCCACCCGACCCCCGACGCCATCGGGGACGACGAGGGCTTCTTCGACGTCGGGTTCAACTCGCTGACGGCCGTGGAGCTGCGCAACCGCATAGCCGCGGCGATCGGCTCCGAGCTCCCCGTGATGCTGCTGTTCGACCAGCCCACGCCGTCGCTGCTGGCCGAGTACCTGCAGCAGCAGCTGCGGCAGGCCGCCGTGGAAGTCGGCTGATCCTCCCTCCCCCCACGTCCGGCCGACTTCCGACCGTCTTCCGATCACGAGAGGTACCCGCCATGTTCGACGTCGATGACTACCTGGTGAAACTGGGCTACTCCGGGCCCCGTACACCCGACCTGGAGACCCTGCGTGTCCTGCACAAGGCCCACCTCATGGCCGTGCCCTTCGACAACCTCCTGAACGCGGAGCGCGGTACGGCGATCTGGTCCGGGGTGAACATCGACGCCGACACCGTCTTCGAGGAGGTGATCGTCGGTGGCCGCGGTGGGGTCTGCTACGAACTCAACGGGCTCTTCCGTGAGTTGCTGACGCGGCTCGGGTACGAGGTCGTCATCCTCTCCGCGGGTGTCCGCGGCCCGGACGGCAGTTACGGCCCCGAGCTGGAGCACCTGTTCAACGGCGTGCGCGTCGGCGACGACTGGTACCTGGCGGACGTGGGCTACTCGGGCCCGTCGCTCATCGAGCCGGTGCGGGTCTCGGAGGAGCCGCAGGAGCAGTACGGCTGCACCTACCGGGTGACCGAGGCCGACGACTTCCTGGTGCTGGAGCGCAAGCCGCTGGAGGGCGAGTGGGCTCCGGTCCACCGCTTCCTGCCGCAGCCGCGCCGGTTCGTCGAGTGGACGGGTGACAACCCGGGCCTGGACGCGTACGCGAAGACCATCGCCGCGCACGTCACGTACATCCGCGGCCGGGCCCTGGAGAACGGCCAGATGACGCTGACCGGCCGGCGTCTGCTGACGGTCGAGGACGGCCGCGAGAAGGTGCGCGTCCTCATCAAGCCCGAGGACTTCGACGCCGTCGTGAAGAACATCCTGCTGCAGGACGAGCCCGTCACCGCATGACGGCGGCGGACCGAAGGAAGGAAGGGAGTGAGCCATGCATGCGTCACCTGTGAGGGACGGCGTCTCCCGCGAGGACGATGCGGACCTGCTCGTCGTCGGTTACGGCCCGGTCGGGCAGGTGCTGGCGAACCTGATGGCGCAGCGCGGCTGGAAGGTCACGGTGGTCGAGCGCCATCCCCGGCCCTACACCATGCCCCGCGCCGTGGCCTTCGACGGGGAGGCGGCCCGGATCCTGGCCGCCGCCGGCGTCGGTGACCATCTGACGAGGGTCGGTGAGCCGTCGGGGGACTACCTCTGGCAGAACGGCAAGGGCGAGGACCTGCTGTACATCGGCGCGGCCGAGCGGCACGGCCGCAACGGCTGGCCGGAGTCGACCTCCATGTACCAACCGGGTCTGGAGAACGCGCTGGCCGCACGCGGCGCGCGGATCCCGGGGCTGAAGGTGCTGCGCGGCTACGAGGCGGTGGAGCTGACCGAGGTGGACGACGGCGTCGAGCTGGTCGCCCGGGACGCCGAAGGCGGCCGACGGTCGATCAGCGCCCGCTGGATCGTGGGCTGCGACGGGGCCAACAGCTTCGTACGGGACCGGATCGGCACGGGGGCGAACGACCTCGGCTTCGCCCACGACTGGCTGATCTGCGATGTGGTGCTGCACGACGCGCGCACGTTCACGCCGAACAACCTCCAGGTGTGCGACCCGGACCGGCCCAGGACCCAGGTGTCGGCGGGCCCCGGCCACCGGCGCTGGGAGTTCATGCGGCTGCCCGGCGAGACGAAGGAGGAGCTCGACACCGTCGAGACGGCCTGGCGGATGCTCTCCCTGTTCGGTGTCACCCGGGACGACGGGGTCATGGAACGGCACGCCGTCTACACCTTCCAGGCGCGCTGCGCCCTCACCTGGCGCTCCGGGCGGATGCTCATCGCGGGCGACGCCGCCCACCTGATGCCGCCGTTCGCCGGGCAGGGCATGAGTTCGGGCTTCCGGGACGTGGCCAACATCGTCTGGAAACTCGACCTGGTGCTCCGGGGCGTGGCGGACGAGTCCCTGCTGGACTCGTACACCGCCGAGCGCTGGGCGCATGTGCAGCACGCCATCGGGATGTCGGTCAATCTCGGCAAGGTCATCTGCCAGACGGATCCGGCCGCGGCGGGCGACCGGGACACGATCATGATCGCGACCCGGGAGCGGAACCTGGCCCGGCCGCAGCAGTCCCCCTTCCAGCCGCTCACCAAGGGGCTGCTGGGCAGGACCGGGAACGGCGGACGGCTTCCCGGAGCCGGCGACCAGGTACCGCAGCCCCGGGTGGCGCGCGGCGCCGCGACCGGGCTCTTCGACGAGATCGTGGGCCGCGGCTTCGCCCTGGTCTCGCTCGACGACCCGCGCGACGTACTGGACGTGGGCCGGCTGGAGTTCCTGGCGAGCATCGGTGCGCACCTGGTGCGGCTGCTGCCGCCCGGCACCCCCGCCGACCAGGCGCACGGCGGCGCGATCGTCGACACCGAGGGCACGTACACGGCGTACCTGGAGGGCATCGGGGCGCGCGCCGTCCTGGTCCGCCCGGACTTCTACGTCTTCGGCGGCAGCGCGGACGCGGAGGGCACGCTCCCGCTCGTGGACGCGCTGCGCGACGCCCTTCCCGAGGCGGCCCTCACCGGCCCCGCGGCGGGGCCGCGAAGCCGGTGGCCGGTGTGAGCGCCGTCTTAGGCCACCGCGCCGCGTTACGCCACTCGGCCGGCGAGTGCCAGGTGGTCGCGCGACTTGGCGTCCGCGCTCGCGGCGGCGGCGCGGCCGTACGCGTCCCGCGCGTCGTCGATCTCGTGCCGGTGCCGTTCGGCCCAACCGGTCAGTGCCAGCAGGGAGTCGTAGAGCTCCCGCGCCATGGGCGTCGCCGTGTACTCGACCTTCGGGGGGACGGTGGGGTAAACGGTGCGCGTCAACAGCCCGTCGCGCTCCAGGTTGCGCAGGGTCAGCGTGAGCATCCGCCGGCTGATCCCCTTGACCTCGCGCTCCAGTTCGGTGAAGCGGGCCGGTCCCTGCGTCGTGACGAGCAGGATGCCGATGCTCCATTTCCCGCTGATCCTGTTCAGCGTCTCGAGCACCGAACAGGCCTCCCGGGCCTCGGGAGTTTCGCACTCCTCAGCGGCGCTGACCTGGTCTGTCACACCGATGTTCCTCTGGGACATGAAAGTGCCTCCTTCCGCTCGACCCCATGGTCCCAGACCATGGTCTCTGTAACAAGACGTGCACTGAGGGAACGACTTGTGACCAGCCCATTCCGACCCGACCACAGGAAAGAAGCAAAGCTGTGAATCCGACAGACACCACGCAATCCAGCTCGCGCGGGCTGGCGCTCGGCGTCCTCTGCGCGATGCAACTGATGATCGTCCTCGACGGGACGATCGTCACCGTCGCCCTTCCGACCATCCAGAACGAGCTCGGCTTCTCGCAGTCCGGTCTCTCATGGGTCGTCAACTCCTACCTGATCGCGTTCGCCGGCCTGCTGCTCCTCTCCGGGCGGCTCGGTGACCTCATCGGCAGCAAGAAGGTGTTCCTCGGCGGTCTGGTGACCTTCACCGCCGCCTCGCTCGTGTGCGGCGTGGCGAACAGCGAAGGCGTGCTGATCGCCGGCCGGTTCGCCCAGGGCGTCGGCGCGGCACTGGCCTCCGCCGTGGTGCTCGGCATGATCGTCGGTCTCTACCCGGAGCCGGGCAAGCAGGCCAAGGCGATGGGCATCTACAGCTTCGTCTCGGCCGGCGGCGCCTCGGTCGGCCTCATCGCCGGCGGTGTCATCACCGAATCCCTCGGCTGGCACTGGGTGTTCCTGGTGAACCTGCCGATCGGCGTCGTGGCCTTCCTCGCCGGCACCAAGCTGCTCGCCACCACCGACGGGCTCGGCCTGCGGGCCGGCGCCGACGCCATCGGCGCCGTCCTGGTCACCGGCGGCCTGTCGCTCGGCGTCTTCACCATCGCCCAGGTCTCCGAGCCCAGCCAGAGCGCCGGCCGGCTGCTGACCTACGGTGCGGTCTCGATCGCCCTGCTCGCCGGCTTCGTCCTGCGGCAGGCCAAGGCCAGCCGTCCGCTGCTCGCCCTGCGCATCTTCCGCAACCGGGAGATCTCCGGTGCCAACATCGTCGTGGTCCTGGTCTTCGCGGCCGGCTTCGGCTTCCAGTTCCTCAACGCCCTGTACCTGCAGCGGGTGCTCGGCTTCGACTCCATGCAGACCGGACTCGCCTTCCTGCCCGCACCGCTGGTGATCGGCACGATGTCGCTGTTCTTCTCCGTGAAGCTCACCATCCGCTACGGCACCCGCCGGGTGCTGCTGGCCGGCCTGGCGGCCCTCGCGGTCGGCCTGGTCCTGCTCAGCCGCGCACCGGTCGACGGCAACTACTGGCAGCACGTGATGCCGACGCTCATCATCCAGGGCTTCGGCATGGGCCTCGCGGTCCCGGCGGTCATGATGCGGGCGATGTCCGGCGCGGCCCCCGAGGACGCCGGTCTCGCCTCCGGTCTGAACAGCACCGCCCAGCAGTCCGGTGCCGCCGTCGGCCTCGCCGTCCTGGCGACCGTGGCCACCTCGCGCAGCAACGCGCTGCTCGACAAGGGCGCGGAGAACGTCTCGGCGCTGCGTGACGGCTACAGCCTGGCCTTCCTGTTCTCCGCCGGGTTCGTGGCGCTGGGCTTCCTGGCGACGTACTTCATCCTCAAGGACGTCCCGAAGACGGAGCCGGCTCCCGAGGTGGAGACGGCCGAGGGCCGGCAGGACGTCCCCGTCCTGAACACGCCGGACGCGGGTCCCGTCCAGGACACCGCGCGGGTCTCCGGTGAGACCGTCTCCGTGAAGTAGCCCCACCGGGCAGCGGACATCACGACCGACCGGGGCGTGGCCGGCACACGTCGGCCACGCCCCGGTCGGTCGCGTCCCGGGCCCTGTTCACCAGCACGGCAGTTCACCGACCGAGTATCGACAGAGAAGGACAATGGACGTGGCTGACAAGATCCGAGTCGGAGTCGTCGGAGCGCACGCGGACCGGGGGTGGGCGCGGGCGGTGCATCTGCCGGCGCTCGCCGCGCACCCTGAGTACGAGGTCACCGCGGTCGCCGGCACCAACCTGGCGTCCGCTCGTGCGGCAGCCGGCGCCTGGGGCGCCGAGCACGCCTTCGACGACGCCGCGGAACTCATGGCGCACCCGGACGTCGACCTGGTCACCGTCGCCGTCCAGCTGCCGCAGCGCGACGGGCTCGTCGAGGCGGCCATCGCGGCCGGCAAGCACGTCTACAGCGAGTGGCCGCTGGCCCTGTCGGCGGACATCGCGGACCGCTTCCGTGAACTCGCCGACCTCGCCGGGGTGCGGCACGCGGTCGGCCTGCAGAGCAGGCACCATCCCGCGGTCCGCTACCTGCGCGACCTCGTGGCCGAGGGGCGGGTGGGCGAGGTGATGTCCACGTCCCTGACGTACTCGCTCGGCTCTCCGGAGATCTGGTCCCAGCGGTACGCGGCGCTGTTCGACCGGACGAAGGGCGTCAACCACCTGGCCGTCGTCGGCGGGCACTCGATGGACATGTTCCGTTACGCGGTGGGTGACTTCAGTCAGCTGTCGGCGACGCTCGCCACCCGGATCACCCGGGTCACCATGGAGGAGACCGGCGAACAGATCGAGGTCACCTCACCGGACCAGATCGTGGTGAACGGCCTGCTGGAGTCCGGCGCCGCCGCGTCGGTGCACATCATGACCGGCGGTCCGCGGGGCGCCGGCTTCCGCTTCGAGGTGCACGGGCGCGCCGGCCGGCTGGTCATGCGCTCCACGGACGACAACCTGGTCGGCCCCGAGTTCACCCTCGTGCTCACCGAGGGCCAGGAGGGGCCGAAGCCGCTGGCCGTTCCGGACTTCTACCGCCCGGCGCTGAACGACGCCTCCCCGGCGGTGCGCAACGTCTACCAGGTCTACACGGATCTGGCGCGCGCCATCAGGACCGGTGAGCCGGCCGAGCCCGACTTCGGCACCGCGGCCCGGATGCACCGGGTCCTGGACGCCATCAAGCTCTCCGCGGCGACCGGCGAGCGCCAGCACCTGTCCTGAACGGACGCGCAGCACGGACAGCAAGCGGTCGGGCCGGTTGCCGTTGCACAGCCCCGCCCCCATGCAGACGCGGTGGTCGACCTCCACGTGCC
>NZ_JAPVLU010000020.1:0-118237 GCF_027158205.1 Streptomyces sp. H39-S7 | reverse complement strand
GGACAGCATGGGGTGGGGCCGCCTCGGGGGATGGGTGGCGGCCCGACCGTTGTGGTGCCGGAAGCGTCAGGAGGACGACGAGGCGGACGCGGCTGCCGCGCGGCGGCGGGCGAGCCGGGCCTTGTTCCGGGCACCGGAACCCCGTTCCACGATCCACCACTCGGCGATGAGCAGCGGAATGATCCACCCCGGCCACGAGGCCATGCCCGCGCGGGTCTGGCCCCACTCGATCAGCTCGGGGATGTTCTGGGTGACGGGCGGCGGCAGGATGGTGTGGTCGTAGATCACCCCGAGGATCCGGCTGACGATGATCGACAGCGTCAGCGCGAAGCTGCGGATCATCCACCTGCGGTGGTCGGTGTACCGGCGCTGGCGCGCCATCCGGAAGCCGGCGACGGTGCAGGCGATCCACAGCACCGAGGTCGTCATGGTGCTCAGCTGCATCGACAGCCCGGACGGGCTGACGTATCCGACGACGATGGCCGTGACGCCCGCCGGGAGGACCCCGGCGAACACGTACAGCCGTCCGCTGGTGCGGTGCACGACCGGGTAGTGCTGGCGCAGCGACGGCCACACCTGGAGGCAGCAGCAGGCCAGTGCCACCGAGCCGAAGATGACGTGGGCCACCAGGACGGAGTAGTGCAGGGGGAAGTCCGGATTGGCGGGGATCTTGGACTGCGCGGGATCGAAGGTCAGGTACCGCGGTACCGAGTGCAGGAAGAAGACCGCGCACACGGTGGCCAGCGGGCCGACCCACGGACGCCGCCACCACCGGGTGCCGGTGGGTCCGCGTTCGTCCGTCGGTATCGGGTCACCGGACACCAGCTCCGGCTCGGTTGTTGTGGTTGTCACGACCGTTCTCCTGCCTTTCGGCTCAGTCGCCGGCCGACAGGGTCTCGCCGGTGGTCTTGTCGGTGATGCGGATCGCCCGGTACGGGCAGTAGTCCGCGGCGTCGAGTACGTCCTCGTCGGGTTCGATCCACTCCGCTACCGGGATGGACTTGGCGTCGACGAGCTCGAAGCGGTCGGGCAGGTTGCCGTTGCACAGCCCCGCCCCCATGCAGACGCGGTGGTCGACCTCCACGTGCCAGGAGCCCATCGCGCTCACCACCGCACCGGCAGGCCGCTCACCCCGCGGACGACGTTGTCGACCTTCCAGGGGACCTCCTCGGCGAGTACGGCCAGTTCCAGCGTCGGCAGCCGGCGGATCAGGGTCGACAGGGCGATCTGCAGCTCGATCCGGGCCAGCGGGGCGCCCAGGCAGTGGTGGATGCCGTGGCCGAAGGCCATGTGCGGGTTGTGCTTGCGGGTCAGGTCGAGCTCCTCGGGACGCTCGAAGACCCGCTCGTCCCGGTTGCCGATCGCGGGGAAGATCATGACCGCTTCGCCGGCCCTGACCAACTGGCCGCCCAACTCGATGTCGGCGGTGGCGATACGGGTGTTCTCGGAGTACGGGCTCAGCGGGGTGTAGCGCAGCAGCTCCTCCACGGCGGTGGGGACCAGCTCCGGGTCGTCCAGCAGCTGCTGCCAGTAGCCGGGGCGGGAGAGCAGCGTGTAGAGGTAGTTCGCCAGCTGGTTGGCCGTGGTGTGGTGGCCGGTCGCCAGCAGGGCGATGCCCATGGTGATCAGCTCCTCCTCACTGAGCCGGTCGTCGTCGTCGCGGGCCGAGACCAGTGCGGACAGCAGGTCGTCGGTGGGCTCCGCGCGGCGCTTGGCGATCAGGGTCGCCAGGTACTCCGGCAGCCGCTCGAAGCGCGCCTCGTTCATCTCTTCGAGGGTGTAGGTCTCGCCCACCGTGAGCCAGGTGTCGATCCAGCCGCGGAACCTGTAGTGGTCCTCCAGCGGCACACCGAGCATTTCGCAGATCACGGTGATCGGCAGCATCCAGGCGAACTGGCTCGCCAGGTCGCCCTCGGTGCGGCCCTCGGCGGTGAGCTTGTCGAGCAGGTCGTCGGCGATCTGCTGCGTCCTGGGCCGCATCTGCTCGACCCGCCGGACGGTGAACGCCTTCGCGACCAGCTTGCGCAGCCGGCCGTGCTCCGGGTCGTCCATGCTGACGATGTTCTTCTCCTCGTAGGCCTTGCGTACCCGGGGTACGTCCTTGCCCACGGTCTCCGCGCGGCTGAAGCGGGGGTCGGCGAGGACGACCTTGATGTCGTCGTACCGGGTGGCGAGCCAGGCCTCGCCGCCGTACTGCATGTTGACGCGGGTCAGCGCCTGTTCCGCGCGCAGCTCGGCGTACTTGGGGTGGATATCAACAGCCTCCGCCGGCGCGAAGGGGTAGTTCACAACTTCGCTGTCGGTAACCGTCATCAGACGTCGACCTTCCTTTGTGTGCGTGACGTAGCCTCGGGCAGGATGACGGTGCGTCAGGCACCGATGGCGCGCGGGTGCGTGAAGAAGTTGTCCGGGTCGTACCGCTTGTTGACCTGGAGCAGGCGCGGGTAGTTCTGGCCGTAGTAGGCGGCCTTCCAGTCGGTCAGCAGCGGGTCGGGGAAGTTGATGTAGGACTGGCCGTTGGAGAAGGGCGCGACGGCGTTGAAGCCCTTGGTGGTCCACGCGATGGCGGCGGCCGCGTCCTCGGGTGCCGGGGCGGCGCTCTGCAGCGCGATGCCGTAGCCGACGTGGAAGAGCGCGTCGCGGTGCACGTACGCGGTGGCCGTCGGGCTGGGGTCGCCGGCCGCGCCGCCCAGGCCCATGAAGCTCAGGTAGCGGGTCTGCCCGGGGCGCCGGTCGGCGTCGAACGCGGCCAGGGCGGCGGCCGAGGCCGCGGCGTCGAAGGGCTGCTCGACCATGCGGGTGCGCATGCGCTGCCAGGGGGTGCGGGCCAGCACGGCCTCGACGCTGGCCTCGTTGGCCAGGCCGTAGATGTGGTGCATGCCCTCGTCGTACGGCAGGTCGAGGACGGTGCTGCTGGCGGGCGTGCGGCCCACCTGCGAGCCCAGCTCGGCCAGCGCGGCGTCGGCCTGGGACTTCGGCCCGTAGAAGCAGCCCTGCTGCAGGATGAACGGGGCGTTGCCCTCGGCGGCGTCGGGCACCACGATGATGACCTGGGCGCTGCTGTTGCGCGGCGACTCGGCGTACCAGGCCTGCCAGACCGGCAGGAACTCCTGGGCGTCCTCCCAGTTCCAGATCTGCTCGTAGAAGACCATCCGCGGCGCGGAGATGGGCCGGACCTCGAAGTCGAGGACGACACCGAAGTTGCCGCCACCGCCGCCGCGCAGGCCCCAGAGCAGGTCCGCGTGCTGCGTCTCGGAGGCGCGGATGACGGTGCCGTCGGCCAGCGCGACCAGCGCGGAGACCACCCGGTCGCTGCCGATGCCGTACGCCCGGCTCTGGTAGCCGATGCCGCCGCCGGAGAAGAAGCCGCCGGGGCACACCGTCGGGCAGGTGCCGGTGACGATCTGCTGGTTGTAGGGCTTCAGGGCGGTGACCGCGTCGATGCTGTGGGCTCCGGGGCCCAGGTGCACGGTCGGGTTGCCGCCGCCCTTGATGTGGTTGATGCGCGAGACGTCCAGGACCAGGCCCTCGCCCAGGGACCAGCCGGCGAAGTTGTGGCCGCCACTGCGGGTGCGCAGCGACAGGCCGTTGTCCCGGGCGAAGCGGATCGCCGCGGTGACGTCCGCGACGGACTCCCCGTAGACGATGCCGTCCGGGGTGATCGCGTCGAATTCCGCGATCTTGTTCTGTTTCGCCGTCGCATAGGTGGCATCCGACGGCAGCACCACATCGCCCTGTATGCAGCTGCGCAGCTTCGCCCAGTCGGGGCCGGCGGCTTTGCCGCCCGCGGCGGCGGCCGAAGTGGCGTTCCCGACGACCGAGGCCCCCAGGGCGAGTGCTCCTCCGGTGCGAAGCAGAGACCTTCTGTTGATCATCGTTCCTCCGATGAATAGTCATGTACGGAAATCACGAGAGTCCCCGTGGATTCGCGGCGAGACTAACCCGCGCGGGCGGGGCCATAACTCCCCTCAGTTCTCCGGCACTTCACGGCCACGGTTGGCCGGAAAGAGAGGGGGGTGATACGGGACTGTTCGAACGTGCGGGCTACCTAAACTCGCCATGAATGGCTGCGGATCACCGGCATGCTGGGAAAGATCTTCCACTCCTCCCTGCCGATGGATTGCGCCGCCTTGGCAGCGAGAGGAGCTCGGACGTGCCCGCAACCATGCCGGTCGTGGAATCCGATCCACGAATACCGGAACGCACCAGTCTCAATTCGCTGACGGGAATGCGGCCTTTTGCCGCGCTGCTCGTCTTCGCGATCCACATACTGCAGCCCTTCGACCCGATCAAGCCGACCGGGCCGATCAACCCCTTCGGCGACCAGGACGTCGCCCAGGGCCTCTACGACTTCTTCGCCCCCGCCGGGTACATGGGGGTGTCGTTCTTCTTCCTGCTGAGCGGCTTCATCCTGACCTGGTCGCTGCGGCCCGGTGACCGGGTGACCCACTACCTGCGGCGCCGCCTGGTCAAGATCTTCCCGAATCACCTCGTCACCTGGGGCATCGCGCTGGCCCTGTTCGCCGGCGCCTACGCCCCGGTGAGCGCGTGGCTCTCCAGCCTGTTCCTGGTGAACTCCTACAGCACGGACGCCGCTCTCCAGATGGGCGTCAACCCGCCCGCCTGGTCGCTGTGTTCCGAATTGCTCTTCTACATGCTGTTCCCGCTGGCGCTGCTCGGCGTGAGCCGCATCCAGCTGAACCGGCTGTGGCTGTGGGCGGGCACCATGGTCGCGTGCACCGTCGGAGTCGGACTGGTCACCACCTATATCGTCACCGACTCCCCGAAGAACCCGATCATTCCGCTCTCGATGACGCAGATGTGGTTCAACTACACGTTCCCGCCGATGCGGCTCTTCGAATTCGTTCTGGGCATGCTGCTGGCCCGCATCGTCCTGGCGGGCAAGTGGCCGCGCATTCCCGCCGCCGCCGTCCTGACCCTGCTGGCGGCCGGTTACGCCGCCGCGCTCTACGTGCCGCCGCCCTTCAACTTCGTCTCCGCCACGATCATTCCGTTCAGCGTGGCGATCGGCGCGGCGGCCTCCGCCGACATCCGGGGAGCGCGCACCTACCTCAACGGCCGCTTCATGGTCTGGTTCGGAAACGTCTCCTTCGGCTTCTACATGTGCCAGGGCATCGTGGTCTTCTGGGGCCGCCCCGCACTCCTGGGCGCGGACACCTACAGCACTCCGGTCGCCGTACTCGTGGTGATCGGCTACTTCCTGGCGACGCTGCTCGCCGGCTGGCTCCTGCACGTCCTGGTGGAGAAGCCCGCCATGCGCGCCTGGAGCCGGAGCCGCAAGATCCCGCCGCGGAGCGATCCCGCCGCGCCGCGGGAAGTGGAGCACGCCGCCGCCGGCTAGCCGGGGCGACGACCGCACCGACCACCGCCTGCGACGGGCTCCGACCGGGCCCGTCGCAGGCGGTGGTGTGCCCCGGCCCGTCCGGCCGGCCATGAGCGGCCGGACGGGCCCGGTCATCCCCGCACCAGCTCGGCGACCAGGAAGGCCAGCTCCACCGACTGCTGCGGGTTGAGCCGCGGATCGCAGCTGGTCTCGTAGCGCCCGGCCAGCGCGGTGTCGTCGATCTGCTGCGCACCGCCCAGGCATTCGGTGACGTGGTCGCCGGTGAGCTCGATGTGCAGCCCGCCGGGGTGGGTGCCGAGGTCGCGGTGGACCTGGAAGAACCCCTTGACCTCGTCGAGGATGTGGTCGAAGTGCCGGGACTTGTAACCGCTCGCCGTCTCGTGGGTGTTGCCGTGCATGGGGTCGCACTGCCAGATCACCTGATGACCGGAGGCCGTCACCTTCTCCACGATCGCCGGCAGCACCTCACGGATCTTCCCGTAGCCCATCCGGCTGATCAGCGTGAGCCGGCCGGGCACCCCGTCCGGATCGAGCCGCTCGACGTACTCGGCCGCCTGCTCCGGTGTGGTGGTCGGGCCTATCTTGAGGCCGATGGGATTCGCCAGCATCGCGGCGAGTGCGATGTGCGCGCCGTCCAGTTGCCGGGTGCGCTCCCCGATCCACAGGAAGTGCGACGACAGGCTGTACAGCCGCTCCGCGCCCTCGGGACCCGCGGCCCGCAGCAGCCCCCGCTCGTAGTCCAGCAGCAGCGCCTCGTGGCTGGCATAGATCTCCGTGGTGTGCAGGGCGCCGTGGTCGACGTTGCACGCCGACATGAAGCGCAGGCCGTTGTCGATCTCCGCGGCCAGCGCCTGGTAGCGCTCACCGGCCGGGGAGGTGCGGACGAAGTCGCGGTTCCAGTCGTGCACCTGGTGCAGATCGGCCATGCCCGCCGAGGCCATGGCCCGGATCAGGTTGAGGGTGGCACCGGAGTGGGCGTACGCCTGGAGCATCCGGTTCGGGTCGGGGATCCGTGCTGCCGGTGAGGGGGTGGCGGAGTTGACGATGTCTCCGCGGTAGACCGGCAGTCCGAGGGTGTCGCTGCTGTTCGACCGGGGCTTGGCGTACTGGCCGGCGGTCCGCCCCACCTTCACCACCGGCAGGCTGGCCGCGTAGGTCAGGACCACGGCCATCTGCAGCAGCGTGCGCAGGTTGGACCGCACATGGGCCTCGGTGTTCCCGGCGAATGTCTCGGCGCAGTCGCCGCCCTGCAGCAGGAACGCCCGGCCCCGGGCGACCTCCGCGAGCCGGGTCTGCAGCCGGTCGACCTCGCCGGGCACGACGAGCGGCGGCATCCGCTCCAGCACCCCGCGTGCCTCGCGGACCGCCTCCGGGTCCTCGTACTCGGGCTGCTGCGCCGCGGGCAGGGCGAACGTCTCGTCCGCGAGCACCCTCAGACGGGCCGGCAACGGGTCCCGCACCGGCGGTGGTTGGGGCTGGGTCGCGATAGCTGGTGACATACCGAGCAGCGTAGGAAGAGGCCGCACACTGACCGGCTATCGCGCAGTAACCGCCCGGCCACTGAACCGGTCCCGGCCCTCGGAGCGCTCGGATCGCGCCAGGTCGTCCATCCCGAAGAACTCCCGGTAGAGGGCGAGCTGCTGCGCCAGCATCGGCGCGCCGTACTGGATCCGCAGCCCGCGCGCCCCGGCGGCCCGCAGCAGCGGGGTCGTCCGCGGCTTCATGATGATGTCGGCGACCACCGCCCCGGCCGGCAGCTCCGCCGGGTCGAAGGGCAGCGGATCGTCCGGGTCCAGGCCCATCGGGGTGGCGTTCACCGCCATGTCCGCCGCCGCCAGAGTGGGCCGCGCCGACCCCGTCACCCGCCCCGGCCAGTGCTCCGCCAGTTGCGAGACCAGCGCGTTCACCCGCGCCAGGTCCCGGTCCCAGACGGCGACCTCCGCTCCCGCCAACAGCAGCGCGACGGCGATGGCGCGGCCGGCTCCACCGGCTCCGGCCAGCGCGATCCGCTTGCGGTACGGGTTGTGGCCCTCGGCGAGCAGCCCCCGGACGAAGCCCTCGCCGTCGAAGTTGTCCGCGTGCCAGCCGCCGTCGGCGGCCCGCCGGATCGCGTTCGTGCCACCGCTCAACTCGGCGGCCGGACTGACCAGATCGGCGAACCGCAGGGCGGCCGCCTTGTGCGGCACGGTGATCAGCAGCCCGTCGACGTTCTCGGTGCGCTGCAGCCCGGTGATGACCTGCCGGAGGTTCTCCGGACGGGCGTGCACGGGCACCAGGACGGCGTCGGCGCCCAGTTCGACGAAGAGCGGATTGACCATCATCGGAGCCTGGACCTGCGCGACCGGGTCGCCGATGACCGCGAACAGCCGGGTCGTGCCGGTGATCCGCGGGTTGCCGGTGCTGGTGCCGTCCATGACGCTCCTCGCTGGGCCGGGGCTGGGGGGCCGGGCCCTGGCCGGGCCGGACCGTGGCCGGAAAGCGGCCGGAATCAGCCTCGCAGGAGTCCGTACGCGATACCGGACCGGCGGCGGAGACAGGGAGGTGTTAGGGGGTGGGTGAGGCGGTCCGGCGGGGCATGGCCGACACGGGTCGGTATGCGGGGACGCTCAGTTCGGGGCGGCCACGGCGACCGCGGCGGCGCGGTTCTCCCCCACGGCCACATCGGCGAGGGACCAGCCCGCCGGGCCGGCGGCGGGCGCCACGCCGGTCCCCACGTAGTCCAACGAGGGCTCACGGCCGAGACCGATGCCCAGCCCCTTCAGGTACGCCTCCTTCCGCACCCACGCCCGCGCGAAGGCCGCGGGCCGATCCGGCGGCTCCAGCGCTCCCAGCTCGGCGATCTCCACCGGATGCATCACGGCCGCGACGTCCGCCACCGCGTCGGGCGAGGGAACGGTCTCCACATCCACCCCGACCGGGGTCGCGGCGAAGGCCAGCAGGGCGAAACTCCCGCTGTGCGACAGCGAGAAGTGCACGCCGCCGCCCTCCACGGCCGGCCGACCGTGCGGCCCGCCGCACGACGGGCAGTCCTCCTGGACCAGCGTGATGCCCCCCGGCGCGGTGCCGAGGTGGGCTCCGAGCAGCAGCCGCAGCCCCACGTGCGCGGCGCGGTAGCAGTCCCGGTCGGCGTCGGCGCGGAAGGCCGCGGCGCGGCGCAGCTCCCGCGGGTCGAGGACACCGGACGCCAGCCGGGCCGCGAAGGCGGCGTGCCGGGCCGCGTCGACCAGCCACAGCCGTGGCGGGTCGCCGGGGGCGGGCAGCGCCATCGGCTCGACGTGCGCCACCGGGTCGAGCTCACTGGGAACGCGTATCGCGGCCGTATCCACCGGCTCATGGTAGATCGTCGACGGTTCGCGGCCGGGCGGATCCGGCCGCGGACCGTCGGACGGCCCGCCGCGTCCTCGACCGGGCACGGTGGCAGACTGTGGCCGTGACCAGCATCGACCGCGACGCCGCGCCCCAGTTCGTCCTCCCGCTCGTCGTCCGCATCGAGAAGGACGACCCGCCGGGGCGCACCGACGCCCTGGAGACCGCGGCGCGCGCCGTCCTCACCCTGCTGTCCGACGAACGGTCGGCGGGCGACGGCGAATGGGCCGAGGCGGTACGGGACTGGCAGGACGCCCGGATCCGCAAGGTCGTCCGGCGGGCGCGCGGCGCGGAGTGGCGCCGCGCGGGGTACCTGCCGAACATCACCGTGACCGGCAAGGAGGCCGAGGTGCGGGTCTATCCGCCGGTCCCGCTGGACGGCTGGCCCAAGGTGCTGGCGAAGCTCCAGGTCTCGGGCACCGAGCTGGACGACCCCGAGCCCCCGCCGCCCGCGGAGGACGGACTGCCGGTGCTGTGGATGAACCCCGAGCTCGACATGTCCGCGGGCAAGGCCATGGCCCAGGCAGGCCACGGCGCGCAGCTCGCCTGGTGGGAACTGACGGACGCCGAGCGGACCGCGTGGCGCGACGCCGGTTTCCCGCTCGCGGTCCGCTCTCCCGCGCCCGCCGCCTGGTCCGCGCTCACCGATTCCGGCCTCCCCGTGGTGCGCGACGCCGGTTTCACCGAGATCGTCCCCGGCTCCTGCACCGTCGTCTCCGACTTCCGCCCGCTGCGCCGCACCGCCGGCGCGTAGCTCCGGCGCGGGCGCCGAGCGGCCCGCGCCTGGCATGGCAACCTCAAATCAAGCTCTGAACCGGCCGCCCACAGGGTTCGCCCGGTCCTGACGGGGCCATCACCCCGGCACGGCGTGTGCAACAACGCGGAGGGGGACGGCATGAAGGACCTGGGTACGGGGATCGGCTGGCGGCCGGAGATCGCGGAGGCGATCGACGGACTGGCCGGGGTCGAGTGGGTGGAGGTCGTCTCGGAGAACCTCTGCGCCGACCACCTCCCGGAGCCGCTGCGGCGGCTGCGGGAGCGCGGCACGACGGTGATCCCGCACGGGGTCTCCCTGGGCCTCGGCGGGGCGGAGCGCCCGGACCCCGGACGGCTGGCGGCGCTCGCCACCCGGGTGGGGCTGCTGGGGGCGCCGCTGGTCAGCGAGCACATAGCGTTCGTACGGGCCGGCGGGCCGCTGACCGGCTCGCCCCGGCTGGAGGCCGGCCACCTGCTGCCCGTACCCCGCACGCGGGACGCGCTCGACGTGCTCTGCGCGAACGTCCGCATCGCGCAGGACGCCCTGCCCGTGCCGCTCGCGCTGGAGAACATCGCGCCGCTGCTCGGCTGGCCCGACGAGGAGTTCAGCGAGGGCGAGTTCCTGTACGAGCTGGTGGAGCGCACCGGCGTGCGGCTGCTCGTCGACGTCGCCAACCTGCACACCAACCACGTGAACCGGGGCGAGGACCCGGTCGCGGTGCTCGACGAACTGCCGCTGGAGGCCATCGCCTACGTGCATGTGGCGGGCGGCATCGAGAAGGACGGCGTCTGGCACGACACGCACGCGCATCCGGTGACCCGGCCGGTGCTGGACGTGCTCGCGGCGCTGCGCGAGCGGGTCAGCCCGCCGGGCGTCCTGCTGGAGCGGGACGACAACTTCCCCTCCGCGGCCGGGCTGGCCGCGGAACTCACGGCGATCCGCGCGGTGGGTTCAGAGCGGCCCAAGGAGGCGCACTGTGTCTGACGCCGGCACCGCCCGCACCGCGGGCGCCACCCGTACGACGGGGACCGCCTTCGCCACCGGTCCTGACGACACCGCCGCCGCCCGGCAGCGCCTGGCGCTCGCGCAGACGGCGCTGCTGTCCGCGCTGGTGGCGGGCACCCCCGTCCCCGAGGGCTTCGACCGGGGGCGGATCGGCGTCCAGTCGCGGGCGCTGGCGGCCAAGCGCGCGGACGTGACCGCCAAGGTGGCCCCGGAACTGCCGGAGATCCTCGGGGACCGCTACCGTCCCGCCTTCCTGCGGTACGCGGCCGCGCACCCGATGGAGGGCGGCTACCGCCTCGACGCGCTGCGCTTCGCGGAACACGTGCTGGAGGCGGGCGCGGACGTGCTCGACGACGCCACCCGCGGCCTGCTGAACGGCTGGTGGCGGGAGCGCTCGGGCCCGGCCCCGCTGTCCACGGCCGCCCGCCCGGACCGCCTCGCGCGGCTCCGCCGGGTCATCGGCACCGCGCGCAACGCGCTGCCGGGGCGGTGACCGCGATGCCCGTCATGACCGGTCTCACGCTCGCCGTGTACCTGCTGATCGCCGCCTCCTCCGCGTACCTCGTCGGGGAGCGGATCCGCGCCCGCCGCTTCACCCGCCCCTACCAGGGCGACGCTCCCCGGGATCCGCTGGAGACCGCGTTCCTGGCCGGTGGGCCCGGCCGGGTCGCGGACACGGTGATCGCGGCCATGCACGGGGACGGCCGGATCGCCGTGACCGCCCCCGGACTGCTCACCGTGATCCGGCCGGTCGCCCACAACCCGGTCGAGGCCGCCCTGCTGGAGGCCTGCGGCGCCGAGTGGGGCGGCGGTCTGCGCCAGGTCCGTACGGCGGTGCTGACCGGGCCGTCCGTGCAGTCGATCGGCGACCGGCTCGCCCGCCGCGGCCTGTTCTTCCAGCCCGAGGTGCACAGCAGATGGCGGCGGGTGTCGACGCTGCACAAGACCGTCTGGTTCCTGCTGCTGTTCCTGTCGCTGGCGGAGGTGATGCCGCACGTGGTCGTCGGCTCGGGCCTGCCGCTGTTCGTTCGGGTGCTGCCGGGACTCGCCGTCGGGCTGCTTGTCCTCCTGACGTGCTCGGCGCCGCGCGGCCGGCTCACTCCGGCCGGCCGGCGGGTGCTGCAAGGGCTCCGCGTGAACCACCGTCCGCTGCGACCCCGCCCTGCCCCGTCCGGCGCCTCCGACCCGATGCTGCTGTTCGCGCTGGCCGGCCCCGCTGCGCTCCAGGACGACGTGCTGCGGGACCAGTTGGCGCACTCCTCCGCACCGACGTCCGAGCCGGGCGCGTGGGGCGACGCCGCGGGCGCCTGGGCCGGCGGGGGCGCCGGCTGCGGGGGGTCCGCGTCGAGCTGCGGAGGTTCGTCGTCGAGCTGCGGGGGTTCGTCGTCCAGCTGCAGTTCGAGCTCGGGGTCGAGCTGCGGTTCGAGTTCCGGTTCCAGCTGCGGCTCCAGTTCGGGCTCCAGTTGCAGCAGCAGCAGTTCGTAACGGGCCGGCCCTGGCGCGGCAGGACGTCACCTGGGGCCACGCCAGTCGTCGGCCAATCCGTGAAATTCCCGGCGGGGCGTTACTACCGTCGAGTAGAAAACAGCTATGTGGATGCTGCTCCTCCTCGTCGCGTGCGTCGCGACGGTCGTCTCCTGCGCCCGTCTGTGCCGGGCCGCGATCGTCGCGGGCGCCCTGCCCGGGACCGAACCCGGCGGCGCGCTACCGGTTGCCGAACTCGGTCTGTACGAGACGGCGTTCCTGTCCGGCGGACCGCACCGGGTCACCGATCTGACGCTGGTCTCGATGGCGGGCGAGCGGCGGCTGCTGCTCGCGCACACCGGATGGGCGACGGTGGTCGACACCGAGGGCCGCGACGATCTGGAACGCTCGCTGATCGCCTCGATCGGACCGGCCGGCCAGTCGCCGGTCGCCGCGATACGGGTGGCGCACGCGGCGGCGGGCGCCACCCGCGCCCTGGGCGAACGGCTCGCGGGCGACGGGCTCGCGGTGCCCGCGGCGGCCCGGGAGAGCGTCACCGCGGGCATCCGGCAGGTCCGCGGCGCCCTCGCGCTGAACCTGCTGATGTTCGGCGCGGCCATGGTCCTCTCCTCCGGCGGGCAGACCGGCGGCGGGCAGGCGCCGGCCTGGTTCTCCCTGCCGCTGCTGCTGACCACCGGATGCTGGATCATCGCCCGGGCAGAGGTCCACCCGTACACGCGCTGGGCCTCCCCCGCCGGGCAGGACGCCCTGCGTGCCGTTCCCGACGGTCCCGGCCCGCTCGCCGCACTGGCGGTACGCGGACCGGGCGCGCTGGTGGACCCCGCACAGCGCGCGGCGCTCGCCTAGGCCGTGTCTGACAAATCCCGCCTGGCCCGGAACGCCTGGCACGCACGCTCGCTGCGTTGTCGGGCTCATCCACGTACCCCGGTACGAGGACGACCCTCCGCCTTGCGATCGCACGCACCAGACGCCCCGGGCCCCGCCCTCCGGGCGGACGCCGCTATTTGTCAGACACGACCTAGCGCCTCCCCAGGACGAAGCTCCTGGCGGGAGTGGTCGCGGCCGACACCCCCCGCTTGTCCTTTACTTCATCCACCACCGCCCCAAGGATCCCTTTTGTCACGCCCTGACAGGAGAGGATCCTTTGTGCGATCAATCGCGCTGTACGGCGTCGCAGGAACCCTGGCGCTGAGCACCCTGGCCGTCACTCCCCCCGGGTCGGCGGCCATGGAACCGCCGCACGGCGACCGGGTGTCCGAGGCGCGCGGCGCGAACCTCGCCGCCGAGCGCGCCGGCCGGGCCGGAGTGACGTTCGGGAAGTGCGCCACCGCGACCCGGCTGCCCGCCTCGGTCCGGTGCGGCACCGTGTCCGTCCCGCTGGACTACGCCCGGCCGGACGGCGAACGGCTGGACCTGGTCATCAGCCGGGTCTCCGCCACCGGACCGGCCGGCGAGCGCCAGGGCGTCCTGCTCTACAACCCGGGCGGACCCGGCGGTTCGGGGCTGTACTTCCCGCTGTTCAGCGTCATGAGGGTCAAGGAGTACGCCAAGGTCGCCCGCGCCTACGACTTCGTGGGCTTCGACCCGCGCGGGGTCGGCCAGTCCGCGCCGATCTCCTGCCAGGCACCCGCGGATTCCGTGAAGGCGCCCACCCGCGATCCGCGGCCGACGGGCGAGCGCGACAAGCAGGACCGGATCGCGGACGCGAAGGCGTACGCCGAAGGCTGCGAGCGCCGCTCAGGACATCTGCTGCCGTACCTCACGTCGCTCAACAGCGCCCGCGACCTCGACGTGATGCGCGCCGCGCTCGGCGAGCGCGGGCTCAACTTCTACGGCGCCTCCTACGGCACCTACCTCGGCGCGGTGTACGCGACGCTCTTCCCCGGGCACGTGCGCCGCATGGTCCTGGACAGCGTGGTCGATCCCGACCCGCGCCAGATCTGGTACCGGGCGAACCTCGTGCAGTCCGCCGCCTTCGAGGCCCGCTGGGCCGACTGGCGCGACTGGGTGGCCCGGCACGACGCCGTGTACCACCTGGGCACCGACCGCGGGCAGGTGCAGGACACCTACGACGCGGTGCGGACCGGGTTGGCCGTCCGTCCGGCCGGCGGTGTGGTCGGACCCGGGCAGTTGCAGAGCACCTACCTCGGCGCCGGGTACTACGACGACACGTGGCCGGGCCTGGCCGCCGTCCTGTCCGCGTACGTCCACGGCAACCCTGCGCCACTGATCGCCGAGGCGTCGCCCGACCCCGCCAGGGCCGTCCAGAACGAGAACGGCAACGCCGTCTACACGGCCGTCGAATGCGCCGACTCGCCCTGGCCGCGCGACTGGTTCACCTGGGACCGCGACAACACCGAACTGGCCCGCACCGCGCCCTTCGAGACCTGGGACAACGCCTGGATGAACCTGCCGTGCGCCTTCTGGAAGGGGCCGCACCGGCAGCCTCTGGAGGTGCGCGTGTTCGGTCCCAAGCTGCCGCCGGTGCTGCTGGTCTCCGCGGAGCGCGACGCCGCCACCCCGTACCAGGGCGCCGTCGAACTCCAGCGCCGGCTGCCCGGCTCCGTGCTCCTCACCGAGCGGCAGTCCGGTTCGCACGGCGTCGTCTACGGTCCCAACACCTGCGTCAACCAGCAGGTCGACGCGTACCTCCTGCGGGGCAGGACGGGAACGGACCGCACGCCCACGTGCGGTCCGCATCCCGAGCCCAAGCCGTAGAACCCGCGGCCTGCCCGGGCCTTACGCCAGGCCGGCCACCAGCTCGCCGATCTCCTTGCGCCGCCCGGTGTAGAACGGCACCTCCTCGCGTACGTGCATCCGTGCCTCGGACGCGCGGAGGTGCCGCATCAGGTCGACGATCCGGTGCAGTTCGTCCGCCTCGAAGGCGAGGATCCACTCGTAGTCACCGAGCGTGAAGGACGGAACGGTGTTGGCCCGGACGTCCGGGAAGCCGCGCGCCATCTTGCCGTGGTCGGCGAGCATCCGGCGGCGGTCCTCGTCGGGCAGCAGGTACCAGTCGTACGAGCGCACGAACGGGTAGACGCTGACGTAGTTGCGCACGCTCTCGTCGGCGATGAACGCCGGGACGTGCGACTTGTTGAACTCCGCGGGGCGGTGCAGTGCCATGTTCGACCACACCGGGACCATCGCGCGGCCGAGGCTGGTGCGCCGGAAGAGGTTGTACGCCTCCTGCAGCGCGTCCGAGGTCTCCGCGTGCCACCAGATCATGAGGTCGGCGTCGGCCCGGAGCCCCGACACGTCGTAGGTGCCGCGCACCGTGACGTCCTTCGCGGCGAGCTGCGCGAACAGCTCCTCCACCTCGTCGGCGTATCCGGAGCGGTCCTCGGGCAGCACGTCGCGGAGCCGGAAGACGGACCAGAGGGTGTAGCGGACGACCTCGTTGAGGTCCTTCGCCTTCTTGCCGGCGTTCGCGGTCCTGTCCGGGGCGTCGGGGGCAGCAGTCGAGTCAGTCATGCCGTCATTCTCCCGTGTCCCGCGCGCCGCCCGTCGCCAGGGTCGCGGCCAGCGAGGTCAGGACCTCGTCGGCGGCCTTGCGGGCGCTGGCGATGCAGGCCGGAATCCCGACTCCGTCGTACACCGCTCCGCAGACCGCGAGGCCCGGCAGCTTCCCGACCTGCTCGCGGATCCTGGCGACCCGCTCGACGTGGCCGACCGGGTACTGCGGCAGTCCGCCGTCCCAGCGGGTGACGCGGGCCGCGACGGGCGCGGCGGACAGCCCGATGGCCTCGCCCAGGTCGCGCCGCGACAGGCGGACGAGGTCGGTGTCGTCCCAGGCCAGATCCGCCTCGTCGCCGTGCCGGCCGACGGAGGTGCGCAGCACGAAGGTGTCGGGGCCGGCCTCGTCGATCCATCCCCACTTGTGGGACGAGAAGGTGGACGCCTTGATCGTCCGTCCGTCGACCGGCGGTACCAGGAAGCCGGTGCCCTTCGGCATCCGCAGCACGTCGCGCCGCCGGAACGCCATGGTGACCAGCGCCATGCTGGCGTACTCCACCGCCGACAGCTCCGCGGCGGCGACGGGTGACTCGGCCGCCAGCAGCCGGGCGGCGGCCGGGGCGGGCGCGGCGATCAGGACGGCGTCCGCGTCGAGCACCCGGTCGCCGACGGTGACCTGCCAGCCGTTCGCGGTACGCCGCAGTTCCCTGGCCGGCGCCCCCGTCTCGATGGTGACGCCCGCGGCCCGGCACGCCTCGGCGACGGCGACCGGCAGTTGCCCGACGCCCCCGCTGATGCCCATGAAGACCGGTCCCGCCGGGGCGGCGGCGGCCGAGCGGCGCTGGATACCGCGCACGGCCTCGATGAGGGAGCGTCCCGTCCGGGCCGCGTCGAAGAGCTGCGGCATGGCCGCGCGCAGCGAGATCTCGTAGGCGTTGCCCGCGTACACACCGCCGAGCAGCGGCTCCACCAGCCGGTCGACGACCTCGCGGCCGAGCCGTGCGGCGACGAACTCGCCCACGGCCACGTCCTCGCCGATCCTGGTCCTGGGCAGCACATGGTCCAGCGGCAGCCGGGCCAGACCCGCGGGCGACAGCAGGCCGGAGGCCGCGAGCGGCCCCAGATCACCGGGGACTCCCATGACGTGCCCTTGCGGCATGGCCCGCAGCCGGCCCCGCGTCCACACGGCGGCGCCCGCCGTGGCGGGCGGCTGCAGCCGGTCGCCGAGCCCGACCTCGCGGGCCAGCGCGACCGCTTCGGGCCGGCGCGCGAGCATCGACTCGGCGCCCAGGTCCACGGGCACGCCGGCGATTTCGTCGGCGTACAGCTTCCCGCCGAGCCGCGCCGAGCCCTCCAGCACCGTCACCCGCGCGCCGCCTCCGGCCAGGTAGTGGGCGGCGGCGAGCCCGGAGACCCCACCGCCGACGACGATCACATGCCCTGCTTCGCGGTGCGTGTCGGTCATGCCTCCACTGTCGCAGATTCCCGAACGAGCCCTGAACGTGACCGCTTCGGGATCTCGGACCCGAAACCCGGTCCCGCCCCCGCACGTCGTAGGACCAGGACCGGTTCCACGCCGGTGAACGACCTCTGGGGGAGTTCGATGCGCCAGCTGATCAGCAAACGCCGCAGACCGGGTGCGGCCCTCGCCGCCGCCGCACTCACCGCCGCACTCACCGTCGCGGGCTGCAGCGCGTCGGGCACGTCGGCCACGGACAGCAAGGCGGACAAGGCCGCCGCCGCCCCGCAGCAGGCGGACGCGCCGTCCGCGGCCGCGGCCCCGGGCGCCGCGAAGGGCGCCACCACCAGGACCCCGGCGCCGTCCCCGAGCTACGTGGTGCGCACCGCGACGCTGAGCGTCGAGGCGAAGGACGGCGTCGCCGCCGCCCTCGCGTCGGCACGGACCACGGTCACCGGCGCGGGCGGGTACGTCGGCAACGAGAACACCACCCGCGACAGCGAGGGCCTGGAGCACTCCAGCATCACCCTGCGGGTGCCCCCGGAGAGCTACGACAAGGTACTGAACGATCTCGCGGGCCTGGGCAGGCTGCTCGAACGCAAGGTCTCCACGGAGGACGTCACCAGCCAGGTGGTGGACGTGGAGAGCCGCATCCGGTCGCAGCAGGCGAGCCTCGCGCGGGTGCGGGAGCTGATGAGCCGGACCACGCAACTGAGTGACGTGGTCACCCTTGAGGGCGAACTCAGCACTCGGGAAGCCAACTTGGAGGCGTTGCAGGCGCAGCAGGCCTCACTCAAGGAGCGCACGAACCTGGCGACGATCACGCTGGTGCTGTCCGCGCCGGAACACCCCGCCGCCGCGCCGCCGCCCGCGAAGGACGACGGTTTCTGGGAGACGGTCGGGAACGCGCTGGGCACCGGCTGGCACGCCTTCTACGTGACGCTGCGCGGAATCCTGGTCGTGCTCTCGGTGGCGCTGCCGTTCGCGGCCGTGGGCCTCGCCGGCTGGTTCGTCTTCGTCACCGTCCGCCGCCGGCTCCTCCCCGCACCGCGCGTGGCGCGGGCGGAGGAGGGCGCGGAGGAGGAGTAGCAGGCCCGGTCAGACCTCGGTGGAGCGGTGGACGAAGTCGACGAGGCGGGTGAGGGCGTCGGGGTCGGTGGTGGGGAGGACGCCGTGGCCGAGGTTGAAGATGTGGCCGGGCAGACCGGTCGCCGCGTCCAGCACCTCGCGGGTCTTCGTCTCGACCGCGGACGTCGGGGCGAAGAGCACCGCCGGGTCGAGGTTCCCCTGGAGCGCCTTGCCGGGGCCGACCCGGCGGGCCGCCTCGTCGAGCGGGACGCGCCAGTCGGCGCCGACGACGTCGGCGCCGGCCTCGCCCATCAGTCCGAGCAGCTCACCGGTGCCGACCCCGAAGTGGATCCGCGGCACGCCGTAGCCGGCGACGGCCTCGAAGACCTTCACCGAGGACGGCATGACGTAGCGCCGGTAGTCGTCGGGCGACAGCGCGCCGACCCAGGAGTCGAAGAGCTGGACGGCGCTGGCGCCCGCCTCGATCTGCACCTTGAGGAACGCGGCGGTGATGTCGGCGAGCCGGTCCAGCAGGTCGCTCCACAGCTCGGGGTCGCCGTACATGAGCGCCTTGGTGCGCTCGTGGTTGCGGGACGGGCCGCCCTCGACGAGGTAGCTGGCGAGGGTGAAGGGCGCGCCCGCGAACCCGATGAGCGGGGTCTCGCCCAGCTCGCCGGTGAGCATCCCGATGGCCTCGGTCACGTAGGGGACGTCGTCCGGCTCCAGCGCCCGCAGCCGGTCGAGGTCTGCGCGGGTGCGGATCGGCTGCTCGACGACCGGGCCGACGCCGGGCTTGATGTCGAGGTCGAGGCCGATGGCCTTGAGGGGGACGACGATGTCGCTGAAGTAGATGGCCGCGTCGACCTTGTGGCGGCGCACCGGCTGCAGCGTGATCTCGGTGACCATGTCGGGCCGCATGCAGGACTCCAGCATGGCGGTGCCCTCACGGAGCTTGAGGTACTCGGGCAGCGATCGGCCGGCCTGCCGCATGAACCACACCGGGGTGTGCGGCACGGACTGACGCCGACAGGCGCGGATGAACGGGGAAGCAGCGGTCTGCTGGTGCGCACTCACGCCCCGAATCTTCGCACGCGCCGGGATGCGTCCCACGCGCACGGGTGTTGCTCCACCCGTGGAGGCCGCGGGCGGCCTAGTCTTCCGGGCATGGCAGCGGTTCACGGGCACCTTGCGGACGGGGACGGCGCACCTCTCCCCTTCCAGCGCGCGGTCGACGCGTTGAGTTCCGCACGGGTACGGCCCGAAGTGGAGATCGACACGACAGCTCCGCCCAAGCGTCTCGCGGCGTACGCGTACGCGCTGGAGGCGGCGGTCGTGGTGGACGGCGAGGAGCTGGCGGACGGCCGGCTCATCCTGCTCCACGAACCCGACGGCCATGAGGCCTGGAACGGCACGTTCCGGCTGGTCACGCTGGTCCGCGCCGATCTGGAGCAGGAGATGGCGGTGGACCCGCTGCTGCCCGAGGTCAGCTGGTCCTGGCTGACCGGCGCCCTGGAGGCGCGGGGCGCGGAGTACATCGAGCCCAGCGGAACGGTCTCGCGCAGTTCCTCGCACTACTTCGGCGGGATCGCGGAGCGGCCGGACACGACGGCGATCGAGATCCGGGCGTCCTGGACGCCCACCGAGGTCACGGACGGGATCCCCGGCGTCGCGGACCACCTGGCGGCCTGGTGCGATCTGCTCTGCGCGTGCGCGGGGCTGCCGCCCACCGAGGGCCACGAGTCGCACGACCTGCCGGGCGGCGTCGTGCCGATGCCCAAGCGCCGCGGCTGACCGTCCCTCCGGTTTTCGGGTTTCGGCGGCACTTCCGTGGTGTTCCGCTGCGTACCCGGCGGGCGCTCGGCATGATCTTGTTCGATCGAGCGTCCGATTTGTCGGAATTGTTACTCAACAAATCGTGATCATTCCCTAAAGGCCGGGGCAATTGCTGCCGAAGGAGTGGGTGACCCTCTCAGTCCCCCGCTTTCGCCACAGGAGGCCCGGTGTCAGTTCTTCTCGAGCAGCCCACGAGCCTGGTCGCCTACCGTCCGAACAAGCCGACGGCCATGGTCGTCGTCGCCGACCCCCGCGTCCGATCCACCGTCACCCGGCACCTGTGGGCGCTCGGTGTGCGCGATGTGATCGAAGCCTCGTCCATCGCCGAGGCGCGACCCCGGGTCAGCAGCCCCCGTGACATCTGCGTAGCCGATGTCCACCTCCCTGACGGTTCCGGCCTCACCCTTCTTGCCGAGACCCGCGCGGCCGGCTGGCCGAACGGCCTCGCGCTCTCCGCCGCCGATGACATCGGCGCCGTCCGCAACGCACTCGCGGGCGGCGTCAAGGGATACGTCGTCACCGGCACCCGCAACAACCTCGGCGGCATGCCGGGCCGCCCCGGCACCGCGCCGGTCGGCTCGGCCGGCGCCCGCATGCAGCGCCGCCCACCGGGCACGCCCGGTCACCCCGGCGGCTACCGCGAGCTCTCCGGCCGTGAGGTCGAGGTGCTGCGGCTGGTCGCCGAAGGCCAGTCGAACAAGGCGATCGGCGTCTCGATGGGCCTGTCCGCGCTCACCGTGAAGAGCCACCTGGCCCGTATCGCCCGCAAGCTCGGCACCGGCGACCGCGCCGGAATGGTCGCCGTGGCCCTTCGCACGGGCATCATCCACTAACCCCACCGCACCCCCGCATGGCCGCTGCGCCCGTCGACGGAACGTTCCGTCGACGGGCGTTCGCCATACACGGATACTCTTGGACAGTGACCGACGCCCGAGAGACCGCAACAGAGGCTGCCCCGGCGCCGGTCCCGCTGCTGGACCCGCGCGAGGGAATCCCGCCGGTGACCGCCAGCCCGGAGGCCCTCGCAGACATCGTCGCGGCATTCGCCGCGGGCTCCGGTCCGGTCGCCGTGGATGCCGAGCGCGCGTCCGGATACCGCTACGGACAGCGGGCCTACCTGGTCCAGCTGCGCCGCGCGGGAGCCGGGACCGCGCTGATCGACCCGGTCGGCTGCCCCGACCTTTCCACCCTGGGGGCTGCCCTCACCGATGCCGAATGGGTGCTGCACGCCGCCACCCAGGACCTTCCGTGCCTCGGCGAGATCGGCATGCGGCCCAAGAGCCTGTTCGACACCGAGCTGGCCGGCCGTCTCGCGGGCTTCCCCCGGGTCGGACTCGGCGCCATGGTCGAGAACGTCCTGGGCTTCGCCCTGGAGAAGGGCCACTCGGCCGTCGACTGGTCCACCCGTCCGCTCCCCGAGCCCTGGCTGCGCTACGCCGCGCTCGACGTCGAGCTGCTGGTCGACCTGCGCGACGCGCTCGAGGAGGAGCTGCGCGAGCAGGGCAAGCTCGACTGGGCGCTGGAGGAGTTCTCGGCCATCGCGGCGGCCCCCCCGCCCGCGCCCCGCGTCGACCCGTGGCGGCGCACGTCGGGCATGCACAAGGTGCGCCGCCGCCGGCAGATCGGCGTGGTGCGCGAGCTGTGGATCGCCCGCGACCAGTCCGCCCAGGAGCGGGACATCTCGCCGGGCCGGATCCTCACCGACGCCGCGATCGTCGCCGCCGCCCTGGAGGGCCCGCCGAACGTGACGGCGCTCGCGACGCTGCCCGGCTTCGGGCACCGGATGGGCCGCCGCCAGCTCGAGCAGTGGCAGGCCGCGATCGACCGGGCCCGCGCCCTGCCGGAGCGGGAGCTGCCGCAGCCGGGGCCGGCCTACGTCGGTCCCCCGCCGCCGCGCGCCTGGGCCGACAAGGACCCGGTGGCCGCGGCCCGGCTGTCCGCCGCGCGGGCCGCGGTGAGCAAGCTCGCCGAGGAGCTGAACCTGCCGCAGGAGAACCTGATCACCCCGGACACCGTGCGCCGGCTGTGCTGGGACCCGCCGGCCGAGGCCACCGACGAAGAGGTCGCGGCGGTGCTGACCGGCCACGGAGCCCGCGCCTGGCAGGTCGGACTGACCGCGCCGATCCTCACCGCGGCCCTCGCCGCCCAGCCGCCGGCAGCGCCCGAGGCCCCCGCGCCGTAGGTCCGCAGCCCGGGAATCCCGGCCGGGAGCGGCCTCGTCCTGTGTGACGTTCGCCGCTCCGGGCGGGAGGACTGTCCCCGCTGGTTACCGGCTAGTAGCATGATGGGCGTAGCCGCAGCCTCGCGCCCAGTGGCAGCGAATCCGCATCTGGAGGAGAGCCAACGTGCCTCGTACCGCTAGGGACGTCGTCTTTGTCGACGGCGTCCGCACCCCGTTCGGCAAGGCGGGCCCGAAGGGCATCTACCACGAGACCCGTGCCGACGATCTCGTGATCAAGTGCATCCGGGAGCTGCTGCGGCGCAACCCGGAGCTGCCCGCCGAGCGGATCGACGAGGTGGCTCTCGCCGCCACCACGCAGATCGGCGACCAGGGCCTGACCCTCGGCCGCACCGCCGGCATCCTGGCCGGCCTGCCGGTCACGGTCCCCGGGTACTCGATCGACCGCATGTGTGCCGGCGCGATGACCGCCGTGACCGCGGTCGCCGGCGGCATCGCCTTCGGCGCGTACGACGTCGCCGTGGCCGGCGGTGTCGAGCACATGGGCCGCCACCCGATGGGTGAGGGCGTGGACCCGAACCCGCGCTTCGTCTCGGAGAAGCTGGTCGACGAGTCCGCCCTGTTCATGGGCATGACCGCGGAGAACCTGCACGACCGCTACCCGGCCATCACCAAGCAGCGCGTCGACGAGTACGCCGTGCGCAGCCAGGAGAAGGCCGCCAAGGCCTACGCCAACGGCAAGATCCAGCAGGACCTGGTCCCGGTCTCCGTGCGCAACAGCAACCCCGAGGCCGGCGAGACCGGCTGGGGTCTGGCGACCTCGGACGAGCCGATGCGCCCCGGCACCACCCTGGAGAACCTGGCCGGCCTCAAGACGCCGTTCCGCGCCCACGGCCGGGTCACCGCGGGTAACGCGGCGGGCCTGAACGACGGCGCGACCGCGTCGCTGATCGCCGCCGAGGACGTCGCCATCGAGCTGGGCCTGCCGGTCCGGATGCGTCTGGTCTCGTACTCCTTCGTCGGTGTCGAGCCGGAGGTCATGGGCATCGGCCCGGTCCCGGCGACCGAGAAGGCGCTGGCGCAGGCTGGTCTGACCATCGACGACATCGGCCTCTTCGAGGCCAACGAGGCGTTCGCCGTGCAGGTGCTCGCCTTCCTCGACCACTTCGGCATCGCGGACGACGACCCGCGTGTCAACCAGTACGGCGGCGCGATCGCGTTCGGCCACCCGCTGGCCTCCTCCGGCGTCCGGCTGATGACGCAGCTGGCCCGCCAGTTCGAGGAGCAGCCGCACGTCCGCTACGGCCTGACGACCATGTGCGTCGGCTTCGGCATGGGCGGAACGGTCATCTGGGAGAACCCGCACTTCGACGGAGGCAGCAAGTGACATCCACCGCCGAGCTTTTGAAGGGTGCGGCCGAGCTGTTCCCCGACGAGGTCGTGACGAGCGCACACGTGCGCCACCTCGACCTCCCGGGCGCCGGACGCTTCGCGCTCATCACGCTGGACAACGGGCTGGACCACACCAAGCCCACCACCTTCGGCCCGCAGTCGCTGGCCAACCTCGACGCGGCGATCAACCAGGTCGAGGCCGAGGCCGCCGAGGGCACCATCACCGGCATCGGCATCACCGGCAAGCCGTTCATCTTCGCGGTCGGCGCCGACCTCAAGGGCGTCGAGCTGCTGGGACGCCACGAGGACGCGCTCGCCATCGGCAAGGGCGGCCACGAGGTCTTCAAGCGGCTCGCGCACCTCGCGGTCCCGACCTTCGCCTACTACAACGGCGCGGCGATGGGCGGCGGTGTCGAGGTGGGTCTGCACTGCGCCTACCGCACCGTCTCCGCGGCGCTGCCGGCGTTCTCGCTGCCCGAGGTCTTCCTCGGTCTCGTCCCCGGCTGGGGCGGCTGCACCCTGCTGCCGAACCTGATCGGCGCGGACCGCGCGGTGACCGTCGTCATCGAGAACTCGCTGAACCAGAACCGCCAGCTCAAGGGCGCGCAGGTCTTCGAACTCGGCATCGCCGACGCGCTGTTCGAGGGTGCGGACTTCCTGGAGCAGTCCCTCGCGTGGACCGCCGCCGTACTGCGCGGCGAGATCGTGGTGGAGCGCCCCGAGATCGACCGCGGTACGGCCTGGGACCAGGCCGTCGAGCGCGGCAAGGGCATCGCCGACTCCAAGGTGCACGGCGCGGCCCCGGCCGCCTACCGCGCGCTGGAGATCATCGCCAACGCCAAGGACGGCGACCTCCAGGCGGGCTTCGACGCCGAGGACACCGCGCTGGCGGACCTCATCATGGGCGGCGAGCTGCGCAGCGGCATCTACGCCTTCAACCTGGTGCAGAAGCGTGCCAAGCGCCCGGCCGGGGCACCGGACAAGAACCTCGCCCGCCCGGTCACCAAGGTCGGCGTCGTCGGCGCGGGCCTGATGGCCTCGCAGCTGGCGCTGCTGTTCGCCCGCCGCCTGGAAGTGCCGGTCGTGCTGACCGACATCGACCAGGAGCGCATCGACAAGGGCGTGGGCTACGTCCACGGTGAGATCGACAAGCTGCTCGGCAAGCGCCGCATCAAGCAGGACCAGGCCAACCGCCTCAAGGCGCTGGTGACCGGTTCGCTCGACAAGGCCGCCGGTTTCGGTGACGCGGACTTCATCATCGAGGCCGTGTTCGAGGAGATGGGCGTCAAGCAGCAGGTGTTCGCGGAGGTCGAGGCGGTCGCCCCGGCGCACGCGATCCTCGCCACCAACACCTCCTCGCTGTCCGTCACCGAGATGGCGTCGAAGCTGAAGAACCCCGAGCGGGTCGTCGGCTTCCACTTCTTCAACCCGGTCGCGATCCTCCCGCTGCTGGAGATCGTGCGCGGCGAGGCGACGGACGACGCGTCGCTGGCCACCGCTTTCGGTGTGGCGCGCAAGCTCAAGAAGACCGCCGTGCTCTGCAAGGACGCCCCGGCGTTCGTGGTGAACCGGATCCTGACCCGCTTCATGGGCGAGATCCAGAACATCATCGACGAGGGCACCCCGGTCGCGGTCGCCGAGAAGGGCATCGACCCGCTCGGCCTGCCGATGTCGCCGCTGGTGCTCCTTGAGCTGGTCGGCCCGGCGATCGGGCTGCACGTCTCCGAGACCCTCAACCGGGCGTTCCCCGACCGGTTCACCGTCTCGCAGAACCTGGCCGCGGTGGTCAAGGCCGGCAAGCGCGGCTTCTACGTCTACGATTCCGGCAAGCCGGAGCTGGACCCCGAGGTCGCCGCGCTGCTGGTGCAGGGCGACTCGGTGCTCACCGAGGAGCAGGTCCGCGCCCGGGTGCTGGACGCCGTGGCGCGGGAGATCGGCCTCATGCTCGACGAGGGTGTCGTCGCCGAGGCGCAGGACATCGACCTGTGCCTGATCACCGGCGCCGGCTGGCCCTTCCACCTGGGCGGGATCACCCCGTACCTGGACCGCGAGGGTGTCTCGCAGCGTGTGAACGGCAAGCCGTTCCTCGCTCCGGGCGTCGCGAGCGTCCCCGCGTAGCACCGTGAAGTGACGGCCGCCGGCCGGGTCCTGACCGCAGTGGTCGGGGCCCGGCCGGCGGCGTGTCCGGCTACTTCCTGGGCGGCTCCGTCGCCGGGCCGCGGGCGGTGTAGAAGGCCACCGTCAGGTCCCGGACCAGCGCCTTCCGCTCGTAGTCGTCGAGTTGGACCAGCCCGCGGTCGGTCAGACCGCGCACCGTCTCGGCGACCGCGGCGAGCACGTCGTCGAGCACCGCCCGGCGGTGCCTGGCGTCGAGCGCGGTGACCTGCGCCCGCCGCATCGCGCCGGCCACCTCGGGCGCGTACTCCAGGCGTACGGGCTGCGCCGAGAAGACCTCGACGCCGACCGGGCGCATGTCGGCGGCGAGCAGCCGGGTGAGCTGGTCGCCGAGGCGCTCGGAGTCGCGCAGGGTCGGTCCGGAACCGCGGAAGTCGTCGACGGGCAGTTGGGAGACGGCGCGGGCGACCGCGCACTCCACCTGTTCGCGCAGGTAGCGCGCGTGGTCGTCGATGGCGAAGGCGGCCCGTGCGGTGTCACGGACCCGCCAGACGATCAGGACGCCGGCGTGCAGCGGGGTGCCGTCCGCGTCGACCGTCTCGATGGCGCGGCTGCGCCAGTGCCGCAGGCTGACGTCCATCCGGCGGCGGCCGAGCAGCGGACTGATCCACAGCAGGCCGGTGTCCCGGATGCTGCCCTGGTAGGCACCGTGCCGGGTCAGCACCCAGACGTTGCCGGGACGGCCCCGGGTGAGGCCGCCCGCGGCGAACGCGGTCAGCGCGCCGAGCAGCAGCACCGCGCCCCACAGACCGGTCAGGTCTCGGGGCGCCGGCGCCTGGGGCAGCACGGTGCGGCCGGCGAGCCGCTCGGGCAGCACGCCCGTCCGCCACAGCAGCCACCCGCCGGCGGCCGCCGCGACCACCGCGGTCAGCGCCGCGGTCCATCCCGGCAGGCAGCGGCCGGGTCGCTCGACGAGGTCGGAGACGGTGACGGTGGCGGCAGGGATGACGGGGAGGACGGTGGTGGCGGCCAGGGCCGCGTCCGCGGCGGGGGTGTGGGTCGTCACAGGAAGAGTCGCCTCCAGGTCTCCGGTCCGGGGTAGCCGTCCGCGTCACGCCCGGACCAGCCCTGGGCACGCTGGAACGCCTCGACGGCGCGGCGGTCGGCCTCGCCCCAGGTGCGGCCGGGGCCCACGCGGTAGCTCTTGCCGAAGCCCTTGGCGACGAGGCGCCGCCCGAGCGTCAGCACGTGGTTGTTGGACTTTCCGGGGCGGAAGGAAGCGGCGCCCGGGTAGCCGGGTGCCGTGGAGCCGGTGTCCGGCCGCGGCGCGGGGGCGCCGGCGGGGATGTTCCTGCCGGTGCCGTCCACCAGGTACTCCCAGGTGGTGGGTCCCGGCAGGCCGTCGGCGTCACCGCCGGACCAGCCCTGGGCGCGTTGGAAGGCGCTGGTGGCCTTGCGGTCGGCCTCGCCCCAGAGCGGTCCCGCGCCGACGATGTAGTAGGGCCTGGCGCCGCGGGTGATGAGCAGGGTGCCCAGCCGGGTGACGGCGGCGTTGTTCGCGCCGGGCCCGAACGCGCGGGCGCCGGGATAGGCGTCGCTCCCCGGCGTGCCGGTGCCGTCCGGGGTGCCGGGGCTCCCCGATCCGGAGCCGCCGGTGCCGGACACCAGGTACTTGTACCGGTAGGCCACGTACTTGTCGGAGTTGGTCCAGTAGGCCATGGGCGTCGTCTGGACCCGGGTGTGCGGCTGGGTCTGCTCCATCGCGGTGTACAGGGTGCGGCCGGAATCGGCCCAGCCGCCGAAGATGACGGCGTGCGAGCCCTTCTCCGGATTGGCCTGGTTGTGGAACAGCAGGATGTCGCCGGGCAGCAGGGCGTCCCGCTCGATCCGCGTCGCGTACTCGGGCAGGCTGCCGGTCCACGCGTTGGTGCCGAGGCCCCAGGCCATGGAGATGAAGCCGGAGCAGTCCTGGCGGTACCCGTCCGGCCACAGGGCGGACATGCTGTAGGGCACCTGGGCGTCGGCCCAGAGCTGTGCCCGGTCCAGGATCTGGTCCCGCGTCAGACGCAGTGGGGCGGTGGCCGGCGCGAGGCGGGCGTGGCCGAGCGCGGAATGGGTGGCGGCGCTCGGGGCGGTGGCCGCGGCGACCGTGCCCGCGGCACAGCCGACGGCCGTGCCGGCGGCGGCCGCCACCACGAGCGCACGGGTGGCCGCGGTGGCGCTGCCGCCGGAACCGGCGTCCCGCGCGACCGAGTCGGCGAGGCGCCGTCGCGCGCACTCCTCGCAGATGCAGCCGGAGAGCGGTTCTACGTCGTCGAACAGCGGTATGGACATGCGCACACTCCTCCATGACCGGGCGTCATATGACCTTAATACCCGATTTCGCCAAAAAACTGACGTAATGTCGGATACATCTGGGCCAGGTGAGGACGCGCCCGGTCACGGAGAGGGCGGAACGGATTCAGCTCGCGAGGCTCGGCTGCCCGGAGGGGACGGCCTCGTCGGAGACCTTCCTGGCCTCCTTCTCCACCAGCGAGCGCAGCTTGGACGGCGTCAGCGACGTCTGGACGTCCGGCACCGTCTCGCCGTTGATCTGGACGACGGGCACCTCGCCGTAGGCGCCTGCCGCGAAGTCGGACTCGGACTTCGCGACCCAGCCCTCGTGGTCATTGCCCTTCATGCACGGGACGAACTTGCCCTCGTCGATCTTCCCGGCCTTCTCGGACAGCTCCTTCAGCAGCTTCTGGTTGCTCAGCGCGTCGTCCGACGGTTCGGGCTGCCGGTCCCAGACCTGCTGCACGAACTGCTCGAACCGTCCCTGGTCCTGGGCGCACGCGGCCGCGTTGGCGGCGGCCCGCGAACCGTGGCCGCCCAGCTGCTCGTCGGTACGGGTGACCAGCCGGTACTGGATCTGCACCTGCCCGGTCGCCAGCAGCTTCTTGAAGGTGTCCGCGTACTCCTCGGCGAACGCCTTGGACTGCGGGCTGCGCAGGTCCTCGTACACGGTCAGCGTCACCGGGACGCTCGGCCGCACCGGCACCGCCAGCTTCGCCTGCCCGTCAGGGCCCGCCGCGTTCGCGGGCGGCTTCACCTTGTCCGCCTTCGCACCGCGCACGTGCGCGCCGATCACCGCGGACGCCCCGAACACCACCGCGAGCACCACAAGGCCCGCGGCATACGGCCGCACGCGCTGCAGAAGACTCTTGCGGGGCGTCGCCCCGGAGTCCGCCGTGTCGTTCCGGTCCTTGAGTCCCTTGGACTCCGTCATGAAAAACCGCCACCTCGATCAACGTGCTCTGCCAAGTCGCCTGTATACCACCGGGGCGTGCCACGACCGGCCCGGGGGCCCTGGCGGGAAGGCCCCGGACCACGTGAAGGCACTCACTGGCCGCGGGCCGTGACCCGGGCGTAGAGGATCGCGCCGCCCACGGTGTCCACGGGACGGTAACCAGTGTCCAGCATCCGCTGGAGGGTCGGCGTCAGGGTCGGGGCGTACGGGGCTCCACGCGAGTCGTCGACGATCAGGTCGGCCGGGCGCAGCGCCACCTCCGCGGTGAAGGCGCGCCAGGCGCCGGGAACCGCGTACTGCTCCCCCACCCGGGCGCCGCCGCGGCCGCCGCTGAAGTTCGTCAGGAAGCCGGCGGTCAGATAGCGGCTCGCGGGGGCCCGGCCGGAGAGCCAGTACTGCTCGGGGTGCATCCCCCAGACCAGGACGGTGTCCCCGGGCCCGGTACGGGCCCGTACGGCGGCGGCCACCGCGTCGGCGTGGTCCAGCTCGGTCCGCGGCGCGGTCAGGCCCCAGACGGCGAATGCCGCGCTCGCGAGTACCGTCCAGGCGGTGGCCGCCGGCCACCAGCGCGGCACCGCGCGCAGCGCGCCCACCCCGGTGAGCACCAGGGGCGGGATCAGCTGCAGGAAGTAGTGGCCGTAGAACTGGAAGCCGAAGACGACGCCGAGCGCCGAGGCGCCCAGCCAGACCCACAGGTCGGCGGTGAGCCGTTCGGCGCGGGTCCCGCGGGCCGCCGCGAGGACCGCGGGGACGACGAAGGCCGCTCCCGCCGCGGCCAGGATCCCGGCGTTCCCCAGGCCCCGCCCCAGCGCCACGCCCCAGGCGCCGGACGCCGAGGCGTAGGAGCCGGAGCCGGTGACCGTCCAGAACACGAACCGGGACGGCCCGGTGAGGACCGCGACCGCCGCCACCGGCAGGGCGCAGCCGGCGAGCAGCCGCACGACGGCGGTCCAGGTGCGCGGGTCCGGGCTCCGCCGGGCGCTCCACAGCATCCACAGCACGGGCAGCAGCACCGCGCCGCCGGTCTGCTTGGTCAGCGCGGCGCCCGCGACGGCCAGCCCCGCCAGGCCCCAGCGGCGGCGGTCGGCCGCCCAGAAGGCCAGGACGGTCCACGGCACCATGAACACGCCGAAGGAGGCGGCCTGGGTGTCCTCGGGGGCCAGGCCGATGGAGAGCAGCAGGAACCCGGCGCCCGCGGCGACGCCCGCCCGGTCGTCCCAGCGGCGGCGGGCGACGGAGGCGAGCAGCAGGGCGGCGGCGAGCTGCGCCACGACGGCGGCGGCCCGCGGCGGCCACAGCGATTGGTCGCCGAAGACCGCGAACAGCCCCTCGTAGAGCCAGGGCAGCAGCGGCGGCTTGCGGTCGACGACCGTGTCGTACAGGACCCCGCCGTGCGCGAGCATCCGGGCCTGGACCGCGAGGTACCCCTCGTCGGGGTTCCAGACCGGGCGCAGGAACGACGGAAGGCGTACGAGGGCGGCGAGTACGGCCAGCGCCGGCGTCAGCCGCAGCCAGTAGCGGTCCTGCGAGCGGAGCCACCGACGGCGAGCGCCCCCGCCGCCCTCCTCGTACCGGACGGGGAGGGCGGCGGGGGCGCTGCTGGTCGTCTTCGGGGCCGATGGCACGCCTGACAACGTACCGCCGTTCAGACGCTCTTGTTCATGCGGCTGTGCCTGCGGCCGTAGAGGAAGTAGACGACGACGCCGATCACCATCCACACGCCGAACCGCACCCAGGTCTCGCTCGGCAGATTGATCATCAGCCACAGCGAGGCGGCCACCGAGAGGATCGGCAGCACGGGCACCCACGGGGTACGGAAGGAACGCGGCAGGTCCGGCCGGGTCCGGCGCAGGATGATGACGCCGATCGCGACGAGGACGAAGGCGAAGAGGGTGCCGATGTTCACCAGCGCCGCCAGCTCCGAGATGCTGGTGAAGCCCGCGATGACGGCGATGAGCCCGCCCAGCAGGATCGTCGAGCGGTACGGCGTGCGGAACTTCGGGTGGACCCGGGAGAAGAACCGGGGAATGAGCCCGTCGCGGCTCATCGCGAAGAACACCCGGGTCTGGCCGAGCAGCAGGATCATGCAGACCGTGGTGAGGCCGACCGCGGCCCCGAAGCTGATGACGCCCGCGTACCAGGGGTGTCCGGTGGCCTTGAAGGCGTCGGCGAGCGGCGCGTCCACCGACAGCTCGGTGTACTTCTGCATGCCGGTGACCACGATCGACACGGCGACGTACAGCGCCGTGCAGATGAAGAGCGAGCCGAGGATGCCGCGCGGCATGTCCCGCTGCGGGTTCTTGGTCTCCTCGGCCGCGGTCGCCACGATGTCGAAGCCGATGAAGGCGAAGAAGACGACGGCCGCCGCGGTGAAGATGCCCTGGACGCCGAAGCTCGTCGGCTCGTACCCGAACAGCACCTGGATGAGCGGGGAGTCGAGACCGGACGCCTTGGTGGACCCCGTCGCCGGCGGGATGAAGGGCGTGTAGTTCTTGGTCTCGATGAAGAACGCGCCGGCGACGATGACCAGCAGCACCACGAACACCTTGATCGCGACGACGACCGTCGTGACCCGCGCGGAGAGCTTCATGCCGAGCACGAGCACCCCGGTCAGCAGCAGCACCAGGAGGAACGCCAGCAGGTCGAAGCCGAACCCGGTCTCGTCGCTGGTGCCGGACAGGGACTGCGGCAGGTGCCAGCCCGCGTTGTCCAGCAGCGACCGTACATACCCGGACCAGCCGACCGCGACCACGGCCGTGCCCAGCGCGAACTCCAGCACCAGGTCCCAGCCGATGATCCACGCCGGAAGCTCGCCGAGGGTGGCGAAGGAGAACGTGTACGCGGACCCGGCGACCGGGACCGTGGAGGCCAGCTCGGCGTAACAGATGGCCGCGAGCCCGCACACCACAGCGGCCGCGACGAAAGCGAGGGCGACCGCGGGCCCCGCGTTGTTCTTCGCCACGGTGCCGGTGAGCACGAAGATGCCGGTGCCGATGATGACGCCGACCCCGAAGACCGTGAGGTCCAGGGCCGACAGCGACCTTTTGAGCTGGTGTTCCGGCTCCTCGGTGTCCCGCATGGACTGCTCGACGGACTTGGTCCGGAAGAGCCCGTCCGGATTCCTGCCCGACGACGGCGGGTTGTCCTGCGTACTCGTACTCACCGGCGCGCCTCCTGTTCGTCCTGCCGACAGGTTGGGGAGCGTCGGCAGTGGCTACTCCACTCCCCCAGGTTCGCTTCACCCGAATAGGCGCGCCTATGCCTACGCCAATGGGTGAGGGGGTCCACCCGGATGGGTGGACCCCCTCACACAACAGCTCCGCGGAACGCGTCAGTCGCTGACCGCCGCCGGCTCGGCCGATCCGACGCTCTCGCCGTACCGGCCGTCGATCGTCGCCACCAGGCCGGTGACCTGGCGGGCGATGTCGTGCGCGGTCAGCCCGATCTCGGCCATGACCTCCTTGCGGGAGGCGTGGTCCAGGAACTGCTGCGGGATGCCGAAGTCGCGCAGCGGCACGTCCACGTCCGCGTCGCGCAGCGCCTGCGAGATCACCGAGCCGACCCCGCCGACCCGGCAGTTGTCCTCGACGGTGACCACGACGCGGTGTCCGGCCGCGAGTCCGGGCAGCGCCGCGTCCACCGGCTTGACCCAGCGCGGGTCGACGACGGTGGTGGTGATGCCCTGGGCGTCGAGCAGATCGGCGATCTCCAGGCACATCGGGGCGAGGGCGCCGACCGAGACCAGGAGGACGTCGGGGCGCTCGCCCTGCGGCACCTTGCGGAGCACGTCCATGCCGCCGATCCGGCCGACGGCCTTGACCGCCGGGCCGACCGCGCCCTTGGAGTACCGGACGACGGTGGGCGCGTCATCGACCTCGACGGCCTCGCGCAGTTGCGCGCGGACCTGATCGGCGTCGCGCGGGGCGGCGATCCGCAGGCCGGGCACGACCTGGAGGATCGACATGTCCCACATGCCGTTGTGCGAGGCGCCGTCGGTGCCGGTGACACCGGCCCGGTCCAGCACGAAGGTGACCCCGCACTTGTGCAGCGCCACGTCCATCAGCACCTGGTCGAACGCGCGGTTCAGGAACGTGGCGTACACGGCGAAGACCGGGTGCAGCCCGCCGGTGGCCAGGCCCGCCGCCGAGGTGGCGGCGTGCTGCTCGGCGATGCCGACGTCGTAGACGCGGTTCGGGAAGACCTTCGCGAACCTGTCCAGGCCGACCGGCTGGAGCATCGCGGCGGTGATCGCGACGATGTCCTCGCGCTCGCGGCCGAGCTTGACCATCTCCTCGCCGAAGACCGAGGTCCAGTCGGCGCCGGAGGCGGCGATCGGCAGGCCGGTGTCCGGGTGGATGGGCCCGATGCCGTGGAAGCGGTCCGCCTCGTCCTGCTCGGCCGGGCGGTAGCCGCGGCCCTTCTCGGTGAGGCAGTGCACGATGACCGGGCCGCCGAAGCGCTTGGCGCGCTGCAGCGCGGACTCCAGCGCCTCCACGTCATGGCCGTCGATCGGGCCGACGTACTTCAGGCCCAGGTCCTCGAACATGCCCTGCGGGGCGATGAAGTCCTTGAGGCCCTTCTTGGCGCCGTGCAGCGTCTCGTAGAGCGGCTGCCCGATGAGCGGGGTGCGCTCCAGCAGGTCCTTGGTGCGGGACAGGAAGCGCTCGTACCCGTCGGTGGTGCGCAGCGTCGCCAGGTGGTCGGCGAGCCCGCCGATCGTCGGCGCGTAGCTGCGCTCGTTGTCGTTGACGACGATGACGAGCGGCCGGTCCCGGGCGGCGGCGATGTTGTTCAGCGCCTCCCAGGCCATTCCGCCGGTCAGCGCGCCGTCACCGATGACGGCCACCACATGGTCCTGCTTGCCGAGCACCTCGTTGGCCTTGGCCAGGCCGTCGGCCCAGCCGAGCACCGTCGAGGCGTGGCTGTTCTCGATGACGTCGTGCTCGGACTCGGCGCGCGAGGGGTAGCCGGACAGGCCGCCCTTGCTCTTGAGCCGGCTGAAGTCCTGCCGCCCGGTGAGCAGCTTGTGCACGTAGGACTGGTGCCCGGTGTCGAAGAGCACCTTGTCCCGCGGTGAGTCGAAGACCCGGTGCAGGGCGATGGTCAGTTCCACCACGCCGAGGTTGGGGCCCAGGTGTCCGCCGGTCTTGGAGACCGCGTCGACGAGGAAGGTACGGATCTCGCCCGCCAGCTCCACCAGCTGCTCCTGGCTGAGCCGGTCGAGGTCGCGCGGTCCCTTGATACGGGTCAGCAGCGCCACCCGTGCCTCCTATGCAGTCGAACTGGTCGATCCGTCGAGTCTAATGTTCCGCGCGCGGCGCCGTGGAGCGCCCCGTGCGACGTTGGTCACCCGCGGTCCACCCGGCAAGGCAAATGCCCGGTGCGGGGATGATCATCCCCGCACCGGGCCGGTGCCGCCACACCACCGTCATACGGAGGTGTGTGCGATGGAGCGTTACGCGCGGCCGGAGGCCTTCTGCGTCTTGCGCGACAGCGAGTCGATGACCACGGCGGCGAGCAGTACGGAGCCGGTGATCATGTACTGCAGCGAGGTGTTCATGTTCAGCAGGTCGAGACCGGTCTGGATCGACTGGATGACCAGCATGCCCAGCAGGGCGGACCAGGTGTTGCCCCGGCCGCCGAAGAGGCTGGTGCCACCGATGACCGCGGCCGCGATGGCCAGCATCAGGAGGTTGCCGCCACCGGCGGCCAGCGTCGCGGTGTAGGTCTGCGCGGCGAGGAACAGACCGCCGGCCGCCGCGAAGCCGCCGGCGATGGCGAACACCGAGATGCGGATCAGAGCCACGTTGATACCGGCACGGCGGGCGGCCTCGATGCTGCCACCGACGGCGAAGATCTTGCGGCCGTACGAGGTGCGCCGCAGGACGAAGTCGGTGATCACGAGCGCCACGAGGAAGAACACCAGGGCGTTGGGCACACCCGACGCCTGGTTCAGCACGTACGCGGAGACGAAGGACGCCACGGCCAGCGCACCGACGCGAACGGCGATCTCGCCGGTCGGACGGAACGGGACCCCGGCCTGGCGGCGGCGGCGCTGCTCGACCAGCGAGCCGGCGAGCAGGGCGAGGGTGCCGACAGCCGCCAGCACATACGCGCCGGCGACGTCCTGGTTCATGAAGAAGGAGCGCTGTCCGAGCAGGTGCAGCGGGCCGACGTCCGAGATCGAGAGGCTGCCGGTGTCGCCGAGCAGCCACAGCATCAGGCCGTTCCAGCCGAGGTTGCCGGCGAGGGTGACCACGAAGGCCGGCACACCGATCTTGGCGAAGAAATAGCCCTGCAGCGCGCCGATGGCGATACCGGTCAGGATGGCCAGGAACATGGCCAGCCAGGGATTCAGGCCGTGTGTCGTCGCCAGGATGGCGAAGACGGCGGCCGACAGGCCGCTGACCGAGGCGACCGACAGGTCGATCTCACCCAGCAGCAGCACGAAGACCAGGCCGATGGCGATCATGCCGGTGGCGGACATGAAGTAGCTGATGTTGGCCATGTTGCCCGCGCTCAGGAACAGGCTGTCCTGGGACTGGAACACGGACCAGATGATGATCAGACCGACGACGACGGGCAGCGAGCCCAGCTCACCGCCGCGCACCTTGCGCTTGAACTCGGTCAGATAGCCCTTGAGGCCCTCTTCGCGGACCAGCAGTCGCGGGTCGACGACCGGCAGCGCCGCCGCGGTGGGGTCGTCGGCCGGGGGCGCGTCGTCCTTGGTCTTGGACAGGTCGCTCACTTTGCCGCCTCCGTGTTGCGCGCCTGACGACGGGTCACGGCATTCTCCGTGGCGCCGGTGATCGCGGCGATGATCTCTTCGGGACTGGTGTCCTTCACCGGGAAGGAACCGTTGTTCTTGCCCAGGCGCAGGACGGACACCGTATCCGCCACGGCGCGCACATCGGCCATGTTGTGGCTGATGAGGATGACGGCGAGACCGCGCTCGCGCAGCCGCTCGACCAGGTCGAGGACCTGAGCGGTCTGCTCCACGCCGAGGGCGGCGGTGGGCTCGTCGAGGATGACGACCTTCGGGTCGCCGATCAGCGCGCGGGCGATCGCGACGACCTGCCGCTGGCCACCGGACAGACTCGCGATCGGGATGCGGACGCTCGGGATGCGGATCGACAGGGTGTCGAGCAGCTCGCGGGCGCGCTGCTCCATCGTCACCTCGTCGAGCGAGAGCCCGCGCCGCAGTTCGCGGCCGAGGTACAGATTGCCGACGACATCGAGGTTGTCGCACAGCGCGAGGTCCTGATAGACCGTGGCGATGCCGAGGCCCTGGGCGTCGTGCGGCCGGTCGATGCTGACCGGCGTGCCCTCCCACTCGATGACGCCTTCGTCGATCGGGTGCACACCGGCGATCGTCTTGACCAGAGTGGACTTACCGGCACCGTTGTCGCCGACCAGCGCGACGACCTGACCGGAATGGACCTCCAGCTCGACATCGGTGAGGGCTTGCACCGCACCGAATCGCTTGGAGACTCCGCGCAACGCCAACACGGGCGTAGCGGACACGTGAACCATCTCCTTCGCCGCCTGACCGGCGGGGATGCCGCGCCCTGGGAGAGGCGCGGTAGGACGTGCAAGAAGCACAGGATGACAAGGTGGAGCGAGGGGGGTGAACCCCTTGTCCCGTAAGCGTTTCCGCCCGGCGCCCCACCCGCAGCGGGGTTTGGATGGTGGGTGGGGCGCCGGACAGGCATTGCGGGACCAGGGCCCGATGGGCCCCGGGTTTTACTGGATGCCGGCAGCCTTGCAGGCGGCGGCGTAGTCGGCGGTGCAGATCTGGGCCACGGTGTAGAGCTGGTCCTTGACGACCGTGTCCTTGATGTTGGCCTTGGTCACCGACACGGCGGGGAGGAGCTTGGCGGGAACGGTGGTACCGGAACCGCTGGTCGCCTTGATGTCCGCGATGGAGCTGATGTCCTCACCGTTGAGCAGCTTGACCGCGATCTCGGCGGTCGCGTCGGCCTCGGGCTTGAAGGCCTTGTAGACGGTGCTGCTCTGCTGGTCCGCCAGGATCCGCTGGACACCGGCGAGCTCGGCGTCCTGACCCGTCAGCGGCACGTTGATGCCCGCGCCCTTGAGGGCGGTGGCGATACCGCCGGCCATGCCGTCGTTGGCGGAGTAGACACCGGAGATGTTCTTCGCACCGAGCTGGGTGATCGCCGCGGTGACCTTCTGGTTCGCGACGGTGTCCTTCCACAGACCGCTCTGCTCGTAGGCGATCTTGACCTTGCCGTCGAGCGCCTTGTGGGCACCGGCCTTGAACATGGCGGCGTTCGGGTCGGCGTCGTCACCGTTGATCATGACAACGTTGGCAGTCGGCGTCGCCTTGGAGCCCATGGCGTCGAGCAGCGCCTGGCCCTGCAGCTCGCCGACCTTCTCGTTGTCGTACGAGACGTAGGCGGAGACCGGACCCTGGGCGAAGCGGTCGTAGGCCACGACCTTGATGCCCTTGTCCACGGCGGCCTGGACGGAGGCCTTGATGCCGACCGCGTCCTGCGGGTCCAGGATCAGGACCTTGACGCCCTTGGTGATCATGCTGCTGACCTGCTGCGCCTGCTTGGCCGGGTCACCGGCGGCGTTCGCGTACTCGATCTTGCAGTCGGAGCAGAGCGACTTGATCTTCGCTTCGATCAGCGGGCGGTCGAACTTCTCGTACCGCGTCGTGGCGTTCTCCGGCAGCAGCAGGCCGATGGACTTGTCCTTGCTGCTGTCGGCCTTGTCGTCGCCGGCCTTGCCACAGGCGGCCACGGAAAGGGCCATCGTTACCGCAAGCGAGCCGATGACGGCACGACGCATCAATGCGTTCATTTTGAGTTGCCTCCCTGACGAGGCCGCAACGCTGCGGCCGAGGTTCACGTGAGTCAACTCCGCCGTTGCCATGCCGTCAATAAGTAAACACTTAACGAGATGGCAACGGCGCGTTTCGTTAGCTGTGTGAACTCAGGGTTATGCAGGTCGCTGCGCTGAAAGCGCCGGGACCGCAGCAGGAGCATTCCCATCAAGAAGGGTTGAATCACCCATTTCGCTCAGCACCAGGGCCAGCGCGCCGAGCACTTCCGCGCGGGCGCCCAGCCCACCGGGAACGATCGACAGCTGCCGGGCCGCGCTGGGAATGGCGTAGCGCGCCACGGACTCCCGGATCGGCGCCAGCACCAGCTCGCCGGCCTCCGCGAGATCGCCCCCGAGGACGACCCGGCTGGGGTTGAGGAGGTTGCAGAGACTGGCCACGCCCATGCCGATGTGCCGCCCCACGTCCGCGATCACCCGGCGGCAGCCGGGATCGCCCTCCCGGGCGTACTGCACCATCCGCGGCACCGTGAGATCGGCGCCGTGGCTGCTGCGCAGCAGCTCCAGGGTGTAGCGGGCGGCGGTGAAGGTCTCCAGGCAGCCGCGGTTGCCGCAGCGGCACACCGGGCCCGACTCGTCCAGCGTGATGTGCCCGATCTCGCCCGCCGTGCCGCCCGGGCCGCGGTAGATCCGGCCGTCTATCACCAGGCCCGCGCCGACGCCGCTGGCGACCTTGATGTAGGCCAGGTCCCGCACTCCGCGGCCGCCGCCCCACACCAGCTCGCCGAGCGCGCCGAGGTTGGCGTCGTTGTCCACCTGCACGGGCATGCCGAGCCGGTCGGACAGCTCCTGACGTGGGTTGATACCACTCCAGCCGGGCAGGATCGCGGTCGATCCGATCGCTCCCGACTCCACGTCTATCGGCCCGGGGACACCGAGGCCGACCCCGAGCACCTTGTCCACCCCTATGCCGGTCGACTCGATCAGCTGGGCGACCAGCTGCTCGGCCCGGTCGAAGCCCTGGGACGCGGAGGCGTCCACGTCGATCGGCTCGGACTGCTCGGCCAGCACCTGGTGCGCCAGGTTCCCCACCGCGACCCGCAGGTGGGAGTGGCCGAAGTCCACGCCGACGACGATGCCGACATCGCCGGACAGCGCAACGCTGCGGGCCCGTCTTCCCCCTGAGGAGGTAGGCGTGACCTGCACCGTTCCGTTGTCCCGCAGCTCCCGGACGATATTGGAGACCGTGGCGGCGGACAGCCCGGTACTCCGGGCGATCTCCGCCTGGGTGAGTGAGCCTGACAACCGCACGGCGCGGACCACGCGCTCAAGGTTGGCCCGGTGCAGCGATGACTGCGATCCCGGAGTCTCCACGACCATCCACTCCTGCCTCGGCAGGCGGTACGAAACCGCCGCCCGAACGGACGAGGCCGCACCAGTGAGACCCCGTCGTCTACAACATGTGAACCCTAAGCTGAGCCTTTAGGGTGATGTCCCGTCAAGGGCTGAGACCATTCTGCGACGGAAAGCCCGATGCGTCATAGGTCGCCCGCGCCCCCTCAGCACCTCAGGACGTCACGGAGGGAAGACGTGTCGCGGCGCAGCAGCTCGTCCTCGACGAAGGTGACCTCGCAGTCGTTCTGCCCACCGGTCATCCGCAGCACCGGCCGGCCGTCGTCCGCGATCACCGCCGTCGCCGGCCCGCCCGTCTCCTCGTCCCGGCCGGACAGCACCCAGCCGAGATCCGGATCCCGCCGCACGTACACAAGGTGATCGCGCCCGAGGCCCGCGCGGGTCAGCACCGCCGCGTCCACCCCGGCGGCCGCGAGCGGGTCGTGCGCCTCCGGCAGGCCGTCCGTGCCCGTCCGCTGGAGCAGAGCGATCTTGACCGCGCGCCGCAGCCGCGGGTCCCCGGTCTCGGCCAGGAAGCGGCCGAGCACCTCGGTCTCCGCCTCATTGCGCGCGAAGCCGCCGGCGTAGCTGGAGCTCCGCACGCGGTAGACGTACGAAGGGTCCGCCGGCTTGCTGACGACCGCGCCCGCGGCGACCAGCCGCAGCCACAGGTCCCACTCCTCGCCGTAGGCGATCTGCCGGAAGCCGCCGACCTTGTCGTACAGCGCCCTGCTGTACAGCGCGCCGACCACGACGTAGTTCTGCGCCAGGAGCTGGACGAGCTGGTCGCCGGGCAGTGGCAGCCGCCCCTTGGTGTACGTCCCGGGCACGAAGGGCCCGCGGCCCGTCCAGGTCAGCGGGCGGGGGCTGATCAGCCCCGGGGAGGCGTCGTAGGCGTCGCACATCGCCTCGACGTGGTGCGGGAGGAAGGCGTCGTCGCCGTCGAGCTGGCACACCAGGTCGGTGCCGAGCCGCTCGATCCCGGTCCCCCGGGCGCCCCAGACGCCGAGCCGCCGGGTGTTGCGCACCAGTGTCAGCGGCAGCACCCCGCTCCAGCGCTCCACGCGCCGCACGGTGTCGTCGTCGGAGCAGTCGTCCACGACGACGATCTGGTCGACGGGCCGGGTCTGCATGGCCACCGAGCCCAGGGCCTGGTCGATGAAGTCCGAGGAGTTCATGGCGGGGACGATGACGCCGACCGTCGGTCGGTCAGTGGGACGCGACACGGATCTGGGGCCTTTCGACGAGGTAGTAGTGCGGGAGCACGACATCGGGCAGGACGGAGAGCGCCGCCTCGTACGCGCGGCGCACCTCCCGGACGGTGACAGGGCGGTCGCAGGCAGGGCGGCCGCCTTCCTCGCGCGGGACCACCCGGGCCGTCACCCGGGGCACGCCGTCGGCGTCCCGGGCGACGAGCAGCTCGCCCTCCGCCACGGTCCCGAGACCGAGCAGGGCCCGGCGCATGGCGCCGAGATCGGCCCACGAGGAGTCGATCAGCAGCCAGTCGTCACCCCTCGGCAGGGGCCGGACGAGGAAGGGGCCGTCCAGCGCCGCCGCCGGCACCCCGGGGCGGCGGGCCGACTCCGTGAGCAGCGTCTCCATGTCCAGGAGCAGCCCGCGGACGTCGTCCCGGGGCAGGTGGGCGGTGTCCGCGACCAGTGCGTGCACCGTGCGCGGATCGGCCGGGTCGACGCTCACCTGGTAGTAGAGCTTCAGCGCGGGCAGGGCGAACGGCGCCGCCCAGCAGAAGGACCGGTCGTCCGCGCCCACCGCTGTCGTGCCGGCCGGTGGAGGCTGCTCGGGCGCGCCGAAGAGCGAGGTGGTGTCGTTGTGCAGGACGGACAGGTCCAGCCGCAGTCCCCGGGCCCCGCCCGCCGCCGCGATCAGCCCGTCGAGCTCCGCCGGGTCGTACTGCGCCCTGGCGTACCCGCGCAGCGTGTCCTTGTGGGTGGCGCGGACGACGTCGTCGAAGGTGGGGCCGGAGACCTCCGGGCAGAGCACCACATCGGAGGCGAGCGGGGCCACCATGCCCTGGCGGTCCGCGCCGACGCGATTGGCGAAGATCGTCTTCAGGGCGCAGCGGGTGGTGCCGTTGCGGCGGGCGAGGAGCGTCGCGAACGCCGCGACGTGGACGGTCGCCGCGCTCACCTGGCAGCGCAGGGCGATCGTCCGGGCGGCGGCGTCCAGCGCGGCTGAGCGCAACTGCCCGTGCGCGGCTCCCGGGTCGCCCGAGGCGCCCGCGAACATGGACCGCGGGATCCCGTCGAGGACCTTGCGCACATAGGCGCCGGAGCGCCGGTTCACCGCCCGGCCCCGCTCGGACCGCTCCTGCTCCGCCAGATCCAGCGGCTGGGTGCGCCGCGCGCCGGGCGGCCGCCCGGCCAGCCGGTCGCGCAGATCCTGTTCCAGGGTGCGCAGCGCCCAGCCGTCCAGCGCGACGTGCGAGAGATAGAGGAGAACGCGGTACGGCGTCCCTCCGGGCGCCAGCAGCAGCGTGGTCCTGATCCCCCACTCGTGCGACAGGTCGAAGCCGCCGCCCGCCATACGGGAGTGCAGCCGCGCGGTCTCGGCCTCGGGGTCGGAGCCGGCCGCCAGTCGCTCGATCCGGACGGGCAGCCGTCCCTCCCCCCGCACCGACTGCCGGGGCGGCCCGCCGTCCACGCCCGGGAGGTAGAGCGTGCGCAGGCTCTCGTGCTCGGCGACCACCTGCTGCAAGGCGGCCAGTACGTCCTCGGCGCGGGACGTGCCGTCCAGCTCCACGAAGTACCTGATGTTGTAGTCGTAGGCGTGCGCCTCGGTCCTGCTCCGCACCGCCTCGTAGATCACCCGCTGACCCCACGTCAGGGGAGCCTGCGCGGAGCGCAGGCCGGCGAAGTCCAACCACACGGTTCTGGCGTCGTTCACCGTCCGCTCCCGGCGGCCGGCGCGGGAGCGGGCGCGGTCAGCAGGGCGGGCAGTTCGGCGAGCGACGCCAGTCCCGCGCCCGGCGCGCCGCCCACCAGATAGGTGGTGATGCCCGCCGCCTCGCCCTGCCGGACGTCGTGCGCGGTGTCCCCGGCGAAGACCACCTCGCCCGCGGACAGCCCCAGCAGACCGCGAGCCCGGTGCAGCCCCTCGGCCGCCGGCTTGGGCTCGTCCACGTCCTCGCGGGCGACCAGGAGCGGGATGCCGAGGCCGGCGGCGGTGAGCAGTCGGGCCGCGGTGGCCCGCGAGCGGCCGGTGCACACCCCGAGCGCGAGGCCGAGCGCGGCCAGCGCCGCGACCGCCTCGGCGGCGCCCGGCCGGGGCGGGGCGGGCGCCTCCGCGAGTCCGAGCGGGAAGTGCGCGTTGTAGGCCGCCATCGCCCGCTCCGCGAGCGGCTCGCCGACGAGCCGGGCGAGGGTCGCCAGATCGGTCGCGGCCGACCGGGTCGCGATGCGCGCCGCGCTCGGCGGCGGCAGTCCGACGTCCTGGCAGGCCGCGCGCAGGCAGCGCACGTGCACGCCCCGGGAGTCCACCAGCGTTCCGTCCAGGTCGAGGATGACGCCCCGCACCGTCATATGCGTTCGCTTTCTGAAGGCTCGGAAGACGACACCGAGGGCACCGTCGGCACCGCCGGCACCGCCGGCACCGTCGCGGAACGGGAAGCCGCAGGTGGAGAGGTGGACGCGAGGGCCAGTTCGGTGACCGCGAGCAGCGCGTTGACCGGGCCGGCCGCCAGCGCGGCACCCGACCCCATGCCGAGCCGCATCTCCAGGTCGAGCACCGGCCGCAGCCCGAGCTCGTCCAGCAGCAGCCGGTGGGCGGGCTCGGTGGAGACGTGGGAGGCCACCAGGTAGTCGCGGACCTGGGGGCAGAGCCGGCAGGCGATCAGCGCGGACACCGCCGTCATGCAGCCGTCGAGCACACCACGAGGCAGCCGCGGGCGGCGGCGGCCAGGATCGCGCCGACGTTGCCGCACAGTTCGTAGCCGCCGAGCGCGGCCAGTTGCCGGACCGGATCGGCGCCGAGACCGGAGGTCCGCTCCAGCGCCTGTGCCACCAGCCGCGCCTTGAGCCCGACGGTCTCCTCGCCGACGCCGGAGCCCCGGCCCGCCAGATCCCGCGGGTCGGCCCCGAGCAGCCGGGCGGCCAGCGCGGTGGCCGCCGTCGTGGTGCCCACGCCGATCTCGCCGCAGGCGGCCATGGTCCCGGCGGGGAAGACCTCGCGGGCGAACCGGGCGCCGGCCTCGATCGCGTCCAGTGCCCGTCCGAACGTCATCGCGTCGGCGCGGGAGATGTCCGCCGTGCCGTTGCCTACCTTGTAGCGGTGGTCGCCGGTGTCGGTGCGTATCCCCAGGTCCGCGGCTTCGACCCGGCCGCCCGCCCGGGCGGCGAGCGCGGAGACCGGCGCCTTTCCCGCGACGATCTCCGCGAAGAGCCGGGCGGTGGACTCCGGCCGGTGGGCGGAGACTCCGTGCTCCGCCACCCCGTGGTCGCCCGCCAGCACCGAGACCACGACCGGCAGCGGCCGGACCCGGTGGGTCCGCAGGATCCCGGCGACCTGCCAGCCGATCTCGTCGAGCCGGCCGAGGCTGCCGGCCGGCCGGGCGCCGGTCGCGGCGACCACGCGCGCCAGCCGCGCGCTGCGCCCGTCGAACGTCCCGACCGCGTCGGTCAGCGCGCCCAGCCGTTCCTCCGACCGGGCTCCGGCATCCCCGTCCGCGCGTTCCCCGGCGCCCGTGCCGGCGTCGCGCCCACTCCGGTCAACGCCCCTGGAAACCATCCCCGTTCCTCCCCCGTCGCAGCGTTCGCCGCGGACTTCTACCCGAGTCCCGGCCGCGGCCGGGGCACACAGTACGCGGCGGTTTTACCGATGTCACGGGATGATCCACGACGCTCGGGAGCCGGCCGGCAAGCCGTTCCCGGACCGCACCGGAAGTCCAAGTGCTCTTCGCGGAAAGCCCTTTCGCCCGGCCGGAGCCGCTGTTACGCTCGCGCCTTCAACCGGTCTAGACAACCTAGCGGTTGAGCAACGGGGCGGTCCTGCCAAGGCGTGGGAGAGGGACGATGATTTCTCGGGAGACAGTCGTGGCGGCGCTCGTCAGCCGCCTCGCGGAGACCCTGCCGGAAGCGCGCGGGTCCGCGCTCCAGGAGGGCGATGATCTGCGGCAGTTCGCCGGATTCGACTCCCTCGGCATCCTGGAGACCCTCGTGTGGCTGGAGTCGGAGTTCGACATCACCATCCCGGACGAGGACCTGGACGTGGAGAACTTCCAGTCCGTCGGCAGGATGGCCGACTTCGTCCTCACCCACCGCTGACCGGCTCTCGACCCGGAAATCCAGGAGGAGCAGTGGCGGACGCCGGATTCTTCGCGGCAGTTCGGGACGGCGCGGGGCGGGGCGACGCGGTCGCACTCATCTCGGGCAAGCGGGAGTGGACCCACCGAGAGCTGATCACCGCGGCGGAGGTGTTCGCGGAGCACCTCGGGCGGCACCCCACCGCGGGAGTGCCGGTGGTCGTGGACGTTGCCGACGCGGCCGTCCGCGCGGTGGTCACCCTCGCCGCGGACCTGGCGGAACTGCCGGTCCTGCACAGCGATCCCGGCGCGCCCACCGACTTCGGCGGGCTCGTCGTCCGGGACGGCGCGACGCCCCGGGGAGCGGCGGGGCCGCCGGCCGTCCTGACCTCGGACGGCGGCGTCGAGCTGTGGACTCACCTGCGGCCCGCCACCCACAGCCTGGCCGGCATCCCGGCCCGCTCCCAGATCTTCCTCACCTCCGGGTCGACCGGCACGCCGACCGGCGTGGTCCGGCCGGCCGCCACCGTCCTCAGCGACGCGCACCGGATCGCCGCGTTCATGGGGTACGAGCAGGGCCTGCCGGGCGTCGTCAGCACCCTGGCCTTCCACTGCTACGGCTTCGCCTACGGCATCGCCGCGCCCCTGCTGCACGGCGCCCCGATCCGGCACGTCGCCTCCCGCTCCGTCCCCTCCCAACTGGCCCGCGCGGTGCGCGAGCACGGTGCGCGGACCCTGGTCGGGCTGCCCTTCCAGTTCCAGCTGCTGGCGGGCTCCGCCACGCCGCTGGACTTCGGGGAGCTGCGGATGGCGGTGTCCTCGGGCGCCCCGCTGCCCCCGGAGGCGGCCGGGGCCATCACCGGGCGGTACGACTTCGCGCTCTACAACGCGTACGGCTCCTCGGAGACCGGCGCGCTCTCCGCGGCCCTCAGCGACGGGCGGCAGCGGCCGGGCGAGGTCGGCGCGCCGTTCCCCGGCGTCGTCCCCCGGCTGGCCCCCGTCGACGGGGTGCCCGAAGGCGGCGAACTGCAACTGCGGACCGACGCGCTGGCGGCCGGCTACACCGGCACCGACGGCCTGCTCCCGCTCGACTTCGACGGCGACTGGTACCGCACCGGCGATCTGGCCCGCATCGAGGACGGCGGCATCCGGATCAGCGGCCGGCTGAAGAACATCATCAACGTCGCGGGCAAGAAGGTCAGTCCCGCGGAGATCGAACGGGTGCTGGCCCGGCATCCGGCGGTGGCCGACGTCCAGGTCGTCGCCGCCCCCGACGACGTGCGCGGGCAGGTGCCCGCCGCCCGCGTCGTCACCACGTCGGCGCTCACCGTCGCGGAACTGCTCGCGTGGTGCCAGTCGCGGCTGGCACCGCACCAGATGCCGCGGCAGATCAGCTTCCTGGACGAGATCCCCCGGTCGGCCATGGGCAAGCCGCTCCTCACGCCGGAACCGCGCTAGTCATGGAGAACTCCGCACCCGGTATCCACCGCACCTCGCGCGGCACGTTCACGGGCCTGCCGCCGCAGACCCGCATGCTGCTGGAGAGCGAGGGATCGACCACGATCCTGCTGGAGTCGCTGATCGGCTGCCGGCTCTCCGTCCGCGTCGACTCCCAGCTCCCGGTCGACGCGGCGTCCCTGGACCACCGCGTCCTCGACGCGCTGGGGCTGTCGCCGCACGCCAAGCCGGTGCTCCGCAGATCCGCGCTGCTCACCCCCGGCGGTGAGGTCGTCAGCAGCAACCGCGTCGTCTTCGACGGGGCGGCCGTGCCGTGGCTGGCGGACAGCCAGGACCCGACGCCCCTGGGCCTCGGACTGCGCGCCCGCAACTCCCTGCAGCACCGCGTCATCCTCGACAACGGGCTGGCCGACTGGCCGCCGGGCGGCGCCGGCACGCCCTGCGCGTTCAAGGAGTACCTCATCAACTGCTCCGACGGCAGCCGCATCCACCTGCACGAGACGTTCAGCCCGCACTTCGTCCCGGTGCCCGGGCGATGAACTGGCAAGGGGTCTCGGAACCGTTCCAGGAGTGGTGGACCAAGCGCGCCAGGGCGGGCTGGTTCGACGTCACCCGAATCCCGTTCGACGAGATGGACGGCTGGTCGTTCGACGAGCCGACCGGGAACCTGGTCCACGGGAGCGGACGGTTCTTCTCGGTGGAAGGGCTGCGGGTGACCGGCGGAACCGGCCGGGCGGCCTGGACGCAGCCGGTGATCCACCAGCCCGAGTTCGGCGTCCTCGGCATCCTCGTGAAGGACTTCGACGGCGTCCCGCACTGCCTGATGCAGGCCAAGATGGAACCCGGCAACATCAACACCCTGCAGCTGTCCCCCACCGTGCAGGCCACCCGCAGCAACTACACCCGGGTGCACGGCGGCCGGCCCACCCGCTACCTCGACCACTTCCGCGGCCCCGGCCGCGGGCAGGTCCTGGCGGACTCCCTGCAGTCCGAGCAGGGCACCTGGTTCTGGCACAAGCGCAACCGCAACATGGTGGTGCGGGTGACCGAGGACGTTCCGCTGCACGAGGACCACCAGTGGGTCGCCTGGGACGACCTGCGGCGGATGCTGCGGATCGACGACCTCGTCAACATGGACAGCCGCTCCGTGATCGCCTCCCTGCCCTTCCCCGCGGACCGGGGAGGCTTCGGCTCCCCCGGAGCCGCGCACCACTCCCTGGGCCACGTCCTCAGCTGGTTCACCGAGGCCAAGACCCGCTGCGAGTGGTCCGCGCGGCTGGTGCCGCTGGCCGGGGTGCCGGGGTGGACCCGGTCCGCGCGGCGGATAGCGGACGTCGCCGGGGAGCGGTTCGACGTCATCGCGGTCCGGGTGCAGGCCGGGAACCGCGAGGTGCCCGGCTGGACGCAGCCGCTCCTCGCGCCCCGCGCGACGGGACTGGCGGCGTTCCTCGTCCGCCGGATCGGCGGCGTGCCGCACCTGCTGGCCCGCGCCGGGCACGAGCCGGGGCTACTGGACCGGGTCGAGATCGCCCCCACCGTGCAGCTCCCCGACGCGGCGGCCGGTGACGGCGGCGTGGAGCCGCCGTTCCTGGACGTGGTGGAGGGGGCCGCGAGGGACCGGGTGCGCTTCGACACCGTGCTGTCCGAGGAGGGCGGACGGTTCTACCACGCCAGGACCCGCTACCGGCTGATCGAGGTCGGGGACGAGATACCGGTCCGGGTGCCGCCGGACTTCTGCTGGACGACCGTGTCCCAGCTGCGGGAACTGGTGGGCCACGGCCATTATCTGAACGTGGAGGCGCGCACCCTGCTCGCCTGCGCGCGGAGCCTGTGACCGGCGCCGCGGGCCGAGGAACCTGGGAAGGGAACCCCGATGAGCGAGCCAGAACCGGCCCCCGGCGTACTGCGGCTCGGGGTGCTGGGCTGCGCCGACTTCGCCTGGCGCAAGATGCTGCCCGCCATCGCCACCGTCCCGGGCCTCCGCGTCACGGCGCTGGCCAGTCGTGACCCGGCGAAGGCGGCGCGGTTCGCGGAACGGTTCGGCGGCGAGCCCGTGACCGGGTACGAGGCGCTGCTGGAGCGGGACGACGTCGACGCCGTGTACGTGGTGCTGCCCACCGGCCTGCACCACGCCTGGACGCTGCGGGCACTGACCGCCGGCAAGCACGTACTGGCCGAGAAGTCCCTGACGACCGGGGCCGGAGAGGCCGCGGAACTGGTGGCCGCGGCGCGCGACAGCGGTCTGTGGCTGATGGAGAACTTCCTCTTCCTCCACCACTCCCAGCACGCGGCCGTGCGGGAACGGATCGCCGCCGGCGCGATCGGGGAACCGCGCGTCTTCAGCTCCGCCTTCGGCGTCCCGCCACGCCCCGACGGCGACATCCGCAACAGCCCGGAGCTGGGCGGCGGCGCCCTGCTGGACGTGGGGGCCTACACCGTCCGCGCGGCGACGTACTTCCTCGGCCCTGACCTGACCCTGGCCGGCTCCCAGCTGCGGATCGACGGGCGCACGGGCGTGGACGTGGGCGGCAGCGCGCTGTTCCACACCCCGGCGGGCGTCGCCGCCGAGCTCTCCTTCGGCTTCGACTCCTCCTACCGCACCACCTACGCGCTGTGGGGCAGCGAGGGCCGGATCAGCGTGGACCGGGCCTTCACCCCGCCCGCCGACCTGCTGCCCGCGGTGCGCTGGGAGCGGCAGGACGCGGTGGAGGACGTGGAGCTGCCGGCCGACGACCAGTACGCCAACGGGGCCCGGGCGTTCGCCGACCGCGTACTGACGGGCGCGCCCTTCGACGCGTACGGGGAGTCGCTGGTGCGCCAGGCGGCGCTGCTGGAGCGGATCAGGGACGAGGCGCACCGCGTGACGGTCTGACGGGACCGCCGCGCCGGGGTCAGCCGTTGAGGTCGGGCCCCAGGCGGCGGCCCGCGTCCAGGCCCGCGACGGCCGCCAGCTCCGCGTCGTCCAGGGCGAAGCCCAGCAGGTCCGCGTTGCGCCGGATCCGGTCCGGGTCGGCCGAGCGGGGGATCGCGATGTGGCCGAGCTGCAGGTTCCAGCGCAGGACGACCTGGGCGGCGCTCACCCCGTGCCGGTCGGCGATGGCGGTGAGCACCGGCAGCGCGAGGAGGTCCCCGCCATGCCCCAGGGGGCTGTAGGCCTCGGTGGCGATGCCGTGCTCCCGGTGGTGGGCCCGCAGCGCGGGCCGCTGGTACCAGGGGTGCAGTTCGATCTGGTTGACGGCCGGAACGATGCCGGGTCCGGACGCCAGGCGTTCGAGGTGCGGGACATCGAAGTTGGAGACGCCGATGGCACGGGCCCGCCCCTCGGCGTGCACGCGTTCCAGCGCCCGCCAGCTCTCCGGGTACAGGCCCCGGGCCGGCTGGGGCCAGTGGATCAGGTACAGGTCCACGTAGTCGACACCGAGCGCGGCCAGCGAGGTGTCGAAGGCCCGCAGCGTCCGGTCGTGGCCCTGGTCGGCGTTCCACAGCTTGGTGGTGACGAAGAGGTCCGCGCGGGGCAGCCCCGAGGCGGCGAGCGCCCGGCCGGTACCTCGCTCGTTGGCGTACACCGCGGCGGTGTCGATGCCGCGGTAGCCGCACTCCAGCGCCGTCGACACCGCGACAGCGGCCTGGGCGTCGGTCAGATGACCGACGCCCAGGCCCAGTTGCGGCATCGCCGTGCCGGTGTTGAGGGTGACGCGCGGAAGACCGCTCACGCCGCCCCCGTCCGTACCGCGGTCACCCGTGCCGGACGTGCCGTGCTACTTGATCGCACCGGCGGTGAGGCCGGCCTGGATCTGCTTCTGGAAGACGATGTAGACGGCGAGCACCGGGAGCATCGCGATGGCGAGACCCGCGAAGAGCGCCGCCCAGTCGCCCGCGTACCCCTGCTGCGTCGCCAGGTCCGCCAGCCCCTGGGTCAGCACCCAGTTCTTGGTGTCGCCCTGGTTGAGCACGATCGGCAGCAGGTACTGGTTCCACTGGCCCAGCACGTTGAAGACGCCGATGCTGATGAGGCCCGGCTTCGACATCGGCAGCATGATCTGGAAGAAGGTCCTGGTGTGCGAGGCCCCGTCGACCAGCGCCGCCTCCGCGATCGAGGTCGGCAGCGTCCGGAAGAACGACGTCATGAAGAACACGGTGAAGGGCAGCGAGTAGGCGATGTACACCAGGATCAGCCCGGGGAACGTGTTCAGCAGGCCCAGGTTCTTCGTGACGAAGAAGAGCGGGACCAGCACCATCACGACGGGGAAGGCCATCCCCCCGACGAACAGGAAGTAGATGAACCGGTTCCCGAAGAACTCGAAGCGCGCCAGGACGTAGGCGGCCATCGAGCCCAGGATCATCGTGCCGAGCGTCGAGAAGCCCACCACGATCGCCGTGTTGATGAAGTACTGGCCGATGTTGGCCTTGTTCCAGGCCCGGGACCAGTTGTCGAAGTGCAGGTGCGTCGGGAGCGACCACGGGCTGCCCACGATGTCGCCCGAGGTCTTGAGCGAGCTCCAGAGCACCCAGAGCATCGGCACGCCGACCATGAGCGCCCACACCAGGAGGAAGCCGTGGGAGAAGACGTTGAGCACGCCTCCCTCACTGCGCCGCCAGTTGCGTTTGGTCTTGTTGGCGGTCGGTGCCGCCGACTTCTGCTTTTCCACAGAAACTGCGTTCGTCGTCATCGCGCCACCCCTAGAACTCGATACGGTCGCGGCGCGACAGCCGCATGCTGAGAATGGCGAAGATCAGCGTCACGATCAGCATCGCCACACCCATCGAGGCCGCGTAACCGAACTGGCTGTTGTCCCGGAAGGCCGTCTTGTACAACAGCAGGGGCAGCACGTCGGTCGATTCGTCGGGGCCGCCGTTGTTCACCGACATCAGCTGCACGAACGCGAATCCGTCCATGGCCATGATGCCCATGTACACCCAGCCGGTGGCGACCGTGTCACGCAGCAGCGGCAGGGTGATCCGGAAGAACGTGGTGCCGCGCTCGGCACCGTCCAGCCGCGCCGCCTCGTAGATCTCGGTCGGGATGGAGGCCATCCCGGCGGAGAACAGGACGACGTAGAAGCCGACGTTCGCCCAGATCATGACGACCATGATGCAGGCCAGCGCGGTGGACTTGTCGCCCAGCCACGCGTGCTGCAGGGAGGCCAGGCCCAGGTTGCCCAGCAGGGCGTTGAGCAGGCCTTCCTTGTTGTCCGGGTTGTAGATCTGCTGCCAGAGCACAGCGATGATCGTGACGGACAGCACCTGCGGGAAGAAGAAGACCACCTTGTAGATGGACGATCCCCGCACGCCGGAGACCCCCGCAGCACTTCCTCTGCGGCGGCCTCCGACGTTGAGCATGAAGGCGAAGAACAGACCCAGCGACAGCGTCACCAGCGGCACCACCAGCAGCATGATGATGTTGTGCGACAACGCCTTCCAGAAGAGGTCGTTGTGCATGAGCTTCTGGTAGTTGTCGAGCCCGATGAATTTCTTGTCGGATGTGATTCCGCTCCAGTCCGTCATCGAGATCTGGAAGTCCTGGATGAAGGGCGAGATCACGAGGACCCCGTACAACGCCAAGGGAATTGCCAGAAAACCGATGATGAACCGGTACTTGCCGTGTCGCATGTCGCCGGTCGCTCTCGTCTCAGCCAGTGGAAAGGAAGCAGCGTCAGGCGTGCTTGAACTTCGGCACGGAGGAGTCCTTCGCGGTCGCGTCAGCGGCTGCCTGCGCCTTGGTGATCCACTCGGCGGCCTTGATCTTGCCGGAGAGCAGGTCGAGGGTCAGGTTGCCGATGGTCTCCTCATTCAGCTTCTTGTACCAGTCGCCGAGCCGCGGGTTCACGACGTTGGCGGCGGCGGCCTTGAGGCCCGCGCTCGCGGAGGCGAGGCCCGGGGTCAGGGTCAGACCCTCCTCGGCGCCCGCGACGGCGGTCAGGGACTTGAGGGACTCGGTGAACGCCTTCGACTGGGCCTTGCTCAGCATGATGCGGAGCAGTTCCATGCCGCCGGCCGGGTTCTTGCCGTCCTTGGCGACGATGAAGGGCTCACCGGCCGCGGCGCGGATGGCACCGAAGGGAAGCTTGTCGCTGGCGCCGCCCTGGATGGCACCGACCGCGAGGTCGAAGTCCTTCGGCATGGTGGGCGCTGCCTCGTTCTCCACCCAGGAGCCGTTCGGGATGAAGGCGGCCTTGCCCTTCGTCCAGTCGGTCTGCGCCTGGATGTGGGTCTTGCCCTCGGAGCCCTGGAGGATGTAGCCCTTGGCGGCGAGCTGCTCGTAGTACTCGATGACGCCCTTGACCGCGTCGGTCTTGAACGCGTTCGGCTCCAGGTTGTCGATCGCGTTGATGCCGGCGACGCCGCCGGCCTTGGCGATCTGGGCGAAGATGTCGAAGTGCACGTAGTACGGGTACTTGCCCGGGTACGTGTACGGCGCGATGCCCGCGGCCTTGATCTTCTCGCAGAGCGCGAGCATCTCGGTGAAGGTCTGGGGGTACGCCCAGCCCTTCTCCTTGAAGAGCTTGTTGGAGTACCAGGTGCCGTAGACGGTGAACGCGTAGTTGAGCGCGTACACCTCCTTGCCGCCGTACTGGCCCTGCTCGACGGTGCCGGCGATCAGCGTGTCGCGGACCTTCTTCGCCGGGTCGTCGAAGGACGCGGCATCCAGCAGCGGGGTGAGGTCGACGAGCTTGCCCTGCTTGGCGAGCGCCGCGGTGTCGAGGTTCTCGGCACCCGAGTTGTCCATGACGTCCGGCGGGCTGCCACCGGCGAAGCGCGGCTGCAGCTTCGGGCCCAGGGCCTGGGTGCCCGTGTGCTTGACCGTCGTCTTGTACGTGGTGTTGTAAGCGGCCTCGGCGTTCTTGACGTAGTCGTCGCCGAAGCCACCCTTGAAGATGAACGCCTCGAGAGGCGCGCCCTCCTTGACACCGAGCGGGTTCTTGGCGGACACCGTGCCCGTTTCCTTGGGCTTGTCGGTCTTGTCACCGCTGTCGGAGGCACACGCGGTGAGGAAAGATGCCGACGGTACGGCGACCAGGCCAACGGCCATCGCGCGCTTGACCAGATCCCGGCGGTTCAGTTCGGATCCCATGCTCAAGTCCTCGCCCTCTACAGGACTCATGCGGTGCAGCGGAATCCGCCGGCGCCCGCGAACAGATGAAGCTTCAGTGATGCTGCCATCCACCGAGGGGGGGTCCTGCCACGAGCGGGCGTTTTCGGCCCGTCGATCCCCCCGCCCCGTCCCGCGATCGCGGGCTTCTCTGGACGCGACAGGTATAGTCCACTTCCCGCTGAGAGGGCAAGATCGAAAGCCCGTTTGGCCGTGAAGCTTTCCCGAGTTGAGACCTGGCCGAAACGCGGAGGGGCAGACTCCGTTTGTAAAACCTCCTAGAACAGTAGGCATCTGCCTTCACTTATCTACCACCGATCACCCCGTTTGCCTTCAATTCTTGAAGGACAAATGCGGACGGACCGCACCCCTGGGTGAGGGGTGCGGTCCGTCCGGACCACCGCCGCAGGCCGTCGTGGCCCGCGCTCGGGGCGTGCTTACTTGGTGATCAGCGAGCGCAGCACGTACTGCAGGATGCCGCCGTTGCGGTAGTAGTCCGCCTCGCCGGGAGTGTCGATGCGCAGCTTGGCGTCGAACGCGACGTCGCCGGCCGTCACCTTCACCGTCTCCGGGATCCCGCCGTCGTTCAGGGCGGTCACGCCGGTGAAGGAGAAGGTCTCCTCGCCGGTGAGACCCAGGGAGGCGGCGGTGACGCCCTCCGGGTACTGCAGGGGCAGGACGCCCATGCCGATCAGGTTCGAGCGGTGGATGCGCTCGTAGGACTCGGCGATGACGGCCTTGACGCCGAGCAGCGCGGTGCCCTTGGCGGCCCAGTCGCGGGACGAGCCCGAGCCGTACTCCTTGCCCGCCAGGATGACCAGCGGGATGCCGGCGGCCTGGTAGTTCTGCGAGGCGTCGTAGATGAACGCCACCGGCCCGCCCTCGACGGTGAAGTCGCGGGTGAAGCCGCCCTCAGTACCCGGTGCGATCTGGTTCCGCAGCCGGATGTTGGCGAAGGTGCCGCGGATCATGACCTCGTGGTTGCCGCGGCGCGAGCCGTAGCTGTTGAAGTCGCGACGCTCGACCTTGTGCTCGGTCAGGTACTTGCCGGCCGGGGTGTCGGCCTTGATCGCACCGGCCGGGGAGATGTGGTCGGTGGTGACCGAGTCGCCCAGCAGGGCCAGCACCCGGGCGCCGGCGACGTCGGTGACCGGGGTGGTCTCCATCGTCATGCCGTCGAAGTACGGGGGCTTGCGGACGTAGGTGGACTCGCTGTCCCACTCGAACGTGTTGCCGGTCGGGATCGGCAGCGCCTGCCACTGTGCGTCACCGGCGAAGACGTCCTTGTAGGACTTGTTGAACATGTCCTCGCCGATGGCGTTCGCCACGACGTCGTTGACCTCGGCCTCGGTCGGCCAGATGTCCTGGAGGTAGACCGGCTTGCCCTCGGTGTCGGCGCCGATGGCGTCCTTGGTGATGTCCACCTTCATGGAGCCCGCGATGGCGTACGCGACGACCAGCGGCGGCGACGCCAGGTAGTTCATCTTGACGTCGGGGTTGATCCGGCCCTCGAAGTTGCGGTTGCCCGAGAGAACCGAGGTGACGGCCAGGTCGTGCTCGTTGATCGCCTTCGAGATCTCCTCGTCCAGCGGACCGGAGTTCCCGATGCAGGTGGTGCAGCCGTACCCGACGAGGTTGAAGCCCATCTTGTCGAGGTACGGGGTCAGGCCGGCCTTGTCGAAGTAGTCGGTGACGACCTTCGAGCCCGGGGCGAGGGTGGTCTTGACCCACGGCTTGCGGGTCAGGCCCTTCTCGACCGCCTTCTTGGCCACGAGCGCGGCGGCGACCATGACGTAGGGGTTCGAGGTGTTGGTGCAGGAGGTGATCGCGGCGACGGTGACGGCGCCGTGGTCGATCTCGAAGGACGTGCCGTCCGCGAGGGTGACCAGGGTCGGACGGGTCGGCACGCCGTTCGTGGCGGCCGGGGCGTCGGAGGCCGGGAAGGACTCCTTGCCGGCCTCGTCGTCGTCCTCGACGTAGTTGCGCACGTCCTGGGAGAACTGCTGCGAGGCGTTGGCGAGGACGATGCGGTCCTGCGGGCGCTTCGGGCCGGCGATGGAGGGGACGACCGTGGAGAGGTCGAGCTGGAGCTTCTCGGAGAAGTCCGGCTCGGCGGCCGGGTCCAGCCACAGGCCCTGCGCCTTGGCGTACGCCTCGACGAGCGCGACCTGCTGGGCGTCACGGCCGGTCAGTCGCAGGTACTTCAGGGTCTCGTCGTCGATCGGGAAGATCGCGGCGGTGGAGCCGAACTCCGGCGACATGTTGCCGATGGTGGCGCGGTTGGCGAGCGAGGTGGCGGCGACGCCCTCACCGTAGAACTCGACGAACTTGCCGACGACGCCGTGCTTGCGCAGCATCTCGGTGATCGTGAGCACCAGGTCGGTGGCGGTGGTGCCGGCCGGCAGCTCGCCGGTCAGCTTGAAGCCGACGACGCGCGGGATGAGCATCGACACCGGCTGGCCGAGCATCGCGGCCTCGGCCTCGATGCCGCCGACGCCCCAGCCCAGCACACCCAGGCCGTTGACCATGGTGGTGTGCGAGTCGGTGCCGACGAGGGTGTCGGGGTACGCCTGGCCGTTGCGGACCATGACGGTACGGGCCAGGTGCTCGATGTTCACCTGGTGAACGATGCCGGTGCCCGGCGGGACGACCTTGAACTCGTCGAACGCGGTCTGGCCCCAGCGCAGGAACTGGTAGCGCTCCCGGTTCCGGCCGTACTCCAGCTCCACGTTCTGCGCGAACGCCTCCGGGGTGCCGAACTTGTCGGCGATCACGGAGTGGTCGATGACCAGCTCGGCCGGGGCCAGCGGGTTGATGCGCGACGGGTCGCCGCCGAGCTCCTTGACGGCCTCACGCATGGTGGCGAGGTCGACCACGCAGGGCACGCCCGTGAAGTCCTGCATGATCACGCGGGCCGGCGTGAACTGGATCTCCTGGTTGGGCTGGGCGCTCGCGTCCCAGTTGCCGATGGCCCGGATGTGGTCGGCGGTGATGTTCGCGCCGTCCTCGGTTCGGAGCAGGTTCTCCAGCAGGACCTTCAAGCTGTAGGGAAGGCGGGCGGAGCCCTCGACCTTGTCCAGCTTGAAGATCTCGTACGACTCGTCGCCCACCTGCAGCGTGCTGCGGGCGTCGAAGCTGTTCGCCGACACGACAGTCTCCTTCATGCATGTAATTCGCGCGTACCACCGCAATCCAGCCGACACGACCGACACGACTCCATGCCGATCCGCTAAGGTGAGCGCTAAGTTAGGTATGCCTTACCTAGCAGCTCGGTGACTGCGGCGTGGTACGCCTCGGCAGATATCTCGATGTCGAGATAACTCTAGTACATCACCGGTGCGGGGTCATGCCCCGGCACCCCCTGACCGGTCTCATCCAATCGAGTCGTTTACTCAACGAACCTAGTCGTTTCGCCTTCCGTCTCAGTGAAGCTAGTCGCACGGGGTGGACGCACTGGGGGTGCTAGGTGGCTGTACCGGCTGGGGTGGAACTCGCGAGACCGTACGTCGAGCTCTCGTACATAGACGCTGCGTGCGAGCGTCAACGGCGTCCGCTGTTGGACTGTGTCACGGCCCGCTTTGAGGACACACCGCCCGTACGGCCGTTTCGGTGGTCGCGTGGTGAGCGTCACTTTGCGGGCTGGTACTGGGCGGCCACGACTGGGCAGCACGTCGGCTTCGAGTCCTGGCTGGAGCGGGACCGGCTTGTGCTCATGGACTCGGATCCCGAGGTGGTGGGGATCGCCTCGCAACCGTTCTGGCTGCACTGGCACGACGGCAAACGGGAGCGTCGGCACGCCCCGGACTACTTCGTACGCCGCACGGACGGCTCGGCGGTAGTCATCGATGTCCGCGCGGACGAGCGGATCGAGCCGAAGGACGTGGAGGCGTTCGAGGCTACGCGGGTCGCCTGCGCTCAGGCAGGGTGGAGGTTCGAGCGGGTCGGGGTGCCGGAGGCAGTGATGCTGGCGAATGTTCGGTGGCTATCGCGCTACCGGCATCCCCGTTGCCTGCACCGCAGGGCCGCGAACCGACTTCTGGAGGTCTTCGCGACGCCGGGCCCACTGCTGGCAGGGGCTGATACGGCCGGGGACCGGCTTGCGACGCTGCCCACGCTCTTCCATTTGCTCTGGCGCCAGGAACTGGTCGCGGAAGATCTGTCGGTTGAGTTGCTGGGGCCGCGCACGGTCGTGCGCCTGTCTGACGGAGGTGCTCCGTGAGTGAGCCGGGGCGGTGGGTTCCGCCGACGGCGCGCATCGGGGAGTTCCCTGAGTCGGCAGCGGAACAGGCTCATTGGTGGGAGGGGCACATCCTGGAGGTCCTGCAGGGTCTGCCGCCTGATGCTCCGGATGGGGCAGTCCCCCGCCCGGGGTTCGACCCGAGGCAGAACTCGCTGGCTCAGCGCGAGCTGTCCAAGGCGGCGGAGCTGACGGCGGCCGGGCACACGGTGACGGCCAGCGGTATCAAGCAGCGGCGGCAGCGATACCAGCGCGACGGGCTGGTCGGGCTGGCGGATGGCCGGTCGGCCAAGCAGATGCCGGCCTTCGGCACGGTCGACCCCGCGGTGGTGAAGGCGATGCGGCAAGCGATCGCCGAGGCCGCCGACGCGTCGTCGAGGACTATCGGATTCATCGTCTGGCGGACGAAGCAGATCCTGGCTGACCGAGAGGACACCGCCGCCGTCGAGATGCCCTCGCGGGCCACGCTCTACCGGTTGTTCGACAAGCTGGCCACAGGCACCCACACCACCGGATCTGCCCGCACCCGCCGCTCGATTGCCTTGCGGCCGCCCGGCCCGTTCGGGGAAGTGCCGGCCAGCGCACCGGGCGAGCTGATGCAGATCGACTCCACCCCGCTGGATGTGCTGGTCCGGCTGGATGACGGGATCGCCGAGAAGGTCGAGCTGACGGCGATGGTCGACATCGCGACCAGGTCGATCACCGCGGCGGTGCTGCGGCCGACCACCAAGGCCGCCGACGCCTCCGCGCTCCTGGCCCGCAGCGTCACCCCGGAGACGATGCGTCCGGGCTGGCCCGAGGCCCTGCGGATGTCTCGCTCGGTACTGCCGCACCGGAGACTCCTCCCTCTGGACGAGCGCCTGGAGCACGCGGCCGCACGGCCGGTGATCGTGCCGGAGACGATCGTCTGCGACCACGGCAAGGTCTTCATCTCGAACAACTTCCGCGCCTCCTGCCGCTATCTGGGCATCAACCTGCAACCTGCCCACAAGGCGACGCCTACCGACAAGGGCACGATCGAGAAGACACTGGGCTCGATCGCCACTCTGTTCGCTCAGTTCGTCGCGGGATACACAGGCCGGTCGACGGACCGCCGGGGCCGGAAGCTGGAAGACGGGCCGCTGTGGTCGCTGCCCGAATTGCAGAACCTTCTCGACGAGTGGATCGTCGCCGTCTGGCAAACCAGGCCACACGATGCTTTACGGGACCCGGATGCGCCGAAGCGGGCGTTCTCGCCGAACGAGAAGTACGCGGCGCTGGTCGAGTCCTGCGGCTACGTCCCGGTCCCGCTGAACGGCGAGGACTACATCGAACTGCTGCCCGAGCGATGGCAGGCGATCAACGCCTACGGCGTCCGGATCAAGCACCGCACCTACGACGACCGCGAGTTGAACCCTCTGCGCCGCCAGCACTCCGGGGTGATGGAGAAGAAGGGCTTGTGGGAGATCCACCACGACCCCTACGACATCTCCCGGATCTGGGTACGCGACCGCCGTCGCGAGCGGTGGATCACCGTGTTCTGGAAACACCTGCATCGGGTCGGCGTCCCCTTCGGTGAAATGGCCTGGGACCACGCCTGCGAACAGATTCCCGGCGGCACAGAAGAACAGATCGCGGATGCCACGGCAGCACTGCTGCGGCGAGCCCACGACGGCCCCTCCCCGGAGAAGGACCGTCCGGCCAAACGATCCCGCCGCGTCGCCGCCCGCACCCGCGCCACCACCGCCGACCGGCCGATTCCCGACCCGCCTGCCGCCGAGAACCCGCCGGAGGAAGTATCGGACACCGAGCTGGCCAAGGTCATCCCGCTGGGCCTGTTCGACCCGCTCGCGAACCCCTGGAGGCGCCCGTGACCATCCCTGAACTGGCAGGCCGGGATGCCGCCCTGCAAGCGGCCGACGCAGTGGCCAACCGGCAGCTCACCACCCTGGACGGATGGCGGCGGTTCGTCGACGGCCCACCCGAACCCCCAGCTCTACTGCCTCCCGGCCAGTCGCAAGGGCTGCCTTCGACCAAGCGGGCTCTCTACGACGAGGACCGACTCGACCATCATGCCCGGATGCTCGTGGTCGCCACCTCGTTCGTCGAGAAGACGGTGGTCTGCGGCCGCCGACTGGTCCTGCTCAACCGTCATGCGATCAGCGCTCGCCGCGGCCTGATGGTCTCCGGCCTGCCCGGCACGGGCAAGACCAGCGCCATCACCCAGCTCGGACTCGCCCATGAACTCCTCGACCGAGCCCGCCATCCGAACGTTGCCGACCGCATCCCGGTGCTCTACATCACCGTCCCGCCCGCCGCGACCGCCCGCATGGTCGCCGCCGAATTCGCCCGCTTCCTGGGCCTGCCAGTCCGACCCCGGTCGAACATGACGGACATCATCGAGGCAGTGGTCGGCGTCTGCACGGACACCCGCACCGGGCTAGTCCTGGTCGACGAAATTCACAACATCTCGCAGGTCACCCGGGCGGGCGGCGACGTCTCAGACACTCTGAAGTACTTCTCCGAACGCATCCCCGCGACCTTCGTCTACGCGGGCATCGGCCTCGAAACCAGCGAACTCCTGACGGGCACCCGGGGCGCCCAGATCGCCGGCCGGTTCACCCTCGTCCCCACCCGCCCGTTCCCCTACGGCACCGAGTGGAAAGGGCTGGTAGCAACCATGGAGGGGACCCTGCTCCTGCATGATCACCCGCCGGGCAGCCTGGTCAAGCTGGACCGCTACCTGCACAACCGGGCCGACGGCATGATCGGTGCTTTGTCCCATGTCATCCGGGGCGCGGCGATCGACGCGATCCTCAACGGGACCGAACGCGTGACCAAGGAAGGGCTCGACGCGATCCCCTTGGACTACGCGGCAGAAACTCTGAGGAAGCCGTTGAAGAACACGGTTACCCGGTGACTGGAGCCCTCCCGGGACGGCTGGCCCGGCTCCCCATCCAAGTCTCACCGCGTCTCGGCGAGGGAACCGACTCCTTCATCCGTCGCCTCGCCCGGGCCAACCACCTCAGGCCCAGCTACCTGCACGGATTCCTCTGCGGACCGCCGTTCTGGTTCGGCAAACCGCGCGTCGAACGTCTCGCGGACATCACCGGACGCACAACCTCGAACCTGGAACAGGCCCTGTTCGACGTGAGCACCGCCCGCCTCCGCTACCGGACAGGACCGGGACAAGCCCACCTCGCGCACCGACAGCCAGACCTCTACATTCAGCTTCAAAACGCAGCCCGCGACGAGGGTTTGACCATCCGCAACCTCGCCATCCGCCATGGCATTCCCAGATGGCTCATCCGCAATGCTCTCGTTAGCTTCAAGCCCCTGCCCCGAGAACTCCCCGCCCGTCAAGCACCCGTCACCCGCCCGATCGCGCCCCTGATCGACTCGATGATGCACGCCGGACTCGGGGCACGCGAGATCTGGACCATGCTGATGGACGAGCACAACACATCGGTGTCCTACGGAACGCTCAACCTCTACATCTCCAAACGGCGCCGCAACGCGGAATGGCAGTCCGAACACTTCAGGATCCAGCGGAGAGCCGTACTCCGGACGCAAAATGTCTCACCGAAGGCAGTCCGGCCGTCTCAGCGAAGTTAGTCCGACCTGGTCAACGCTCCTCCAACGACTATCTTCGTTGAGACAGGACACCCCCGTGCCGCTCTCGCATGCCCCGCCCCCGACCTCCACACGCACTCGCCCATCCGGAGCAATGCTTCACACGATCGAGCACATTGATCTCATATCCGAGATAATGACCTTGCGTGAAGCTGCCGGACCCACGGTAAAGATGCGATGCCTACCCCGTTCCGGACGATCCACACGCCACACCGGCTCTTCACCACAGGGCCCCCATCTCATGTGTGAGATACCGTTTGCCACATGATCGATGACTACCTCGCCCGTATCGGCAAGCTCATCCGTGACGCCCGGCAGCACCGCGGCTGGACCCAGTCCCAGCTCGCGGAGGCGCTGGGCACCAGCCAGAGCGCGGTCAACCGCATCGAGCGCGGCAACCAGAACATCAGCCTGGAGATGATCGCCAGAATCGGCGAGGCGCTGGACAGCGAGATCGTCTCGCTCGGCTACGCGGGCCCGATGCACCTGCGGGTCGTCGGCGGCCGGCGGCTGTCGGGGGCCATCGACGTGAAGACCAGCAAGAACGCGTGCGTCGCGCTGCTGTGCGCCTCCCTGCTGAACTCCGGGCGCACCACGCTGCGCCGGGTCGCCAGGATCGAGGAGGTCTACCGGATCCTGGAGGTGCTGAACAGCATCGGCGTCCGCACCCGCTGGATCAACGACGGCAACGACCTGGAGATCGTGCCGCCGGCCGAGCTGGACCTCGACGCGATGGACACCGACGCCGCCCGCCGCACCCGCAGCGTGATCATGTTCCTCGGCCCGCTGCTGCACCGCAACGAGCGCTTCCGCATCCCGTACGCCGGCGGCTGCGACCTCGGCACCCGGACGGTGCAGCCGCACATGAACGCGCTGCGCCACTTCGGCCTCGACGTGACGGCCACCGACGGGACCTACCACGCGGCCGTCGAGCGGGCGATCTCCCCCACCCGGCCCATCGTGCTGACCGAACGCGGCGACACCGTCACCGAGAACGCGCTGCTGGCCGCCGCCCGCAACAACGGCGTCACCGTGATCCGCAACGCCAGCTCGAACTACATGGTCCAGGACCTCTGCTTCTTCCTGGAGGAGCTCGGGGTACGGGTCGACGGCGTCGGCACCACCACCCTGACCGTGCACGGCGTCACCGACATCGACCGCGACGTGGACTACGCGCCCTCCGAGGACCCGGTCGAGGCGATGAGCCTGCTGGCCGCCGCCGTCGTCACCGAGTCGGAGCTGACGATCCGCCGGGTGCCGATCGAGTTCCTGGAGATCGAACTGGCCGTCCTGGAGGAGATGGGCCTGGACCACGAGCGCACCCCGGAGTACAAGGCCGACAACGGCCGGACCCGCCTCATCGACCTCACCGTGCGCCCCTCCAAGCTCCGCGCGCCCATCGACAAGATCCACCCGATGCCGTTCCCCGGCCTCAACATCGACAACGTCCCCTTCTTCGCCGCCATCGCCGCGACCGCCCAGGGCTCCACGCTCATCCACGACTGGGTGTACGACAACCGCGCGATCTACCTCACGGATCTCACCCGTCTGGGCGCCGGCGTCAAACTCCTCGACCCGCACCGCGTCCTCGTCGAGGGCCCGACCCGCTGGCGGGCCGCCGAGATGATGTGCCCGCCCGCGCTGCGCCCCGCCGTCGTCATCCTGCTCGCGATGATGGCCGCCGAGGGCACCTCCGTGCTGCGCAACGTCTACGTCATCAACCGCGGCTACGAGGACCTGGCCGAGCGCCTCAACACCATCGGCGCGCAGATCGAGACGTTCCGCGACATCTGACCAACGAAGGCCACCGCGCCCCTTCTGAGCTGCGCGAACACACATCAGCAAGGGGTGCGGCGACACCCCTGGGACTTCTCTGGGACTTCGGGTGTGGGCTGGGCTCCTACGGGCGCGGGTTGCGCGCCTTGCCCGACACCGTCCGGCCCGGACCTACCCGAAGATCGCGTCGATGGCGGTGCTACCTCGTGCGCCAGCGCGGGGAAGGAAGTGGGAGTACTTCCGCAGCGTGAATCCCGGGTCCGAGTGGCCCAGCCAGCGGGCCAGGGAGACCACCGACTCCCCTGCCTCCAATTCCTCAGAGGCATAGAAGTGCCGCAGGGCGTGGAAGCCGTGCTCGCGGGACGGCTCCCACACACGGGACCCGACCGGGGTGCTCTCCTCCAGCGGAGCGATCACGCCGGCCCTGGAAAGGGCAGGCTTCCACACGTAGGAGTTGAAGAAGTTGCGGTTGACCGCCCTCCGCTCGCGCCCCGTCACGAGGAGGCTGTACGTCCTCGGCCGCCGATGCTTGGCCTCCACAGGCGTCTGAGGTTGGCGCGGATCGTCCCATGGCAGCGTTACCGGTACCGGGGCGAGGACCTCCATGTGTCTTTTGAGGGCCCGGGCCACAGTTGAAGGCAGCGGTACGTCTCGGACCTTGCGCCCTTTGGGAAGCGCGAAGCAGAGCCTCGCCCGCACCATCTTGACCTGGCAGCGGACGTGGACGATTTCGTTGGCGAAGTCGATGGCCTCCATGCTCAGACCGAGCGCCTCCCCTTGCCGCAGGCCCAGGCCCGCTCCGATCTCGACCAGGACCCGATACCGCTCCGGCATCGCCGCGCGTACGGCCAGTACACGCTCCGACGGCCATGCCTCCACCCTGCCCTGTGCAGCAGGCGGCGGACCGACCGTGCTGGAGCGGCACGGGTTGCGCGCGAGGCGGCGGTCCTCCACAGCCGCCTGAAGGACGCTGGACAGCGTCGCCCAGACCATCCGGATCGTGGTCGGGCCGAGGTCCTTCTCAAGCCGCTTCTTCCAGTTACGCAATGTTTCTGTGCCTATGCCGTTAATCGGCTGGGCGCCGAGATGCGGAAGGATGTGCCGGCGGAGCCTCTGCTCGATACGTTCGATGGTGGAGGGGTCTCCGCTCCGAGTGGGCCACCAGTGCGTCTCGACGTAGTCCTTGAGGGAGATAGCGCCGTCCCGCGGGTCGACGAACTCGCCGCGCCGTGCGTCAGTTTGCGCCTGGGCGAGCCAGGTCTTGGCGTCCTGGAGTGCGTCGAACGAACGGTCCTTGACGCCGGGAATGCCCTTGACGCGGTAGCGGGTGCATTTGCCGTACATGGCTGTTCGTTCGCGCTTACCGGTCTTCGGGTTGGGTCGCTTCTTCAACCATCGGTCTTCTATGTAGCCGGCCAGAACGAACTCCTTGACGAAAGCGGATGGAGACGGCGCTCAACGACGCCTGGAACGTCAGACGTCGGCGTAGCGGGTGGACCGCTCCTGGGGACGTGCGTTCAGCGGGTTCAGGCTGGTGTTGGACCGCGAGTCGGCCTGCTCCTGTTCTCGGACCCAGATATCGAGGGCTGACAGCCGGTACATGACGCGGCCTCGCGGCCCCATGCGGAAGCTCGGCGGTCCCTGCCGCCGGTGACGCCAGACGTAGAGGGTGTGGGGTGAGAGGCCGAGGTACTCGGCAGCGTCCTTCACGGTCAGGAAGGCCGCGTGTGCGGCGTCGCGGGGAGCGGGGGGAGCGGACGGGACGGGCAAGAATCGTGCAGGCATCGGTCGATTTCTATGAGGTGCGGAAAGAAGCGGCCCCGGATGGACAGAGGCGGGTCCTCCCCCGGCCCGCTGCTTGCTGTGAAGTAGGGGGCCGGGGGAGTTACGCGGATGACTACTGGAGCGGAGTCACGGGCGGCGTGCAGTTGCTTTGGTCTCCAGCGCCAAGCCAGGAAGGTCGAGGGCCGCTTCGAGCCTGTCCCAAGGGATCGCAGACCAGGTCGGTTTCCGAAGGCAGTGTGCGAAGCGGTCGACGAGACGGGGCGCGCTCATACCTGCGAACTCCGCCACCGCGACGATGTGTGCAGCAGTCTGGTCGCCGTTCCGCAGCCAAGATGCGATGCACGCGTCCCGCAGGGAAGAAACCTTCCTGCCGAGCGGTGAGTCGATCTCATGCGGTTCCAGAACCGCCGCTCGCGCCTGCCGCCAAACCCTTCGATAGATCGTGGCGGTCAGTGGTCGGCCGTCGTCGAGTACGAATACGGCGTCATCGGGGCCGAGATCGCGCCTGGCTATCTCCGCCTTCAAGATCGCCATCAAGTCCGGGCGCGCGGGCACACGCCGTACAGCCTCCGCGTCGCCGGCTCCCCGCACCAGCGTGCGACTGAGAAGAACGCCCGCGCCTTCGTCGGGCAGCACCACATCTCGGACACGCAGCGCCATGGCCTCCGTCGGCCTCAGTCCCGCAAGAGCGATGGACATCAGGAAATTTCGCAGCACAAGTCCGTCCTTGGGCCGTTCGGCGACCCAGTCCACTAGCGACAACAAACGCTGACGACCCTCCGGAAGGAGATCTTCTTCGTCGGTACCTGCGGCCATGCGGAACTCCTTGGTTAGGACCCTTTATGGGGCACAACGGGCTGGCGGGACGTCAACTCTCACCGCTGCCCCGAACATCTCCAATGGTCTGCAGGAACGCCGGTTTGGCTAACCGGCGATCGTCGGCTATGTTGCGCTGGCTTCTACGACCCGGCATCCACATGCATGCGGACCTAACAGTGCTTTGCCGCTCTCCCCCGAGCAGTTCTAGGTTTGCTTGGTTCGCCGCGCTGTTCCAGTCCTTTGGGCACGCAATGTGTCTGCCGTCGGCGAATCAGCCTTCGCCACCGCCCGTGAGGCCGCTCTATCTGCGCGCAACGAGCTGTTGCAGCCGACGAACAGAGCAGGTGCCTTCTAAGCATTTGGTCTATCGGCAGTCACTGGTCGTCGTGCTCGAGATCGTCTGCGGGCATGGGTTCGGTCCGGTCGGCGGCGGATTCGACCTGGGGCTCGACCGGGGCCGGTGCGGCGGTCGGCAGTGGGGTGGCGTGCCAGTGGCGCAGGCGGCTGGAGTTGGTGACTACGGACAGAGAGGACAGGGCCATCGCGGCCGCGGCGACGATGGGGCTGAGGCGGATGCCCCACAGCGGGTAGAGCGCGCCGGCGGCGAGGGGGAGGCCGACGGCGTTGTAGATGAGCGCGAAGAAGAGGTTCTGCCGGATGTTGCGCATGGTGGCGCGGGACAGGCGGATGGCGGTGACGACGCCGGTCAGGGAGCCGGAGATGAGGGTGATGTCGGCGGCCTCGATGGCCACGTCCGTACCGGTGCCGATGGCGAGGCCGACGTCGGCAGCGGACAAGGCTGGGGCGTCGTTGATGCCGTCGCCGACCATGCCCACCGTGCGGCCCTCGGCCTGCAGGCGGCGATGGCGGCGGCGGTGCGGGCGTTGTCTCCGGTGAGCATGACGACGTCGATGCCGAGTAGGTGCAGGGCGGCGATGGCCTGGGCGGAGTCGTCCTTGACGGTGTCGGCTACGGCCAGCACCCCGGCCGCCCGGCCGTCGACGGCGGCGAGGACAGGGGTCTTGCCCTGGGCGGACAGTTCCGCCGCGACCGGGGCGAGGGCGCTGGTGTCGATGCCCACATCGGAGAGCAGGCGGGCGGTGCCCACCAGGCCGGCATGGCCGTCCACGCCGGCCTGCACACCCTTGCCGGTGATGGAGTCGAAACCGGACGATGGCAGCAGGCTCAGCCCTCGGCCCCGGGCACCGGTGACGATTGCGGCCGCGAGGGGGTGTTCGCTGTCGGCTTCGGCCGCCGCGACCAGCGCGAGCAACGCGGCCTCGTCGAACTCGTCGGCCGCGTGAACATCGGTGAGGACGGGCTTGCCCGCGGTCACGGTGCCGGTCTTGTCCAGGACGACGGTGTCGAGTTTGTGGGCGGTCTCCAGGGCCTCGGCCGAGCGGATGAGGATGCCCGCCTGGGCGCCCTTGCCGGTGCCGACCATGATGGACAGCGGGGTGGCCAGCCCCAGTGCGCAGGGGCAGGCGATGATCAGCACGGCGACTGCGGAGACCAGCGCGAGGGTGAGCGCGGGGGCGGGGCCGGCGACGAACCAGAGTGCGAAGGCGGCGAGGGCGATGGCGATGACGGCGGGTACGAAGTAGGCGGAGACGGCGTCGGCGAGCCGCTGGATCGGCGCCTTGGACGCCTGGGCCTGCTGCACGAGACGGATGATCTGGGCGAGCATCGTGTCCGCGCCGACCTTGCTCGCACGTACCCGCAAGGACCCGGTCGTGTTCACGGTCGAGCCGATGACTGTGTCGCCCGCCCGCTTGGTGACCGGCATGGGTTCGCCGGTAACCATGGACTCGTCCACCGCGGATGACCCAGACAGCACGTCGCCGTCGACCGGGATCTTCTCGCCGGGCCGGATCGCGATCTCGTCGCCCACGAGCACGTCCTCGACGGCGACTTCGGCCTCGGTTCCGTCGCGGATCACCCGAGCGGTGCGGGCCCGAAGGCCCAGCAGCGCGCGGATGGCCTCGCCGGTGCCGGCCTTGGCGCGAACTTCCAGCAGGCGCCCGAGCAGGATCAGGGTGAGGATCACCCCGACCGCCTCGAAGTACACCTCGCGCACGTCCTCGGGCAGCAGCGAGGGCGCGAGCGTGACGAGCAGGCTGTAGCTGTATGCGGCCGAAGTGCCCAGTGCGATAAGCGAGTTCATGTCCGCGCTGCGGTGGCGGAGGGTCAGCCAGCCGGTGGAGTGGATGGGCCACCCGGTGTAGAACATGACGGGAGTGATGAGCGCCAGCTGCAGCCAGTGGTTGAGCAGCCAGCCCGGCATCCAGTCGGCACCGAAGAGTTCATGCGCCATCACAGCGAAGAGCACCGGCGCAGTGAGTACCGCGCCAATGGCCACCCGGCGCGTCAGGTCGGTGATCTCCGCGTGCCGCTCGGCGGCCTCCGCAGCTTCCGCCTCGTTGGCTGCCGCATCACCTACCGGCGCTCCCGAAGCGGAGGGGGCGTGGTCCTCGGCGCCGTCCCGGGAGCCTTCCCCGCCATCCGGTTCGACGAGCATCGTGCCGTGGATCATGTTCATCCCGCACGCGAACCCGAAGGATCCGGCCTCGGCCGGATCGACACGCACGGTGGTACGCGCATACGCCGGCAGCCCGGCACTCACCCGCAGGTCAGGGAAGACCACCCGGTTGGTGCACTCCCCGGACTCCTGCCGGTCGAAGACCAGCTCCACCGGAACCCCTTGCCGGACCTTGATGACATCGGGGCTGTAGCCGCCGCGCACCGTCACCTCGACGTGCTGCACCCCGCCGTCCAGTCGCGCGGTGCCGGCCTTGCGAGGGCCGAAGAAGAACCGCCCCATACCAGCGATCAACGCCACGGCCAGGGCCACTACTGCAATATCGGCGACATTCATGGCAGATCGTCCCTCCTCCAGGATCGCACGCCCCCAGCGTCGCCCCGGCACCCCTGCCAGGTAAGAGCTGGCCGGCCCCGCGCAGGGGGCCGGATGGCCCTGTGCGCCACACCGGGCGAGGGCGACTGTGGGAAACAACAGAGAACGCCGACCGGACGGCGGGCCCCGGCCCGCAGCCCCTGAGCTCGGGAAAGTGAATCGCGATGATGTTCTGGCACGACCACGACGTCAGCGGCTGGGGCTGGTTCGCCGTGTCAGCTGGCATGATCCTGTTCTGGGCCTTGATCATCACCGCCGCCGTCCTGTCCTTCCGGGCCCTGAATCGCGCCCCTGAGCAGCCCCCCATCCCCGCCGGCACCTCGCCCGAGCAACCGCTCGCCGAGCGGTTCGCCCGCGGGGACATAGACGAGGACGAGTACCAGCGGCGCCTCGCCGCCCTGCGCTCCTCCGGCCCTGTCACCAAACACTGATGCCCCTCCCAAGAGGAGAACTGGCCATGAAGAACACCAGGAATTACGGCCTCTACGCGATAGCGGTCGCGATCGCCGTGGTTGGCGCACTCGCGCTCGGCGTACCACTGGGCAACCTGGCCTTGCCTCTCATCGTGCTCGCCTGCCCGCTGATGATGTTCTTCATGATGCGTGGCATGAACAGCGGCGATGACATACAGAGGCGCGGGCGTGGTCACAACGACGCACCCAAGGACCGCGACCTACACGACCACAAGCCCTTCCGCTGAACCACACGGCGACGGCAGGAGACCTATCATGGATGCGCTGGCGCCGATGTCGAACGGCGTGCTGATCATGGTGGTTCCTGGTGGCGCTGTTCACCGAGATGTACGGCACCCCGCTGACCATCTACCTGCTGGGCAGCCGGCCCGGCAACCGTTTCCTTCTGCTCAAGGACACCCACGCCGGCGGGCACCTGGCCCAGGCGGCTCCGCCGGGCGCCGGCCAGGCCGCGCGACGGTGCCCCGCAGGCGCCGAGCCCCGTCCCCCCGGCACGGAGGTGACCTGACATGGAAGTGCTCGCCTGGACCCTGATCACCCTGGGAGCCCTGACCACCGCCGCCTGCGCCGTCCATCTCACCTGGAGCCACCGGCGCAACGCATCGGGACTGGCCCGCTCGATCCACCGCGCCCCCGTCCTCCTCGCGGCCGGTCTGCTGCCTGCTCCGGCGCTCATTGCCGGCGATCTGCCCGCCGCAGCCTGGGGCCTGTGGGGCGGTGTGACCATCGCTACTGCCTCGGTCTTCTGCGCCGCCGACACCTTGCGCGACGCCCCCGGATCGCAGGCAGCGTCCCGAGCCCGGAGCGGGACACGACCGGCCGCGGGTCGCGCGGAACACCATCAAGCCGACTGAGAGGACGGCGGTCGCCATGACCAGCATCACTCACCGCATCGCCACCCTGTTCCAAATCAAGGCGAACAAGGCGCTGGACAACGCCGAGGACCCGCGCGAGGTCCTGGACTACTCCTACGAACAGCAGCTCCAGATGCTGCAGAAGGTGCGGCGCGGCGTGGCCGATGTGGCGACCAGCCGCAAGCGCGTCGAGCTGCAGGTGACCCAGTTGCAACAGTCCACGGGAAAGCTGCAGGGCCAGGCGGAGCAGGCACTTGCCGCGGGGCGGGAGGACCTGGCCCGTGAGGCGCTCACCCGCCGCACGGCCGTGGCCTCCCAGGTCACCGACATGCAGACCCAGCAGGCGTCGCTAAAGGACCAGGAGGAGAAGCTCACCCTGGCCACGCAGCGCCTGCAGGCGAAGGTCGACGCGTTCCGCACCCGCAAGGAGACCATCAAGGCCACCTACACCGCCGCCGAGGCCGAGACCCACATCGCCGAGGCCGTCACCGGCATCGGCGAGGAGATGGGCGATGTCGGCCTGGCCATGCAGCGCGCCCAGGACAGGACCGAGCAGCTGCAGGCACGCGCCGGTGCGCTCGACGAGCTGATCGCCTCCGGCGCGCTGGAGGACGCGACTCTTCCGGCCGGGCGTGACGATATCCAGGCAGAAATTGAGGCCGTCACCGCGGGCCAGGACGTGGAGATCGAGCTGGCCCGGATGAAGGCCCAGCTCCCGGCCTCTGCCACCCCGCCGGCAGTGGAGGGTGCAGAGCCCACGAAGGACCCGCCGGACCAGAAGGTGACATCATGATCATGCGGATTCTCGGCGAGGGCCAGTACGAGATCGCCGACCAGCACCTGGACCGGCTCAACGAGCTGGACTCCGCCCTGCAGCCGGCCGCCGACGCGGGCGACGAGACCGCGTTCACCGCCGCCCTGGCGGCCCTGCTGGACGCGGTGCGCAGTCTCGGCACGCCGCTGCCGGACGAGAGGATCACGCCCTCCGACCTGGTGCTGCCCGACGAGGACACCAGTCTGCGGCAGGTGCGGGAACTTCTCTCCGACGAGGGTCTGATCCCGGGGTGATGACGATGCGACGCCGTTTCGAGCCCGACCGGCAGCTGACCGCCCGCATGGTGGTCACGATGGTCCTGCTCGGGCTGGTGTACGTGGCGTTCATCGCCGCGCTGATCGTGCTGCTCAAATCCGTCGTCCTGGTGATCGTCATCGCCGCCGGGCTGCTGGTCGCGCAGTTCTGGTTCTCCGACCGGATCGCCCTGTACTCCATGCACGGCCACCTCGTCAGCCGCGAGGAACAGCCCGAGCTGCACGGCGTCATCGACCGGCTCTGCGCCACCGCGGACATGCCCAAACCCCGGGTGGCCATCTCCGAGATGGACCTGCCCAACGCGTTCGCCACCGGCCGCAACGCCGACCATGCCGTCGTCTGCGTCACCACCGGACTGCTGCGCCGCCTGGAGACCGACGAACTCGAAGGCGTCCTCGCCCACGAGCTCTCCCATGTCGCACACCGCGACGTCGCGGTGATCACCATCGCCTCGTTCCTGGGTGTGATCGCCGGACTCATCGTCCGCTTCGCCTTCTACTCCCAGCTGTTCGGCGGACGCAACGATCGCGACCAGAACACCGCCGCCCTCCTCGCGATCGTCATGGCGGTCTCCGCGCTCGTCTACGGCATCAGTTTCCTGCTGATCCGGTCGCTGTCCCGCTACCGCGAACTGGCCGCCGACCGCGCCGCGGCCATGCTGACCGGGAAACCATCTGTGCTGGCCTCCGCGCTGATCAAGGTCAGCGGCGACATCGCCCGTATCCCGACCAAGGATCTGCGTACCGCCCAGGCGTTCAACGCGTTCTTCTTCACCCCGGCCCTCGGGCCCGGTACGGCGCTGGCCGCGATGTTCTCCACCCACCCCAGCCTGGAACGCCGCATCGAGGCGCTCGCGGAGATCTCCGTGCAGCTGGGCGAGGCGGGCGGGAAACCGGGTGGCCAGGCGTGAAGAGAAGGAGCTGAGGACCCGTGGGATTCCTGGACGTCCTGCTCGGCCGGACCAAGCCGGTCAAGCCCGACCTGGACCAGCTCTTCGGCCTGCCTTCGGCAGCGATCACCCTCCAGGCCGACATCGGCTTCACCCCGACCGGCCTGGGCTCGGTGTGCTTCGCCGCCATCGAGGGCGGCGCGTTCGCCCAAGTCCAACAGGAGGTACGAGCCCTCCTGGACGCGGACTCCGAACGGGGCGGCGTACCGGTGGAGTTCAGCCGTGACGCGTACGGGTACTCGTGGCTGCTCTCCCGCCGCGACCCCGGCGACCTGCCCACTCTGGTCAACGACCTGCACGCGGTGAATTCCGCCCTGCAGGACAGCGGCTTCGGCCCGCAGCTCCTGTGCTCTCTGGTCACCTTCCACGACGCCGAGCTGCGCCCCCTCGCGCTGGTCTACCTCTACAAGCGGGGCACCTTCTACCCGTTCGCGCCGCTGCCCGGCCAGAAGCGCGACAATCCGCTGGAACTCCAGGTCAGGGCCACGGCCAAGGACGACCTGCGCATCGAGGAGGACCTGAGCCGCTGGTTCCCGCTGTGGGGCGCCCCCGGCCTCCCTAGGTCGGCGAACCCCGCCTGGCGCGGGGAAGCGAACACATGACGAGAGCTGATGCCCGCCGCGAAGCCCAGGACGGTGACAAGAGCCCGAAGTGGGCGCCTTCCGTCGGCGCGGAGCACGACGGCACGTAGTTCGACGAAGTCGGGCACGCTCCTCCAGGTTCAGCGCCCTGCGCACTTCCTTCAGCCGCCGCTGCCGCTGCTTGGAGGAAGATCGAAGAGGCCAGCTTGAACCCGACGTTGTGCACGGTCACGGGCTGCCATCTCTATGGTTCCTACACCGGAAATGCCGGTCGCGGCGGTAGGGCGGGAGAAACAGCGCTTCGCGCTGACGAAGGCACCTGGGTTCCGCGCGCCCAGCGGGATCGCAACGGAATCATGGGGTTGCCTTGCTGCGCTGCGAGAGCAACAGGCCCTCGCTGGCGAACGAGGACTGGAGACGGCTACCCGTCCCGGCGGATGGATCGACGCCCCACGCGCGAACGGACCGCTTGAACGAAACGTCCCTTCGGGCGAGAGCACTCAGTGCGGGTTGCGCAGGCCGGCGAGGGTGACGTCGGCAAGTCGCACGGCGGCTGCTTTGGATGGAAGATCGGCCGCGGCGCCAAGGGCGTGCAAACAGTACTGTGCCAACTCCTGGGGGGCGACGTCGTCGCGGAGGTCGCCGGCCTGTGCGGCCTGGGCGATGAGGTCGGCGATAAGGCCCGTCAGGTGCTGCTGGGCGTGGCCTAGGTGCTCGCTTCGGTGCAGGGTTGAGACGTCTCCGCTGTGCGCGAGGGCCGCGAGTTCGCCGTGGTGCCGTTCGTGGAGCAGGGCCGCGTAGGCGTGCAGCACGGCTTCGAGCCGCGCCTGCGGCTCGTGGTGGTGGTCGCGGACGGCGGCGAGGTGGTCCAGGTGGGCGCGGATCTGCTGTTCGTGCCAGGCGAGCAGGACCGCCCCGACGTCCGGGAAGTACTTGTACAGCGTGGCACGGCCGATGTCGGCCTGGGCGGCGATCTGGGACATGTTCACCGACGCCAGGCCGCGTTCGGAGACCAGGCCGGCGGCGGCATCCAGAATCGCAGTGCGTACCGCGGCGCGGTGAGCGTCCATGGTCTCGGTCCACAGCTTCGGCATCCCTCCAGCCTACAAGGCGTTCAGGAAGTGACACTTCGTATTGACAGAGACAGTGTGTATCGATAAATGTGGGTGGGGTCAGCCTTCCCTCAACCCGCCGAGGTGCTTGCCATGTATTCCGCCGAAGCTGAGATCCGCACAGACCGGGCGAGTCGTTACCTGGTGCAGTTGTGCAAGCACTTCAGCAACAGGGGCAGCGCCCTGCGTCATCGGCCTCGCCTTCACGCGGGCGGCAGCCGGCCGGTCACCGAGGCGGAGGCCGCCCTGATGCAGGTGCAGTGGTCGGAGACCCGCGGCGAGGTCGATTTCGGGTGGGCCCTGTGCAGCCTGCAGGCCACCTCCGCCACGCTCGTGATCCAGACACAGGCGCAGGACAGCGACTCGCTGCAACGGGCGATGGACGTCGTCACCGCGCACCTGGGTCGATACAGCCGCCGCCAGCCGCTCACCGTCAGCTGGCAACACAGTCGGCAGGCAGAAGACCAGCAGCACTCGGGCCAGGACCCAGCGAAGCCGAGCCCCCGCGCCGAATGGGAGTCGCACCGGAACTGGCGCGGACGACGACGCTGGGCAGCTGTAGCGGCAGTAGCCGTGGTCGCGGCCGGGGTGCACCTGGGTCTGTTCGGATGGCTGGTGGCATCGTCCCGGTGGCCCCTCGCGGCGGTGGGCGCCGTGGCCGCATTGGTGGTGATCAAGGTTGGGCTGCTGGCCGCATTGGCTGTTCGTCGGTACAAGGCGGCCGGTGGCGCTGCGCAGAAACGCCCGGTGGAGTGATCCCTGACGGGACCAGCCCCCGCGCCCTGGTGGGTCGTGCGTTCGGCGGGAGATGGAGGCCCATCATGGTCCTGCCCGTCCTACCTGACGGTGTCGGCGAGGGTGGCGAAGGCGACGATGTTGCCGAGGTAGGTGCGGGTTTTGGGATCCCAGTTGCCGCAGGTGATGAGGCGGAGTTGGGGCTGGTCGGCGGTGGTGGAGTAGACGTCCAGGGTGGGGAAATCGTCCTTGGGGAAGGCCCGCACCGAGTTGGTGATGAAGGCGGCGGCGGTGCCGTCGGTCCGGGTGACGGTGATGCGGGTGCCCGCTTTGAGGGCGCCGAGCCGGTAGAACACGGCGGGGCCGGTTTCCTTGGAGTCGACGTGGCCGAGGATGACGGAGGCGCCGAGCTGTCCGGGGGTGGGTGAGTTCTTGTACCAGCCGGCTTTCAGCGGCTTCCAGGGGACCTGGACAGTTCCGTCGGTGTTGCGGCCCAGGGCCAGCAGTGTGGTGTGGACGCCGATGGCGGGGATGTCCAAGGACACCGGCACGGATGCCGGGAGCACGTGGCCGGTTGACGGGCGCGGCGCCGGTTGGCCGGGCGGCTTGGGTGCGGTGGGGTGCGCAGCGGTGGCTGGTGCTGCCACGGCTGGGGGCTGGGGTGGCGGTGCCGACCCGCTGGAGACGCCGGTGAGGGCGACCGCTGCACCGGCTCCGGCCAGGGCCATTGCCGTGGCGAGTCCGATGATAGTGCGGCGGCGGGTGCCGCCCCCCGCCGGACGGGGGGCGGCGGCTTCGGGGTCCGGCTCGGGCCTGGTGCCGGGCCCGGTCCCGTCGGTCATCGCTGGGCTGCGGCGTTCCTGCGCCGCAGGATCAGGGTGCCGGCCAGTGCCGCGACCGCTGCGGCGCCCAGGCCGGTGGCGATCAGATCGGAGCTGTTGCCGCCGGCAGCGGCCTGGGTGGCTCCGTCACCGGTCCCCGCTCCCCCGGTGGGCATGGAGTTCAGGGCCCCGCAGATGGCGGGAGCGGTGGCTTCCTGGGGAAGCTTCGGGTCCAGTTCGCTGGCGCCCAGCACGCTGTCGTACTTGCCGTTGTGGTTGTAGTCGATGCCGTGCACGACGATCACCGCGTTGTTGGCCCGCACGGCGGCCGCCACATCCGGCGTCACGGTCATGGTGCGGGTGTAGTGGAAGGAGCCGGTGGACGGGAAGCGGTCGATGGCCAGCGCGCTGTTCGGGCTGGTGTCGCCCTTCGTGGTCAGGGACGTACCGATCGGCCCGTAGGCAGGCTGTCCGTCGGCCGTGCTGATGGCCTTGTGCCCGTTGTGGTCATGCGCCGCGTCGGCCTTCGGGCACTCGCCCGCGCCCTTGATGTGGATGTGCTGGGCGTGCGGGGAGGCGTCGAGCAGCTGGTTGGCAGTGACCGAGACGGTCGCCTGGTTGCCCGACAGGGTGACGGTGGCCATGCCGGATCCGTCGACCATGTTCGTGGCCACCGGGTCGAGGGTGGCCTGATAGTTCGCACCCCCGCTGGAGGACTGCGCCGATGCCACCGCCGGCAGCGCCAGCGGGATGGCGAACGCGGCTATACCCACCAGGGGGAGGAGAGTCTTGTTCATGGCTTGCTCCAAACGGAGCCCCGCGGCAGTCCGGTGCCGCATGGAATGCAGGGCTCCTGTGCCATAGGGAGGAATAGCGGCCGAAGAGGCTCTACCAAGGCCGCCGGGATCTACTCACACCCCATATTCGGACCTGACACCAGGAGCGGATGGGTCCGAATTTTACGAACGGGACAGTATGCCGGATTTTGTGGCAGCGGCGCATCAGGACGAGCAGCTCCCTGGTGGCAGTCCGGATCACGGCGGCGGGGGCCAGACGCCGCAGGCGGAAGCGGCCGGCATCGTTGTGCTTGACCGGTTCAGGAGCGGAGCAGGCTGGCGATGGCGGCGGGAGCTTCTGCGACTCTGGCATCGGCTTTCTGACAGCCCGCAGTGATGGCGTTGTCGACCCAGCGCTTGAGACGTTCGTCAAGGACGATCAGGGCCACGGATTGCAAGGCCGCAATTTAGTACAGATCCTGGTCAACCATGCGCTGCGCGCCGCGGACCTGTCCTTCGATACGGCGCAGGAGTTCGGTGGCGTCGTCCTCGTGGTTTCTGTATCCGGCGACGGTCGGTACCCCACCTCGTCGTCCGGGATTTTTCTCCAGCACCCTGGCCGGGGTGGCGCGTGCAGTAACGGGTTCGCACCCGGCGCCGCGGTTGCGGTGCTGGGTGCGACCGGCGCAGCGGTGCCCTCGGCCCCTATGCCAGGGTGCGGAAGTTGCGCAGGCGCAGGCTGTTGGTGATGACGAAGACGGAGGAGAAGGCCATGGCGGCTCCGGCGAGCATGGGGTTGAGGAGTCCGGCTGCGGCCAGGGGCAGGGCGGCGACGTTGTAGGCGAAGGCCCAAAACAGGTTGCCCTTGATGGTGGCCAGGGTGCGGCGGGCCAGGCGGATGGCGTCGGCTGCGGCGCGCAGGTCGCCGCGGACCAGGGTGAGATCGCTGGCTTCGATGGCGACGTCGGTGCCGGTGCCCATGGCCAGCCCCAGGTCGGCCTGGGCCAGGGCAGCGGCGTCGTTGACGCCGTCGCCGACCATCGCGACGACCTTGCCCTCGCCCTGGAGGCGGGCGATGACGTCGACCTTGTCCTTGGGCATGACCTCGGAGAACACCTGGCTGGGGTCGATGCCGACCTCAGCGGCGACCGATGCGGCGACGGTGGCGTTGTCGCCGGTGAGCAGGACGGGGGTCAGGCCCAGCTCGCGGAACTGCCGGATGGCCTGCGCGGAGGTGGCTTTGACGGCGTCGGCGATGACCAGGACGGCCCGGGCCTTTCCGTCCCAGGCAACCGCGACGGCCGTGCGACCCTGTGCTTCGGCGGCGGTTTTTGCCTCCTGCAGTGCGGGGGGCAGCTCCATCGCCCACTCGCGCAGCAACTGGGTGCGGCCGACCAGCACCGCGTGGCCGTCGACGATGCCCTGGACTCCGAGTCCCTCGACATTGGCGAAGCCCTCGACGCTGGGCAGGACTCCGGTGCGTTCGGTGGCGGCTCGGGCGATGGCGTGGGCGATCGGGTGCTCCGAGGCGTGTTCCAGAGCGCCGGCCAGGCGCAGGGCCTGGTTCTCGTCCTGGCCGTCGAGGGTGTGCATGTGCAGGAGGGTCATCTGTCCGGTGGTGACAGTGCCGGTCTTGTCCAGCACGATCGTGTCGACCTTGCGGGTGGATTCGAGGACTTCGGGTCCTTTGATGAGGATGCCCAGTTGCGCGCCGCGCCCGGTGCCGACCATGAGCGCTGTGGGGGTGGCCAGCCCCAGCGCGCACGGGCAGGCGATGATCAGGACGGCTACGGCCGCGGTGAAAGCGGCGGCGACGCCTCCTCCAGTGCCCCACCAAAAGCCGAGGGTGGCGATGGCCAGGGTGATCACAATGGGTACGAAGATGCCGGAGATGCGGTCGGCCAGCCGCTGGACCTCGGCCTTGCCGGTCTGTGCGTCTTCCACCAGGCGAGCCATCTGGGCGAGTTGGGTGTCGGCGCCGATGCGGGTTGCCCGTACGACGAGGCGGCCGCCGACGTTGATGGTCGCGCCGACGACGCTGTCGCCGGGGCGGACGTCGACGGGCACGGATTCACCGGTCAGCAGGGAGGTGTCCACCGCGGAGGTGCCGTCGTCGATCTCGCCGTCCGTGGCGATCTTCTCGCCGGGCCGGACGACGAACCGGTCCCCGACGGCGAGCTGTTCCACCGGGATGCGTTCCTCCCGGCCCGCGCGCAATACGGCGACATCGCGGGCGCCGAGGTGGAGCAACGCGCGCAGGGCCGCGCCGGAGCGCCGCTTGGAGCGGGCTTCGAAGTAGCGGCCGGCCAGGATGAACGTGGTTACCCCTGCAGCGGCTTCGAGGTAGATGTTCGCCGCCCCGTCGGTCCGGCTGATGCCGAGGCTGAACGCGTGGGTCATCCCCGCCATCCCGGCGGTGCCCCACAGCAGTGCGTACAGGGACCAGCCCAAGGCTGCGAGGGTGCCCATGGAGACGAGGGTGTCCATGGTGGAGGTGCCATGCCGCAGGTTGGTGAAGGCCGCCTTGTGAAAGGGCCACGCACCGTACGCGACGACCGGCCAGGCCAGGGCCAGGGAGATCCACTGCCAGTTGGTGAACTGCCAGGCCGGGACCATCGCCATCGCGATGACGGGAACCGACAGCACGGCCGAGATCAGCAACCGGTCCCGCAGCCCCCTGATCCGCCCGCTGTCCTCGTCGTCCGGCTCGGGTGGCTGTGCCCGCCCCGGATCGGGTGGCGGAGCGGGCAGCTCGGCAGTGTACCCGGCGGCTTCGACCTGGGCGACGAGGTCCTGGGGTGCGATAGCGATGCCGTCACCGAAGCTGATCTTGGCCTTCTCGGTGGCGTAGTTGACGGTCGCGGTCACGCCGTCCAGTTTGTTCAGCCGCTTCTCGATGCGCATGGCACATGAGGCGCAGGTCATTCCGCCGATCACCAGCTCAACGCTGGCCGCCTGGTGTGCCGGGAGAGTCTCGATGCTCGTAGCCATCACAGTGCTCCTTGATCGTCATATGTGAGCGTCCGGGCCGGGGCACGCCCGATAAGCCCGTGGGAGAGGAACTCTCAGTGAGAGGCGCCGCCATGGCCGACGCGCTTACTGGGGGCGGGTAGTGGTTGTGGCTGACACACCGGCGAGGAGGGTGGACCGCCGGGAAGGTTCGGACCGTTCGGGCGCCGGCCGCTGCCCTGAGGGCGATTCTGTGGTGGCGGGACGAGCAACCGGCTGGTCGCCCGTCCCGACCCGTGCGTCAGTGGCAGGTGCCGCAGCAACTGCCGGAGCGCTCCTTCGGCACGGAAGTGACCGTGTAGCCGGCCTCCTCCACCGCTGCGGCGACGGCAGCGTCATCGAGCGGCTTGTCGGCGCCCACCGTCACCTGCGCGGTGGCCAGATCGACGTGGACGCTCCGGACACCGGGCACCTTGGTGACCTCTTCGGTGACGGAGGAGACGCAATGCCCGCAGGTCATGCCGGTGACGGTGTAGGTGGCCGTGACGGTAGACGTGGTCGCGCTCATGGGAACCTCCGATTTGTCGGTGCGGCCGCCGGCTCGGCGCCGTCGACCAGGACCCCAATATACCCCCAGGGGGTATAAACTCAAGAGATCGCCTCCTCTGCGGGTAGCCACTAGGAGCGCACCAGGCGGGCGATGGCGGCAGCGGCTTCCTCCACTTTCGCGTTGGCCTCCTCGCCGCTGCGGCTCGCCGCCTCGACCAGGCAGTGCCCCACGTGATCGGTCAGTAGGCCCAGAGCGACCGCCTGCAGTGCCTTGCTGGTGGCGGCGACCTGAGTGAGGACGTCGATGCAGTACACGTCCTCGTCGACCATGCCCTGCAGCCCGCGGACCTGGCCTTCGATGCGGCGCAAGCGGGAAAGGTAGGCGTCTTTGTCCTTGACGTATCCGTTCATGACGGCAGCTTCCTTCTTCGTGCGGACTAGCCGGGAATACCCCTGGGGGGTATGTTGCTCTCATTCAAAGATACCCCCCTCCGGTATAGGAGCACCTGCCATGCCCACCCCACCCATCGCTCATCCGCGCCGCTGGACGGCGCTCGCGCTGATCGCCCTGGCCCAGTTCATGGTGATCATGGATACGTCGATCATCGGCGTGGCCCTCCCTGAAATGCAGGGTGACCTCGGGTTCTCCCAGGAGAACCTGTCGTGGGTGTTCAATGCCTACGTCGTGGCTTTCGGCGGCCTGCTGCTGCTCGGCGGCCGACTGTCCGACCTGTTCGGCGCCAAGAGGCTCTTCACCGTTGGATGGATCGTGCTTGCCGTCGGCTCGCTGACCGCCGGAATCGCCGGCGAGGTCTGGGTCGAGTTGTCCGGACGCGCTCTGCAGGGGATCGGCGCCGCGTTGATCGCACCGTCCGCCCTGACCCTGCTGATGATGCTGTTCGGCTCCCGCCCCGCGGAACTGGCCAAAGCCTTCGCCCTCTACGGCGCGGCCGCCCCGGCGGGCGGCACCGCCGGCGTCTTCCTCGGTGGGGTCATCACCCAGTACGCCAGCTGGCCCTGGGTGTTCTACATCAACATCCCCATCGCTCTGATCGTCCTGGCGATTACCCCGAGCGTCATGCCTGCGGCTCCTGCCCGTCGCGGCTCGGTCGACCTCGCGGGCGCCGTCACGGTCACGGCCGGCCTGGCCACCGCTGTCTACGCCGTTGTCCGCGCCCCGGAGACCGGATGGGGATCGGTCCGGACCTGGCTGGTCCTGTTGGCGGGAGTGGCATTGATCGCCGCGTTCATCGCCATCCAGTCCAAGCGGAAGGAGCCGCTGATGCGCCTGGCCATCTGGCGCGCCCCCAACCTGGCCGGCGCCAACATCGCCCAGCTGCTGACGGCCGCCGCCTGGATCCCCATGTGGTTCTTCCTCAACCTCTACCTGCAGCAGGTGCTCGGACTGGGCGCGTTCGCCTCCGGCTCCGCGCTGCTCCCCATGACCGTCGCCATCATGATCATGATGATCGTCCTCGCGCCGCGACTGATCGCCCGCTTCAGCCCCAAGCCCTTGATCGTCGCTGGGCTGTTCACGCTGGCCGTCGGCATGGTCTGGCTGTCCTTCGCCCGCGCGGACGGCACCTTCTGGGTCGACGTCCTGCCCGCGTCCCTGCTGGCGGCCGTCGGTATGTCGCTGGCCTTCATCCCTTCCCTGGGGACCGCCCTGTCCAGTGCCCGCCCAGAAGAAGGGGGCCTGGCCGCGGGCATCGTCAACACCAGCTACCAGGTCGGTTCCGCACTCGGTCTCGCCGCCATGACCGCGCTGGCCGCTGCCCACGGCGCCCGGCAGCTCGACAACCCCACCGCTCTCACCAACGGATTCTCCGCCGCATTCCTCGGTGCGGCGGCCCTCGCCGCCGCAGGCGCACTCGCCTCCCTGCTCACCCTGCGCAGCTCACCTACGACGAGCGCATCGCAGGCTGCCGAAGAGGCCGAGACGCCCGCCACAGCCTGACGCGGCACCTCGAACTGCGACTGCTCCTCATGCCGCCGGACGCGGACCGACGTCGCCGTCCGGCGGTCCAAGCAAGGGGGTAGCCATCAGGAGACGGAGCCGCAAACCCCCAGTCCAGGTCCAGCGCTCAGGCGCGTGCGCAGCTGGGACACCGACGGAGGGCATGTCGCCGATCCTCGAGTGCGGGCGGGCGGATAGTGCCGTCAGCTACTTCGCATCCATTACCCCGGCCGCCCATAGTCCGACGACGGCTGCAACGATGCCCCCCGCGAGGTAAAAGGCCGAGTGGCCTCCTGGGAGGGCCTCCAGGCTGCTGAACTCCTCGATCCAGTTCACGACGAGAACCACGACGCTCAGGACGAACAGAGTCCACCCCAAGATCCGGGACGGCATAGGCCGAGTGTGCACCCTGCCGATTTTGATCTTGGTGCTCCTCGTGCTGGCCACTTGCCTGTCGTTCATGCGCTCGTCCTCTCCTCGGCGGGGGCTGCTGTCCGGACGCCGACGTCTGCCACATCCTCTTGGCCCGGGTGCAGCCGGGACGAGATCACGAGGTAGGCGATGGCACCGGCGAACACGGCGATCGATGTCCAGTCGTTCAGGCGCAGGCCGAGGAAGTGGTGGGCTTCATCGATCCGCAGGTACTCGATCCAGAACCGGCCGACGGTGTACGCAGCGGCATACAGGGCGAAGGTGCGGCCATGGCCGAGACGGAAACGGCGGCCGGCCCAGATGGCCAGGAGGGCCACACCGAGGTCCCAGAAGAACTCGTAGAGAAACGTGGGGTGGTAGGTCGCTACGTCCAGACTTCCGGGCATCCGGTGCAGCGGACTGATCTCCAGACCCCACGGCAGGGTAGTGGGCTTTCCATACAGTTCCTGGTTGAACCAGTTGCCCCAGCGGCCCAGCGCCTGGGCGACGGCAAGTCCCGGAGCCACCGCGTCGGCGTACGCAGGAAAGGACACGCCCAGCCGCCGGCAACCGATCCAGGCCCCCACGCCGCCGAGCACCACGGCCCCCCAGATTCCAAGACCCCCCTGCCAGATGTACAGCGCCCGGATCGGATCCCCTCCCCGGCCGAAATAGGCGTCGGGGCTGGTGATCACGTGGTCAAGACGTCCGCCGACGAGGCCGAAGGGCACGGCCCAGATAGTGATGTCCCCGATCGTGTGCCGACTGCCGCCGCGCGCCACCCAGCGACGGTTGCCGATCCACAGCGCGACCGCCACGCCGACGATGATGCAGAAGGCATAGGCCCTCAAGGGGAAGGGGCCCAGGTGGATCACGCCGGTCGGCGGGCTGGGCAGGTAAGCGAGCTGCATGCCCCGAGTATAAACGTATCAGCTAAGTAGATTAGTAAATGGTTGGCCATGGTCGATCAGGGCGGCACGGCTCGGACGGTTGTCAGCCAGCGCCAAGGCGTGTCAAAGGAGCATCCCGCACGGAGGGCGTACTGGCGCCGCGATGCCGGCGACCCGGACGGCGGACGAGCCCCGCCAGCGCAAGGGCTGCGAGCAGAGCCTCGGGCCACGCGCCCAGACGCTCCGCGAGCGTGTGGCCGTCGGCCAGTGGGACCCGCTCCACCAGGTAAGCACTTCGCCAAGTACCCGCACGGTCGATGACCGTCCCGCCCGGGGCGACAATGGCGCTGACGCCGCTGGTGGATGCCAGCGCGACGCTCCGCCCGAACTCGATGGCCCTGATCCGGGCCATCGCAAGCTGCTGCTCGGACTGACCTGCCTGCAGACCACGCTCATACGTCGCGTTGTTGGTCTGCACAACGAGGAGGTTCGCGCCGGCCCGCACGGCGTCACGGACGAGCCCGTCATTGGCGACCTCGTAACAGATGACGTCCCCCAGGCGGATCGCCCCGACCTTCAGTGGCGCCTGCGAGGTGCCGGGAGCGAAATCGCGAGGGATCAACTGCAGGGAGCCGAGGCCACCGAGCAGGCTGCGGGCGGGAATGTACTCGCCGAAAGGGACCAGTTGTCGCTTGGCATAGGAGGTGACAGGACCCTGGCCGGGGATCCACAGCTGACCAGCGTTGTAGGACCTGCCGTCCGGGCCGTCCAGGATCGCCCCTATGAGGAGCGGGCCGTCGAGGACCCGAACGGAGTCGGTGACCAGCGCCCCCAGGGTGAGATCGTGTGTCGGATCACTATCAAGAGAATTCTCGGGCCACAGCGTGATGTCGGGTCGCTCCACTTTTCCCCGGCGCACCGCCGCTGCCAGCAGTGCTGTCTCCGAGGCGGTGTTCTGCGCCACGCCGCGCACGCGCGCCTGCTCGGCCAGGGTGCGTTCCCGTTCCACATTCCCCTGGACCACGGCTAGTGTCCTGCGCCAGAGATCCGTCGGCAGAAACGGGCGAGGGAGTCGAGGATCTCTTCCGCTGTCTTGGTCCAGATGAACGGCTTGGGGTCCTCGTTCCAGTTCTTCACCCAGGCGCGGATGTCGGCTTCGAGGTTTTGGACGTTCTTGTGGGCGCCCCGGCGGATCATCTGGTCGGCCAGGAAGCCGAACCATCGCTCGACCTGGTTGATCCACGAGGATCCGGTCGGGGTGAAGTGCATCTGGAACCGGGGGTGTTTGCTGAGCCACGTCCTGATCGCCGGAGTTTTGTGCGTGCCGTAGTTGTCCACGATCAGGTGCACCTGCAGGTGCGCGGGCACCTCCTTGTCGATGCAGATAAGGAACTTCTTGAACTCCGCCGCCCGATGTCTGCGGTGCAGGGCGCTGATGACCTGGCCGGTGGAGACATCGAATGCGGCGAACAAGGTGGTCAATCCGTTGCGGACGTAGTCGTGAGTACGGCGCTCAGGCATGCCCGGCATTATCGGCAACACCGGCTGGGACCGGTCCAGCGCCTGAATCTGGGACTTCTCGTCCACCGAGAGAACCACGGCGCCCTCGGGCGGGTTGAAGTACAGTCCGACGACGTCGTAGACCTTCTCCACGAACAACGGGTCGGTCGACAACTTGAACGTGTCCGTCAGGTGCGGCTTGAGTTGGAACCTCCGCCAGATCCTGCCAACCGTGGACTTCGACAGACCACTGTGGTCCGCCATCGACTTCCGCGACCAGTGAGTGGCGTTCTTCGGAATCTCCTCCAAAGTCGCGACCACGACCGCCTCCACCTGACCGACATCGATCGTGGGCGGCCGGCCCGGCCGGGGCTCATCGACCAGACCGTCCAGCCGGTCGACGAGGAACCGCCGCCGCCACTTGCGAACGGTGTCCGCGCTCACCCGCAGATCCCGGGCAACCGTAACGATCGGCGGTACCTCCGGCCCTGCGCACGCCAGCACGATCCGCGCGCGCAAGGCCAGGGCCTGGGCCGATGTCGCCCGACGCGTCCATCGCTCCAACGCCGCCCGCTCATCCGCGCACAGCAGTAACGGCTCCAGTTTCGGGCCCCGACGAGGCAGCGATGCACCAGCAGTAGAAGTCACACAGCATCTAACGAGCAACTACTGGCGCAGGACACTAGCACGGCGCTGTTCCCGGCGCCGCTCTGGCCGGGAAGGGCGAGGGGTGGGGCGGCTATCGCGATGACGACACAACAGGCCGTGGCCAACACCGCGGGCCGCCTGGTGCGCAGCGTCACCGCACCGTAGACCAGAAGAGAGCCGAACAGGGCGGTGATGAACGACAGAAACGGCGCACCGCCGACTGCGGCCCACGCGGCATAAATCGCATCGGCCTGACTGAAGGCCACCTTGCCCCATGGAAAGCCGCCCAACGGCGCCCGGCTGCGAAGGGCCTCCACCTCCACCCACCACGCGGCCGCGTACAGCGGCCACGCTCTCGCGGACAGAAGCCTTGGCAGTGCCGTCGCCGCCAGCGCGAAGATCAAAGACTGGGCGGCGGTGAGCGCAAGCCACGGCAGAAGATCGAGGTTGGCCAGCCAGGCGATCAGCGGGCCGAAGAACGCCAGCCCGAAGACGAGACCTGCGATGAAGGCCGGCCGCTTCGGGTGACCCCGTACGGCAAGGATGAGCAGCATCGGCCCGAGCGGAGCGAGGAACCACATCCCAATGGGCGGGAAGCTGGCATAGAGCGCCAACCCACCAACAGCAGCCAGCACCGACTCGCGCGTGGACACGGCATGTTTCCATTGGCCTGCCATGAAGCTCCGACTCATGAAGGCAGTGCGCACGCGTTCGCGGTGCGGATGCGCCGGACGAACGCGTGGCCCAAGAGCGCCAGCGACGCGACCGCCAGTACCGGCTGGACAGGTGCGAAGTAGGACAGTGCCCCGCTCACGCCGAGAGCCAGGACGACGAGTTTGTTGCAGATGGGGCAGCCCACGGCAAAGGCCGATAGGACGCCCGCGCTCAGCGCTCGGGCAGTTCGCGGGCGTGTGGGAGCTGCGGGCGCCTCAGCCTCGGTCGGCTCGCCCGCCCGAACGTAGGTCGCTACCAACAGCCCCTCCAGCACGGAACTCAGCAGCCACACGGGGTAGTTCCACCACAGAACCGGAGTCATCCGCGTGTACAGGGACGTGCGAATGATTCCGGTCGGCACGCCGATGACAATCGCCGCGACGACGGCAACCACGAGGGCGACAGCCCAGCGGCGCGCAGGCCAGGTGCGCATGCGTGACTCCTCAGGACAATGGCCGCCGGCCGCTACGAGGTCTGCCGGGGAGCGGACGAGCGCCGGCCGACAGCGGACCCTCATCGTATTCTACGAATCAGTTTAGTAGCAACCTTCGCTACCGGTCTAGGCTGACCTGCATAAGAGCCCTGGCAATGGCCGGGCGGCAAGAAGGGCGTCAGGATGTCGGAGCACGAGGGGGAGCTGGCCGAGGCCCAGCGCGAACACTGGCAGCAGACCTACGGCCAACACCCGGGCATGTACGGCAAGGAGCCGTCCGAGGCGGCCGTCCACGCTGCCGACATCTTCCGGGCCGCCGGCGCCCGCGCCGTGCTGGAGCTGGGCGCCGGGCACGGCCGCGACGCGCTGTACTTCGCCCGCGAGGGCTTCACCGTGCTGGCCACCGACTTCAGCCCGCTCGGCCTGGAGCAACTGCACGAGACCGCCACCGCCCAGGGCACGGCGAAGCGGGTCACCACCGCGGTGCACGACGTGCGCGAGCCGCTGCCGCTCGCCGATGGCTCGGTCGACGCGGTGTTCGCGCACATGCTCCTGTGCATGGCCCTGTCGACAAGGGAGATCCACGCCCTGGTCGCCGAGGTCTGCCGAGTGCTGCGGCCTGGCGGCGCCTTCGTCTACACCGTCCGGCACACTGGCGACGCCCACTACGGCGCGGGCGTCGGGCACGGCGACGACATCTGGCAGCAGGGCGGCTTCGCCGTCCACTTCTTCCCGCGCGACCTCGTCGACGCCCTCGCCGATGGCTGGAACCTGGACGAGGTGCACGCCTTCGAGGAGGGCGGTCTGCCGAGGCGGTTGTGGCGCGTCACTCAGACCCTGCCTCAGTGAGCGCCGCCCGCCCCCGGCGGCGGACCTGGTGGTCGACGGCGCCGGCCTGCTGTGCGTCACCCTGCTGCCGCGTCTAGATGCGGACCTGCCGCCTGGACGAGGCTTCGCTGCGGGAACAGTTGAACGATTGCGGCTTCATGAACCGGCTACTGGACCGGGGTATGGCGTCGACAATCGATCGCCCGTTCACGAAGTTCGTCCGCGGGTCTTGGCCGCATTGAGGGCGGAGAACCGGCGTCTCCGCGAGGACGTCGCACTCCCGCAGGAGCCTCGGCCCGCCAGAAATGGTCCAGTGTGGCCGAGTCCGGCTCACAACTGCGTCACTTGTCCTCCTGCTTCACCTCGAAATGATTGCTGTACGCCACGGCAACCATCTGGTCTTCCTCGTGGAACGACAACAGCTGCTGCTGTACGGCGAGCAGCAACCGTACTTCTGCACGCAGCCGATCGATCTCCGCCTGGAGACCTTCGGGCTCTGCGGAGCCGGTCGCCTGCAGCGTGCTCCGCATCATGAACCACATCGCCAGGCCCATGCCGAGGGGGCACCCCAGCAAGAGCATCGGGTAGACGAAGTGGGGCATCGGGACCTCCGGCGGGGCGCGGCAAACTACAGTGCATCTACTAAGTAGCTTAGGGCAAGTGGCGGCTTGGCGTCAGGGGGCAGCGCAGGGTGGCCAGAATCCACGATCAGGGTGATCGCACGCCGGTGACCGAACCCCCGGCGATCGTCGACCTCCATTGCCCTGAGGGCTGGCAGCCGCACGCCGCCGGCGCGCAGCGCGGCACGGGCGTAGCAGCAGGCGAAGACGAAGCGGCGCATCACTTGGACGAAGGAGACGGCTGCGAGCGGGAAGGGCACACCTCGGCCGCGGCTGTCCGCTTCTGGGCTTGTCGTCGACCAACTACCCCGGGGCATCGTCGGCGGCCGTTGCGCCTACGCTGCTTAGGAGAGCTTGGGCGGGTGATGCTCGCGTGATGGGGCCGACGCAGGAGGACGTTCTGAACGGCAAGGTGGGTGCTCCTCGGTGGGGCATGGGGCACGCGCGGCGACGCTTGGGCGTGGTACTGGCCGGCGTTGCGGTGGTGTTGATGCTGGGGGTGGGGTTCGCTCCAGCGGCCTCGGCGCATGCGTCGCTTCTCTTTACGACGCCGTCCGTGGGCAGCAGTGTGGCGGCGGCGCCGTCCTCCCTGACGTTGATCTTCGATCAGCGGGTGACATTGTCGGGCCGTGCAGTGCGGATCGCTAGGTCTGATGGGGCGCAGCGCGAGGTCGGGTCCGTGGTTCTCGGCAGTGGCGGGAGCGTGGTGACCGCTGCGGTGCCAGGGCAGTTGCCGTCCTGGGTGTACACGGTGACCTGACAGGTCCTTGCCCAGGACGGAGACGCGGTGACCGGAAGTTACCAGTTCGCGGTTGGGCCCTCTGCTCAAGGCGCCCTGTCGGCGGGTGGTCTGGGATCTGCGGCCACGTCGGGCCGGAGCACGACGATGGTGCTGCGGTGGGTTCTGTTCGCCGCACTGGCGATGGTCCTTGGCGAGGCTGTCGCGGTTCGGTGGGGGCGTCGTGCATTGCCCGGCGGGGGTCGGCTGCCGCCCCGGTGGGCGTTGTTTGCGGCTGTGACCGGGCTTGGGGCTGCTCTGGGCTTGGTGGCGGTGATCGTCGGGGACGGCAGCATGCTGTCCGCTGTGACGGATCCGGCGCTGGGCCAGCTGGACAGCCGTCCCGGCGTCCTGGCGCTGTTCGAGACAGGGGCGTTCACCGCGGGCGGGCTGGTGGGGTGGAGGTGGCCGGGCTGGGTGTGGGTGCCGGTGTCGGTGGTGGTGGTCGCGGAGGGTCTGCGGGCGCATCCGCAGGCGTTCCTCCCGGGCTGGGGCGCACTGGCGGCGACAGTGCATCTGGGTGCGGCGGCGGTGTGGGTGGGCGGATTGGTGTACGTGGTGCGGTGCGCGGTGTGTTGGCGGTCCGCGCCGGCTGCGGGCTGGGCGGTGCTGGGTTCGTACGCCCGGCTGGCGGCCTGGCTGTTCGCCGCCGTGGTGACCACGGGAGTGGTGTCGGCGCTGGTGGTCGTTCCGCTGTCGTCGGTCACCTCGACCGGGTACGGGCGCTGGCTGCTGGTGAAACTCGGCCTGGTGGCGGCGGTGTCGGGGTGCGCGCTGGCGGGGCGGTGGCGGCTTCGCCGCCGGGAGGGATCGGTGCCGGTGCGTGTGGTGCGGGCCGAGGCAGGGCTGCTAGTGGCGGTGCTGGGGGTGACCGCGGTGCTGGGTGCGTCGGCGCCGCCGCGGCAGGGTGGGGGCACGTTGCTGGTCGCGCCGCCGGCGACCGGGCCGGTGGTCCAAGTGGGTGCGCGTACGGGGGAGATCGGTGTGAGCGTAGCGGCGAGTGACGGCCAGGTAGTGCTGCAGTTGACGGCGCCGGGTTCGGACGCGCCGGGGGCTGACGCCGGGTACCGGCTCTCGGCGACGCTGGCCGATCCGGCCAGTGCGACGCGCACGCTGCGGGTACGCGGGTGCGGAGTGGGCTGCTTCGTGGCGCCGGTCGCCTGGGGGAAGGGCACCAGCCACCTGACGTTGCGGGTGGCGGCGAATGGGTGGCAGGGGGGTACGGCGTCGGTGGCCGTGCCGTGGCCGGCCCATCCCGATCCCGAGGCGTTGGAGCGCCTCGCGAGAGTCCTAAGCGGCACCGGAACGCTCACAGTCTATGAGCGGGTGACCAGCGATACCACGCGTGGCCTGGGCATTCCTCACTCCCTCACGCCGACGGGGAAGCAGTTTCTGACCAGCGAACCGTACAGCGGCGGCCGCGCGGCGAGTGTGAACACCGTGCCCGGCTCGGACGGGACCACCACAGTGTTGCTCGGCTACCCGGCAGGGCAGACCCAGATCGAACTCACCGTCGGCGCGGATGGGCGCCCGCAGCGCGAGACGCTGACCGCACCCAACCATCTGGTGACCCGGACCTTCATTTACCCGGAGAGGGACGAAGAGTCGTGACGCCCCGTGTATGCGCGCCGCGGTGGTGCTTCTGGTGGTCGTGGCCGCGGTGATCGAGGTGTTCGCAGTCCGGGGCCTGTGAACGGCTGAGGCCGGCAGCAAGGCGGTGATCGAGACCCGCACGGTCCATCCGGCGGCCGAGCGCCCTGCGGCACTGGTCCTGGGCGACACCACGCTGTCCGGGAAGCTCCTCTCCACGGCGGACCGGCGTCCAGCCAGGTCCGCGCCTGCGACCTGCTGCGGAGTCGGCCGCGAGGGCCGCCCCACCTCGTTCGCCGGGTGCGGGCGGATCGTCAAGCCGGAGCATCTGCTGAGCGTCGTCGACCCGATCGACGACACCTGCCCTCGGCAGATGAACCGCCTGCTGACCGTGCAGGAGATTCGCCACAAGCGAGCCCACCAGGGTGTCACGACAAGCGCGTCACCATCCACCAGGCGTACCGGGACGGCAGGTCAGACCAGCTCCGCTGGCTCTGGTCCTGAACGCCGTGGTACATCGACGCCGCCGTCGCCCAGCGGCGCGCGGGGACAGCCGCGAGATTCGTGACGCGGACATCGCCCGGCTGTCCCCGCTCAAGCACCGCACCCTCATCCTGGGCCGCTACAGCTTCACCGCCTCCACCGGCCGCGGCCTGCGCCCGCTGCGCGACCCGGATGCGGTTGCGCTCGATGACGAAGAAGAGTGAGCGGGCAGCCGGATGCGACAGCACCCCGGCGGGGGCCGGTCAGTCTTCGAGTTCGTGGCGGACGCGTCGGGACGGGCTGAACGTGTAGAGGTCGAGGATGCCGGGTGGGTCGGCGAGGCCGGGGCCGCCGTTTTCGACCCAGGTGGTGATGTCGGCAGCGGCGTCGGGGTCGTTGACCTGTCCGAGCCAGACGGGCCGTCCGCCGGCTGTGCGGCCTTCGGCGGAGGGTTGGATGACGATGACGTTGGCGCGCTCGCACGCGTCCAGGCAGTCGGCACGGCGGACCATCGCCACCCCGGCGAGCGAGGTGCGCAGGTCGGTGAGCTGCGCTTCATGGTCCAGACGGGGGACCTTCTGTGCTGTGCCGCAGCAGCAGCCGCGGCAGACGGTGACGGTGGGTCGGACCGCCCCCATTTCGGGGGCTGCCTTCTTGCGGCGTCGGCTCACCGCGCGTCCTGGGCGGCGCGGTCCCAGGCTCCGTCGCGCAGCAGACGCAGGCCGTTGAGCCCGACGATGACGGTCGACCCCTCGTGGCCCAGCACGCCGAGAGGCAACGGCAGATGGCCCATCAGGTCCCAGATGACCAGGCTGGAGATGAACACGGCGGCGATGACCAGGTTCTGCACCACCAGGCGGCGTGCCGCGCGCGAGAGGGCGATGACCTTGGGGACGGTGGCGAGTTCGTCGCGGACGATGACGGCGTCGGCGGTTTCCAGGGCGAGGTCGGAGCCGGCACGCCCCAGGGCAATACCGGTGTGGGCGGCGGCCAGGGCGGGGGCGTCGTTGACGCCGTCACCGATGACCAGCACCTTGCGGCCGCGGGACTCCAGGCGGCGCACCGCCTCGACCTTGTCCTGCGGCAGGAGGCCGGCGTGTACGTCGTCTGCGGTGATCCCGACCTCGGCGGCCAGGCGGGCGGCGGCGCGCGGGTTGTCGCCTGTGACCAGCATCGGGGTGCTGCCGGTCAGTATGGCCAGGGAAGCGACCGTGGTTGCGGCGTCAGCGCGCAGGCGGTCTGCCATGCCCAGCACCCCGACCGGGACGCTGTCGCGCAGGACCAACACCGCGGTGCGGCCTCCGTGTTCCAGCTCGGCCGCGACCTCGGCGGCGCGAGCCGCGAGGGTGTCGTCGTTGTCGGCGAGGAGCCGTGCAGGGGCGCCGACTGCAAGCGTGTGCCCGTCGATGGTGGCGGTGACGCCGACACCGGGGGCGGAGGTGAAGTCCCGCGTGTCCGCGATGGCCAGTCCGCGGGTGCGCGCTGCGTCGACGACCGCGCGGGCCAAAGGGTGTTCGCTGGGGTGCTCTGCGGCGGCGGCCAGCGCCAGCAGGGCGTCCTCGGCCAGGCCGGAGCCGGTCAGAGGGCGGATGTCGGTGACCCGAGGGGTGCCCTCGGTCAGGGTGCCGGTCTTGTCGAGCGCGACCGCGTCGACCTGCCCGAGACGCTCCATGACGACGGCGGACTTCACCAGGACGCCGTGCCGTCCGGCGTTGGCGATCGCCGACAGCAGTGGTGGCATCGTCGCCAGAACCACCGCGCACGGCGAGGCCACGATCATGAAGGTCATCGCCCGCAGCAGCGAGACCGTCAGGTCCGCGCCGAACGCGAGGGGGATCAGGAAGACGGCCAAGGTCGCGAAGACCATGCCCAGGCTGTAGCGCTGCTCGACCTTCTCGATGAACAGCTGGGTGGGCGCCTTGGTCTTGGAGGCTTCCTCGACCATCGCCACGATCCGGGCGACCACCGAGTCCGAGGCGTCCCGCTCGACCTTGACCCGCAGGGCGCCGGTGCCGTTCAGCGTGCCGGCGTACACCTCGTCCCCCGTCTCCTTCGCTACCGGCAGCGGCTCGCCAGTGATGGTGGCCTGGTCCACCTCGCTGGCCCCGTCCACAACACGGCCGTCCGCGCCTACCCGTTCTCCGGGGCGGACCAGGATGGTGTCTCCGACCACCAGGACCTCGGTGGCGACCGTCGACTCGCTCCCGTCATCGGCCACGCGGGTGGCGCTGGCCGGGGCGAGGTGGAGCAGACCGCGCACCGCGTCCTGGGTGCGGGCGGTCGCCAGGGCTTCCAGGGCGCCGGAGGTGGCGAAGATGACGATCAGCAGCGCGCCGTCCATCACCTGCCCGATCGAGGCCGCGCCGATCGCGGCCACGATCATCAGCAGGTCCACATCCAGGGTCTTCTCCCGCAGCGCCGTCAGCCCGGCCCAGGCCGGTTCCCAGCCGCCGGTGACGTAGGCGGCGGCGTACAGCGGACCCCATACCCAGGTGGGTGCCGCGCCAGTCAGCTGGAGCGGCAGCGCGATCAGGAACAGCACCAGCGCCGCGGCGGCCCAGCGAGCCTCGGCCAGCGCGAACACCTGGGTACGCCGCTTCTGCGCCGTACGCGAAGCGGCCGGGGCTGGCCGTTCGGGCCGCTGGAGCAGGTCGGAAGGCATGACAAAACAACCCTTCAGGGCAGAAAGAAGGCGACACGTCCACCGTACAGGAACATCTGAACAGGTCTTCACATTTGGCCGGTAGGATGAGCGCTATGGGTCACGGAGCCGACGACAAGAACCACGCCACCCCCCGCGAACGTCTGGACGCGGCGGGGGCCACCGACATCGCCGCCACCCTCCAGGCCCTGGCGACCCCATCGCGGCTGTACATCCTGGCCCGCCTTCAGGAGGGCCCCTGCGCGGTCGGCGACCTCGCCGAGGCCGTGGGCATGGAAGCTTCCGCCTGCTCCCACCAGCTCCGCCTGCTGCGCAACCTCGGACTCGTCACCGGAGAACGCCGGGGGCGATCCATCGTCTACGCCCTCTACGACAACCATGTCGCCGAGCTACTGGATCAGGCCCTCTTCCACGTCGAGCACCTGCGGCTCGGTATGCGCGATGCCCCCGCTGCTGAACGCGCGGCGCCGGCCCGGCAGTAGGCGACTACGGCCCCAAACTCGCGGACCCCTTGGAAGGGATCCGGCTCTTCGCGGCCTCCAGTGCCCTTTCTGCATGCGCGATCAACGAGCCCCCTCACGATGATGGAGACGGTGTCGGCGAGCCATGCCACCGTGGTCGCGGTCCTGCATTCCAGGCCGGCTGTGCAGAGGGCAACCAGGGATAGGGGTGGCGGCCCAACCCGACGCCAGCAAGATCGCGAAGCCTACGGTGGCCCCCGTTGCCCCACATCAGAGCGGTATCGACGCTGCGGCCGAGGGGCCGTTCCCATTACGGTCCGCGCTAGCGATCGAGGAGCTGCCGGCCCTGGACGACTCGGTTGTCGCAGTCGTGATCCCGCTGCTCCACGCCCCGAGGGTCCTTGTGCGATAACCGCGGAGCGCCCGTTGGTGATGGGCGGGGGCCGGCCGCCGCGCTCCCCCAGCCCAGCCAGCCCCTTAAGCGGCTGGCTGCTTCCTCGTCGTACTGCGGTCGGCACAACGGTTGGTGGCCGACAGCGCGACGCCCTGAAGTCCGGGACAGCTGGCTGAGCTCGTGGTCGTGGTCGCGCCTTGGGAGGAGACCCAGCAGCTGCATGCCGCCCGGCGGTGACCGCAGCGGCGACAGCACGGGCGGGCCACCGCGGCCGCACTGGCCCGACTGCTGGCTACTCGCCCGACGGGAACTCGTAGGAGGAGGGCACCTTCGCCGAAGCATCGGCGGCCCCGTAGACGAGGGTGATCTCCCGGTGCGCGGTCAGCTCGATCGACGCCGGGTCCCCGGCCACCTTCTTGCCGTCCGCGTAGGCTGTCAGCTGCTTGCCGCTACCGACCTTCAGGCCGCCGACCTGCTGGGCGTCCAGCTTCACGGCCCACTCGTCGAACAGCTGGCCCAGGATGTAGCGGCGGTGCGCGGGGGCCTCGATGTGCACCACTCCGGACGCATCGTGCGTGTGCAGCTCCGACATCGCCCGTGCGGCCTGGTCGACCCCCAGGTTTGCCGGTACCGGCACCGGCTTGCCATCGACGATCACATCCAAGTGCGCATGGAAGTGGTTCACAGTGCCCTCCATCGCAGACACCTTCATTCCCGCCGCTTTCGCACCGGCCGAAGCGTCCGCCGGAGCTGCCCACGGCGGCAGCGCCGTCGCACTACCGAACGTGACCGGTGCCGGCAGCGGCCCGCTCGCCTTCGCGTCGCTCGCGCCCGAGCCGCCGTTCGCCACCACCGCCCACGCCACGCCCCCGATCAAGGCCGCACCGATCACGCCCACGCTGGATATGAAGGTCGCGCGGCGCCGCCGTTCCTTGCGGGCCTCGGCGGCACGCGCGGCCGCAACCCGCTCCCGGGCGGTGTGCTTTGCGGAATTCCCGCCGCTGCCGGCTGTGGGCCTCGGGTTCTTGCCGGCCATGGGCACCTCTCCTCGTCTGTGGCGTTCCGGACTTACACTACGCCGATCTTACTAAGGATATTAGTTGAGTGCCCGAGGTGGCATTCACCCGCGAATGACGGCGACGCACCGCGGGCGGCCCCGTCGCGCACCATCCTCGGTAAACGAACTTGCCAAGTAACTAAAGAACCTCTCCGCGGGCCAGTCTTCATAGTGGCGCACGAGGCCATGTCCCGTGCTGGCGTGCCCCGTGGTTATGGGCGTCTTGATGTGGTTCATGAGGCGCGGCGGTAGGAAGCCAGCACCCGAACAGCCCGACATCGGGCGGCGACCTGACTCGGCTCCAGGCGGAGATCGACCAGCTGCGCGCCGCCCAGCGCAATGCCGACGCCGAGCAGGTGCGGCCACCGGACTCCAAGCACCTGCAACCGAGGTGGGATCCAAACCGGAATCCGTTCCGCTGGCGCGGATGTCCGGCGACTGTCCGGAACCTGCCGCCAGGCATCGGAAACCGGCGGTTGCGGCCACAGCCGGTGCCCGGACATGCCACCCGGCCGGAGACCGCCTTTCGGGCCCACCGTCTCCTAGACGGCTTAGGATGAGAGCGGCAGTGGGGCGATACGGGAGGTGCCATGCCGCATTTCGGCGATCTGGAGGCCGCGATCATGGGCGCGGTCTGGGCCACCGACGGACCCGTTTGCGTTCGGGACGTCCTCGAACGGCTCGACCGAGAGCCAGAGCCCGCCTACACCACGGTCCAGACCGTGATGGACATCCTTTACCGCAAGGGCTGGATGACCCGCGCCAAGCGCGGCCGCATCAACTTCTACGAGGCCATCGCCAGTCGCGAGGACTACGTGGCCGGGCTGATGAACGAGGCGCTGGCGGTCGCCGACGACCGTACGGCGATGCTGGTGAAGTTCGTGGAGGGCATGGAGCCACACGAGAGCGCCGCCCTGCGCCAATTGCTCAACACCGCGAAGACCGAGGAGTCCGCGCGGTGAGCGCGGCGCTCATCCTCCTCGTTTGTGCCGCGTAGCTCGCCTTCGCGGCCTGCGGTTTGCTCTCCGGTGGGGGCTGGACCGCCCGCGCCCCCGGCTGGGCATCATCGCCTGGCAGACACCCGTAGGGCTGCGGGCGTATCGAACAAGCCCGCATCTGCGTCTCGTCGGCGGCTGCTTCACGCCTCACGCCGCCCCTGTCCAAGCTGACGCTGAAGGCCGCCCGGGAGATCACGGCGCACGCCCCGCGCCGCCGGGTCCTCTTCATCGGGTTCGAAATGAAGCGGCTGGGGCGCGCTGCGGCAGAGCCCACCGCCCTGGCGGACCCCCAACGCCGGACAAGCCTTCATCCGGGCTCCGTACCGAAGGCTTACCGAATCCGATCCACCCGCGACTCCTAGTTCCAGGTCGGAGCCACGCCAACGCCCAGCGCACTTTCTCGACAGAGGAGGCGGTTTCGTTGGGGCCTCAGCCCCCCTCGAACCGATTCGCCCACGGCTGAGGGAAACCTCACCAGCGAGCTGCTGAGCACGATACGAGCTACCGCCGGCCAGGACGGGTGATGCGGCCGAGCTAACCGAGGGTCGGAGCACGGGACAACTGGCCTATCAGTGGCTTCCCGGCGGTGTGGCGATCAGGGGCGGATGGCTCCGGCGTACGGCATCGTACTGACCCCGGCGATTTCCACGTTCTTGCCGGTGCGGGGGGCATGGATCATCTTTCCGCCGCCGATGTATATACCGACGTGGTGGATGTCGGAGTAGAAGAACACCAGATCGCCCGGCTGCAGATCGGCCTGGGCGACCTGTCGGCCCGACCCGTACTGATCTTGCGATGTACGGGGCAGCGACACCCCGGCAGCCCTCCACGCCCCGCCGGTCAAGCCGGAGCAGTCGAAGGAACTCGGCCCCGTGGCACCCCACTGATAGGGCTTCCCGAGCTGCGCGTACGCGAAGTCCAGCGCGCTGCGGGCCCGTCCGCTCGCGGGTCCCGTGTAGTTTGCCGGCTTGTCACTGCTTCCCAATGCCTTGGACTGGGCCTTCTCCTGGGCCTTGAGCTTCGCCCGGTCCTTCGCGGTGAGACTGTTGAGGAGGGAGCGGGCCTGGGCCAGCTTCCCTTGGACCTCTGTCTTCTTCGCGGACAGGTCCCGGCGCTTTTGCTCCACTGCGATCAACTTCTGCGTTGCGGCGGCGCGTTCCACGGCTACTTGACGTTGTTTAGCCTCCAGCTCGCTCAATACGGACGCCTGGCGGCCGCTGACCCGGTCCACCATTTCGGCCTGCCCGAGAAAGGCATCGGGATTGCTGGAGAGCATGAGCTGCATGGTCGGGTCGATACCCCCGTTGCGGTACTGCGCAGCAGCCAGCGGCCCGATCTCGTCGCGCAGGCGGTTGATGTCCTCCTGCTGCCGGGCGACTCGGCGCGAAGCCTGTTCCGCCTGCGCCTGCGCGGTCTTTTCCTGCGCGAGGATCCCGTCGTACTGCTCGGTCGCCGCCTCGGCCTGCTCGTACAGCTTGTCGACCTGCTGACGCACCACGTCCACCGAGGGCTTCGGCTCGGCCTGCCCCGGGGAGGGAATGAGGCTGAGGGCACCTGCCGCGATGGTCACCGCGGCGATCCGGCTGTGGGCGGTCGATTTCGCTTTCGGTCGGCGGTGCGTTCCCATGCTGCGACAACTCCTTGGCTCGCCCGTGCGGGCGGGTCGGTTCTGTCACCGCCACTGCGGCGTCGGTGCATTGACTGCGTCGAGCAAACCTGGGGTGCAACTTAGTAGATTCGTAGATGAGGTGGCAACCTACGCAGAGATCAGGCGCAAATTTGGGGCTACCCGACGCCAGGTGAGCAGGCGACCAGGAAGGGGATCAGCGGCACGGTCACCGCCGCGGCGGCCAGCGACCCCCATAGGGCAGGGTGAGGTCCGGCGTTGGGCATCAGAACACGCTGGAGTCGCAGCACGGCGCTGGGGCCGCCGGCCGCAAACGCGCCCTCCGGTGCTTGTGCGGCTGCCATCTCGTACATGGCGGTGGCAAGTACCTCGCGCGAGTGACAGCGCAGAGCACGGTCATCCGCGATCATCTCCAGAAGGAGGGCCGTTTGCTCATGGGCATGACGGGCCAACGGAAGGCGGCGGAAGACCTTGGCGAACGCCTGCGCGGCAGCCATTGCCACGTGGTGGCGGCCCGCGATGTGCGCGCGCTCATGCTCCAGCACCGCATCGAGCTGTTGCACGGACAGCAAGTCCAGCGCCCCTTGGCTGACTACCACGCGAGGGCAGCGCCCCGGCAGGCAGTAGGCAGCCGGCAGGGAGTGCGCCACCACGGTGGCGCGCAACCGCTCCGAGCGTCGGCCCACCATGTCCAGCACCCGCCGGTGCTTCGAGCGGGCCCACCGGGCACGGCCCAAAGCGACGGTGAAGGCTCCCAAGAGCAGCACTATCAGGGCCACGGGCACGGCCAGACTCAGGCCGTCGGCGGAGTCCAAAGTGGTGGAGTTCGCATCTGAAGCCAAGCCGCAGGAGTGCAGAAGGCCGACAAGTCCTGCGTGAAGATGCTCGTCCGGCACGGCGAGGTGGTAAGCGGTCAGCGCGACGGTGAGAGCAAAGGACACGGTCAGCGCATGCCATGCGGCAACGGCAAGAGCCGGGGCCCGATGCGGCCACGAGCTGCGAACCAGGACCTGGGGCACGAGGAACCCGACGAGGGCCGCGTAGCCGATGAGCACGGCGGCGGGGCTCACGCGCTGGTCCGCCGCCCGGCCGCCCGAAGCGCCTTGCGCAAGGCGCTGACCTCATCGTCGGACATGTGCTCGACGAAGTGCGCGAGCGCGGCGGGCCGATCCTCGCTGGTCCCCAGCGCGTCCTCCATCAACGCGGCTGAGTACGCCTCGCGGCTACGGACCGGCAGGTAGGCCCATGCCCGGCCGGACTTCTCGCGCAGCAGCCAGCCTTTGCTGTGCAGGATGTTCGCCACGGTCATGACGGTCGTGTAGGCGACGTCCCGCTGGAGATTGATGTCGTCCACGATCTCGCGGACTGTCGCCGGGCGCTTCCACGTCCACAGGCGGTCCATGATCTCCGCTTCGAGGTCCCCCAGCCGCCGCATGCCGCGCCCCTTCCGCCGTAGTACGTAGGAACATAGTAGACGGCCTCACTACCAGCGGTTCCCCTTCCGGGGGTACGGGAATGATTGCCCGACCAGTCCCTCTGTCGCGCTGATGCAAAGCCCTGGCATCAGACCCCGGGCCCTTGGCTGCCGGTGGCCGCACCGCCGCCTGCCCAGCCACGTGCGTCCCCCGGACCTCCGTCCGACGCGGGCGGCGTATGCCTACTATGGGCCGATGATCGGTCAGGCGGGAAGCGTGCGACCGCAGCCGCGGCTGCGGCCCTTCGTGCTGCTCGTCTTCGCGGTGATCGTCGGTGTGCTGGCAATGCACGCGCTGGGCGCGACCGGCCCGCAGATGCCCGAACATGGGATGCCCGCCACTGGGACGCACGCCGCTGCTGCACCCCCCATAGGGGACTGTCCTTACGACAGCCACGGATGTGACGGTCGAGCACACCACGCCGATGTGACCTGCGCGTCCGGTGCGCTGGACGGCGCCATGGCATTGGCCGACCCTGCCCTGGCCGCAACATGCCTGACCTTCTCGTCCGAGGTGGCCGCCCCCCTGCTGTACGGGACCGCCGATGGAGGGCGTGCGCCGCCGACGTTGGCCGAACTGCAACTCCTGAGGATTTAGAGCAAGCCGCGACGTCGACTGAGCCCGCAGATCCGCCGTCCGAGACCGGCCTGCCCTGCAACCTCACACTCAGGAGTACCTCTCATGACCGCACGTCGTTCACTGATCCGTCGTAGCGCGCTCGTCGCCAGTACGGCAGCCGCTGCCATGGTGTTGGCCGCCTGCGGCGGCAGCGGCCACGACATGGGATCCATGGATTCCAGCTCGTCGCCGTCCACAACAGCTCCTGCCTCGACTCCCCCTTCGGCCGGCGCGCACAATGCCGCCGACGTCGACTTCGCGAAGCAGATGATCCCCCACCACCGGCAGGCCGTGGCAATGGCCGACCTGGCCGCCACCCGAGCCGTCTCCACCGACGTCAAGGCCCTCGCTACGAAGATCAAGGGCGCGCAGGACCCCGAAATCAGGACCATGTCGAGCTGGCTCACCTCATGGGGCGAGCCGGTCCCGCAGGAGATGCAGGGGATGGACATGTCCTCGGGGATGCCGGGGATGATGAGCATGGACGACATGGACAAGCTCAAGAAGTCTTCCGGCGCCGCGTTCGACAGCATGTTCCTGCAGATGATGGTCAAGCATCACGAGGGCGCGGTCGAGATGGCCAACACCGAGAAGGCCAAGGGCCAATACGGCCCGACCAAGGAACTCGCCAGCGCGGTCGTCACCGCGCAGACATCCGAGATCACGCAGATGAACGCGTTGCTCGGCAAGAACTGACCGCACCGCACACGGATAGGGGGCCGGCGCGCACCGTCGGTCCCCAATCCTCCGGAAAATAGCGCCGCGCGGGCAGCACTCTCACCCCGCCTCAACCGTCCGGCGACGCCGGCCGCACGCCTGCGCGCACGAGTCGGAGTTCGCCGTGCAGAATTACGTAGTCACGGTCACGGTGCCTATCCGTGGTCATCTTGGATTCCGCGCCGGGCCCACAGTTGCACCCGCACGGCGCGTCGGAGTGCACGCGGCTGGTGCCCCGGCCGTCGGGCAGTTGGTGGCGATCAGTTGGTCGAAGCGGCGGGAGGCTCGCCAGGCCAGGAAGGACGCCACGCCGTATCGCCTGGATATGACTTTAAGTGTCTATGGGGATACTTTGTGTGCATGATCGGCCCTGCGTCATTCTCCTGTGCGCATCGCCGTGTGTGGGACTGTGGTGTGTTCGCCGTACTGATCTGGGTAGCTTTCCACCTCCTGGGCTGCCTGCATGGCCACGGCGCAGCGTTCGAGAGTGAGCAGCGCACGCTGAACGCACTCTCGGTGGCTGCCGCCCCTGTGGCCGCGTCTGGCGACGCCGTCACTACCTCGACGCCGCAGCACGCGCCGTGTTGCCCCGAAACGGGCGACCACACGGTGGACCGCGTCCGAGTCGACGCTCCGCCTGCGCCCGCGCTGGGGGGCGCCCTCCCGGCAGGCGGCCGGCCGGACGCCCTCGCTGCGCTCGCAGCCGCCGGGACCACCCTGGCCCCCGGCCGACGCACTGTCGGCGGGCGCTGCATTCTCACGGCCCTGTGCGTGGCTCGGACCTGACCGGTCCCGCGCAGCCGCCGTGCCTCACCTTGTCCGGCGACGCCGGAGGGATCCGGTCGGCTGTGTGTCCGCGTCCTGATCCGCCGATGCCCCGAGCCTGACCATGCCGGCCTGGGGCGAGGAGCCGTGATACCCCTCATGAACATTTCCGCGTACGCCCCTGCCCCGATGTCCGCCCGTGGACCCTGCGACCTGGTCGGTAACACCCCGGTCCTGTGGATCGGGGAACCCTTCGCCGACGCCAGCCGCGGTTTTTGGGCCAAGCTCGAAGGCGCCAACCCCGGCGGCATCAAAGACCGTCCCGCCCTGCACATGGTGGCCCGCGCCCGGGCCCGGGGTGATCTGGCCGACAGTGCGCCGATCATCGAATCCTCCAGCGGCACCCTGGGACTCGGGCTGGCCTTGGCCGGCATCACCTACGGGCACCCGGTCACTGTCGTCACCGACCCCGGCTTGGAACTTCCCATCCGCCGCGCCCTGACCGCCTATGGTGCCCGCGTCGAGCTCGTCACCGCCACGCACCCGGTCGGAGGCTGGCAGCAGGCCCGGCGGGAGAAGGTGGCCGAGCTGCTGGGCGAGCACCCGGGCGCCTGGTGCCCGGACCAGTACAACAACCCGGACAATGCCGCCGCCTACGCGCCCCTGGCCGCTGAACTCATCGCGCAACTGGGCCGCATCGACGTTCTTGTCACGTCGGTCGGAACCGGCGGCCACTCGGCGGGAATCTCGACCGCGCTGCGCCATACCTTCCCCAATCTGGCGCTGATCGGGGTGGACGCGACCGGCTCGACGATCTTCGGGCAGCCCGCCGGGCAGCGGCTGATGCGCGGCCTGGGCTCCAGCATCCACCCGGGCAACGTCGCCTACGAGGCGTTCACCGAGGTCCACTGGGTCGCCCCCGCCGAAGCAGTGCACTCCTGCCGCCTCCTGGCCCGCCACCACTACGCCTGCGGCGGGTGGAGCGTGGGAGCGGTCGCCCTGGTCGCCGGCTGGGCCGCCCGCACCTACCCCGCCGGCACCCGGATCGCCGCAGTTTTCCCTGACGGGCCCCACCGCTACCTCGACACGATCTACAACGACGGCTGGTGCCACGGCCACCACCTGCTGGGCACCCCCGTCCCGGTCGAGCCCGACGAGATCGCCGACCCCGGGGAGCGGGCCGTCGCGTCCTGGACGCGCTGCACCACGGTCACCGATCCGGCTCCGGCCGCCGCACGCGCCCTGCTCGCAGGTGTCCGGTGAGGCGGCTGCGCGCCCAGATGCGCTCCTTCGACACCGGCATGCAGCTGCTGATGGTCAACCAGTTCGGCATCAACCTCGGCTTCTACATGCTCATGCCCTACCTCGCCGACCACCTCGCGCACGGCTTGGGCCTGGCCGCGTGGGCGGTCGGCCTGGTGCTGGGCGTACGCAATCTGTCCCAGCAGGGCATGTTCTGGCTGGGCGGAACCCTGGCCGACCGGATCGGCTACAAGCCGATGATCCTTACCGGCTGCGCCCTGCGGACGGGGGCGTTCGCACTTCTGGCCGTCGCCGACACCCTGCCCGCCCTGATCATCGCCTGCGCCGCCACCGGCTTCGCCGGAGCCCTGTTCAACCCGGCGGTACGCGCCTACCTGGCGGACGGGGCAGGGGAGCGGCGGGTGGAGGCGTTCTCCTGCTTCAACGTCTTCTACCAGGCGGGCATCCTGCTCGGTCCGCTCGCCGGACTGGCCCTGCTCACCTTCGACTTCCCGCTGGTGTGCACAGTGGCGGCCGTCATCTTCGCGGTCCTCGCGGTGGTGCAGGCCCGCGCTCTGCCACAACGGCGCCCGGCACCGGACCCGCACCGTGAGCGCGGGTGGCGGGGGGTCGCCGCGGACTGGCGGGCGATCGGCTGCAACCGACCCTTCGTGCTGTTCTCGGCCGCGATGGCTGGCTCCTATCTGCTGGCCTTCCAGACCTACCTCGCCCTTCCCCTTCAGGCCCGCACCCTGCTCGGCGACGGCAGCAGTACCGCGATGGGCGTGGTCTTCGCCGTGTCCGCCCTGGTCGCGGTCGTCGGCCAGCTGCGGCTCACCGACTGGGCGCGCAAACGACTGGACGCGCCGAAGGCCATCGCGATTGGTCTGGCCGTGATGGGGGCGGCGTTCCTGCCGCTGCTGCCAGGCCCCCACCGTGCCGCTGACGGTCTGGCCGCCGTGCTCGGGCTCGCGGGGCTGGTGGTGTGCGCGGCGCTGCTGGCCGCGGGGTCCGCGCTGCTGTATCCGTTCGAGATGGACACGCTGGTCCGCCTCGCGGGCGACCGGATGATCGCCACCTACTACGGCGCCTACAGCACCGTGGCCGGCATCGCCGTCGCCGGCGGAAACCTCGCCGTAGGCGCCCTGTTCGACGCCGCCGCCCGCACGAACACCCCGTGGCTGCCCTGGACTGCCCTGACCGCACTCGGGCTCGGCTGCGCCACTGCCCTGACCGGGTTGCGCCGCACCGGGCACCTGCACCCCGCGCCGGCCACAGCGCCCGCCCCGGCCTGACCCGCCGTCCCGAGACCCCTGACGAGCGGCTCGGCAGCTGTCAGAGGTCTCTGGACGACTGCCCCTCATGACCCAGCACGACGCCCTGGAGCTCTCGCAGGACACCCGCCCGACCCACGTGCACGCACAGCGGCGGCGGGAGCTGGGCAAGTGCTGGGTCGAGGTGGCAACGCGGGCGATGCGGTGGGCTTCCCGTTCCTGCCCGGCGGCTACTGATGAAGCGGGCCCGGGAATCAGCGCAGGCGGACATGGGCCTGCAGCAGCTGCGCCTGGCCGCACGCGCGGACGTGGGCTGGGAGAACTTCTACAGCCGGCTCGAGCGGCCGGTGGCCCGGCGCGCTGCGGCTGGCCCCCGGCGACGACCGGGACGAGATCTTGATGGCGCTCGCCCTCTGATCAGTCGAAGGCCCGTCAGTCGTGGGGCGGGAGGTTGCCGAGCTGGTGGTCGGCAACGCCGAGGGCTTCGTCGACCAGACGCTTGAGGTGTCCGTGCCGCAGCGCGTAAATAACCCGGCGCCCTTCCTTGCGGGTAATGACCAGCCCGGCCAGGCGCAGCCGGGCCAGGTGCTGGCTCACCGACGGCCGCGCCACCCCGCACGCCTCGGTGAGCGTCGTCACATCCGCCTCGCCCGCGGCGAGGCGCTCCAGCAGAGCTAGGCGGGTGCGGTCGGCCAGTAGCCCCAAGACCTCCGCGGCCACGGTGAACCGCTCGCCCTCGTGGCGCTCTTGCGGGTCATGCGCACCTGATAGGTGCATGCGTGCACTCATACGCACATAATGGTGGAGTGAGCGTCCGGTGTCCAACCGGTCCGCCGCGTCGGCCCCTGACCTGAAAGGCGTGTATTGCCGTGAGCGAGACGAGCCCGACCTCCGAGCCCCACCGCCACGACCACGCACCGCCCGGCGGCCACAGCCACGCCCAGGCTGATCAAGGATCCGCCCACTTCCACGGGGCTCACGGTTCGGGCCGGTGGTCACAGATCAAGCACCGCCTCGCGCATGTGGTCACGCCGCATTCCCATGAGGCGGCGGACAAGGTCGACTCTGCGATGGAGTCCTCCGCCGAGGGCATGCGGACACTGTGGATCTCACTAGCCGTCCTTGGCATCACGACCGTGCTCCAGGCCCTCGTCTTCGCCCTCTCCGGATCGGTGGCGCTGCTCGGCGACACGATCCACAACGCTGCCGACGCCCTGACCGCCGTACCGCTGGGCATCGCCTTCCTCCTCGGCCGCCGGGCTGCAACCCGCCGCTTCACCTACGGCTTCGGCCGCGCCGAGGACCTGGCCGGCATCGCCATCCTGCTCACCATCACCGCCTCCTCCGCCCTGGCCGCCTACACCGCCATCGACCGCCTCCTGAACCCGCAGGACATCACCCACCTGCCCTGGGTCGCAGCCGCCGCGGTCATCGGCTTCATCGGCAACGAATGGGTGGCCCGCTACCGCATCCGCACCGGCCGCAAGATCGGCTCCGCCGCCCTGGTCGCCGACGGCCTGCACGCCCGCACCGACGGCTTCACCTCCCTGGCCGTCCTGCTCGGCGCCGCGGGTGCCGCGATCGGCTGGCGCCTGGCTGACCCAATCGTCGGCCTGCTGATCACCGCCGCGATCCTCATGGTCCTCAAGGACGCCGCCAAGGAGGTCTTCCGCCGCCTCATGGACGCCGTCGACCCCGCCCTGGTCGACACCGCCGAGAACGCACTGCGCGCCGTGGACGGCGTCCGCGACGTCGGGCAGGTCCGTATGCGATGGATCGGCCATGCGCTGCGCGCCGAGGCTGACATCGTCGTCGACCCCCAGCTCACCGTCGTAAAGGCACACGCCCTGGCCGTGGCGGCCGAGCACGCCCTGATCCACGCCGTCCCCCGGCTGACCGCCGCCACCGTGCACACCGACCACACCACCCACAGCGGCGACCCTCACGCCGCCCTGGCCCACCACGCGGCATGACGGCCCAGAGGATGCGCCCGTGGTCGCAGTAGCGAGATTCGACCGACAGAGGGATACCCGGCCGGGGTATCGTCGTTCAAGCGGCTAACGGGCACGCTCGACGACATGAGGGAAGGAACCAGCAGTGACAGGAACCGGACAGGCGCACAGGCGGGGCATCGCCCGGTTGCTCGCGCTCTGCGCGGTCCTGTTCGGCCTGTTCCTCATGCACGGCTCCCCGGCCACCGCCGCCGAAGGCTGCCACGGTGCGATGTCCGCCACCGCCCCCATGCCCGAAGGCCATGACGTCGCCGCAACGGCCTCATCGCTGTCACCGGCGATGACACACACAGGCCGGCACGCCCAGCATGCTTCCGGCGCGCCGCAGAGGGACGGGGCGATGTGCGTGTCGACCCCCGCACGCGACCGCACCCCATTGCCGTCATCTGGCCTGGTGGCCGTCGTCGTGCTGGCGGCCAGCCTCCTCGCAGGTCAGCCTCTGATCCCCGGCCGAACCGGGCGGCGCGGCCCACCGCCGCCGGGCGGGCGAAGTCTGCTGCTCCAGGTGTGTATCGCGCGGACCTGACAGGACCCCGCCGGAACCCGGACGTCCCCCGGGCCCAGCAACGAGTCCTGCTCATTCCCGCGCCCCCGCCCAGCGTGGTGCGCCCACCCGGAAAGACCCTTCACATGTTCACTTCTTCCCGGCCCACCGTGCGCCGTCGTGCCCTTGCGGCCGCCGGCACCGCCGCTGTCCTGGCGGTGACCCTGGTGGCCTGCGGCTCGTCCAGCGATTCCTCATCGATGCCGGGCATGGACCACGGCGCCAAGCCGACCGTCTCCTCCCCGGCGAGCGCCCCGCCCTCGATGGGCGACATGCCCGGAATGGATCACCTGGCTGCCGGCAACGGCCTCGCAGACAACAAGGACGGCTACCGCATCACCAGCCAGGACACGACCCTGACGGCCGGCAAGCCGGCCCCCTACCGGTTCGCGGTCACCGGCCCGGACGGAAAGCCCGTCACCACGTTCGCCGTCGACCAGACCAAGCGGATGCACTTCTACGCGATCCGCTCCGACCTGACCGGCTTCCAGCACATCCACCCGACCATGGCCGCCGACGGCACCTGGACCGCCCCCCTGGACACGCTCGCGCCCGGCTCCTGGAGGATGTTCGCCTCCTTCACGCCTGACAGCGGGGCCGGGAAGAGCACCGCGTTTGTCCTGTCTCGCACCGTCACCGTGCCCGGTGCCGAGACGAAGGCGCCGCTGCCTGCCGCCGCCAAGACCGCGGATGTCGACGGATACACCGTCACCGTCAAGGGCGAGCCGATGGCCGGGATGGAGCACCCGCTGGCTGTCACCGTCACCAAGGCCGGCAAGCCCGTCACCGATCTCCAGCCCTACCTCGACACGTACGCGCACCTGACCGCCTTCCACGGGGGCGACACCGCGTTCGCGCACCTGCACCCGACCACCAAGGTCAACGGCGACCACGGCGGACCGGAGCTGTCGTTCAACGCGGAGCTGCCGACCTCGGGGAACTGGCGGCTGTTCCTGCAGTTCCAGACCGGCGGCAAGCTCCATACCGCCGCCCTGACCCTCAAAGTCGGCTGACCCCGCGCGGGGTGCCACCTCACGCGGCTGGTGCCCCTGCTAAACCCCCGCCTCGCCGCACCTCACCGGTGCGGCGTGTCGGTGGGTCCTATGTCGTGCTCGCCTCGGAAGGCTCCAGGGATGATCCACGCCGTACTGCACGCACTGTCGATCGCCGGTTCCATGACCTGGGAGATCACCTGGGCCCTGATCCTGGGGTTCGCCCTGTCCGCCGTCGTCCAGGCGGTCGTCCGTAAATCCACCGTCGTCTCGCTGCTCGGAGATGACCGCCCCCGCACCCTGGCCATCGCCGCCGGGCTCGGCGCCGCCTCCTCCTCGTGCTCCTACGCCGCCGTGGCACTGGCCCGCTCCTTGTTCCGCAAGGGCGCCAACTTCACCGCCGCGATGGCCTTCGAGATCGCCTCCACCAACCTCGTCGTCGAACTCGGCGTCATCCTCGCCTTGCTGATGGGCTGGCAGTTCACCGCGGCGGAGTTCGTCGGCGGCCCCATCATGATCGTCGTTCTGGCCGTGCTGTTCCGGCTGTTCCTGCGCGACAAACTCCTGCACGAGGCACGCGAACAGGCCGAACAGGGGCGGGCCGGCTCGATGGAGGGTCACGCCGCGATGGACATGTCCGTCCAGCGTGAGGGCTCCTTCGCCCGCCGGCTGCTCTCCCGCGAGGGCTTCACCTCCACCGCCCACGTCTTCGTCATGGAGTGGGCGGCGATCCTGCGCGACCTGGTGATCGGCCTGCTCATCGCCGGAGCCATCGCCGCCTGGGTGCCTGACTCGTTCTGGCGCACGTTCTTCTTCGAGGGCCACCCGCTGGCATCCAAGCTGTGGGGGCCGATCATCGGTCCGCTCGTCGCGATCGCCTCGTTCGTCTGCTCGATCGGCAACGTACCCCTGGCGGTGGTCCTGTGGAAAGGCGGCATCAGCTTCGGCGGCGTCGTCGCCTTCATCTTCGCCGACCTGCTGATCCTGCCGATCCTCAACATCTACCGGAAGTACTACGGCGCCAAGATGGCTCTGTTCCTGCTCGGCACGTTCTACCTCGCCACCGTCATAGCCGGTTACATCGTGGAGTTCACCTTCGGCGGCCTCGGCCTCATCCCCGACCAGGCCGACGCGAAAATCCCCATGGAAGGTGTCACCTGGAACTACACCACCTTCCTCAACATCGCCTTCCTCCTCCTCGCCGCAGCCCTCCTCATCCGATTCCTCCGTACCGGCGGACGGGACATGCTCCGCATGATGGGCGGTTCCCCCAGCTCCGGGCATGATCACGACGGCGGTGGCGCCCAACACCACGGCCAGCACCACACCCACAAGGCTGACCGCGGTGACCACCCCGGCCACGCCTGACGTCGCCACTTCCGCACGGGTCCCCCGGGATGGAGTTCGGCGCAAATGCCGGACTACCGCCATGAAGCCTCCGCCCAAGAGTGGGCTCGGCATTCCGCCCTGACTCCGTTCCCGAACCGCCCAACGGTGCTCAACCGGAGAGAAGAGTTCCATGCTGCCGCGCATCCTTCCCAGCCCGGATGGCAAACCGTTGCCCCCGAAACACACAGCAGACGCATTCCGCGTCTTCGCCCAAGATCTAGCCGCCGGCCGCCGCCCCTGGACCGCCGCGGAGGCAGACTTCCTTTCCGGACTGTTCGACCAGCTCGCCCCCGTGTGGGACACCACCGAAGCCACCGGCCGTGACGACCCACTGCGCGACGCCCTCACCCGCGGCGGCCCCCTGCCGTACGCCCCGTGCCTGGAAATCGGCTCCGGAACCGGCCAGTTCAGTCCGCTCCTCGCGTCCACCTTCCCTACAGTGATCAGCCTCGATCTGTCCGAGCAGATGCTCCGCCAGGCAGCCGGACGCTCTCCAACCCGCGTCCGCGCAGACGCGAGCGCACTGCCCGTAGCCGACGCATCGGTCGCTGCTGTCGCCACGATCGACATGCTGCTCTTCCCCACCGAGATCGCCCGGGTGCTGTCCCCGGACGGCGTGCTGCTGTGGATCAACCAGCTCGGCCAGGACGGACCGCTCTACCTGCCGGCCGGCGACGTGGCCGCCGCCCTGCCCGGAGACTGGCGGGCAACGCAATCCGAAGCGGGGTGGGGCAGCTGGGCCGTCCTGCGACGCAGCTGACCAATCCCGCAAGGAGCCCGCCCGGAGACGATCACCACTAGGTTGGGCGCTCCCGTGCCGAAGTCCCGGGCCAGCGCGTCGTCCACCTGCATCGACTGGGACGACGGGCCCCGCGCCGTACTCGGTCGCAAGGATTCGGACCCCAGCAGCGTCTCCATGTGCACCTCGACGAGGCCCTGCACATCCGCCTCGACCTCAGCAGGGCGCGGCATGACCTCGGTCACGGCGCTTTTCGTCGTTCGGAACAGCTTCAGACACGACACCCCCCTCCTCGGCTTAGAGAACAGCGACGCAAGAGGGCGCAAAAACATTTCCCTGGAAGGCTTCGAACCGTGAATGACATGCAGGTGCGGAACCGTTCGTTTGCGTCCGCGGTCATGGCGGGAGCCCAGACGTCGCAGCACGTTGCGGGCGACGCGGCGTACTGCGAAGAGCCGCACCACCTTGCACCACCTGCGCACCACCTCGGTCGGATAGCCATGGTCAACGACGGTCAAGGCAGGATGTCCTCAGCCCAGTCGCAACAGGCGTCTGCCCAGGTCAGAAAGGTTGCGCTACCTGCCCCTTTCCAGGATTCCCCAAGCTCAGAGCGCGGGTTCGATTCCCGTCACTCCCTCCACAACAAAGGCCCAGATCAGCGACCTGGGCCTTCCACGTTGTCTACCAATCCGTGTACCCCGCACCACCGCCGCACCACCTGATCCCTCAACGGGTTCTGGTCGGCATCGTGGCGGCGTTCATCGGCGCCGCCATCGCGCACGCGCTGAAGGTGGACGACACCAAGGGCGTCGACTGGATCGAGTGGCTCATCCAGATCGCCCTCGCCGCTGTCGGTATCGCCGCCCTGGACCGGGCCAAGGCCCGCCGCTGAACGCTCTGGCGCCGATTCGCACATTCATATACCACCGGCCGGTGCCGGGCAGCAGACTACTGCCCGGCACCGGCCGCCTACCTCTGGGGAGGACCGATACGCCGCTTCTCCACCCAGCCATGTGATAGCGATCAGAGGTCGAATTCGGCGGGCGGCAGGCCCAGCGCGTAGCAGGCTTCTCGGACGACGCCCTGCTCGCTCTTGTCGAAATCGCCGTCGGCGCCGCCGATGACGATGCCGATCTGGATGACCGCACGGGCCTCGGCCGGCTTCTTCTTCGCCTTGGCGATCTCCTGCAGGATGCTGACCTTGCCGAAGTCGAAGTCTGCGGTGAGCTTGGTCAGGTAGTCGCTGAAGCGCCGCTGCAGGTCGTCGGCGGGGAAGTTCTGGAGCACCTCGTTGCTCGCGATCAGCGAGGCGACGCGCTGGCGCTCGGACGGGTCGACGGAACCGTCCGCAGCGGCCACCAGGGCGCACATGGCCATGCTCGCGTCACGGAACGAGCCGCTCTTGAGGTCGTTCTTCTTGGCCTCGAGCTGACCCTGCATCGTCGATGCAGATTCCTTGATCTTGTCCCACAGCGCCATTTGGCGTCTCCTCAGGTGCAAAAAGTTGTTGGGACGGCCGAACGGGGCCCGCATGGTTCGCGGGCCCCGACACAGTGTGGCTTGAGATCAGATGTTGACGCCGAAGTCCTGGGCGATGCCGCGCAGCCCGGAGGCGTAGCCCTGGCCGATGGCACGGAACTTCCACTCCGCGCCGTTGCGGTACAGCTCGCCGAAGACCATAGCGGTCTCGGTGGAGGCGTCCTCGGTGAGGTCGTAACGCGCCAGTTCGTTGTTGTCCGCCTGGTTCACCACGCGGATGAACGCGTTGCGGACCTGGCCGAAGCTCTGCTGACGGCTCTCGCCCTCATGGATCGAGACCGGGAACACGATCTTGTCGACGTCGGCAGGGACGGTCGCGAGGTTGACCTTGACGGCTTCATCGTCGCCCTCGCCCTCACCGGTGAGGTTGTCGCCGGTGTGCTCGACGGAGCCGTCGGGGCTCTTGAGGTTGTTGTAGAAGACGAAATGCTGATCCGAGGCGACCTTGCCACCTGTGTTGACCAGCAACGCGCTGGCGTCTAGGTCGAAATCGGCGCCGGTGGTGCTGCGTGCGTCCCAACCCAGCCCCACGATGACCTCCGTCAGCCCTGGGGCCTCCTTCGTCAGCGAGACATTGCCGCCCTTAGCAAGGCTGACGCCCATACAAACCCCTACTCAATCCAGCGCGGGAAGCGCGCCTGTCGTCGAAAACGCCTACCTGACCAAACAACGCTGGTGAGACAGCCGAGGTTCCCACCGGCAAGGCTCCGGCCGGTGCGCGAGATCGCGCCTCCCACCTACACGCCGCCCACGCCAGGGACCGCGCACGCACTGCCACCGCACTCAGCCCACGACGCACTCGGCGCCCTGCCGGCGCAGGCTCTCAGTGGCTGGTGAGTTCACCGCTCAGGTTTTCGTGGATCTTGGCGCTGGGCTGGTTGAGACCGATGATCTCAACCGTTTTACCGCGCTTCGCGTATTTGGTCTCGATGGCGTCGAGGGCTGCGACGGAGGAGGCGTCCCAGATGTGACCGGCGGTGAGGGCGATGATGACCCTGTCCGGGTCTCCGCTGTAGTCGAAGCGGCCGACGAGGTCGTTACTGGAGGCGAAGAACAGGGCTCCAGTGACCGAGTAGACGACGCTGGCGCCATCTGGGTCGGCAACCGCGGAGACGTTGACAAGGTGGGCGACGCGCTTGGCGAAGATGACCATCGCGGTGATGGAGCCGATGGCGATTGCCGGACGCCGACTTCGAAGTGAATCTGTGGACGCGAAAGGCCAGGGGTGACGGGCGGCGAATCCGAACACATGCAGATCGGCGAGGTAGCGACTCGAACCGAACTGTCCCTGCGGACCATCCGCCACTACGAGGAAGCCAGCCTCGTCGCCCCCTCTGCTCGCTCCCAGGGCGGCTTCCGGCTCTACACCGAAACCGACGTAGCCCGCCTGATGGTGATCCGGCGGATGAAGCCGCTGGGCTTCGCCCTCGACCAGATGCGCGACTTGCTGGAAGCCACCGACCGCCTCGACACCGACACGCCCGTTGAGCCCGGGGAACGGGAGAAACTGCTGGAACAGGTGCGCGGCTACGAGCGGGTCGCCCGGGACCCATCGCCGACCTACGGGTCCAGCTCTCGCGCGCCGAGGACTTCGCCGCCACCCTGCGACGCCGGCTCCAGGCCGCCGGGGACCCTCCCAGCGCCCCGTGAATGGATCAATCCCACCCCCGCGGCGGCGCCCGGAGCAGCATCTCAGCGGCCAACTCGCCTGGCAACGGAACCGATGTCGCTGTTAGTCCCGGCCCGGTATACCGACCTGGTCAGGCACGTCGCGATGACGCAGCAGCAGCATCGCGGCGTCGTCACGCAAGGGCCCGTGCGCGTAGGCGACCATGTCGAGCCGAAGGGCCTCGAGCGCGGTCTCGGGGTCGAACTCGTCCAGCAGATGGGCCCGTTGCGCCAAGGGGTAGAACTGTCCGTGCTCATCGCGGGTTTCGGTGACCCCGTCGGTGTACAGGAGCATCTGGTCGCCGCGAGCCAATTCGACTTTGTACGGCGTAGGACTCGGGGGCCCCAGGGAGGCTAGCCCCAGGGGCGCGGCGTAGCTGTCCGGTTCCGCGAACTGGACCGCGCCGTTTGCTCGCAGCAGCAGCGGCGCCGGGTGGCCGTAGTTGAGCATGAGCACGCTGTGGTCTGCACCGATCTCAGCGAGTACTGCGGTCACGAACTCCTCTCCCTCCAAGCGTCGGTTCAAGGAGCGTTCCAGCCGGTCACCGACCATGTCGAGGGACATGTTTTCGGGCGCCGCCTCACGGAACGCGCCGAGGACTACAGCTGCGGTCTCCACGGCCTCCAGCCCCTTGCCCTGCACATCACCGACGATGACCCGCGCGCCCGCACCCAGTGGCACGACTTCGTAGAGATCTCCGCCGATTCGAGCCTCGGCGGCAGCCGAGGTGTACGACACCGCGATACGCATGAGCCCCGCAAAGCGTGGCACCGGGCGCAGCAGGACGCGCTGGGCGACTTCAGCGACCGAGCGGACATCCGCCAGCTCATGCTCGTGACGGCGTCGGATGGAGGCAGCCAGAGCAGCTGCCACGGTGACGCCCAGAGTCGAGGCCAGCGCCACCGTCACCCGATGCGACAACAGCAGACCGTCGTAGGAAGCCACGCTCAGACACAGCACCCCGGCCAGGGCACCCACCAGCAATGCCCTGCGCACCGTTCCCGCAGCGCACGCGAAGGCCGGCCCCAGGGAGAACAAGGGCAGAAATCCCACATCGGGACCGGCCAGCAGATCGACGCCCGCGACGATGGCCATCGCGGCGAACGGTATGGCCACAAGCAGGAACTGGCGATGGGGCGGCGCCGTCCGATCCAAAGTCTTCCTCCTGGCCGGCGCGTTACCGACGCGTCCGATCATGTGGACCGCACCCGTTGGAACAGAGCCGCAACGCGATGTACGGCCGTGGGGGCCTGTTCGCCTTGCGTCCGGTCGCCCCGCGGTCACCATATTTGCACAGTGCAAAATATCCTGGGGCCGACTACCCGGATTCCGGCGGTTCAGGCCCATTCGCTGCCGATAGTGCCGAGCGCGTTAGCGTGGGAGCCAGCATCGAAGACAGGACGGACCGGGCCCGCGCCTTCCAGCGACCGGACGTCACGGAGTGGGAGGTGGCGGGGATCGATCAGTCGAGGTTGGTGAGCAGGGGGAACACCGTGCGCCTCTGGCGCCGCCGGGCCACGGCCATGCTGAGGTACGCAGGAGCATTCGCGTGCATCGCTGCTCTGTCCATCTGGCTTTCGGTGCGAGTGACGCCGCTGCAGTCCGTTTCCGGAGTGGGACAGAGGGTGCAGGTAGGTGCGGCAGCACCGGATCTGCACTGGTCAGGGCCGGGCGAGCTTGATCTCTTCGGTGAAGTGATCGCGACCAAACCGCAGTTCGACGGACCCATCCGGCCGCGTCTCAAGCTCGCGCAGATCACGTTGAACGCCCAGACCGAAGCCGCCACCCAGCCGGGCGGCCAACAGAATATCGAGACAGACCTCAGCCGGGCCCTGACCTCGGGCTGGACGCGCTACCTCCTGTGGCAGACGCTGATCGCGGCCGGTTTCGCAGCGCTCATGGCCGTGGCAGTCGCAGGGGTTCGGCGCTCCTCGCGAGCCTGGATGATCAAGATATTGGCCGCCACCGTAGTGGGGGTGTGCGCCCTGAACGCAGCGGGTGTCTATCTCCTGGCGGCGTCCACACCGCGGGCACTGCGGCAGGTGCGATCGATTGAGGACCTGGTCGGGAAGAGCCCGCCGGCGACGGCAGCAACGGGCGGCCCCACCATGCCGGGGATCGAGGCCGTCATCATTGGAGATTCGACCGCAGCGGGAGACGGCAATCCCCTGGTCGACCATCCCAGCACCCTGGACCGGGCATGCCGGCGCAGTAAGGACGCCTACGCCGTGCGTCTGGGTGAGGTCAACGGCTGGAACACCTGGAACGCGGCCTGCAGCAGCGCCACCATCAGAGAGGGCCTGCTCGGCACACAGAAAGCCGGGGCCAGCGAAGCTCCGCCCCAACTGTCCGCGGTCGTACGCTCCCCGAAAGCATCGGTCGTCATGGTGAGCGTCGGGGCCAACGACGTGCACTGGTCGGCCCTGGCAGCCGTGTGCGCAGCGGCAGATGCCTGCGGCGACCGTGCGTCAACCGCCTACTTCCATCAGCAGATCGCGGCATTCGCCTACGACTACTACACGCTGCTCGGGAACTTGGCGGCCCTGCCTCAGCATCCCACGGTCCTCATCAACGAGTACTACAACCCCTTCGGAGACGACGTGGGCTGCCTGGCCGGTCAAGGCATCACCGCCGACAAGGCGAAGGTTCTGGAGTCCCGGCTGTCAGACCTCAACGCCGTCCTCCGCGAGGGGGCACAGACCTTCGGATTCATCGACGTCCAGCAGCACTTCGACGGACACCGGCTCTGCAGCGACGAGTCCTTCGTTCAAGGACCAGACGCGGACGCTCCACTGCACCCCACTGCGGCCGGGGAACTGGCGATCGCCCTCGCGGACCAACAGGCTCTGGCTCAAGCAGCGCGATCAACCAACACTCCGTCAACTCCGGTCCCGTAGCGACATTACGACAACGAGCATCGAACCTCGACGCCGGGTTCACCTCCGAGCTGTGGGTTCCGGGGTACTGGTGGCAAGGACATCACCGACCACCGGAGCGGCAGTGCCACTTGCCGCTATGGCATTTCTGGAGCGCTGCCTCTCGCCATATGCCCGCACTGCAGCGCCCGCCAGGACGGTCACCGCCGCGATCCCGTAGGACCACGGTTGGAGAGTTTCGCTGGGAAGTGCCATGGCGTTGCCGATGTAGAGGACGGTGCCCGCGAGGGGGACGGCGAGCCATTCCCAGCGGCCGTCGAGCGCGACCAGCGCGACCACCAGCAGGGCGTACCAGTAGTACGACGGCGAGGTCAGGAGCAGCGCGGTGCCGGTGACGAGCAGCGCGCCGCTCCACGGCCGGGTGGGGTCGCCCCGGCGCATGACGTACAGGGCGGTCAGTGCGATGAGGACCACCGCGAGGGGGGCGGCGACGGAGTCGGGCAGGAACAGCCGCAGGAGCGCGAAGCGGCGGACGCTGCCTGATTCGTACCCCTCCTCCCGCAGATAGCCCGGCAGGTAGCCGAGGACGCCGAAGCCGGAGCTCAGGACGTACGGCAGGTAGGCGAGCGCGATCACCAGCAGGGCGGGCACCAGGATCCGCGCGGCGTCACGGGGCCCCCGGCGGGCGAGGGCTCCCGGCAGGACGACGGCGGGCATCAGCTTGACGGCGATGGCCGCGCCGAGCAGCGCACCGCGGCGCGGCAGGACGGAGATGCCGAGCGCGAGCACGGTCAGCAGCACGCCGAGCGTGTCGACGTGCGCGTCGTTGACCGCGGCGAAGGCCACCGCCGGGCACCAGGCCCACAGCGCCGCACGCCGCGGATCGCCGCGCCGCCGCAGGACGAGGAGCAGAGCGGCGGTGGTCCCGACGGCCAGCAGCGCGCCCGCGATCTGGGTCGGCTTGTGGCGGGCGCCGTCGGGCGACAAGGCGTGGACCGCGAGGAACCAGCCCTCCGCCACCGGCGGGTAGATGGTGTTCACACCAGGCCGGTTCATCAGCGTGCAGAAGCCGCCGCCCAGCGGGTGGACATCCGGGGCTACGCAGACTCGTCCAGGTGGGAAGAGCCAGCGGTCGCGCAGCCCGGCCAGTTCCGGCGCGGCGGGCGGATGGGCGTACGGGGAGATTCCCGCGGCCTGCACCCGGCCGTCCCAGACGTAGCGGTACATGTCGCTACTGGTGCGCGGCGGCCCGCTCAGCGCGGCGAGCGACAGCGCGGCACTGCCGGCGAGCACCAGGACCACGGCGGAGCGCACGGGCACCTTGCGGACGGCCCACACGGCTGCGGCGAACAGCAGCCAGGCGGCGGCGTACCAGGACAGAAGCTGTTGCGGGTGTGCTTCCGAACCTCCGATGCGGATGGTGACGGCGACGACGACGGTCAGCGCGGCGACGAGGACTGAGGTGCATACAGTGCGGACTCCCACACCCTCCATCGTGGCAGGCCGAGCCGCCCGGCGGGTTCCTGCCGGGCCCCGCGTCCGCAATCCGTAAGGAATGTCCAGGGTCATGACCTTTGACCAGGGCTCTTGTCAGCAGGATTCGAAACGTCGACCCGCCACAGTTCCGCGAAGTGGCGGCCGTCCACGGACCACTCCTCGACCGCCGACCACCCCGTGCCGTCGGCGGCGGATCGGAGCGCGGCGGCGCCCAGCCGCGCCCACGGAAAGTCGCGGCCGTACCGGCCCCGGCCGTCCTCCACCCGCACGGTGAACCGCTCGTCGACATCGTAGGCCGCGGCCTCGACGAGCAACCGCCCTCCGGGGGCAACCAGCTCACCGACCCGGGCCAGCAGCGCCCGCGCGTCGCCGCCGATGCCGACGTTGCCGTCGACCAGCAGGGCCGTGCCCCAGCGGCCCTCGGCGGGCAGCCGGTCGAAGACCGACCGGCACAGCACCGCTCCCCCGATGCCCCGGGTGCGCGCCACCGCCGCCGGGCTGACGTCCACGCCGAGCGCCGGCACACCGGTGGCCGCGATCGCCGCCACCAACCGGCCGGGCCCGCAGCCGATGTCGAGCACCGGGCCGCGCCGGCACCGGTACAGCAGCGTGGTGTCGGCGGCGTCCGGCGCCGCGCACCACCGCTCCACGTCCAACGGCAGCAACCAGCCATCGGCCCTGCGCAGGAACAGCGGCCCGCGCCCGGAGCGGATCGCGTGCGCGTACGGGTCATCGATCCAGGGTGCGGGAGCGGCGACTTCGGGCCGCTGTGCGATCGTCGCGGTCGCACCGTCCACCGCCGTCACCTGGCCGCCGTCCCGCCGGTGGCGGCCAGGGCCGCCGGCTGGGCGGTCCGCAGCGAGCGCAGTGCGGCGGCGAAGCGTGAGCCGGGGGCGTGGGCGGCGACCTCGGCGGCATCGGACGCCGTGTCCACATCGCGCAGTACCGGCAGGTCACGGACCCGCAGCCCGGCCTCGGTGAGCCGGCGGCGCTGGATCGCACCCGTTCGGTCCGTCGACATCGGCACCCCGGGGAACAGCGAGGGGTCCGGCTCGGCGAGACCCACCGCCCAGAAACCGCCGTCCAGCGCCGGGCCGAACCACGCGTCGCAGCCCAGCCAGGCGCCGGACCGCAGCGCGGGCTCCAGCAGGGCCGGGGTCAGCTGCGGGGTGTCCATGCCGACCAGCAGCGTGGGCCCGGTACAGCCGGCGAAGGCGGCCGCCAGCCGCTCGTCCAGGCCACCGGACGCCTGCGGGACGACGTCGAAGCCCGGCGGCAGCCAGCGGCCGGGCGCGCCGTCGAGCACCAGCACCCGCCGCCGGGCCGGGGCGCGCAGCACCGCGTGCAGGGTGTCGGTGAGGGCCGCCTCGGCGAGCGCCGCCGCCTGGCGCGGTGTGTAGGGCGGGGTGAGCCGGGTCTTGACCCGGCCCGGCACCGGCTCCTTGGCGATCACCAGCAGTGTCGTCAGGCCGGGAGCGCCGCTCATCGGACGACCTGAGCGGGCTGAGCGACGATGACTGCCTCGGTGCCGGTGGCGGCCTGGGAGTCGGTGGCGGGCCGGGTCGGTGTGGTGGCGGGCCGGCCTTCCCGCGGCGCGCCGGCCGCCGGCTGCCGCAGTACCGCGCTCATGTCCTGGACCGCGTGCCAGGTCCCCCGCCAGGTGCCGGTCACCTTGGAGCGGCCGGTCCTGGGCGCGTACGGGACGTCGGTCTCGGCGATCCGCCACCCCGCGTCGGCCGCGCGGACCAGCATCTCGAGCGGGTAGCCGGACCGGCGGTCGGCCAGCTCCAGGCCGAGCAGCGCGCCGCGCCGGGCGGCCCGCATCGGGCCGAGGTCGCGCAGCGGCAGGCCGGTACGGCGGCGGACCCGCCGGGCCAGATCGAGGTTGGCGAGCCGGGCGTGCGGCGGCCAGGCGCCCCGGGTGGTGGGCCTGCGGCGGCCGAGCACCAGGTCGAGCTCGCCGCGCAGCACCGGGTCCGCGACGGCCGGCAGCAGGGCGGGCTCCCGGGAGGCGTCGCAGTCGCAGAAGCAGACG